>CAJYXJ010000001.1 GCA_913778085.1 uncultured Chryseobacterium sp.
TTGTTCTCAATATTCTCTCCGCTTTAGCTGCTTATTCCTTCTTTGATAAAAAACCTTCTATTAACACCAATTCCGACATTATTGATGAAGATAGATTGATTGCTGCTTAAGCCGAACTCACGTTAAATTATATTTGAAGGATCTAATGGCAATTCACCTTGCTGTGCTCATGCGAGCTATGATCTCCCGGCAGATGGCAGTCTCCTTGATTATCTTTAGAGATCGTCATGGCTTCGGCTCTTGGTGAAATGTAGGGAATGCCTAATTCTAAACCTCGCACAATAAATAATCCTCCTAAAATAATCATGACAACCGGAATCACTTTCAGAACTTTTATTCTGAAGGTTTGATTCATCAGGTTTCCGACCAAAACGACGGTAAACATAAACGGAAGGGTACCCAATCCAAATAAAGCCATATAAGAAGCGCCCTGCCATATTCCTCCGCTTGCCAGACTCGCTGTTAAAGCCATATAGACCATTCCGCAAGGCAAAAATCCGTTTAATATACCTGTGGTAAATCTTGAACGGTAATCCGCTTTTTGCAGCAGCCTTCCGAGATTTGATTTTACTTTAAATAAGAATTTAGAGATAAAAGGAATCTTTGAAGCAAAATCTTTTCCCCCGAAAGAAAAAATTGCCATCACAATCAAAAGAACGCCAACGGCAATCGTAAGGTATTTCTGAAAGCCAGCCATCTCAAAACCTTCACCGATGATTCCCAGGATCGCTCCTAAAAGGGAATAAGTAAAAATCCTTCCAAACTGATAGGTCAGGTTCTGAAGGTAATAATTCGTGGCCTGCTTTTTTGTTAATCCCATTGACAAAGCAATAGGCCCACACATTCCAATACAGTGGAATCCGGAGGCGAAACCCAGTCCGATGGCCGATATGATAAGGGCTATTTCCATATTACATCATAATCCAGTCGGTAATCGGTCTTGTCTTTGGTCCAGCTTAAACGTAAAGTATAATTTCCCATCTTCAATACCTGTGCAGGAATGATGAAAGATCGGTTCGCATCCAGCTGTACGGCTTTGTGAACGTCGAGATTCTGATCGTCGGTTCTGTTCAGTACGAATTTTGCGGTGGTATTGGAGTTATTGTAATCCTGTGGGAAAGTAATCTTAATGCCGGCTTTATCCTGGCTGTATACCGGCTTTTCCTGCAGTTCGTCTGCTCTTTTTTTAGCATCGATGACATCCTGGTATTTCAGCTCTTCTTCATAGTAATTGTCCGTTACCATTTCAGAATTTTTCTGTCCGTTCGGGAAAAGAAACAGCATGGACAAAATAAATATAATAAATGCTGCCAATGCGATGAATACGCCATGTCCCCAACTAAAATTTTTCATTTCTCTTTTCTTTATTGCTTATAAAAGCCATCACGATTTATGATTAGATCGTGATGGCTTCTGATGGTTAAAACTGTAATTTAAAAGGACCTTCAAAATAGGTCTGATAAGAATCGATCAGCTTGCCTTTCATATCGTAGACACCGATCGTGATATTCTGCTTGGAAAGATTCATCTCACTTTCCGGGAAACTGATATTCACTGTTCCTTTCGTAATCTTGTCTCTTTCTACAGGAATTTTACTTGATCCGCTGTAAATGACCTCGCCGTGCTTCGGCTCAATCACTTTAATGGTCACCAATTTCTTATCATTCGTCTTATTGAGGAAAGTATAATTGTACGTATTGGTAATATTTCCGTCCCTCACAAAGAAAGTACTTCCTGCAGGCTTAATGAACTTGGCTTCCATCTCACCTCTGTTGTATAAGAGATAGCCCAAAAACCCGGTTAACAGGATAAGAATAACGGCAAATCCTTTCATTCTTCCTGAAAACTTGAATTCCGTTTGCTTTTCAATTTCATTTTCGGTAGCATATCGGATCAGCCCTTTCGGCAGGCCGACTTTTTCCATCACTTCATCACAGGCATCGATACAGGCGGTACAGTTTACACATTCAAGCTGCTGTCCGTCTCTGATATCGATTCCGGTAGGGCATACCACTACGCACTGGTGACAGTCGATACAGTCGCCTTTTCCAGCAGCTTTTCGGTCTTCTCCTTTTCTCCATTTTGCTCTGTTTTCCCCTCTTTTGAAATCGTAGAAAACATTGACGGTATCTTTATCGATGAGTACGCCCTGTAACCTTCCGTATGGACAGACCAAAGTACAAACCTGCTCTCTGAACCAGGCAAATACAAAATAAAAAGCTGCCGTAAGAAGGATCATCACAATAAAATTGGTAGGATGGGCAAACGGTCCTTCCGAAACAATCCTGATGACTTCTTTATAGCCCACGATATACATAAACATAAAGTGGGTAATGATTAATGAAATAAAAAGGTAAATGGTCCATTTCAGGCCTCTTTTCCAGATCTTCTCCGTGTTCCATTCCTGGCGGTCCAGCTTCATCTGCTTGTTCCGGTCTCCTTCAATTGCATATTCTATCTTACGGAAGATCATTTCTAGGAAAATTGTCTGAGGGCAGATCCACCCGCAGAAAATTCTACCGAAAGCAATCGTAAATACAATAATGAATATCAGGGAAGCAATGGCTCCTAAAGTAAGAATGAAAAAATCCTGAGGATAGAAAGGCTGTCCGAAAATAAAGAACTCCCTGTCGATCACATTAAATAAGACCAGCGGATTGCCGTTGATTTTAATAAACGGAACCGCAAAATAAATCAATAATAAAATATAGCTTACAACATGTCTATAGTTGGTAAATTTCCCTCTGGGTTTTCTGGGATACACCCATTTTCTTTTCCCGGACTGGTCCATCGTGCCTATAGAATCTCTGTAAGTTTCAGGGTCCAGAACCTGGCCCTGTCCGCCGCGTGCTTCTGTTTCTTCTATGTTTGACATTTGTAATAGTATTTAAAAAAAGAAAAACATAATTCGTTACTATTTTTTAATCTAATAACAAATTATGTTTCTCATATGCTTAATTTTTATTTAAAATTATTCTTTTTCCCAATGCGCTTCAGTTCCCTGAGGAGCTGCACCGCCCTGAGCTTCTGTTACCGGAGGTAGTTCCTGGTTGATGTGGTATACATATGCTGCAATTTTTTCAATTTCAGCTCCCGAAACCTCTCCGTTTTTACCGAACGCTCTCATCGCAGGATTGTTAGGAGAACCGTTCCAGTCCATGTGGAAAACGTTTTTAAACAACGTTTTCTCCGGCTGGTTGATCCAGTATTTGTCGGTAAGGTTCGGTCCGATACCGCCACCACCATCTTCCTTGTGACAAGAGGCACAGTTGGTTTTAAACAATTCTTTCCCTTCTGCAATATTATCTGCTGAATATTTAGCGGTTTCAATTGTTACAGGAGGCTGAGTCTTAGTATATATTTCAATTGCTGCAATCTGCTCTTTATATTCCTGCTCGTACTCGTTGATCGGGTGCGCAAAATCAGTGAAAGAGTAGGCTGCTACGTACAGAATACAAAAAGCGGTCCCAAAGTAGAAAAGGCCTACCCACCATTTCGGCAATTGGTTATCCAATTCCATGATCCCGTCGAAACCATGGTCGATAAGGATATCCTTCTCTTCAGCGGCAGATTGCTTCTTGAATGCTGCGTTGTATAATCTCTTGAAATAAGGTACTTTTTTCTCAGCCAGATACGCTGCCTTTTCCTCAGGAGATAACTTCTTGAACTTGTTGTTTTCAACAAGATCCCCGATCGCTCCGTGGATATAAGCCAGAATCCCGGCAATGATTACCGTTCCCCAGAAATAAGGAGAACTCAAGAACGCATAACTTTGTACAAACAGATAATAAAAAATAGTTAAAAGTACGATTATGATGAGTATGTTGATAACAACCGGTGTTCTTTGTTTCATAATAAATTTAATTTTTTAGATTAAAATCGTCATCCTGATCATCCTGCAGAGGTGCTTCCTCTTCTTCCTTGTAATATTTTTTAGGCTTGCTAAAAACATAGATTACCAAAGAAATGAAGAACAGAAGAAAGAAAATCAGAGCCAAGGTCTGGTAAAAACCAGCATTGTCAGTATTGGATAAGATGTCTTTAAAATTCTGCGGGATCATGATGTGAACCTTTAATATTAGTTATTACTTGCTGTTTTAATTTCAGTGGTCTTAATATCCGTTCCTAATCTCTGAAGATAAGAGATCAGTGCTACCACTTCTTTTTTCTCCAGTTCTCCTTTAGGTTTTTGTGCATAAGCCTTCTTCAAATCCGGCGCTTCAGACATAATGTCTCTTACGATTTTTGAAGCCTGGTTGTTAGCCCATGAGTTGGCAGAGTCGATTTCAGCTTTGGTATAAGGCACTTCGAAAGCGCTCTTCATCAGCTTCATCTTGTCTACCATCTTAGATCGGTCCAGGTCGGTAGCGATCAGCCAAGGGTAACGAGGCATGATGGAACCTGCGGAAGTTGATCTCGGGTTATACATGTGCTTGTAATGCCAAGAACTTGGGTTTTTACCACCTTCTCTATGCAAATCCGGTCCGGTTCTTTTTGATCCCCAAAGGAAAGGTCTGTCGTAAACGAATTCCCCTGCTTTGGAATACTGTCCGTTTTTACCGTTGAATCTTACGATCTCGTCTCTGAACGGTCTTACCATCTGTGAGTGGCATGCATTACATCCTTCTCTGATATAAATATCTCTACCTTCCAGTTCAAGCGGAGAATAAGGTTTTACTGCTGAAATGGTCGGTACACTTTTCTTAAGGGAAAGCGTAGGGATAATTTCCACCATACTACCGATTGAGATCGTCAATAAAGACAAGATACCCATAAGTACCGGAGTTCTTTCCAGCCAAAGGTGAGTTCCTTCACCTTCTTTACGTTTTCCGCTGATATTTGCTAAAGCCGGTGCTTCTGCAGGTACATCTTTTTGGAATGATCCTTTTCTTACCGTGGCTACAAGGTTTACCACCATCAGGATAGCTCCTGAAAGATAGAACAGTCCTCCTACGAATCTCATTTTAAAGTAAGGAATGATTGCCGTTACAGTATCCAACCAGTTTTTCCAAACCAAAGTTCCGTCCGGGTTAAACTGCTTCCACATCAGCCCTTGCGTGAAACCTGAAATATACATCGGTACCGCATAGAAAATGATCCCCAAGGTACCTAACCAGAAATGCCAGTTGGCTAATTTTACGGAATATATTTTCGTTCTCCAAAGAATCGGGATCAGATAATAGATTACCCCGAATGCCATGAAACCGTTCCATCCAAGTGCTCCTAAGTGTACGTGACCAATTACCCAATCGGTAAAGTGACCTATTTTATTGATGTTTTTCGTTGCCAAAAGCGGACCTTCGAAAGTTGCCATTCCGTAACATGTTACCGCTACCACGAAGAATTTCAGAATAGGATTTTCCCTTACTTTATCCCAGGCACCTCTTAGTGTAAGAAGCCCGTTCAGCATTCCTCCCCATGACGGTGCGATAAGCATGATCGAGAACCCTGTTCCTACAGCCTGAGCCCAGGCCGGAAGAGCGGTATACTGAAGGTGGTGAGGACCTGCCCAGATGTATACGAAGATCAATGACCAGAAGTGAATGATCGATAATTTATAAGAGAATACCGGTCGGTCTGCTGCTTTCGGTAAGAAATAATACATTAAACCAAGTACCGGAGTCGTAAGAACGAAGGCTACGGCATTGTGTCCGTACCACCATTGTACGATGGCATCTTTTACTCCTGCATAAGCCGAATACGATTTCCATCCTGTGAAAGAAAGAGGAACCTCCAAATTGTTGAAGATGTGCAGCATAGCTACGGCAATCCATGTACCTACATAGAACCAGATGGCAACGTAAAGGTGTCTCACCCTTCTATTGGCAATGGTCAGGAACATATTCGCTCCGAAAATGATCCATGAGAAGGCGATAAGGATATCGATTGGCCACTCGTGCTCTGCGTATTCCTTGGAAGTGTTAATTCCCATAAAGAATGTTACATACGTTACCAGGATCATAATCTGCCATGTCCAGAAATGGATCCAGGATAAGGTATCGCTGTACATTCTTGTTTTTAATAATCTCTGTAAAGAGTAGTATACCCCTACATAAACCACATTCATTACGAATGCAAAAATTACAGTGGTCGTGTGCAGCATCCTGATCCTTCCGAACCCGAATGCACCATGCGTTTTAATCAATCCGTCGATACCGCCACCTAAACTCTTAATGGTCGTATCATCAGTTCCAAAAATAAATTCCGGAAGCTCAGGATAGAAAAGCATTAATGCCGCCGTAAGCCCGAATAAAAACCCTATGATCCCGAAAGCTACGGTCGCATAGAGGAATGCCCGGACAATACTGTTGTCATAACTAAACTTTTGTGTTTCCATATCAACTATTCACTTTTATCTTCAATTTTATTATTTTCTCCTTTTTCTTTTGTGTTATCTTTGTTGCTAGGCTCATCTTTTTCCTTGATTTCATCGGAGTCGAACAGGATTCTCACAGCAGGGGATTCATCGTCCTCAAACTGCCCTTTTCTCGCGTAAATGATAAACACGACCAGGAAAACAGCAGCTAAAGAAACACTGCAAAGGATCATTAAATACAGAATATCCATTAGACAACAAAATTAACCTATTTTCGGGGTTCAAATTTAATGAAAAATAATGACTTTCATCACGAAATACAGGTTTTAGGTAATTTAAAATCAGTCTAAATAAGCCCTGTTTAAGCCTGCTTTTTGAAATATTTTCTGCCCAGAATCCAGGTCGAAAGTGTGGTAAATGAAACTACCGTAATCGAACTCGCCGGCATAATCAAAGCAGCAAAAAGGGGATGCATATGTCCTGTAACTGCATAGCTTAAACCGACGATATTGTAAAGAAAACTAATTATAAATGTGATTTTCACAATCGTAATTGAGCCTTTGCATACATTCAGGTACCGGTCCAGCATCACCACCTTTTCTCCATTCATAATCACATCCGAAGAAGGAGTAAAACTGTTAGAATCATCGGCAATCGCGATTCCCACGTTGCTTTGTTTAAGAGCTCCCGCATCGTTCAGTCCGTCACCGAGCATAGCTACTTTCATATTACGGCTCTGAAGATCCTGAATGTAGTTCAGCTTATCTTCCGGGCTTTGGTTGAATGCCATTGCCTGGTAATCCGGAATTAGCTCCTTAAGTTGATCTTCTTCCGAAGAATTGTCGCCGCTCAGGATAAAAACGTTATAATTCGTCAGCTTTTTAAAAAGATCTTTCAGGTTCTCACGATATTCGTTCTTAAAAATAAATTTCCCTAAAAACTGATTGTTCTTGCTGATATATACGGCGGTTTCAAGGTTTTTGGATTCCTGATCATTGTATTTTGCAGAACCGATCTTATAAACATTTCCTCTTACACTGGCTTCATAACCTTTCCCTGAAATTTCCCTGAAATGTTCCACCGGAAAATATTCATCTTTTGCTTCGATGAATTCATACAGGGATTTAGAAAGCGGGTGATTGGAATTCTTTAATAACGTTTTAATATTCAATAAATCAAATTCGCTGATTTCATTGCCTTCAAATTTAATATTTGATTTTTTCCGATGGGTAATGGTTCCTGTTTTATCGAAAACAATTGTATCCAGTTTCGCAATTTTCTCGATGGTTAGGGTATCTTTTACATAAAATTTATTTCGCCCTAAAATCCTCATGATATGCCCAAACGTAAACGGTGCCGACAATGCCAGCGCACAAGGACAGGCGATAATCAGGATCGCTGAAATGACCTGGAACATTTTCTCCAGGTCTACGGTTGCCCAGTAGATTCCTGCAACAAGCGCAATGCCTAAAATAATGAAGGTGAAGTATTTACTGATGGTATTGGTCAGGGTGTCCAGTCCGGTTTCGTGCTTTTTAAAGGCCTCTTTATTCCAAAGCTGGGTCAGGTAACTCTGGTCCACATCCTTGATCACTTCCAGCTCCAGCGAAGAACCGATCTGCTTTCCGCCGGCAAAGATCTTATCTCCCGGCTGCTTACTGATGCTCTCACTTTCCCCCGTGATAAAACTGTTGTCGATATTCCCTTCCCCGTTGATCAGGATCGCGTCCACCGGGATTATTTCCTGATTTCTCACTAAGATTCGGTCTCCAACTTTAACATCAGAAAGCAAAATGTTTTCCTGTTTTCCTTCAAAATCAACCTTCGTTACGGCAATCGGGTAAAAGGATTTGTAATCCCGGTCATACGAAAGCGCATTGTAGGTTCTCTTCTGGAAAATTTTGCCTAACAGCATGAAGAAAAGAAGTCCGCACAGCGTATCGAAATAGCCCGGACCGTAATTGGTGGCCACTTCATACAGGCTCCGCCCGAAAAGAACAATAATCCCCAGCACAATCGGAACGTCAATATTTACGATCCCGTTTTTAAGACCGTACCAGGCCGATTTATAATAATCCGATGCGGAATAGACCACCACCGGAATCGCCAGCAAACACATCAGAGCCCTGAAAAGCCCTTTGTAATGTTCCATCCAGTAATCTTCGCCGCCGATGTATTCCGGAAATGCCAGAAACATCCCGTTTCCGAAGGCAAAAGCGGCTATGGCAAACTTTACCAGCAGCGATTTGTCAAGATGTTCCACATTTTTGTCCGCTGTTTCAAGGCTGATAACCGGCTTGTAACCTAAATTGGTTAAAAAGTTAGCTAATTCGCTTAATTTAAGTTCGTTATGGTTAAAAGAAATTTGTAAGGTCTTTCTGGTGAAGTTAACTTGAGAATATTTAATGTTCTTGTTCAAAGTATGCAGGCTTTCCAGCAGCCAGATACACGACGAACAGTGGATGACGGGAATCTTGAAAGTCACTAAACTTGTACCTCCTTCCGAAAAATCCGTTACCTTATCGAAAATTTCCTGGGTATCAAGATATTCAAACTGTGATGAGCTTTCGTCCGGACGGATCCCGGCCCGTTTATTTAATTCGTAAAAATTACTTAAGTTGTTGGTATTCAGAATTTCGTAAACAGACTTACAACCGTTGCAGCAGAAAGTCCTTTCATCAAACAGAATTCTTTCCTTTTCGATCTCTTGACCACAATGAAAACAGTTCTCGCTCACCTCCATAAATTATTGAACTACAAAATTATAACAAATTTTTTTGTTTATCGAGTTAAAAAGTTCTATTTTTGTGATAAATGTCATATAGAATGTCGCAGGAACAACAGATTGCAATTGAAGAGAGATTTGCCCGTGTTTTTAATGATAAATCGTTTAAGGAAAGACTTTCCAGCGCCGATTTTGAGAAATATATCAACGGTAAAAAGAGATTCTCTTTTCAGAAGCATGATACTATTTTCGAGGACGGCGAAACACCGAAAGGCGTTTTTGTGTTGGAAAAAGGTGCTGCCAAGCTGTCCAAATCGGGAGCTTTTGGAAAAGACCAGATTTTACGGTTTATCAAAGAAGGCGATATCATTGGTTACCGCTCTTTGCTTTGCGGTGAAAATTTCCAGGCAAAAGCCGAAGCGATGACGGATATCGAAGCCACTTTTCTTCCGGCAGACATTTTCATGTATCTTCTGGAAGTTGATCCGCAGCTTTCTTTTGTTATGCTTCAGAAGATCGCCTATGAATTAGGGGAATCTTCCAATACCATCACTTTCCTGGCACAAAAGACCGTTCGTGAAAGACTGGCCGAAATTTTACTCCTTCTGGAACAGAAATTAGGGGTTGATCCGGAAGGTTTCATTAAAATTTCTTTAACGCGAGAAGAAATTGCCAACATCATCGGCACAGCTACCGAAAGTGCAATCCGCCTGATCTCCGAGTTCAAAGGCGATCAGCTCATCGAAGTTGACGGGCGGAACATCAAAATTCTCAACCACGACAAATTAATGAAACTCGGTCACGTAGTTTTATAAATCATACAAAACTTTAAGTCGGCTCAGTGCCGACTTTTTAACTTTTAAAAAATAGATACATTATGTCTGTTCATTCTGAAATTAAAAAAGTTACCACAGAAACCTTGCGTAAAATGAAATTCGACAAGGAAAAAATAACGATGCTTACGGCGTACGATTATACCACGGCGAAAATGGTGGATGCAGGAGGAATTGATGCTGTCCTGATCGGGGATTCTGCAGCCAATGTAATGGCCGGTTTTGAAACCACATTGCCGATTACACTGGACCAGATGATCTACCATTCTCAAAGTGTGGTAAGAGGAACCGACAGAGCTTTGGTGGTAGCCGATTTACCTTTCGGAACGTACCAGAGCAATCCTGAAAAAGCACTGGAATCTGCCGTAAGAATGATGAAAGAAGGCGGAGCTCATGCTGTAAAGATTGAGGGCGGAAAGGAGATTTCAAAATCAATCAAAAAAATTATCAATGCCGGAATTCCGGTGATGGGACATTTAGGATTGACTCCACAGTCGATTTACAAATTCGGAACCTACAAAGTAAGAGCCAAAGAAGAAGCGGAAGCGGAAAAACTGATTGCCGATGCGCAGCTGCTGGAAGAATTGGGATGCTTTGCAGTGGTTTTGGAAAAAATTCCTGCCGATTTAGCCAAAAAAGTAACGGAAGCCGTTTCCATTCCGACCATCGGAATCGGAGCAGGAGCCCATTGTGACGGACAGGTATTGGTGTACCACGATATGGTGGGAATGAACAAAGGCTTCAGTCCGAAATTTTTAAGAAGATACCTGGATCTGTACACGGAAATTACCGGTGCCGTGGCGCAGTACGTAAAAGATGTAAAAGGACAGGATTTCCCTAACGAAAGCGAAAGTTATTAATTCATGAGAAACCAACAGCAAACTCAGGGGATTATCTCCATCATTGCATTGTTCTGCCTTGTCGTAGGATGGTTCAATCTTTTTTCCCCGGAAATCAATAATTTATTATCAAGGAAAATCTTTTACGTTCTCATCGGGATCAGCTTCTTTCTGCAGGCACCTTTCTTAAAGAACAGGAATTTTGTCTATGGAATGTATGCTGCCGCGGCTGTTTGTGTGCTCGGAGGTTTACTGATTCCCGTAGGTTCAAGAATGGAATCCCTGAAAACCCTTGCCGTCTTTATAGGCCTTATTCTTACGTTTTCCGGCAGACAAGGTTATCGTCAATAGCGTATGGAAGAGCAGATTGTATATGAAGATAACCATCTTCTGGTGATCAATAAAAAAGTCGGGCAGCTTGTCCAGGGCGATAAGACCGGCGATGAATCTTTACTGGAAGCCATTAAAAATTTCATAAAAAAAAGGGATGAAAAGCCGGGGAATGTATTTCTCGGGTTGGTTCACCGTATCGACCGGCCGACTTCAGGTTTGGTGATTTATGCCAAAACATCAAAAGCCTTATCGCGTCTGACGCAGATGGTTAAAAACCGAGAGGTTAAAAAGACATATTGGGCAGTAGTCGCAAAGGAGATAATTCCTAAAACCAATAAGCTGGTTCATTATTTAAAGAAAAACGAAAAGAATAACAAGGCCATTGTTTTCCCGAAAGCGACGGACGGTGCAAAAGAAGCGATTCTTACTTACAATGTGATCAAAATCCTGGAGAACTATCTTCTGCTGGAAATCGATCTTGAGACCGGAAGGCATCATCAGATCAGGGCTCAGTTATCCAAAACCGGAGTTCCCATCAAAGGGGATCTGAAGTATGGGGCTCCGCGTTCAAATCCTGACGGCGGAATCAGCCTTCACGCCCGGAAGCTGGAATTCATTCATCCCGTAACCAAAGAAAATATAGAAATCGTTGCACCGGTTCCGCAGAATGATGCGGTCTGGAGGGCTTGTGAAGATTGATTTAACGTGAACTCGAGGTGCAAATCCGATTAATAGGCTGGAAGACGGGTGCTGGATGCTGGAAGTATTTCGGTTAAGATCTTGTCATTAATTTGAATGTTAATGAATTTTTTCAATAGAAACTTTTTTAAACTAATTTCAGAATTAACCGCAAAAGTCACAAAAGATAATCTTAATGCAATGATTACAACAATCAAAGTTCTCAAAAGAGTAAAAATCGAAGATTTTTTAAGGCTGTTGTGTCCTTTTTTCAGTTATAGTCATCAACTTTAGATGAAATTGAGCTCATTCTTTGTGACTTTTGTGGTTATATAAAAAGTTTAAACAGCTTTTAAATTAAAGTGTTTAAAATTCACTTTCTATTTCCGATAAATCACTTCGAAACTTTAAAAACATCCTGATCGAAAAATAACCAAAGCCGGTTATTCAGGATTAAATAAGAATTCTCTGATAAAGTGATAACAAATTTAGTTTGATGATCCAGACCTTTAATCCTATGTCTGACGAGAGAAACTTCCGGCATCCAGCTTCCCTCTTCCAGCCTCTTCCTGATATACAATGTACTGAATATAAAATAAATCCGTATAAATACCTACTGAAAAGACGGGATTTTCCTGAGTAGGGTTTTGTTTTTTTTAATAATTTTACAAAAGTAATTTTAAAAACAAAAAACCATGCTTACACTCGGACAATTAAAAGAAGCTACCTGCTCCAAATCGGACTATGCTTCCAAGTTTTTACCTTATGTGATCGAAACGTGCAATAAATTTTCCATTAATACACCTACGAGAATGCTCAATTTCCTGGCCCAGGTCGGGCATGAAAGCGGCGGGCTTTTCTATACGGAAGAACTGGCCAGCGGAAGTGCTTATGAAGGCAGAAAAGATTTGGGAAACACCCAGAAGGGAGACGGAGTAAAATTCAAAGGCCGTGGCCTCATTCAGATTACCGGTAGAGCCAATTACCAGGCTGTTTCCAAAGCTCTGGGCACGGATTTCATTGCAAATCCAACTTTACTAGGCGGAAAAAATGTCACCAAATGCAACAATGCGCAATTAAAAAATGCTGCGGAAAGCGCAGGATGGTTCTGGAACAACCGGAAGCTGAATGATCTTGCCGATCAGATTGATATTACCAAAAGTATTGATACCGGAAACAATCTTGTGGTTTTTAAGAAAATAACCAAAGCCATCAACGGAGGCTACAACGGATTGCCGGACCGGCTGAACCGCTATAAAGCAGGACTGACTTATTTTCTATAACCTTAAAAAACGTCTGTCATGAAACCTATTTTTATCCTGATGATCCTTTTTCTGTCGGAAAATTTCCTGTATGCCCAAAAGCCTGTTCTTCACGATCTGCAAGATCCCAAGATGCATGCCGGCTGTTATATTGACGGAAAGAACAATCCGGTCGGCAATTTGTCGGAAGAAGGAGGAGCTTTGTTTAATCTTACCGGAAAAGATGAACTTTTCACGGCGATTAAGGCAACGAAAGAATATCCTGAAGCCTATGGGAATAAAGTCTATAAAATTTATATCAAAGAAATCCGATCTGAGAAAGTTGAAGATTCCTGTATTGAAGAAAAAGTATATTCCATAAAAATCATATACCGGAAAAAAGCATATGTATATACGAAAAAAGGAATGTGCGGCTGTTAAGCCGGAAGAGGGAAGTCGGAGGCGGAATGTTTTTTCTGTAAAGATGACAACTGGTGGTTATTAAGATCGAATGATAGATTCTCTCACTATACTGATGAATATTTGTTTAAATTTTAATGAATTGAAAATAAATCAAATATAGTTTATTCTGAACTGAACAAAAGATTATCTCAACGGGATAATCTTTTTTATTGGTCTGAATTTTACAGCTTCAAACCTCAGTTTTATGTGCTCCTATATCAGATATTTATTACCATCACCCGACTTCCGTCTCCAAAAAAAGTTTGCCTGTTCAGAAAAAATGGCTACCTTCGTCCCAGACTTTAGGGGTGTCTGTTGAAAAACAGGCTGAGAATTACCCTTTGAACCTGATCCGGATCATACCGGCGTAGGGAAAAGTGCAATGACTTTGCCGTACATTCTATTGTACCGTCATGGGCATTCCTAAAGCAGATAAAAAAATTTAGGAATGGAACTCACAATCAACCACACCCGGAAAACTTTTGATTTACTTCCCGCCACGTTGGAAGCATTACTGGCTATAGAACTTCCCCAAAAACGGAAAGGCATCGCCGTGGCCCTCAATAACCGTATTATTCCGCAACATTCCTGGGCGGAAACCTTTCTCAACGACCAAGATTCTATTTTAATCATCACTGCCACTCAGGGCGGTTAATCCTCATAAAAATAAATTGTATGGCTCATAACATCACCCGTTCGCCGTTTCCGAACTCAAAAAAAATCTATGTAGAAGGGAAAATCCATCCCATCCGGGTCGCAATGCGTGAAATAGAACTCAACGCGACAAAACTTTCCAATGGAACGTTGGAACACAACCCGCCGGTTACCGTTTACGATACTTCCGGACCCTATACCGACGAAAATTCTGAAATTGATATCGAAAAAGGCCTGCCGAGAATCCGGGAACAATGGATCCTTGATCGGCATGATGTGGAAATCCTGGATGGAATTACTTCTGAATATGGAAAAGCCAGACTTGCCGACTCAAAATTAGGTGCACTCCGGTTTTCATACAACCATAAGCCGAAAGTAGCGAAAGAAGGACAGGAAGTTACCCAATTGTACTACGCCAGACAGGGAATCATTACCCCGGAAATGGAATACATTGCCATCAGGGAAAACCAAAAGATCGAACACCTGGAGACTGTTTCCAAAGAAATGGCTTTTCAACATGCCGGAAACAGCTTCGGTGCGAGAACGCCCAAAAGTAAAATCACTCCCGAATTTGTAAGGGATGAAATTGCCGCAGGAAGGGCCATTATTCCTAACAACATCAACCATCCGGAAAGCGAACCGATGATCATCGGAAGAAACTTTCTGGTGAAAATCAATGCCAATATCGGGAACAGCGCCGTTTCATCAAGCATCGAGGAGGAAGTGGAAAAAGCAGTCTGGGCCTGCCGCTGGGGTGCCGATACGATCATGGACCTGTCTACGGGAAAAAACATTCATGAAACAAGAGAATGGATCATTCGAAACAGCCCGGTTCCGATCGGTACCGTTCCGATCTACCAGGCACTGGAAAAAGTAAAAGGAGTGGCAGAAGACTTAACCTGGGAAATTTTCAAAGATACGCTGATCGAACAGGCGGAGCAGGGTGTTTCCTATTTTACCATTCATGCCGGTGTTCTGCTGAGGTATATCCACCTTACGGCAAAAAGGGTAACAGGAATTGTTTCCAGGGGCGGTTCGATTATGGCCAAATGGTGCCTGTTCCACCATAAAGAAAACTTTCTGTACACGCATTTCGAGGAAATTTGTGAAATCATGAAAAAATACGATGTTGCTTTTTCCCTGGGAGACGGTCTCCGTCCGGGTTCGATTGCTGATGCCAATGATGAAGCCCAGTTTGCGGAACTCGAAACATTGGGAGAACTTACAAAAATTGCCTGGAAGCACAATGTCCAGGTCATGATCGAAGGACCGGGCCATGTTCCGATGCACATGATCAAGGAAAACATGGACAAACAGCTGGAGGAATGCCACGAAGCCCCTTTTTATACCTTAGGTCCTTTAACCACAGACATTGCGCCTGGATATGATCACATCACTTCCGGTATTGGTGCGGCAATGATCGGCTGGTTCGGCTGTGCCATGCTGTGTTATGTAACCCCTAAAGAACATTTGGGCCTTCCAAACAGGGATGATGTAAAAGTAGGCGTAATCACATACAAGCTGGCGGCTCACGCGGCAGATTTAGCCAAAGGATATCCCGGTGCGCAGTACAGGGACAATGCACTAAGTAAGGCAAGGTTTGAATTCCGTTGGGAAGACCAGTTCAATCTTTCATTGGATCCTGAGACCGCAAGATCTTACCACGATGAAACCCTTCCGGCTGATGGTGCAAAAGTGGCTCATTTCTGCTCGATGTGCGGGCCGAAATTCTGCTCGATGAAAATTACCCAGGAAATCCGTGAATCAGCCGAAAAAGGAATGTTGGACAAATCTCAGGAATTCATTGAAAAAGGGAAAGAGATTTATATATGATCATTATTATCACACCTGAGCAATCCGTCCGGAACGAAACTGAGATCATTAATGAATTGTTTCGGGAAGGGCTGGATTTGCTTCATGTGAGAAAACCTGTGATGGACGCCACAGCGATGAGGAATTATATAAAATGTATCGATTCATGCTACCATGAGCAGCTGGTTCTGCACAGCCATTACATCCTGGCTGAAGAATTCGGGACTTCCAGGCTCCACTTTAAAGAATCGGAAAGACAGGATATTCCGGATCATCTTTTTGAAGAATACATCGTATCGACTTCCGTGCACAATATCGGCTGTTTTAATGCCCTGGATACGCGTTGGGAATACGCGCTGATCAGCCCGGTCTTTCCTAGCATTTCCAAAAAAGGTTATGGAAACGGTACTAAAATTCTCGAGAGCATCCGGCAAAGGGAAAATGACAATTCGGGGCTTATTGCCCTGGGTGGCATCAATCAGTACAATATCGATACGGTTTTTTCAGAAAATGTTGACGGAGCCGCTTTGCTGGGAGCAGTCTGGGAAAGTAAAGAACCTGTAAAAACGTATATCCGATGCAGACAGAACGCCCTTTTGTGATGACCATCGCCGGTTTCGATCCTAGTGGCGGAGCGGGGATCCTCGCCGATTGTAAAACTTTTGAGCAGCTTAAAATTCAGGGATTGGGCGTATGTACGGCAATGACAGTTCAGACTGAAAACACATGTTTGCATCTGGAATGGCAACCGTTAGACCAAGTGGTGTCAGCCATCGGGATTTTAATAAAGAAATATCCAGTCAAAGCGGTCAAGATCGGGGTGGTAAAGGATGCTGAATTTTTAAATGAAATTATTAAGACCGTAAAACTGCATGCTCCCGAAGCGAAGATCGTCTGGGATCCGGTGCTGAAAAGTACTTCTGAGTTTGGCTTTTTTGATTTGAATACGGTATCACGATTAAAAAATATTTTAAGCCAAATGGATCTGATTACTCCCAATTATAATGAATACCGGATTTTAAAGGATAACAACCTGTTTGACCAGCCGGGGAGTTCCTGTGCGGTCCTGATTAAAGGAGGCCACCGGAAAGACTTTCTGGGAACCGATATTCTTAAGCACGAGGGTAGAGAAATCGCTATTTACCCAAATGAAACAACCTTAACTTATTATCCGAAACACGGTTCTGGCTGTGTCCTGTCATCTGCTATTGCGGCGTATCTGGCGGGGGGAGAGAACCTCGAAACAGCCTGCCGCAAAGGAAAGGTCTACATTGAAAAATTTTTAACGCAAACTCCGGGTTTGCTGGGATTTCATTCCTGAAAATTTATTAATTCGATTAAAAGTAAAAATGGAAAAACTACAATACATTTCGCAAGGCTTTACACAGGCCGAACAGGAATTTAATATTAAAAATGCTTTACACAACGGTGCCCAATGGATACAGGTGCGCTGGAAAAATGCTCCTGAAAATGAACTCCTCAGGCTGTGTGAAAATATAAAGAAACTCTGTTTGGAATACAAATCGGTCTGTATCATTAACGACCATGTGCAGATTGCGAGAGACATCGATGCGGATGGCGTCCATTTAGGATTACAGGATATATCGATCGAAGCGGCAAGATCTTTTTTAGGAGAAAACAAAATCATAGGCGGTACAGCCAATACTTTTTCGGACGTGCTGCGGAGAATGCTGGAATCCTGTGATTATATCGGGCTGGGTCCTTTGCGCTTCACCTCAACCAAAGAAAAGTTGAGTCCGATCCTGGGTTTTGAAGGCTATGAAAAAATCATTCGTAATCTTCAGGAAAAATCAATAGAAATCCCAAAAATATTTGCGATCGGGGGAATTGTTCTAAATGATGTTGAAAGGCTGCAGCAAACAGGAATCTACGGTGTTGCCGTTTCCGGACAGATTACAGATCAGCCTTCAGCGATTGGTGCTTTCAGGACGGCTTTGTATCAGGATTCCACGACTTTACAAAACAGATAAAAAATTTACTTATGAATAATCAGAATTTAATAATAGCCGACAGAATCTTTGAATCGAGGCTGTTCCTGGGAACCGGAAAATTCGGGAGCCTCTCCGAAATGACAGATTCCATTATCGCTTCAGGCAGCGAGATGGTGACCATGGCTTTAAAAAGAATCGATGCCCAATCTCCGGAAGATGATCTGCTGAATGCTCTGAAACCGACAAATGCCCATCTTTTGCCGAATACTTCAGGCGCAAGAACGGCCAAAGAAGCGGTACTGGCTGCACAGCTTGCACGAGAAGCTCTGGAAACCCACTGGGTAAAACTGGAAATCCATCCCGATCCGAAATACCTGCTGCCGGACCCGATTGAAACTTTATATGCCACGGAAGAACTGGCCAAACTGGGTTTTATCGTGATGCCTTATATCCATGCTGACCCGGTGTTGTGCAAACGACTGGAAGATGTCGGAACAGCTGTGGTTATGCCGCTGGGAGCACCAATAGGAACGAATAAAGGACTGAAAACCCTGGATTTTTTAGAAATTATCATCAGCCAGAGTAATGTTCCGGTTGTTGTAGATGCCGGAATCGGGGCTCCTTCCGATGCGGCAAAAGCCATGGAAATGGGCGCCGATGCCGTGCTGGTGAACACGGCGATTGCCATTGCCGGAGATCCTATTCGTATGGCTTTGGCCTTTAAGGAAGGCGTTATTGCCGGAAGAAGGGCTTATGAGTCGGGATTGGGAGCCGTTTCAAAACATGCGGAGGCATCAAGTCCGCTGACTTCTTTTCTGTTTGATTAAATTAAATCTTAAAAATGAAAAGTTTTACCTCTGTTTTTGAACAGTACTTGTGGGATGACATAAAGTACAGGCTGGAAAAGGTTACGCCGGCCGATGTCGAAAGAAGCCTGCACAAAACCAGCAGGACGATTGATGATTTCCTGAATCTTATTTCTCCTGCCGCTGCCGGGAAACTGGAAGTGATGGCAGGAATGGCGCAACGTCTTACCCAAAAACGTTTCGGAAAAACCATTCAGCTGTATGCCCCGCTGTACCTCAGCAACGAATGCCAGAACATCTGTACCTACTGCGGGTTCAGCCTGGATAATCCCATTAAGCGGAAAACGCTGTCCGATACGGAACTCATGATGGAAGCTTCGGTTTTGAAATCGATGGGCGTGAATCATGTATTGCTGGTAAGCGGAGAAGCCAATAAGACGGTCGGGATCAGTTATTTTATGAATGCCGTGAAGCTGCTAAAGCCTCATTTTGCCAATATTTCCATTGAGGTTCAGCCATTGTCTGAGGAGAAATACCGTCAGCTTCATGAGACGGGAGTAGACGCTGTTCTGGTTTACCAGGAAACCTACCATCAGGAAGTATACAAAAAATATCATCCGAAAGGTAAAAAGTCAAACTTCGGATTCCGTTTGGAAACCCCTGACCGGATCGGGAAGGCGGGAATTCATAAAATGGGGCTCGGGGTTTTGCTGGGACTGGAGGACTGGCGGGTTGACAGCTTTTTCAACGCGCTCCATATCGATTATCTTCAGAAGCAGTACTGGAAATCCAGGTTTTCCGTATCTTTTCCAAGGCTGCGGCCTGCCGAAGGCATCACCGAACCGAATTTCATCATGTCCGATAAAGATTTACTGCAACTGATCTGTGCTTACCGCATCTGGAACGAGGATCTTGAAATATCCATCTCCACCCGGGAAAATGAAACCTTCAGGAACCATATCGTTTCACTGGGAGCCACAGCCATGAGTGCGGCTTCCAAAACCAATCCTGGCGGATATGCCGTTGACAAAGAATCGCTGGAACAGTTTGAAACCAGTGATGAAAGAAGCATGGAAGAAATAAAAAGCATCATTAGAAAAGCCGGCTACGATCCGGTGATGAAAGACTGGGATGCTGCTTACAGTGGCATTTAACTATTGTTTATATTTTAATGGAGTATTAATTCAATAATCACACACAGTCTTTGCTGAGTGCAACGTCTTTGCGAACGAAAAATATCTCAATGTTAAAAAAAATCTTAGTGTTCATTGCGCTTATACAACGGCTATGACGAAAAAGAATCAGTTTGTAAGATACAGCCGTCAGATTTTCATCGAGGAAATCGGGCTGGAAGGCCAGCGGAAAATCAAGAACGCCAAAGCGCTGGTTATCGGGGCAGGTGGGTTGGGAAGCCCGGTCATTCAGTACCTGGCAGCGGCAGGAGTCGGTAATTTAGCCGTAGCAGACTTTGATGAGGTGGAACTGCACAATTTAAACCGGCAGGTCATCCATAATGAACGTTCGGTCGGTATTTCCAAAGTGGAAAGTGCAGGTGATTTTGTTAAAAACCTTAATCATCAGGTTAATTTTATTAGACATCATGTAAAAATAGATGCTTTAAATGCAGAAGACCTGATTTCAGACTATGATGTTGTGGTTGACGGCTCCGATAATTTCGCAACGAGATATCTGGTAAACGATACCTGTGTAAAATTAGGGAAACCATTGATCTATGGAAGCATTCTCGGCTTTTCCGGCCAGGTTGCGGTTTTTAATTGCCAGGGAAGCCGGAACCTGAGGGATGTTTTCCCGGAGCCGCCTTCGGATGAAAATCTTTTGGACTGCGACAGCCTCGGCGTGCTGGGTCCTTTGCCGGGAATCGTGGGAAGCATGATGGCCAATTTAACACTGAACATCATCGCCGATTTGCCTGTGCCTGTAGACCGATTAACTTTGATTGATACTTGGAACTGGTCTTTTCAGACGGTCGACTTTTAGACCAATGGATGAGCAGACTTCTGTAACAAAACTAAAGTGATAGGTCTGAAGCGGGGAGTTGGATGCCGGAAGTTTTTTGTCATTTTACGACCTGGGATTTTTATTTTCAAATTGGTCTTGCCCGTTATTCTATTTAACGCAAAGTTTTGCTTTGTTCATGCATAAGATAAGGAGGCAGAGAAAAGATCAGCAAGCTGATCTGATTAAGCGCATGTATATCGGTCTGATTTATCAGCGGCTCCGATGTTTCGTTTTGATTCCTTTCTTATTCCGGAGGAATAATATCTGTGTAGCCAATCATCAGGATTCCACGATACCGGAACTCCGGAGGAGTTCTATCTTTTAACCGTTAAGCCCGGCGACCAGGTTGATGGTAAGGGCTACGACAAAAGTATTCATGAAGAAAGCGAGCAGTCCGTGGATCATGGTAATTCTTCTTAAATTTTTGGAAGTAATGCTGATATCGGAAACCTGAAAGGTGCAGCCCATGCAGAAAGAGTAGTAGGCGAAATCCAGGTAATCGGGATGGTAGGTTTCATTTTCGTCTTCGGTCGGAAATTTTAGGCCGCCGGTTTCCTCTTTCTTGCCGGAAGGGTCCTCATCGTAATATTCCCGGGCATAGTGAAAAATGTACTGCGTCTGCACCATAATCCACGATAAGATCATGGCCCCGAGAACAGCGGGGAGGAAATAGATTTCTTTCTGTACGCCTTTGTCTTTGGATGTGATTAAAAAAAAGATCGCAAACATACTGGCCAGCGAGGCAACAATAATGGTGGCAAACACAAAAACGGCATTGCCGTCATCAGCCCTGGCCTTTTTACGGATGTCATCCACTTTCCGGTGGAGAATTACCTGCCAGTCCAGAAAAAGAAATACAAGGGAAAAGGCCAGCCAGCAAAAAATAAGAGTGATCAGCGGTTTAAGGTCCAGCCTGAAAATCAAAAAGAAAACCAACACAGCCGCCAGCAGACTGATCAGTCCCCTTTTCAACGGGCTGAGGTTTAAGAAAAAGCTTTTCCCGGTTTTAATTTTTGCCATTCGGAATTTTATTTAAAAATAAAGAAAAATGTATTGTGTTGTACCGGGTAAGAGTGAAATTAAGTTTTTTTTAATGACAAAAGTGAATATTGGAATTATATAATAAACCCCTTTTAATTTTTACGTCAAAAGGGGTTATGATATTTTGTTTAGTTAGCGGTTTACTGTCCTTGCGGAACCATTCCGCCGTTATCATCTTTTTTGCTTTCTTTCAGGATGTTCTGGTCTTCTTTGGCCAGCTTATTTCGGGTTGGGATTTTGTAATTTACCGACAATCCGAAGTTTCTTGTATCGTATTTATTCCGCATATAAACCGATTGGCCCTGCGGCGGATTGGATCGTACCTGCATGATCTGGCCGTTGAAGATATCGTTGGCAAATACGGAAACCGTCAGACGGTTATCCATAAATTTCTTCGTCAGCGTAAGGTCAAATGAATTGTTGAATGGTTTCTCTGCTGTAAAGTAGAAATAGCCGGCTTTAGGCGTCAGATAACTGTAATTGGCCGTCAGCTTGATTTCCTTTGGCAAAATGATCTGCGTCATGATATTGAAGATCCAGAATCCTTTGTTGTCCAGGTCGGCGATATCATGTTTCTGGTAACCGGCGTAGATATACATAAAGTTGATCTTGTCCGGGTTGAAATTGAACTTCATGATCTCGCTGAGCGGTTTGCTGAAAATCATAAAAGGAACCGGAAGTCCTACATTGAAGTTGTGGATTTTCATCTCCGAAATATTGATCTGCTCGTTGAAGAGATTTTTTCCGTCGCGGCGGATGATCTGTGCCACCTGATTTTTTGCCGAACTTACACTGTAGCCAATAAAAGCATAATCGAAGGCTGAGATTTTAATTTCATAATTGTCGAAGATGGTCGGCTGCAGGTTCGGATTACCGGTTACCTGGGTATTCGGTCCCTGGAAAGTAACGTTATTTGGGTTCAGGGCGGAAATACTCGGCAGGCTGATCTTTTTGTTGTAATTGGCCGTCACATGTACCTGCTCCATCAGGTTATACTGAACGCTGGCATTCGGAAATAATTTAAATTTATTAAAAGGCAAAAGGTTGGCTTCAATAATATTCTTATGATCATCTTGATATCTTATAATCCCCGAAATATCGTAGTTCTCTGCACGGGTTCCCAGAATGAAATCGAATTTTTTCAGCTTGGCCTGTAGCTCCAGATAGGTAACGGTGGTTTGTCTCTTATAGTCAAGATTCGTGATTCCAAAGCTTTCCGTTTTAAAATCCTGTCTTTCATATAATCCTCCCAAGCTTACTTTACCGCCGTCCAGAAGCTTGATTGGCTGGGAATAATCTACTTTGAAATTGGCAATCTTCATAGTAGAGGAATTGCTTAAAACCCTTCCTAATGAAAAGTCATAGGCTTCTGTAGGATTAGAATAAGTTCCTCTTCTAAAAATATTGTCCTGATCAAACTGACTGTCGGATTTTGTATAGCCGAACTGGAAATCCAGTTTCTGGGCTTTGTCAGAAAACCTTTTCTGATAGGTTACTACAGCTTCCTGTCTAGTATTAAGCGTATGTGCAGCATCTGAAGCATCAAAATGAAAATCTCTGTATTTATATTCCTTCGGATCGGTATTCGGAATCAGCTCCTTTTTCTCGCCATCACCATCACTTAAAGTATAATTGTCATTATTGTTATGGTAAATATCGTAGTTTAAAAGCAACCGGTCCTGTCCGAGATCGAAAGTAATTCCCGATTTTGCAAAATATCCTCTGCCATAACGGTCGGTATTGCTGTGCAGCAGACCATCCTGATCGGTACTGAGCATACTTTCGCGGTAATTCTGGCCGACGTTCAGCTGCCAGCCGAAGATTTTATTTCTCGCATTCAGGTTCAGGGAATTGCTGGTCCGGCTTCTGAATTTATCGTAATTGGTGAAAGAGTAGTTTCCGGAATAAGTAGCGGTTAAATATTTATTGGCATTCTTGTTTGTAATAATATTCATAATCGCTCCGCCGGAAGTCGCCGGGAATTCTGCGCCGGGTTGGGTGATCACTTCAACACGGTCTACCGAATTGGCAGGCATTCCTTCCAGAAAAGAATTTAGCTCGTTGGAGGTAATGTTCAGAGGTCTCCCGTTGAGGTAGACGTCAAGCACCTTTCCTTGGTACATCATACCGGCGATATCGGTAGAAACCAGGCCGGGAAGCTTTTTAATTCCTTCCAGCACATTTCCGTTGTTCAGCTGGGGCTGCTCTGAAAAGTCGAAGATCGTACGGTCAGCTTTCTGTTCAACGGCTTTTTTAGTTTTGGTAATAACAACGCCCTCAATCTGTTTCTCTTTGGTTGTCTGGGTATTGGTTTTTTCCTGGGCGTAAGCAAAGGCCATGCTCAGGAAAGATAAAGTAATAAGTGTTTTTTTCATGCTCTTTCGATTCGATTGATTAGACACCGGAAAACGGATTTTGTTACACGTACAGAGAAAATTCTAAATCATAAGATCAAATGAATAATTAAGATTATATACTCTAAGCTTAACAATCAGAATAATGAACCTTCATATTTTTACCTTTGTAATAAAGGAGTTCGACTTTGTTAATTTATTTTTGATCGATTATTTAAATGAAAGATTGAAATCCAGATTGGTTAGTCCTGATAATACAGTAGCAACGATTTATTTGATAATTAATACCTGTAAAAGCACTGTTGACGGATGGGAGTTCCAGCACATCCAGCTTCCTTCTTCCAACCTGTTAGTTTAATGAACTCTAAATCCTGTCTTTTTCCTCAAATCGGATGGCTTTTTTCTGGATCTTCTTTTTCTGGCCTCCGAAAGTATAGTTGACACTCAGCCGGAAGCTTCTGCCGTCCCAGTAATTGTTGATATGATGGACACTGTCGGTAAAGTAAATATCACCACGGAACCGCTGGGCAAAAATATTGGTTACCGTAGCATTAATCTGCAGCTGCTTTTCCATCAGCGAAACTTTAAGGCCCGACGAAAGATCGGAAAAATTATGATAATAATAATTTACATTCCGGGAAGCAAGGCTCTGTTCGTAGTTCAGGAAAAAAGCAAGGGTTTTGGTTTTATTCAGGGTAAAGGTATTATTGATGGAATAGCTGAATGAATTTCCTTTCTGCGGTTGGGCATCCAGTCCGAAAATTTCCGAGTTCTGCCTGCTGGCGTTTACGGCCACAGTCGATTCCCAGAATTTGAAAAAGGTGTCGGTATAGGAAACATTAAGCCCGAATGAATTGGTATTGTAATAATTCAGGTAGGTTGAAATCTGTGAAAGCCCGTCCTGGAAGGAAACCTGCCCGAATGCATTTTTCAGTCTCATGTAATAAAGGCTGGTCGTCAGCTTATTATTAAAAGTATAGCCCAATTCCAGGTTATTGATATAGGATGGCGTCAGCAGCGGATTTCCGGAAGAATAGGAATAAGGATTGGAATACCAGCGGAACGGATTCAGGCTTCCCATTCCCGGACGGTTGATCCGTCTTGAATAGGCCAGGCTGAAAATATTTTTGTCTTTTTTGTAGGAAACATAAGCAGACGGGAACCACTGGCCGTACCGGTAGGAGTTTCCGGAACCTGTAGAAGGCGTATAACTTTCCGCCACCGTATTTTCATAACGGAGGCCTGCTTTAGTCTCCCAATGATCTCCGAAATTTTTAGCATAACTGAAATAAGCGGCATAGTTCTCTTCTCTGTATCGGAAAAGATTGGCTCTGTTTCCGTCGGAAATGTACCCGTTATCGGTAAGATTGAAATACTTTAGGTCGGAATTGTTTTTAAACTGATTGAACTTGATTCCGGTTTCAATGTTTCCGAAAGAAAAGGGAAGTTCCAGGTCGGCCTGCGCGGAAAAAATCTGTGGCGCAACCAGGGAAAGGGTTTTTACATTCTGCAAGGTATTGTCGGAAAGCTTCTGGGTAGCGAAATTAACCTCCGTATCGGAATTATTTTTGTAAAAATTCCCCATAATGCTTAATTTCTTTCCCAATGAATCCAGTTTCAGGTCATAATAGGCGCTTAAGGTATGGGTCGGTTCCTTTTCGCGGTGGAAAGTGTTGGTAAGAAGATTTTCTTCCTGGCCGGCCGGACTGATATTCCTTGTTCTGTTGACGATGTCCATTCCGGATCTTTGATGGGCATACAGGTATTCGAATCCGGCTTCGGAATTTTTATTCATCTTATACGACATGCTGATGCTGGGCGTCAGCTCGTTCCACATATCTTTTCTTACGGAGCTGCTGTAATTTTGGGTTGCTCCGATAATGTTGTAGTTTTCATCGGATCTTTTGGCGGAGTCGTAATAGACCAGCTTCAGGCTGCTGCTGAACTTTTCGGTCTGGTAGCTCAGGATCCCGTTGTCGCTGAATCCGGAATACGTCCTTTGGATCAGGTTAGAGCCGATGCTCCCGCTGAATCCCAGGTTCGGGTTTTTCTTCAGGATAATGTTGATCAGGCCGCTGTTGCCTTGGGCTTCATATTTAGCCGGTGGTGTGGTGATCACTTCTATTTTGGCAATGTTTTCGGAACGAATGGATTTCAGGTAATTCAGCAGAGCCTGCCCGGAAAGGTTCAGCATCCTGCCGTTGATCATTACGTTTACGCTGCTTTTTCCTACGATCGATAAGGTTCCTAAGTTTTCATCCACTTTGATCATAGGAACACTGGCCAAAGTTTCCGAACCGTCCATTCCCTGTGAAGCAATGGAAGCTTCTACATTAAAAATCATCCGGTCGGCTTTCCGCTCCAGCAGTTTTTTCTTCACCAGGATTTCAATTTTTTCAATATTCTGAATGCTGTCTTTTTTAATCTGGGAACAAAGCATGGATGAAGCCAAAAGCAAAGCGAAAACAGGAATGTTTTTCATAGTAATTTTTTTGACAAATGTATTTTGATAAGGCATAGGATAAAACAGCATTTAGACGTTCAGTCGTTTTCATCCGACCAACCTTGTTTCGTCGATGATTTAATCCGGTTCGCCGATTCCGATGCAGAAAATGCCGTTGCCGTGATTACTTTTGAGCTATGAAAAATCTTATTCTTCTTTCAGTAGAAAACCTTTACGGTTTCGGTATATTTGCATTATACCTCCTCAAAAAGTATTTCCATTAATAATAAAGATTCACGATGAAGACGCATAAACTTGTTTGGTTCCATATTTTTTTCTGGACAATTTATATTATCGGATCGGTAGTGATTCCTTATTTCGTATTTGATTCTCAAAAATCCCTTACCTTTAAAATCACCTTTTTTCTTACCAGCTTCATATCTTTCTATGTGAACTATTTCATTATCGTTCCCCGGTTTTATGAGCCGGATAAAATTTACAAATCTGTTATTGCCTTTCTGCTGAGTGTCACCTGCTTTGTCATCGTACGTTATTCCATAGAAGAAGTCCTGCTGCCTGCAACGTTGGGATTCAGGAATTACGATCCCAATACGGGGATTGCCTATTATTTTTTCGATAATATTTTTTTCAGCAGCACCGCTATTTTCATCAGTACGACGTTTTGGTTTCTTCAGTATTTTATCCATGCGGAATCTGAAAAAGCGGAGCTTATCGAAGCCAGAAAAACGGCAGAGCTGCAGGCCTTAAAAACCCAGATTAACCCACATTTTATTTTTAATTCACTGAATAACATTTATTCGCTGGTGTACCAGAATTCCGAAAAAGCTTTGCCTGCCATTGAAGAACTCAGCAGGCTGCTGAGGTACAGCACGAAAGATCTTACCGAAGATGCCATTACTTTGGATAAAGAAATCGGGTACATCGACAGCCTGACTGCTCTGGAAAAACTCCGGATTAAAAAACCCGAACTCTTGATTTTCGAAAAAAAGATCAGCCATCCAAACCTGAAAATTTCCCCGATGCTTTTGGTGCCGTTTGTGGAAAATGCTTTCAAACACGGAGATTTCCGGGATAAAGGTTTCGAGATGAGGATTTCCGATGATCATAAGATATTGCATTTTTATCTGTTAAACTACAAAAGTGAAAGAATGAAGGACGAGGTTTCGGGAATCGGAATTGATAATGTAAAGAAAAGGCTTTCCATCCTGTATCCCGGAAAGTATGAGTTGAATATAAAAAATTCGGACATAGAATTTACAGTCGATTTAAAAATAGATTTGCGGGATGAATAAAATTAAATGTGTCATTGTAGATGATGAACCGCTGGCTATCTCGCTGCTGGAAAGCTACGTGGATAAAGTGCCGTTTCTGGAAATGGTTTTCTCTACGGAAAATCCGATCGAAGCAATGGAATATGTTCAGAAAAATGAGTCCGGCCTGATTTTCCTGGATATTCAGATGCCGGAACTTAGCGGAATCAATTTCATGAAAATTCTCGGAGATAAAAAGAAATATATCTTAACCACCGCTTATTCCGAATATGCATTGGAAGGGTATGAGCATCATATTATCGATTATCTGCTGAAGCCGATTCCGTTCGAACGGTTTTACAAAAGTGCGCTGAAGGCACAGGAACGTTTCGTGGCGGCAGAGAATAAAGAAGATACCCATTTTTTTGTCAAGTCTTCAGGTCAGCAGCACCGGATTAATTTTAAAGATATTCTGTATGTGGAAAGCATCAGGGACTATATCAACATCAAAACAGCAGAACAGGAATATATCGTCCTGGACACCTTAAAATCGATGGAGCAGCAGCTTCCTGAAACTTCTTTTATCCGGATCCATAAATCGTTTATTGTCAATCTTCACCAGATCAGGAATGTAGCCGGAAAAAAAGTAACGCTTATTTCAGGAAATGAACTTCCAATAGGAGAGAGCTACCGTATGAATCTTCTGACGAGGATAAAGTAAGCTGGAAATAATAGGCTGGATGAGGGGAGCTGGATGCGGGAAGCTCCTTTTGTCAGAAATACGATCACAGGTCTTGGTGATCCAACGAAATTATTTACTATTATTTTAGAAGTAATCTTATTTAAAATTTAATGGCTTTAAATTTTTTGTTTTTTTTTTGTTCATAAATAGATGATTTCGAGCTAAATACGGTCGAATGCGTGTTTTTAAGTCCCAAAGTGACGGCTTACTACAGCATAGGGTAAAATCCTTTCAGAAGCGTAAACTCTACCAAAAGGAATTCGTATTTAAAAATCCTGACTGAATTAGTCTTAATCTTATTTTGAATTGATTAAAAAGCTGAATATAAATTGTATACAAGCGAATTTTTGTCATATTAAGAAAAAAAGCAGTTTCAAACGAAACTGCTTTTTTATGATAATTAAAATAAATATTAATTTTTTTCCTGCTGTTTGATCAGGTTCAGTGCAGAACCTGCTTTAAACCATTCGATCTGCTGCTGGTTGTACGTATGGTTGGCCATAACCGTATCTTTGGTACCATCCGTATGAATGAATTCCAAAGTCAGCTGTTTTCCAGGCGCAAACTGGTCAAGATCCAGGAAGTTAACTACGTCATCTTCCAGTACTTTATCATAATCCGCTTCATCCGCAAACGTCAGTCCAAGCATTCCCTGCTTTTTCAGGTTGGTTTCGTGAATTCTCGCAAAGGATTTTACCAGTACGGCTTTTACGCCAAGGTGTCTCGGTTCCATCGCTGCGTGCTCTCTTGAAGATCCTTCTCCGTAATTCTGGTCTCCGACCACAATCGAAGGGATTCCTGCCGCTTTATAAGCTCTTTGTACCGCAGGCACTTCGCCGTATTCACCGGTCAGCTGGTTTTTCACTTTATTGGTTTCCATGTTGTAGGCGTTTACCGCACCGATCAGCATGTTGTTGGAGATATTATCCAGGTGGCCCCTGTATTTCAGCCATGGTCCTGCCATCGAAATATGGTCGGTTGTACATTTTCCGAACGCTTTGATCAGAACCCTTGCTCCGGTAATGTTCTGGCCGTCCCATGCAGGGAACTCTTCAAGCAGCTGAAGCCTGTCGGAGGTAGGGCTTACATTCACCACTACGCCTGAACCGTCTTCAGATGGTGCCTGATAGCCGTTGTCTTCTACGGCAAAACCTTTAGACGGAAGCTCTGAACCTTTAGGCTCATCCAGTTTTACCTGTTCTCCGTTTTCTGCGGTTAAGGTGTCGCTAATCGGGTTGAAATCCAGTCTTCCGGAAATAGCCACGGCAGCTACCATTTCAGGAGAAGCTACGAAGGCGTGGGTATTCGGGTTTCCGTCTGCTCTTTTTGCAAAGTTTCTGTTAAATGAGTGAATGATTGAATTTTTCTCCCCTTTTTCAGCCCCTTCACGATCCCATTGTCCAATACAAGGCCCGCAGGCATTGGTGAAGATTCTGGCATTTTCAAATTTTCTGAATGAATTCATGAATCCATCCCGTTCTGCAGTATATTTTACCTGTTCCGAACCTGGATTGATTCCTAAAATGGCTTTCGGTTTAACCCCTTTGGCTACGGCATCTTCTACAATAGAGGCTGCTCTCGAAAGGTCTTCGTAAGATGAGTTGGTACATGATCCGATTAATGCCCATTCTACTTCTAAAGGCCAACCGTTGGCTTCTGCTTTGGCTCTGAATTCAGAAACCGGCGTTGCCAAGTCCGGAGTAAACGGTCCGTTCAGGTGAGGCGTAAGTTCGGAAAGGTTGATCTCAATTAACTGGTCGAAATATTGTTCCGGATTGGCATATACTTCAGGATCCCCGGTTAAGTGCTCGGCAATCTGGTCTGCGGCATCTACTACGTCCTGTCTTCCTGTTGCAGCAAGATACCTTCTCATTGAATCATCATATCCGAAAGTGGAAGTCGTGGCTCCGATTTCCGCACCCATATTACAGATGGTTCCTTTTCCGGTCGCCGAAAGCGATTCCGCCCCTTCACCGAAATATTCTACGATGCAGCCGGTTCCTCCTTTTACGGTGAGGATACCTGCTACCTTTAAAATTACATCTTTAGGAGCAGTCCAGCCGCTCATCTTACCGGTTAATTTTACCCCGATCAGTTTCGGCATTTTAAGCTCCCAGGCCATTCCGGCCATAACGTCTACGGCATCCGCACCACCTACTCCGATGGCAACCATGCCCAAACCTCCCGCATTCACCGTATGGGAATCGGTACCGATCATCATTCCGCCAGGGAAGGCATAATTTTCCAATACCACCTGGTGGATGATTCCTGCGCCGGGTTTCCAGAACCCGATTCCGTATTTATCACAGACCGAGCTCAGGAAATTGAAAACTTCCGAGTTTTTATTGATCCCTTCCTGCAAATCGGCTTCCGCACCTACTCTTGCCTGAATCAGGTGATCAGCATGGGCTGTTGACGGAACTGCCACTTTGGCTTTCCCGGCCTGCATAAACTGAAGAAGCGCCATCTGTGCCGTAGCATCCTGCATCGCCACACGGTCCGGAGCAAAATCCACATAAGAATTCCCTCTTTCATATTCCTGAGTTGCATTTCCTTCCCACAAGTGGGTGTAAAGAATCTTCTCTGAAAGTGTGAGTGGTTTTCCTGTAATTTCTCTTGCTGCTGCAATTCTTTCAGGATAACGCGAATACACTTTTTTGATCATGTCAATATCAAAAGTCATATCTAATTTATTTTTTCTTTTTATAAATTTTTCAGCTTCAATTTGATCATTAAGCGGAAAAATACCATTCCCTTAATGCAGCAAAATCTATTCCTCCGGCATATAAAAAGAAATAAATGTGCTGTGATCAAAATTATTACTAGCCATCAATTTAAGAAAAAATAAGATTGTGATCGTTGATATAAGATAAAATAATAATAAAGCTGTCTTAAATAGAAATATTCTAAACAAAAAAGAAAGATTCCAATCCATAAGGATCGGAATCTTTCAGTATCGGATAGAACAGATGCTCTGTTTAAATTAAATTAATGGGCACTTGTACTGGTAAGCTCCTTGATGGAAGGTACAAAAGTCGTGAGGTCGATGCCTTCTACAGCGGTTTTGTATTCATCGATGCTCGGGATTCTTCCCATGATTGCTGAAAGAACCACCACCGGAGTGGAAGCCAGTAAGGATTCTCCTTTTTTTCGTTCGGAATCTTCTACCACTCTTCCCTGGAACAGACGGGTGGAAGTCGCTAAAACGGTATCTCCTTTTTCAGCTTTTTCCTGGTTCCCCATACAAAGATTACATCCCGGACGCTCAAGGTACATCATGTTTTTGTATTCGACACGGGCTTCTCCTTTCGGCGAGTTGTCGTCAAATTCAAAACCTGAGTATTTCTCAAGGAATTCCCAGTCGCCTTCCGCTTTCAGTTCATCAATAATGTTATATGTAGGGGCAGCTACCACAAGCGGTGCTTTAAATTCTACCGTTCCATTTTTCTTTTCTATGTTTTTAAGCATCTGGGAAACAATCTTAAGGTCACCTTTGTGGACCATACATGATCCTACGAATCCAAGATCCACTTTTTTCTCTCCTCCGTAGAACGTTAAGTCCCGGATAGTATCGTGGGTATATCTTTTGGAAACGTCGTCGTTGTTTACGTCCGGATCGGCGATCATCGGTTCTGTGATAGCGTCAAGATCTACCACCACTTCAGCGTAATATTTAGCATTGGCATCCGGAGTTAAAGCCGGTTTTTCTCCTGATCTGATCTCGGCAATCCTTTTGTTGGCTTTGTCGATCAGTCCCTGAAGAACCTGGTTTCTGTTATCCATTCCTTTATCGATCATGATCTGGATTCTGCCTTTGGCAATTTCCAGCGATTCGATCAACGTATCATCTTCAGAAATACAGATCGAAGCTTTTGCCTTCATTTCGGCAGTCCAGTCGGTAAAGGTAAAGGCCTGGTCAGCAGGAAGCGTTCCGATATGCACCTCGATGATTCTTCCCTGGAACACGTTTTCCCCGCCGAACTGTTTCAGCATTTGTGCCTGCGTTGCATGAACCACATCACGGAAATCCATATGCTCTTTCATGTTTCCTTTGAAGGTTACTTTTACGGATTCAGGGATCGGCATGGAAGCTTCACCGGTAGCCAGTGCAAGGGCTACGGTTCCGGAATCCGCTCCGAAGGCCACCCCTTTGGACATTCTGGTATGAGAATCTCCCCCGATAATGATCGCCCATTCGTCGATCGTGATATCGTTAAGAACTTTGTGGATCACATCCGTCATGGAGTGGTATTCACCTTTCGGATCACGGGCGGTGATCAGACCGAAATCGTTCATGAATTTCATTAATTTAGGAATATTCGCCTGCGCTTTTTTATCCCATACGGAAGCGGTGTGGCATCCTGACTGGTAAGCGCCGTCAACTACCGGAGAAATGACCGTTGCTGCCATAGATTCCAGTTCCTGAGCAGTCATCAGACCGGTGGTGTCCTGGGAGCCTACGATGTTTACCTGTACCCTAACGTCTGAACCTGCATGAAGCACCTTACCAGGTGTTACGCCTACTGCGTTTCTGTTGAAGATTTTTTCAACAGCAGTTAGTCCTTGTCCGTCATGCGAAATTTCTTTGGATGGTGCAAAAACCTGAGGGGCTTCGATACCCAGTACCTGAGCGGCAAAAGTCTGCAGTTTTTTACCGAAAACGATGGCATAAGATCCTCCGGCTTTGATGAATTCCATCTTTTGCGGAGTAAACGATTTGGCAAGATCAATCAGTTCTTCCTCTCCTTTATAAAGTTTCTTTTCTTTGGTATTGATGGTTAAAACCGTTCCGGTAGCTACTGAGTAGGCTTCTTCCAAAACGATTTCGCCGTTTTCGTTACGAACCGGGTTGCCGTTTTCATCGGTTTTTTTCACCCAGTTTTTAAGGTCGATCCCGATTCCTCCGGTTACATCCACCGTAGTAAGGAAGATCGGGGAAATCCCGTTGGTTCCTCCTACGATCGGCGCGATATTAACGAAAGGTACGTAAGGGCTGGCCTGTTTGCCGGTCCACAATGCGACGTTGTTTACTCCGGACATACGGGATGATCCTACCCCCATTGTTCCTTTTTCTGCAATCAGCATAACGCTGGCATCAGGATGCTGGGTCTGCAGCATTTTGATTTCTTCCTGCGCTTCAGGCGTGATCATGCATTTACCGTGAAGCTCACGGTCTGATCTGGAGTGCGCCTGGTTTCCGGGAGATAAAAGGTCTGTAGAGATATCACCTTCTCCTGCGATATAGGTTACCACTTTAATTTCTTCTGCTACTTCCGGAAGCTTTGTGAAGAATTCTGCCTGGGCGTAGCTTTCAAGGATTTCTTTTGCGATTTCGTTACCGCTATGGTAAGCTTCCTTCAAACGGTTGGTATCCGCTTCATAAAGGAAAACCTGGGTTTTAAGAACTGCTGCAGCTTCGCGTGCAATGGCTTTATCATTTCCAAGAGCCAGATCCAGCAATACTTCGATGGATTTACCACCTTTCATATGGGATAAAAGTTCAAAGGCAAAAGCCTGGGATATTTCTTCTACTACCGATTCACCAAGAATAATTTCTTTTAAAAATTCAGCTTTTACGCTAGCGGCACTAGTCGTTCCGGGTAAAGTATTGTAAATAAAAAATTTAAGAGAAGCGGCCCTGTACTCATTGGCCTTATCTTTAATCTGAGCGATGATCTCGCTTAATAATTCAGCACTGTCAATAGGTTTTGGGTGAAGCCCCTGATTTTTTCTTTCTTCAATTTCTTGGATGTAATCCTGATAAATGTTCATAATAATAGAAGTCTTTTCAATCTTAAAAAGAGATTATAACGGTATTCCGGTATTCGTAAAAGTCAGAAAAAGAATCGGTTATAATCCGTAATTATTTCAGAAGATGCTTAATAACAAAGTGTTTCCGGATCCTGATGTAAAAGAATTTTGCATACGGTGATGTCAAAAGTCTGGTTCAGAGATGATTTTTATTATTTAAACCCCTGAAAAGGTTTCCAAATTTACGGATTTTTCGTATTTTATATAACTTAATTATTTAGATTCTTTATAAATATGTATTTTATATTTTCTATTTTTGCCTGAATTTTGCAGAGCCAGTGGTGATTATGAAAAATGTTGTTTCGATAGTAGGGTTTTTTATTTCAATTTCTGTTTTTTCCCAGACTAAAACGGTGAAGAAATTACCGGTAAAAAATATAACTAAAACAGTGGTAGGTCAGCCTGTCGTTAGGTCAAAAACAAATCAGGATCTGCCGGTTCTGAATAAAGAGCTTCCGCTTTTGATCCCCAAAAAGAAAAACGGAGATTTCGGGTATACCAATCAGAAAGGAAAATTCATTATCCAGCCGGAATATCATATTGCCGTGTTTTTCTACGAAGACTGCAACCTTTTAAATTCACCTAATGAAAAGCTGAGAAAGTTCGGTACGGCGGATTATGCGACCGTAGAAAAAAACGAAATTTCGTACCGGGTCGATCAAAAAGGGAAAAGGGTTTATCAATACAAACAGGCAGAGCTTGGAAAATGTATTCATAAAGAATATGTCCAACAGCTGTTTCAGGTATACACCATGAACGGCTTCTTCGGACTGATTGAAAAATCGACCTTTACCAATCCGCAGGATTACAAACAGTTTAAAATTTATCCGCAATACGATTACCTTTTTATTCTGGAAGGGGACGATGTTGCCAACCCGATGATTGTTGCTTCTAAAAATAATGTATTCGGAGTCATCGATATCAATGGAAATGTCATCATTCCATTTGAGTATGCCGACATCAAACGGAATTTCAGCTGGAAGCTCGGCCGGATGTTCGAGGTTTCCAAAGATGGGAAAAACTATTTTTACATCGACCAGCGGAATAAAGCGTATTAAATTTAATATTTATAGGATTTATGTGAAATTAGGTTGCGCCAATGATGGTTTAAGCCATCCCGTTTGTGCTTAATTTTACCGGGATTTATTGACGCACGTTCATTCATCGATTCAGGTCTTTTGTGTCATTCGGATTGCATCACATCGGGTTGCACCCGATGCTGATTTAAGCCGCCCTGTCGGGGCTCACCGGTTTTTACAGATCATATTGAGACAAAAATTTTGTTTGTCATTTAATTGCATCGTAAATTTAAGCCATAAGCCATAAGCCATAAGCCATAAGCCATAAGCCATAAGCCATAAGCCATAAGCCATAAGCCATAAGCCATAAGCCATAAGCCATAAGCCATAGCCATAAATCATAAACTCTCATAAATTTTTCTTAATTTCGCGTCTGAAATAAAGGGGTGCTGTCACAAGCTGAGATTATACCCAATGAACCTGGAACGGGTAATGCCGTTTAGGGAAACATTTAAATAATTGATAGATGATAATTGATAAATAATTTTATTACATCAATCATCTTTTATCATTTATAATAATCTGCCCCTTTTATTCATTAAATGTTAAAATTTATAGAATGAAAGGATTATTTTTTTTAGGACTTACCGTGGGCGCATTCGCCTTCGTTCAGGCGCAGAATAGCGATTCCGTACAGATCAGGGAAATCGAAGCCGTTAATTTTACCAAAAGACTTCCCGTTGCCAAAGAAATCATCAATGTCCAGAAAGATCTCGACAGCCGAAACCTGGGGCAGGATCTTCCGATCTTACTGAAAAACCAGACTTCTGTAATTTCCACTTCCGATGCAGGAAACGGAGTAGGGTATACCGGATTCAGAATCCGGGGCGTATCGGGAAGTGCTATTAATGTCATGATGAACGGAGTTCCGTACAACGATTCTGAGAGCCAAGGAACATTTTTTGTAAATGTACCGGATCTTACCAGCTCCGCGTCACAGATTTTAATCCAGAGAGGGGTCGGGACTTCCAATAACGGAGCAGCGGCTTTCGGAGCGAGCATTAATGTGCTTTCCAAAGATCCCGATGAAAAGTTTTATGTGAAAACCGATGACAGCTACGGCTCATTCAACACCTACAAATATGCTGCGGAAGTAGGCTCCGGTAAATTCTGGGGCAACCGGCTTTCGGTGCTGGGAAGATATACGCACATTAATTCCGACGGCTACATCGACCGGGCCTTTTCAAAATTAAATTCGTATAATTTTACGGCTTTGTTTGAAGAAGGAAAAACCAGAGTCCGCCTGATGGCTTTCGGAGGAAAGGAAAAAACCTACCAGGCCTGGAACGGCATCGACCGCAAAACCTGGGAAACCGATCCTAAATTCAATTATTCCGGCGCGATCTATGATGCCGACGGAAATATTTCAGGGTTCTACAACAATGAAACAGACAACTACAGGCAGAACCATTATCAATTGCTTTGGGAACAGAAATTCAGTGAAAAGTGGAACCTCGAGACAACGCTGCATTACACCAAAGGAAAAGGTTATTACGAAAATTACAAGCAGGGCGATCCTTTTGCAAGGTATAACCTGCCGGATATGAATGGTGACAATTCTTCAGATTTCATTCGTAAAAAATGGCTGAACAATGATTTTTACGGCATTGTTTCCACATTATACGGCAAATTGGGAATGGTAGATCTTAACTTCGGAGCTGTGGCCAACCAGTATTACGGAAGGCATTTCGGAAATGTGACCGGCGTTTTCCTGCCGCAGATCAGCGAATACGAATATTACAGAAACCGTTCTGTTAAAAACGAAGTTTCAGGATTTGCGAAAGCACTGGTTAAACTGAACGATTTTGAGATTTTCGGTGATCTTCAGCTAAGAAACGTGGATTATGATACCAAGATTTTAGCTGCCGGAGACGGTGAAGGAGCAGACCTGAAAAAGAACTGGCTGTTCTTTAATCCGAAAGCCGGGATCAACTACCGCATCGGAAACGGCAAAGTTTACCTTTCCTACGCACATGCCCACCGCGAACCGAATCGTGACGACCTCTTGGCCAACAACGACGTAAAAGCGGAAAGGCTCCACGATTTTGAAGCCGGTTTAGAAAAACAATTCGGCACCGTTTCGTTTACTGCGAATGTATACTATATGTATTATGTTAATCAGTTGGTTTTAAACGGAGAACTGAATAATGTCGGTGCGTTCATCCGGACCAACTCCGGGAAAAGTTACCGGAGCGGTATCGAGTTGGGGGTATTGGCCAGACTTTCAAAGCAGTGGGAGATCAACGGAAATGTGAGCTTCAGCAACAACCGGAACCTGGATTTTAAGATCGAAAATGCAGAGGGAATCAAAGACCTCGGCAATACCCAGATCTCCTTTTCACCGGATCTCATCGCCAACCTGGCTTTGAAATTCAACCCAAGCAAGAATTTCCAGTTTGCCCTGATGAACCAGTATGTGGGAAAACAGTATCTTGACAATACCCAGGACGAGGATCTTCAGCTGAAAGATTATTTTTTAACCGATTTCAATGCGCAGTATCAGTTTAAAATCAAAAATAACGATATTGCCCTGAAGCTTCTGGTGAATAACATTTTCAACAAAAAGTACGTCAACAACGGTGCGGTTTGGGATGGCGAACCATATTACTTTTCACAGGCAGGAACCAATTTTATGTTCGGGATCAGCTGGACCATCCGGTAATCATCAGGCTATATTTAAAACAAATTATAGTAAGTAAAAAGTTAGATTTTTCAAGGCTGCTCCGGCAGTCTTTTTTGTTTTCATCAGGAGCCTGATCGCGCTATCCACTGTATCTTTTTTGCGGCAGCCTCCGCTCTGCTCCATCCGCCGCAAAAAAGGATGCCGTTCCTATCGCGGCTAGGGCAGCCGTGATCTTTATTGCCATTTGATATTTAAAAACATAGGTCCTATTGTTGACACGAAAACTTCCAGCATCCAGCTTCTATTATCCGACCCATGAATTACACTTACTTCGGATTCACGTTAAACTTATGATCCTGAACAATGCTCATGTGCCAAAAGTCCCGAAAAAGTCATAAATTTGCTGCCAAATGAATATTTCAGCTTACATTTTAGAATATTTAAAACAATTCGGGACCGTTACGGTGCCGTATTTTGGAGTTTTTTCCCTGGAAAATTCCAAGGCGGTAATCAATTCCGAAAATGGGAGCATTCTTCCTCCCGCCCGTACAATTGTATATACCCCGGATTATGAGGCGCAGTCGGATGACCTTGCGGCTTTTATTGCCGGGCAGAAACAGATGCCTCTGGAAGCTTCAAAAACAGACCTGAAGATCCAGACGGATTTCTGGAAGAAAAAACTGCAGGCCGAGCAGACGCTTGAAGTTCAGGGCTTGGGAATTATCTATACTGAAGACGGAATTACGCATTTCAAAGGAAACCGCTTGCAGTCGGATCATCCTGATTTTTATGGGCTCGAAGAAATCAGAATTTCCGATATCCATACCCCTGGTTCTAAACCTGTGGAATTAGCAAATGCTGAAAAGGATTATAAATTCAACAAATCGATTCTCTGGGCTTTCCTTATCATCATTCCGGTGCTTGGGATCACCTATGTCGCTTATACTCAGCAGGAGCTGCTGTTCGGAAAAAAATCGTTTGATAATGCCAATATTTCCGTACAGACAAAAACCCACAGGATTCAGAAAGATACGGTGAAGGGTCAGCAGCATATGGCTCCGACAACGGATTCCTTAAAGAAAGATTCTGTTATTCGGAAACCTGTTCAGCCAGTACCGCAGAAAACCGTTCCGGTGCAGCCAGCAGCTAAAAGCCAGGCAAAACCCCAGGCAATTCCAAACAACACTAAGAAATAATGGCAAAAATAAAAAAAGCGTCAGACTCTCTGACGGTGATGACGAATATCGTCCTTCCCAACGATACCAACCAGCTGAGAAACCTTTTTGGAGGCGAATTGCTGGCAAGAATGGACCGCTGTGCCTCGATTTCGGCAACCCGGCATTGTGAAAGGAGAGTGGTAACGGCATCCGTAAACCATGTATCCTTCGATCATCCGATTCCGGAAGGCGGAATTGTAGTGATGGAATCCAAAGTCTCCAGGGCATTCTCCACTTCTATGGAAATTTATGTGGATGTGTGGCTGGATGATCCGATCAACCACAAAAAAATCCAGACCAACAAAGGAATCTATACCTTCGTTGCCGTAGATGAATTCAACCGTCCGATTCCGATCCCTGAGATGGAGCCGGAAACCGAGCTTGAAAAAGAACGGTATGCCGCCGCCTTAAGGAGGAAAGAACTTTCCCTCATCCTTTCCGGAAGAATGAAGCCGGCTGAATCCATCGAGCTGAAAAAGCTTTTCCAGGAGAACCCTGCTGATTAAACACAAATAACACAAATACCAGCACAAATAATGTGCAGCATAAATAAACACAAATGAATATTTCGGAAAATGAGATCTCAAGAATCGTCTATGAGTCAGGCTATAAGGTTCACAAGGCTTTAGGACCTGGGCTATTGGAAAGTGCTTACGAGGAATGTATGTTTTACGAGTTGAAAAAACATAATTTATGGATTGAAAAGCAAAAACCCATGCCTTTAATTTATGATGAAGTTAAATTGAATATTGGATATAGATTGGACCTGATGATAGAAAATAAATTTGTTTTGGAAATTAAATCGGTAGAAGCCCTGACTGATGTGCATCTTGCTCAGATACTGACCTATCTCCGTTTGAGCAATTGCAAATTGGGAATGCTGATCAACTTTAATACCCTCTATTTTAAAAACGGTGTAAAAAGAGTTATCAACGGAAATTTATGACTTTTATATCGTGTTATTTGTGAAAAAAATTAGTGTCATTTGTGTTAAAACTGAATTATGAGAGTAGTGCTTTTAGATAAGAACTTTCTTTGATTACCAAACAGCCTACTGTGAAGAATTTTATTCTGGAAGAAGGTTTTGCATCCTTTCCGGAAGAATGAAGCCGGCTGAATCCATCGAGCTGAAGAAACTTTTCCAGAAACCTACGGAATAATTTCTTTTAAGGACAACCCACAGAAAATCAATGTTACAATTACCGATACAACCGACAGAAATATTTGTCGGTTTTTTATTGCTTTTTCTGGTGAACTTTCAAGATAATCATTGTTTTTGACGAACATTTTCTGAGGAAAGAAAAGGATAAATCCTATGAAAACCAGGAGCAGGGCATTGAAAGCCACACCCAGCCATAAAAGTATTTTGTTTCCGAATCCGTCAGGGCCCTCTGCAGAATAATGGATCGGAATGATTTCCGGAGCAGAAGGATATTTTATCAACAATACCCCACTGTAGACCAGGAGCAGCATTACGGAAATTCCGAAAATAATTTTAGGTAACTTCATGAGAACGTTAAATTGAAAAATTCTATCCTGCAAAATCAGTTTCTATTTCTTTCTAACTTACCTTTGCACCAACAAATATAAAGAATTATGCATTCAATGAGAGTACTGCTTTTAGATAAGAACCATCCTTTGATTACCGAACAGCTTAGTGCGAAAAATTTCATTCTGGAGGAAGATTTTTCCTCTTCCTACGATGAGGTTTGCGGGAAAATTGAAAATTACGACGGGATGATTATCCGCAGCAGAATTCCTTTGGATCAAAATTTTTTAGAGAAAGCCAAAAACCTGAAATTTATAGCCAGGGTAGGAGCAGGGATGGAAAATATTGATATTCCGGTGGCTGAAAAATTGGGCATTCAACTCATCAATTCTCCTGAAGGAAACCGCGATTCCGTTGCCGAACATGTAATAGGAATGCTTTTGATTTTAATGAACCGGCTCTTCATTGCTTCCCAAGAAGTGAAAAACGGCATCTGGCTGAGGGAAGAGAACCGCGGAGACGAATTGCTGGGAAAAATCGTAGGGCTGATCGGCTATGGTAATATGGGAAAGGCTACGGCAAAAAGATTGTCGGGATTCGGATGTAAAGTGATTTTCTATGACATCCTGCCGGATCTTTCCGATGAATTTGCTGAACAGGTTTCCCTGGATGAATTAAAAGAAAGAGCGGAAATAATAAGCTTACACATTCCTTTAACGGAGCAGACGTATTATATGATCGACGGTCCCTTTATTGCTGATATGAAGCATGATTTCTATTTTGTAAATACCGCCAGAGGAAAAAATGTGGAAACGAAAAGTTTAGTCGAAGCTCTGAGATCAGGCAAGGTGAAAGGAGCCTGTCTGGATGTTCTTGAATATGAAAAATCTTCCTTCGAAAACCTGGAAACGGAAAATGAAGACCTGAAATACTTATTGGAATCCGAGAAAGCTATTGTTACGCCGCATATTGCAGGATGGACGGTCCAGAGCAAAAGAAAGCTGGCGCAGGTGATTGTGGATAAAATTATTACACAGTTTGCTTAGTCTTACGGTTTTATTTCAAACAAGGATTAACCCGTGCAGATTTTCAGTGCTGCTTTATGAAATTATAAAATTTAACCTTTTACTTTTTTAACCGGACGAAATTTTCACATAAAATGCTCATAAAATTTTTTGTTTTTTCTGTGTTTACTTTATGTTAAATAATTCATAATATAAAGCCAATAGGTAATAATTATTTTGACTTTTATTAAATTGCCGCTCATTTTGAAATTCCTGAGAATGCGTAATCTTGTCCTTATTGTAACAGTCTTTTTATCTCTTTTTTCCTGTAAAAAAAAATCTGAAAACCAGGAGTCGGTTGCCGGAAGTACGACCAATCTTCCGAATTACGGAAATGTAGATTTAAGCAAGGCATTTACACCGGCAGAAAGCCGTGTTGATGATAAGGCATCACTGGTAAGGTACATCGACCAATATTATAAAAAGGTGTGGGAAAGAGGCGATCTCAGCGGAGGAATTCTGGTGGCTAAAGGAGATGATATTCTTTACGAAAATTACCGGGGTTTTGCCAGGGAAGGGAATCAAAAGCCGATCGACCGGAATACGCCGCTTCACGTGGCTTCGGTTTCCAAAACACTGACGGCAATGGCCATGATGAAACTGATTGAGGCCGGAAAAATTAATTTATCGGACCCGCTGACGAAATTTTTCCCGGGATTTCCTTATCCGCAGGTTACCGTTAAGACCTTGCTGGATCAGAGAAGCGGTCTTCCGAAATACGAATATTTCATTACCAAAATACAGCCGGTTCCGGCAGAACTTTCCAAGACCTTCCTTACCAATGAGGACATCCTGAATATGCTTATTAAGTACAAACCTGCTCTGGCAAGAGATACGGATACCGGATTTATGTACTGCAATACCAATTTTGCGATGCTGGCCCTGCTGATTGAAAAAATAACCAAGACCCCTTTTCCGCAGGCGATGAAAGAAATGGTCTTCGAGCCTTTGAAAATGAAAAATACCTACATCTTCCAGGAGAAAGATATCCCGACGGCCTCCCAGTCTTTTTATTATGGAGGAAATAAGCTGTATCCCCTGGACCGGCTGGATTTGATCTACGGAGATAAAAACGTCTATACCACACCGAGAGATTTATATAATTTTTCTAAAGCGATGTTTGCAAAAGATTTCCTGAAGCCTGGGCTGATGGAACAGGTGTTTACTCCGTACAGTAATGAGAAATTCGGGATGAACAACTACGGCTTTGGCTTCCGGATGAAAATTTTCGATAACGGGGAAAAGCTGACTTATCACAACGGCTGGTGGCACGGGACAAATTCGGTATTTGCCCATCTTCTGAAATCCAAAGTGACAATTATTGCGATCGGGAATAAGTATTCCGGCAAGGTATATACGGCACTGGCCTTGTCAGGATTATTTGAAGATTTTCCGCCGCAGAAAGACAAACTTCACAGCATCATGAGCGATGATAAAGATACATTGAAAGGACATGGCGAGGTTTATGGAGAATAATGTTTATTTTTGCGTAAACATATTCATGAAAAGACTCTTTTTTTTATTCGTTATCGGTTTTCTTTTGCAGTCCTGTGCAAGAGTGGGTTCGCCTATCGGCGGATCGAAAGATACGCTGGCTCCAAAGTTTTTAAGCTCCAATATTGATACGACGAGGGTGAATGTCCCGACGGATATTAAGGAACTCCGCCTTGATTTTGATGAATATGTGACGCTGAAAGATGTAAGCAAAAACCTGATCATTTCTCCGCCGATCAAAAATATTACCCGCATTATTCCTTCTAATATTGCCAATAAATTTATCCTGATCCAGTGGAAAGATACATTGCAGGCCAATACCACCTACAACTTTAATTTCGGAAATTCCATCGGCGATAATAATGAGGGAAATATCCTACGGTATTTCAACTTTGCTTTTTCTACAGGAAGTAAACTGGATGATCTCTACATCAGTGGTGACGTTAAAGATGCTTTATCTACCAAAAAGCCGGGTGAAAATAAATATGTCGTGGGACTTTACCAGGTGAAGGATACCATGAATTACAGACAGAAGCCGTATTACATTACCAAAGTGGATGACGACGGTTATTTTGAGCTTAACTACCTGTCACCGGGAAAATACAGGATGGTTGCTTTTGAAGACGAAAACGGAAATTCCATTTATGATCCCGGAAAAGAAAAAGTAGGATTCCAGAAAGATGAAGTAGTCGTGGAAAAGTCAATCTCAGGACTGAACCTTAAATTATATCCTTCCAGAAAGCCGGTAAAATACCTGGAGATGAAAGAAATTCCGGGAGGTGTACAGATGGCATTTGAAGGAAAGCCGGAAGAAGTGAGGGTTCAGCCTTTAAATGAAAAAATAAAGGATTATAAAGTGACCCATGCTCCGAAATCCGATACGGTAAAAATATGGTTTGATGCAGTAAAAAGCGACGTTGGGCAAAACACTACGGAGAACCTGAAATTCGGCTACAATGCAGGTGTAGGGAAAAAAGATTCTTTATACAATGCCTCATTGTTTTACAAGTATAATGCTAAGAATGCAATGGACATCAACAGCGACAACGGAGGAAGCCTTCTTCCTCCCGGAGAAGACTTTAAAATCAGTTCCAATTATTATATCGACAAGATCAATACGGATAAATGGATTTTCAGGACCGCAGGCGACAGTTTGAATACCCTGCCGTTTACAGCAAGGATCTCAGACAAAAATCCTTATCAGATTTTGGTAAAAGCAGATTTCGTATCAGGAAAAAAATACCAGCTCACCGTTCCTAAAGAAACCGTTTCTTCTTTTTATACTAAAAATTCACAATCAAAACGTTTTGATTTTGAAGCGGATAAGATTGAAAACTACGGAAGCCTGAAATTTATCCTGCAAAATGCACCTGCTGCCAGCTACTGGATCCAGCTGCTGGATACTTCAGACAAAGTACTTTATCAGAAATATACGAAAGGCAGTGAGGCGAAATTCGATATTCTGAAACCGGGCGAGTATATCGTACGGATTCTGGTAGACAATAACGGCAACGGCTATTGGGACGAAGCGGATTTCCAGAATAATGTATTTGCGGAGGATTCTTATATTTATTATAAAACAGCTGTTGTAAGGCCGCTATGGGACAGTAACGAAAACTGGGATCTAAAGGATACGCGGGTACTGGATACTTCAAAACTAAGCTTCCCGAAAACTGCCACGCCGTCAAAAGACGCTAAAAAGCCTGATCTGAAGAGCAGCAATACTCTGCTTTCGCCATCCGGGTCCACGCTTACAAGATAATATGAAAACGTTTAAAAAAATCCTGTTCTGGAGCGTGATCGGATTTGCCATCATGCAGTTTATCCCGACGGATAAAGTAAACCCGCCGATCGAGCGTAAAGCCAACTTTACAGATATTCAGAAAACGCCGGAAAAGATCCGTGGATTGCTAAAAGGCGCATGCTATGACTGCCATTCTTTTGAAACAGTTTATCCCAAATATGCTTACATTGCCCCGATTTCATGGTCGGTAAAAAGCCATGTCAATGAAGGACGCGAGCATCTTAATTTTTCCATTTGGGGAACGTACAACAAAGATCTGAAGGAAAGTATGCTGAATAAAGCGGTTCAAACCATTCAGAATAAAACCATGCCGATGCCTGGCTATATCGTTTACCATAAAGAAGCGAATATGTCCGACGCAGAGCGTGCTTTGCTGGTAAAGTATTTCGATGAAATGCTGAAATCCGGATCGTATTAAAATATCACGTCGAATAATTTTTTGACAAAATTATATCAAGAGATTGCGGTTTAAAATATACCCGAACTGAAGTTAAATATTTAAGGCGAATAAAAATCCCCGCAGATTATAACCTGCAGGGATTGTATTTTAAAAGACCAGTCAGATATTCTTAAGGTATTCTTTAAAAAACTTTTTCTGAGAATCAAATGCCAGCTCTTCCAGCTCAAGTTTCTGTAAAGGAATCCAGACGGCTTCCGAAATTTCGGAAAGCTCAAGACTCACTTCAAATTTTTCCTGAACGTTATATTCATAAAAGAGATCGATCGTGTTATAATCAATTTCTTTATACTGATACACATTCGGAAGGCTGGTCAGGTATTTTAAATTTGAAACATCCACCTCCAGCTGCAGTTCCTCAGAAAGTTCTCTTTTGCAGGTTTCCTCCGCACTTTCTTTCGGGTCTACAAAACCTCCGGCAAGATCCAGTTTCCCTTTTTTCGGGTCCCTGTTTCTGCGGGTCAGGTAGATTTCATCTTGGTGGCGGATAACCACAGCTACCGCGCCGGCAACATTGTTGTACAGTGTAAAATTACAATTCGGGCAGCTCCATTTTTTCTCTCCGTCCCAGTTGAGGGATTCCTTACCGCAGTTCGGGCAGTATTTCAATATTTTCATTGAGCAATTTTAGCATTTCTCGGATGATACGTCAGGATTACATCCCGAAGTTCTTCCGTTTTCAGGTGGGTATAGACCTGTGTAGTGGTAATGCTGGAATGGCCGAGCATTTCCTGGATAAATCGGAGGTCTGCCCCATTCTGAAGGAGATGGGTGGCAAAAGAATGGCGGAAGGTGTGCGGTGAAATTTTCTTGCTGACACCGGCCTTATCCGTCAGTTCCTTAATAATTAAAAATACGATTACCCTGGACATTGAAGTTCCACGGCTGTTCAGGAACAGGGTATCTTCATGCTTCCTGTTGATCTTGCTCTTGGAGCGGATGTCATTAATGTAGCATTTTACCAGCTCTGCCGTATAATCGGCAAGAGGAACGAAACGGATCTTGTTTCCTTTTCCGCTTACCTTAATATACTGTTCTTTAAAATTGATGTTTGAAATTTTCAGGTCGATGAGCTCTGAAACACGAAGCCCGCAGCCGTACAAGACTTCGATGATACACTGGTTTCTCTTGCCTAGATCCGTGTTTACTTCGATGGCACCGATAATTTTGTTGATATCGGTAAGGCTTAGCGTATCCGGCAGATACAGCCCGAGCTTTGGCCCTTCCAGAAGGGAAGCGGGGTTGTCTTCACGGCATTCGTCCTCCAGCAGGAATTTGAAGAATGCTTTAATGGAAGAGATCCATCTTGCCTGCGATCTTTCACTGAATTTCTGTTTGGAAAGATTGAAGATGTATTCCTGCAGATTTTCATAATCGATAGAATCCGGACCGATATTTTCCAGATCTTCTTCTGCGTATTCTTTTAATTTTTTGATGTCCCGGATGTAGGCATCTAATGTGTTTTCTGAAAAGTTTCTCTCAAAACGTAGGAAGATTTCAAAATCCTTAATTTTTTCATCCCAAGTCATTGTTGTGTTATTTTTTTAGTTCATAGTCCGAAATTTGCTCTATTTCAATTTGGTGGTTTCTTAAAAATGATATTCCGTCGTCATCCGAATATTCGTTGATGTATACCAGGCGGGTAATGCCTGCCTGCAGAATCAATTTACTGCATTCTTTACACGGGGAAAGCGTTAAATATAATGTGGCACCTTTGGCAGACTGTGTAGAAGCCGCCAATTTTAAAATCGCATTTGCTTCCGCATGCAGTACGTACCAGTGCGTTTTACCTTCACTGTCCTCACAGCAGTTTTCAAATCCTGAAGGAGTACCATTATAACCATCTGAAATAATCATCCTATCTTTTACGATAAGAGCCCCTACCTGCTTTCGTTTACAGTAGGAAAGTTTTGCCCATTCCTGAGCCATTTTTAGATAAGCTTTATCAAACTTATTCATACAGCAGCATTGTTGGTTTTCGAAATAATTTGTATTAAGGGTAAAAAGTTAGAATACCGGTTTTCTTTTTTCAAGAAACGCCGAAACGCCTTCTTTTTTATCGTCCATTTCAAAAAGCTCTCCGAAATATTTGATCTCGGTTTCAAAGCCTTTATCCGTATCCGAAAGGTTGACCGCATGAATTGCCTTTGCAATGGCCATGGGTGAATTGTTGGCAATTGTCTGGGCTAATTCTCTTGTTCGTATTAACAGTTCCTCAATAGGGTAGACTTCATTTACCAGGCCGATTTCCTTTGCTTTTGCGGCGGGAATCATTTTGGCAGAGAAGATCATTTCATTGGCAATACCTTTTCCTACAAGCTTCGGCAGTCTCTGGGTCCCTCCGTAACCGGGAATCAATCCCAATGTTACTTCCGGTAGACCAAGTCTGGCGTTTTCCGATGCGTATCTGATGTGGCATGCCATAGCAAGCTCGAGACCTCCGCCCAATGCAAAACCGTTTACGGCTGCAATAACGGGTTTGGTCATATTTTCTATTTTATTGAATAAAGAATTGTGTCCGTTCTTGGCAAGCTCTTCTGCCTGATCCTGTCCGAAATCACTGAATTCTTTAATATCTGCACCGGCGACAAAAGATTTTTCACCGCTTCCGGTTAGAATAATTACTCTGCAGGCAGTATCGGAATTTAATTCGTCCAGGGCTGAACTAATTTCACTGATTGTTTTGGCATTCAGTGCATTCAAGCTTTCAGGTCTGTTTATAGTTATGATGGAAATTTTATCTTCCTTTTGTAATAATATATTTTCGTAACCCATTTTCCACTAATAAAATATTATTCCCCGCAAATTATAAAAAATTTTATAAAAAAAAGGAAAAAATATTATTTTTTTCCTTTTCAGCTGAAAATTCTGTTTTTAACTCCTTATTTTGTATGATTCATCATATTGGCATCAATCACGACGTTAAGCTGAGAAGCCACTTTCATACCAAGTTCGATATTCGCTCTGAAAAAATGACAAAGCTGCCTGTTGATGATCTCGTCTTTCTTCGGACCGGTAATCTGCTTCATACTTCCAACGATGTTATTTACAAGATTATGTCTTTCCTCAGGGTTCATGGCTTTGGAATAGAGAAGGCCTGGCTGCGTGTAATGGTCGTCATCATTTTCATTCCTGTTGTAGCTGGCTACATGGGCGCTGTCCAGCTCGTATTCATAGTTTTTATAGGCATAGTCCGGTTTGATATCGTCAAAACTGTTCGGATGATAGTTAGGTTTGTCCTGATAATGGCTGGAATCCGCCATAAATCCGTCTCTCTGGTAATTGTTTACGGCAAAAGGGCAGCGGTTCACTTCCAGCTGATGGGCATTGACGCCCACTCTGTACCGGTGAGCATCGGGATAGGAAAAGAGTCTGCTCTGAAGCATTTTATCCGGTGAAAAGCTGATTCCGTTGATCAGATGGCTTGGAGAAAAAATAGATTGCTCTACATGAGCAAAATAATTGACGGGAATTTCATTCAGTTCCATTTCTCCCACTTCAATCATGGGAAAATCATCATGGAACCAGACTTTGGTAATATCAAAAGGATTCCATCTGAAATCTCTGGCCTGTTCTTCCGTCATAACCTGGATGTACATCGTCCATTTCGGAAAATTCCCTTCTTCAATGGCGTTGCAGAGATCTTCCTGTGCAAAATCAGGATTTTCACCTGCCATTTTTACCGCTTCCTCATTGGTAAAGTTTTTAATCCCCTGCTTTGTTACGAAATGAAACTTTACCCAGATCCTTTCATTTTTATCATTGATCATAGAGTAGGTATGCGATCCGAAACCATGCATATGTCTGTATCCGTAAGGTGTTCCCCTGTCGGACATCAGGATCAGTACCTGGTGGAGCGATTCGGGGTTCAGGCTCCAGAAATCCCACATCATGGTGGCACTCTTCAGGTTGGTTTTCGGGACTCTTTTTTGGGTATGGATGAAATCGGGGAATTTTTTACCGTCTTTAATAAAAAATACCGGTGTGTTGTTTCCTACCAGATCCCAGTTTCCGTCTTGCGTGTAAAATTTCAGGGCGAAGCCCCGCGGGTCTCTTGCTGTATCGGCACTTCCTTTTTCGCCGCCGACGGTAGAGAAGCGGGCAAACATCCTGCATGAATTTCCGACTTTAGAAAATAGTTTGGCTTTTGTGTATTGGGTAATATCATGGGTAACGGTAAAAGTTCCGTAAGCACCCGTTCCTTTGGCGTGAACAATCCTCTCCGGGATTCTTTCCCGAACGAAGTGCGCCAGGTTTTCGTGTAAAATAAAATCCTGCAGCAATACGGGACCTCTTGGGCCTACTGTCTGCGAATCCTGGTGTTCATAATAAGGGGCGCCGTTGCTTAAGGTTAATTTTTTAGAATCCATAATAGCTGTAATTTGTATAAAAGTTTTTCTCAGTGGTATTTGATTATGTAAAGGTAGCAATAATCAAAATTACTTGAATTTTTAATTGTCAATAGCAAAAACATTTTATCTTTGTAATAGATAATATTAATCAGATGAACATTCAGCAACTGGAGTATCTTATCGCTGTGGATAAGTACAAGCATTTTGGGAAAGCAGCTCAGGCATGCTTCATCACCCAGCCTACCTTAAGTGCCATGATACAGAAATTCGAGGATGAGCTGGATGTAAAGGTTTTCGACCGTACCACACATCCGATCCGGACGACGGATGTGGGATTGCAGATCATCGATCAGGCTAAGGTAATTATAGAATCTGTCAATGAACTGAAAAACAAAGCCAATCTCCTCAACAATATTCTGGGCGGGACCATCAATATCGGGATTATCCCGACCGTTTCTTCATTTATTCTTCCGACGGAAATCTTCAAATTTCTGAAAGACAATCCGAAAATTCAGATGAATGTAAAGGAAATGACGACTGATAATATCATCAAATCGCTGAAGGCTGGAGAGCTTGATGCCGGAATTATCTCAACCCCTTATGACGCAGCAGATGAATTCTATCAGGATTTTCTGTTTAATGAAGAACTGATGATTTACAGTTCTGAAACGGAAACCAATAAGAAAAATTCATACGTTGTTCCTGAAGAACTGAATGTGGAAAAAGTATGGCTCCTGGAAGAAGGAAACTGTCTGAGAAACCAGTTTGAAAACATCTGCCACCTGAAAGAAAATACGTTGAAGCCGAAGAATCTGGATTTCCTGGCTTCCAACATTCAGACCTTGGTGCATATGGTAGATAAAGTGGGCGGAATCAGTATTCTGCCGGAGCTCGCCCTGAACCAGCTTTCCGATCAGCAGAAAAAGAATGTGTACCGCTTTAAAAAACCTTTTCCGTACCGGGAAATAAGCATCATCTATTACAAACCGACCTTCAAACAGAAGATTATTGACGAATTATCGCATTCCATCAGGACTTCTTTAGAGAAAAAACTCAATTATCACCAAAGCCCGAAAGAATTCGTAAGCATAAAACCACAATAGTTTTTTATTGCCAACGGCTCTTAAACCCCTAATATCAAGAAAATTATAATTTGTAAGCAAAAATTTTGAGTATTAGAAAATAGTGCTTAAATTTGCCAACGTTTACGGACGAGGAAAAATTTGACCTGATTGCAACCTCTATAAAAAAATGCTAAAACAGTATTCTTTTTTAGGCCTTTAGACAATTATTCTTTTTTTTCTCGTAAATTTTAATCTCAAACAAACAGAATAACATGTCTTATTTATTTACATCTGAATCCGTTTCAGAAGGACATCCGGATAAGATCGCCGATCAGATCTCCGATGCATTAATCGACCATTTTTTAGCATACGATAAATCTTCTAAAGTAGCTTGTGAAACGCTTGTAACAACAGGGCAGGTAGTTTTGGCAGGAGAAGTGAAATCTGATGCATATCTTGATGTACAGACGATTGCGAGAGAAGTAATCAACGGAATCGGGTATACAAAAGGGGAGTATATGTTCAACGGGGATTCGTGCGGGGTGATTTCTGCGATCCATGAACAGTCTCCGGATATCAACCAGGGTGTGGACAGGGCTGTTACTGATGAGTCTTTTGAGGCAAAAGCCAATGCTCAGGGAGCCGGTGACCAGGGAATGATGTTCGGGTATGCGACCAACGAAACGGCTAATTATATGCCTTTGGCTCTGGATCTCGCGCATACCATCCTTAAAGAACTTTCTGCGATCCGAAGAGAGGATTCGGAGATCAGATATCTTCGCCCCGATGCAAAAAGCCAGGTAACGATCGAATATTCCGATGATCATAAACCAATCAGGATCGATTCTATCGTAGTTTCTACACAGCATGATGATTTTGGGGCAGAAGAAGAAATGCTGAACAAAATCAGAGAAGACATCAAAAATATCCTGATCCCAAGAGTGGTGGCTTTGCAGTCTGAGGAAATCAAAGCTTTATTTAACGATCAGATCAAATATCACATCAATCCTACCGGGAAATTCGTAATCGGAGGCCCTCACGGAGATACCGGTCTTACCGGCAGAAAAATCATCGTGGATACCTATGGCGGAAAAGGGGCTCACGGAGGTGGAGCTTTTTCAGGAAAAGACCCTTCCAAAGTAGACCGAAGCGCAGCATATGCAACAAGACACATCGCTAAAAATTTAGTAGCAGCAGGAGTGGCTGACGAAGTTTTGGTACAGGTTTCTTACGCCATCGGTGTAGCAGAGCCTTGCGGATTGTACATCAATACGTACGGAACGGCAAAAGTGGATCTTAATGATGGGGAAATAGCGAAGAAAGTTTCTACGGTTTTCGATTTAAGACCTTATGCGATTGAGCAGAACCTGAAGCTGAGAAATCCGATTTATCAGGACACCGCTTCTTACGGACATATGGGAAGAGAAAGTTACACGGCAAGCAAGACCTTTAATAAAGGACAGAAAAATGAGCTTACCCTGGAAAACCTGGAGTTCTTTACCTGGGAGAAACTGGACAAAGTAGATGAAATTAAAGCTGCTTTCGGAATTTAATTTTAAAACTGATATAATAAATGACTGCTTTATCTATTTGATAAGGCAGTTTTTTTTATTTTTACATATAATAATATATTAAAGATGATGAACGCCAGATCCGCAATCGCGATCCTATCTGTATTTTTCCTAAGTACATTTGCCAAAGCACAGGTAACTGTGCACAAAATGATAAATATCGGGTATACCTATCAAAACCAGAGTTTCGGGGAAGTGGGAGGAAAGCTGCTTTTTTTAAAAAATGATGATGTAATTTACCGCTTGGGTGCCTCTGCACTGATGGGATCTGTGCATTCTCAATTTGCCATCATGCCGAAAATTTCTGCCGATGTCCTGCTGAATTTTGAAAAAAACGTCGATTTCTACCATTCCTATTATTTTTTGGTCGGAGCTGAAGGAACAAACAAATATATTGCTCCGAAGATAGGGGTTACGCTTTTCGGGATCCTCGATCTTACCGGAGGATATGCTTTTCCGGTAGGAAACAGTGGAATTAACGGTAAAGAATTGAGGGGTGTGAATGTTAATTTTACACTAAATATCCCTACTGTATTCATTCACGATATGTTTAATTGATTTTTTTTAAATTTTTCTTGTAAAAAGTTAATAAATGCTTAACAGTTATTAAAAATTTATTATATTTACAACATAGAAAAATTGTATCCGCCTATTGATTATACTTTACTCTGAAGAATTGTTTTGTATTTACAGCTGAAGCCAGATGAAATATCTGGAAAAATTATCTTCGGCAAGTATATTTATTGAGAAGAAGTTATGAAATCAAAATCGGATAGTTTACTAATTTCCCTTTACCAGAAAGGAGACGAAGCGGCGCTGTCTACCCTTATTCACCGCCATCAGAGAGAACTGTTTACATTCATTTTTTACAAAATTAATGATGAAGATTTGGCAAACGATGTGTTTCAGGATACATTCATGAAGATTATCGTGATGCTGAAAGAAGGACGCTACAACGAGGAAGGTAAATTCATTCTTTGGGCTAAAAGAATTGCCCACAATCTTATTATCGACCATTTCAGGGCAAAAGCCAAAAATATTAAGGTTTCGGAAACGACTTTCGAGACCGATGAATATTCTATTTTTGACCTTCTGAAAGAGCCTTCCGAGAATATCGAAGACCAGCTGGTAACCAATCAGATCCAGGAAGACCTGCTCAAGATGCTTCAGTTGCTGCCGGAAAATCAGCAGGAAGTGATTAAGCTGAGGTTTTTCGACGGCCTGAGCTTTAAAGAAATCGCAGACCATACCGATATGAGCATCAATACCACATTGGGAAGAGTACGGTATGCTTTGATCAACCTGAGAAAAATCATGGATGAAAAAAATATTATCTTGACACGGTAGATAATAATTTCGGAATATTCCCGTTTTAAGGAAAAACATTTAGTCGCCTATGAGAAAAAATGATTCCTTAAAAGTGAAAGCTTTGAAACCTAAGAAACAAACTATTGAGTTTTTGCTCAGCTTTTCAAAGAGTGTCGAGGTTGTAAAAACCCCGGGCAAGAATTATCCGATTTCCAAAAATTAAAATTAATTTTGTGCTGTATGAAAATTCAGCACATTTTTTTTGACCTTGACAATACACTCTGGGACCATCGCCGGAACGCTTATCTTACCATTAAAGAACTTTTTGAAAAAGAAGAAATCCTTCTGAAATACAGTATTGACTTTAATGAATTCCATTCGGCCTATCATGAGATTAATGAGAAGCTTTGGGAAGATATCCGGGATGGGATCATCGATAAGGAATATCTCAGGAAGCACCGTTTTTACGATACTTTTAAACGCTTTGAGGTAGATGATGAAGCCCTTTCGATGTATTTCGAGGAACATTTTCTGGATAAAATCCTCAATCATAACGAACTGGTAGAAGGAGCGGAATATATCTTAGAATATCTGAAGTCTAAACATTATACCTTACATATTATTTCCAACGGCTTTAAGGAAGTTACGGAACGGAAATGTATTTTATCCGGGATCGACAAATATTTCCAAACCATTACCAGTGCCGATACCGTAGGCGTAAGAAAACCCCGTCCGGAAATTTTCGAATATTCCTTAAACCTTGCAGGAGCGGAAAAAGAAAACAGCATGCTCATCGGTGACGATTGGATCGCAGATGTCATCGGAGCCCAACGTTTCGGGATGGACGTTATTTTCTTTGATGTCCTGAAGGAAAACAGGGAAGAGAAGGGGCTGAAAGTAATTAAGCATCTCTTGCAGATTAAGGATTATTTATAAAACTTCTGTGCTTTGACAAAAAAGTTTGGATTGAGTACCTTATCAATTATAACTTTTTTGAAAATTTCCGGCACTTAATATTGTAATAATTTTTTAAATAAGAATTGATCTTATAATATCATTAATTTTAATTTTTTTTTAATAACTCTGTACTTTTCTTTAATTCAGTTATTTGTGAATAATTTTTCAAGATGTAAACTGTTATCTTATATTTTACGTTTTTTAATCATGGACTTTTTATGTAGCTTGCCTGAATAATAAATAATTATTTAAAAAATGAATAAAAACATTTTAAAAGTTTTAGGTCTAGCAACCATCCTGACATTTACAAATTGTTCAACTGATGGACTATCAAATCAAGATACCACAATCACTGAAAAATCTAACAGTACAACTTCTTTAAAATTAAACTTGTCATCCTTTAATAAAAGTTTTGTATATAAAACCGGCAGTAATTATACAGGCAAAAGATGGTGGAATTATGTTGGACAGGCGGCAGCAATTGCAGTTGGAGATGTTGGTGGGGCAGCAACTATGATTGGTGGAGTCCATGTGCTTGCCGGAGTCGTTGGTGCTGCAACTGCTGGTACAGGTTATGTTGTAGTAGCTGGAGTAGCTGGAGTAGTTGGTGCAGTTGGGGGATCTTATGCAGGGTATTGTAGCAGCGGTGGCCATTGTAAAGGAACGTTCAATCAAACTAATCCATTGGGTTCTTCCGTAGTTTATGATTTTCCTAAAGAATATGATTATTTGGAGAATTTTGGAATATTGCATAATAATGAGTTACAAAATGTTTATATGTCAGAAAATAACGTAGATGAAATTACATGGATTGGAAATAATATTCCAAATGTTGATCAAATTGACTATAAAAAACTGTATAACTCTCAAGAATTTAAAGATTTAACCGATAAAATAAATAAGATATCGGCTGAATATAAAGATTCAGGTTATAATGTGAACGTTTTGCTTGATGGATACAAGAAAAACGGAATGATTACAGATAATAATTATGATGTATTGTCATTATATTTTAATGCTGTTTTAAAAGCACAGACATTTGAAGATTATAAAGCGATAACGGATTATTATGTTGATCAAGTTACTAAATCCCAACTATCTAAAAATGAGAAAGAGTCTTTGTATGCAGGATTTGCTGTTTCAATTCAAAGTTATTATTATTGGTTAAACCTTGAAGTATAATTTATATGAACTTTAATATAGCCTATAAAATAATCTTTAGTTTTTTTCTGATTTCTCAGTATGAGCAAATTATGAATCAGGATAATTTTTTAGCAATCTTCACTTATATACTATTAATGTTAATATTATTAGTAGATATGGTGCAATATCTTTACAAAATGTATTTAAAAAAGTAAGGTATAAATTATTTTAAGATAGTATATCAAAATAAAAGCCTCTGAAAGAGTTGTTATTATACGAAGTTCTTTCAGAGGTTTTATTTATTTATCTCAATCTTTTGTTGAGTTCATATTTTCAATTAAAGAATATTAAACTCCCAGGCTTTCCCTTACTCTTTTTATCGTTTCCGTAGCAATCACTCTCGTTTTTGCTGCTCCTTCCTGAAGTTTGGCTTCCAGTTCGTCCAGATTGTTCATGTAATAGGAGAAAAGCGCTCTTTCTTTCTCGAACCGTACCAGGATCAGGTCCAGCAATTCTTTTTTCGCGTGGCCGTACCCGAAGTTTCCGGCTAAATATTTCGCTCTTAATGCTTCGGTCTGCTCAGGCGTTGCCACCAGCTGATAGATCGCAAATACTTTATCGGTTTCAGGATCTTTCGGCTCTTCCAAGGATTTGGAATCGGTTTCAATGCTCATCACCTGCTTTTTAAGCTCTTTTTCAGGCAGGAAGATATTGATGATGTTTCCTCTGGATTTGGACATTTTATGGCCGTCTACTCCGGGAACGTATTTGGTATTTTCCTGAAGCTCGGATTGGGGCAGTACAAAGACTTCTCCCATCTGGTTGTTGAAACGGGAAGCAACGTCACGCGCAATTTCCAAATGCTGAAGCTGGTCTTTTCCTACAGGAACGATTTCAGCGTCATACAGAAGGATATCGGCAGCCATCAGAATCGGATAAGTAAACAAACCTGCGTTCACATCCTGCAAACGGTCTGCTTTATCTTTGAATGAATGCGCTAACGTTAGTCGCTGATACGGAAAAAAACATGATAAATGCCAAGAAAGTTCACAGGTTTCAGGGATGTCGCTCTGTCTGTAAAAGTATGTTTTTTCGGTATCCAGCCCACAAGCAAGCCAAGCCGCAGCAATCTCGTAGGTATTCTGTTTCAGTTCTCTCGCGTCCTTAATCTGGGTAAGCGAGTGAAGATTCGCGATAAATAAAAATGATTCGTTTCCTTCCTGCTTGGATAGCTCAATTGCAGGAATAATGGCACCCAGTAGATTCCCAAGGTGCGGGGTTCCGGTGGCTTGAATGCCGGTAAGAATTCTTGACATTGTTAAAATTTATATTTAAAATTAATGAATTGCAAATTTGTAAGAATTGATTTAAAAAAATAATAAAAAATCCTCACTTATTAATGTGAGGATTTTTATTCATTGTCTTCTTCTAATAAGTTACGATTATTATCATTATTGCTATTCTTACTCTGAGATTTTCCTATTCCGAATCCCCCGAGGGAACCTGTTACAAAAGTAAGCCAAGGTAAAAAAAATTGATTCTTCCATATTATAATTATTGCTGTTAGTAAAGCTCCTATAACTAAAACTCCAATATACATGAATCTTTTAGTTTTCTCACCAGCAATTGAAGCACTTATTTTTTTTGATTCTAATTCTTTATATACATCTAATTTCTTAGTATGATATTGATAAGCATTATCTTCATTCTTTGCAGCTGTATCTAGTAATTTGTCAACTTGATCCTTCGAAAATTTGGCTAGATCCAACCCATCTCCTCTTCGTTGCATTGCCATTATACTGAGTTCAGATATTAACTTACCCATAGGCTTTGATCCTATTTCTTCTACATCGGGTATCTCATCGTAATTATCTAAATTTTTATTATCACTATGTTCATATTTAGAATTTTCATCGTCAGAATGGTTATTATTCATTTGGCATTAAATGGTGTTTTTTATTATAATAAAATGTTTCATATAAGTCACCTTTATCTTCTGTAAATACATTAGAAAAAGTATTATATAGTAATTTATTAATATAACTATTTATACTTGAAACATGTTCTTGAAGATAATCCTTAGCTCTTTCTTGAAGATAATATTCGTATAAAATATTTTCAAACTTACTTCTTTCATAGTCGGAGAGATTGTGTTTATCTGCGTATTCTTTAAATAAAATAAGTATCTCTGAAAGAACCTCCTTTAAAGAATATAAATTAGTTTGTTCTGAGGTGCAACTACTATTGAAATGCACCTTCGCATTTCTTTTTGTTTTCATTTTAATCGTCCTCTTTGTATTTAAAATTGTTATATTCATGTTATAGTTTCATACAAAATTATACAATTTTCGGACCTATGCAAGTAAAAGGCGGCAAAATTATAAAAAATAATGTACAATAGGAATTTTTGTCTTAAATAGTTATTAACAAGTATCATAATATGACAACTTTTCATGCTAAGAATACTTAAGTATTTTGCTTAATTGAAAGTCAAGGAATCAGAATCTTCTTTCCTCCAAACTTCGGTTCAACGCCTGTTAAAAGATCCAGGTAAGCTTTGGTTTTTGCAAGATATTCTCTCAGGTTGGTCTTAAAGCCTGCATATTTATTCACGTCCGGAGCATTGTAGCCATAAGCTTCCATCCCATTTTCACGTGCCAGAAATACAGCTCTTTCATTGTGAAATTTCTGAGAGATGATGATCAGCTTTTTCTGTCCGAAAATTTCCTTTGCCCTCACCACGGAATCTAAAGTCCTGAATCCTGCAAAATCGAGAAATATTCTGTTTTCCGGAACTCCGTATCGGATCAGTGCCTTCTGCATGTCTTCCGGCTCATTGTAATCTTTCCGGCTGTTATCTCCGCTTACGATAAGATACTGGATTTTTCTGCTTTTAAACAGGTCGGCAGCAGCACGGATCCTGTAGGAGAAATACGCATTGGGCTGTCCGTTGTCCAGGTTTTTACTCGTTCCTAACAAAAGGCCCGTTTTCGTATTGGGAAGATCTTCCATTACATACGAAATATAAGCTTCCGTGTTTCTTTTCATGCTGTAATTGGCCAGGCGATAAAAATAATTCCTGCAACAAAAAGAAGCAGGAAAATTTTAAATACGTTTTTTATCAGTTTTTTCATCGTGTGTATATTCTTTAAAATTCCAGTCCGTTAGGAAAGGCTTTCTTTCTGAAAATCAATAAAAGGGCAGCACCTACGGTAATTGCGGAATCGGCAACATTGAAAATATATTTAAAGAATTCAATATGCTTTCCACCGATCAGCGGCCAGCTTTCAGGGACGTTCCAGTCTACGATCGGGAAGTGGAGCATATCTACCACACAGCCTTTCATAAAAGTGGAATAGCCATGTCCGAAAGGGACAAAGTGTGAAACACCGCCGTAGCCGATCCACCGGCCTGTGCTTTCGTCGAAAACCGTTCCGCTGTCGAAGATCATTCCGTAGAACATCCCGTCAATTAAATTTCCGATAGCTCCTGCGAAAATCATAGCCATAGGGATCAGCAGATAATTTGATTCGCCTTTCTGAAGCCATTTTCTAAAAAGATAAACCATTCCTCCGATCAGGCAGATCCTTACAATCACCAGAAAATATTTACCGATAATTCCTCCGAAATGAAACCCGTAAGCCATACCGGGGTTTTCTACAAAAGTCTTGTTAAAAAATCCCTGAATAACGGGAATGCTTTCATTCAGCTCAAAATGCGTTTTTACGTACATTTTGGAAGCCTGGTCGATGAGTAAAATAAGAAACGTTACAAGTGCGATCTTCTTCATTACAGGCCTTTGGGTTTAGAAGGTTTTCCTATTTTCTCATTTTTCCGGTCAACGATCTTTTTAATCGTCTTTTCGTTGTGGTGCGTATTTTTCGTATGGAATTTCTCGAATTTGATGTTCATTTCCTTTAAGACGCTTTTCAGGGCGTTCAGCTCCATGGCATTCTTGGTGTGCACAATTATGGATTCCATTGTCTTGATATAAGTTTTCTATTTTCTGGAGAGTTCATCGAGCCTTTTCCTGTCTTTTTCAGATAGGTCATTCACTCCGTTTTTGCCCATCTTGCTTAGCAGACGGTCGATTTCTTTTTCCCGGTCGCGCTTGTCTGAATTAAATTGGTCGTCGATCGTATAATTTCGCTTTTCATCAGGAAAGAATCTGTCTTTGATACGATCTCTGTTGAAAAACACCAGTACGGCAATAACAATAATTCCTAAAATCAGTATTTCGCTCATGGGCCTATATTAAAAAATCAGGTTTATAAAGTATTCCATGAAATACGATATAAACCCAATGTATTGTAGATAACCGGATGGTTATTTCTGCATGTTTTTCGCTTCGATGCTTAAGGTAGCATGAGGAACGGCAAATAATCTTTCTTTAGGGATAAGCTTACCAGTTACCCTGCAGATCCCATAAGTTTTGTTTTCAATTCTAATCAGAGCGTTTTTCAGATCACGTAAGAATTTCTCCTGTCTGCCTGCCAAAATAGAATTCTGTTCCTTGCTCAACGTTTCAGCGCCTTCTTCAAATGCTTTGAAGGTAGGGGACGTATCATCCGTACCGTTATTCTGGTCGTTGATGAAGCTTTCCCTGATCAGTTGTAAATCCTTTTCTGCTTTCTCTATTTTTTCCCGGATAACTGCTTTAAACTCCTGTAAATCAGCATCGCTGTATCTTACTCTTTCGTCTGACATAATCATTTTTCTCTTTTTTAATAAAATTATGAAATCAAAATTGAAAAACAATAACTATATGTTAAATTTTTTCAACATTTATCTTAAAATTAACCTCATCTATTTCGATTTCGTTAAAATTTGAAAGTGAAGGTACAAATTCTATTTTACTTGACAAGACTTCCGAAGAAATATATTCCTCATTTTTCTTAATATCTTCAAGGAATGGTGAGTTTTCCTCAAGGAATATAATAATCCTGTCTGTTAAATCGAAATCTTTCTCCTTCCGCAGGTTCTGAATCCTGTTGATAAATTCCCTGGCGATCCCTTCAGATTTTAATTCTTCTGTCAACGTCAAATCTAGTGCCACAGTTGTTTTTCCGTCGGAAGTTACCGTCCATCCCGGGATATCTTTGGTAGAAATTTCTACATCATCCAATGTGATTTCGTAACCCTGGATATCCAGTTTTCCTTCTTTTTCCAACTGGGAAATTTGCTCTGGCTCAAGACTAGCAATCGCTCCGCCTACCGTTTTCATATCTTTTCCTAATTTGGGACCTAAAGCCTTAAAGTTCGGTTTGATCTGTTTTACAATCAGATGCGAGGCTTCTTCGGCATTAATTAGCTGAAGTTCTTTCACGTTAACCTCCTGCTTGATCAACTCTGCAACTGCCAGGATCTGCTCTTCTGTTTTCTTATCTAGGAATGGAATCAGTACTCTTTGCAAAGGCTGTCTAACTTTCAAACTTTCTGCACGTCTGATTGAAAGTACCAAGCTCGTTATAGTTTGTGCCAGATGAGTCTTTTCAACCAGATCCTGATCGATCAGGCTGTCATCGGCTACCGGGAAGTCCGTCAGGTGGATGGATTCCGCCGTTTCTTTTCCGGTAACTTTATTTAAATCCTGATACAGTTGGTCCATAAAGAATGGCGCAATCGGTGCGGATAATTTGGCTACCGTTTCCAGGCAAGTGTATAAAGTCTGGTAAGCGGAGATTTTGTCCTCCGAATAATCGCCTTTCCAGAAACGTCTTCTGCATAATCTTACGTACCAGTTGCTTAGGTTGTCGTTCACAAAAGTACTGATCGCTCTGGCTACTCTCGTCGGTTCGTAATCTTCGTAGAAAGCTTTAACTTCCTTGATCAATAAATTTAATTCTGATAAAATCCATCGGTCGATCTCAGGCCTGTCCTCTACTTCTTTTTCAGAATAATTAAATCCGTCAACATTGGCATATAAAGCAAAGAAAGAGTAGGTGTTATATAAGGTTCCAAAGAATTTTCTTCTTACTTCGTCGATTCCTTCGATGTCAAATTTCAGGTTTTCCCAAGGGTTGGCATTGGAAATCATGTACCAGCGCGTGGCATCCGGCCCGTAAACCGAAAGGGTTTCAAATGGGTCTACAGCATTCCCTTTGGATTTCGACATTTTCAGTCCGTTTTTATCCAAAACAAGGCCGTTGCTCATTACATTTTTATAAGCCACCGAATCGAATACCGCTGTTCCGATCGCATGAAGCGTATAGAACCATCCACGGGTCTGATCAACCCCTTCCGCGATGAAATCGGCAGGGAAGGCTTTATTGTTGTCGATCAATTCTTTATTTTCAAAAGGATAGTGCAACTGCGCGTAAGGCATCGATCCCGAATCGAACCAAACGTCGATCAGATCACTTTCACGCTTCATGGGCTCTCCTGAATCCGAAACTAAAATGATCTTGTCCACCACATTTTTGTGAAGATCAACAAGCTCATAGTTGGATTCGGCCATATTGCCGATTACAAAACCTTTAAACGGATTTTCCTTCATGAATCCTGCCGCAACGGATTTCTCAATCTCATTGTACAGTTCTTCTACTGAACCGATAATTTTTTCTTCCTGTGCGGAACCCGTTGAAGAATCCGTTCTCCAGATCGGTAACGGGATTCCCCAGTATCTTGATCTTGAAAGATTCCAGTCGTTTACGTTTTCCAGCCAGTTGCCGAAACGCCCTTCTCCCGTTGATTTCGGTTTCCAGTTGATTTCTTTGTTTAAATTAACCAGTCTCTCTTTTACAGCAGTCATTTTCACGAACCATGAATCCAGCGGATAATACAATACCGGCTTGTCTGTTCTCCAGCAGTGCGGATAACTGTGTACGTATTTTTCTACTTTGAAGGCTTTGTTTTCAGTTTTCAATAAAATCGCCAGCTCTACATCCCAGGATTTCTCCGGGGCAGTGCCTTCATCATAATATTCGTTCTTGATATATTTCCCGGAGAATAATTCCGGAACATTTTCCCCTTTGATGAATCTTCCCTGCAGGTCTACCAGTGGAACCAGGTTGTCATTTTCATCTTTTACCAGCATCGGCGGAACTTCAGGTTTTGCCATTTTGGCAACCCGTGCGTCATCCGCACCAAAAGTCGGCGCCGTATGAACGATTCCCGTACCGTCTTCCGTGGTTACGAAGTCGCCTAAGATTACACGGAATGCATTCTCAGGATTATCATTTGGCGTAAACCATGGAACAAGCTGTTCGTATCGGGTGTCCACCAGTTTTTCTCCGGTGAATTCCTTTAAGATTTTAAAAGGGATAATCTTGCTTTCTGCAGTGTAACTGGCAAAATCTTCATCCGTGCCTTCCGCATATTTCTTACCGAAAACTTTAGGCAGCAGTACACTTGACAGAACAACATTTACCGGCTCGAAAGTGTATTGGTTGAAAGTTTTTACCAGGACATATTCAATATCCCTTCCTACGGTCAATGCCGTGTTGGAAGGAAGTGTCCACGGCGTCGTTGTCCAGGCCAGAATATGTACATCGCCGTCCACATCGCTGAACAGATCCGAAGAATCTTTCTTTACCTTGAACTGGGCTACAACCGTGGTGTCTGATACATCATGATACGTTCCGGGCATATTTAATTCTGCCGAAGAAAGTCCCGTTCCTGCTTTCGGAGAGTACGGCTGGATCGTATAACCCTTGTACAGCAATTCTTTATCGTACAATTGTTTCAGCAGCCACCAGACGGTTTCCATGTATTTGGATTTGTACGTGATGTACGGGTCATTAAGGTCTACCCAGTATCCGATTTTTTCGGTCAGGTTGTTCCAGACGTCCGTATAGCGCATGACCGCTTCACGACAGGCTTTATTGTAATCTTCGATTGAAATTTTTTTGCCAATATCTTCTTTGGTGATTCCTAATTCCTTTTCCACACCAAGCTCTACCGGAAGTCCGTGGGTATCCCAACCCGCTTTACGGAAAACCTGCTTTCCGTTCTGGGTCTGATAACGACAGAAAATATCCTTTAATGCCCTGGCCATCACGTGGTGAATTCCGGGCATACCGTTTGCTGAAGGCGGACCTTCATAAAAAACAAACTCAGGCTGCCCCTCACGAATCTCAACACTTTTATTGAAGGTTTTATTCTGCTTCCAGAATTCCGAGATGTTCTCGGCTACGTCAATAAGGTTGAGGTTTTTGTATTCTTTAAATTGGCTCATTGTAATATCTCAATATCGATGATTAATTAAGTTGGCAAATTTACTAAAATTTACCGGTTTATAATATATGTTTTATTTTGATATTTCCAATGAAAATGTTCTGTTTCAGAAAAATAAAGTGAGATGAATCGTCAATGGTGAATAGTAGAAGGGTGAATTTTTTTAGAAATTAAATTTATTCAGAGGCTTAATGGGGATTAAAGCGTACCTCTTTTAAGAAATACACCTGTCATAAGAAGGCTTTTTGTTATTGAAAATCGCTGAGTCTTGGGATATCCGGCCATCTTCCTGCTTCTTCTTCCTGAATATAGTAGTTAATGGATCTATTTGTTCCAAACACTATAATTTGACCAGTTTTACTTTCTACTAAAAATGGGAGCAGCCTATTAGCCTTACATTTTCTATTTTGTCTTCTATAAATTTTTTTGAGTTAAAATAAAATATCACACCATATTGTTTTTGGATTGAATGTTCCTCTGCAATAGTAAGTTCTGTTTCCCATTTTTGACTTAGTTCTTTAATATAGTCTTTTGCAGTTTTGATGATTTCTATTTCTGTTAACATATTAACTATCTGTTTTCTTTAGATTTAAAATTAAATCTATAAAATTTAAAGTTCAAAAAAATCAGCTATTTCTATATACCGATGTGGACCTTGGACGTATAATAAATCTAAGGTTTCTGCATCTATATAGACATAAAACGCTTTACCATAAATATCATCTAATAAACTTACTACTATAACATCTTTTATAGAATCATCCCTTAATAAGTCCTGCTCCTCATATCTTGAACATATTATTGATAAGGTAGGATCTTTTTTTATAAGTTCCTTCACTTTCTTTAGTGCGTCGGCTTCTTTTATTTCTTTATCTATCATCAGTATGTAATACTTATTTGAATTTTCATCTAATCTGTTCTGATTTACATTGACCACAGAGAAATATTACTGTTAATATCCTTTTTTTATTATATTAATTCTTTTTAAAAAAATCGTCTATTTCCATATAACGCGTGGGGCCTGTTCTTACATAAAGCATTTTTAAGGTTTCTGGGTCTGTTATTATCGAAATCCGTAAATTTAGCAAAGGTTCTGTGAAAGAGGTTACAAATACATTTTTAATGGTACCGTCCCTTAATTGGCTATTTTCAGAATAGTGTGACATAATACTGGTTATTCTATAATCAATTTCATCTAATTTTAATTTTATGATTGATGTTATTTTATTTTGTTTTTCTTCAATTGTCATGATTTATTTATTTAATTGTGATTTTATCTATATCTATAAAGTTTTTACCGCGATTTTCTTTGTTAAATTCTTTAATATCATCAATAAACTATTTGAAATAGTTTACACTGTCTTCAATTTCAATTTCAGTCCATCTTCCTTTACCATACACTTTTAACCACCTCTCTTGTTCTTCCAGAACTTTATCAAGCACATATTTTTCTTTTATGAATGTACTAATTAATTCATCTCTTTTAGGAATGGCTGGCAGATTTCCTACTGGTAGTAATTGTCTGGTGTGTCCTCTTGTATATGCTTTCTTTCCCCTTCTTAAAAAGTCTTCAAAATGCATACATTCATGAAACATTTCTAAATCACTTATCTTCCTTCTTTATCCAAATAGTTGGAGGTATCCATGTATTAGGAAAGTAGCTTTATTTTATCAAATACTAATATAAATAATAAAAAAACCACCCGAAGGTGGCTATGCATTATTCCAGGCTACTATTTGATCCTAAAATGTTAGTAAATCTTCCTGCTTCGTATTCTTGAATATAATATTCTTCAGATTTGCTGGTTCCAAATACGATAATGTTTTCTGTTTTGTTTTCTATCAGGAAAGGAGCATTCCCAAGTAAAGTATTATCATCATCATTTCTAGTGTCATTATATTTTTTTGTATTGTAGAAAAATATAATACCATAAGGCTTTTTTATTGCTTCGTTATCTAAAATGGCAAGGTCTAATCCACTTTTCTCTTTTCTTTCTTTTACGTAATTTTTGCGATTTCTATGACTTGTTGTTCTGTTAACATCATGATTTTTAATTTAATATAAGTAAATCTATTAATTTTGATTAGGATCCCAAACACCATATGATGCAGGCTTCCAGGTACCATCCTCATATCCTCTAATATAGTAATCAACATCCATAGCAGTACCAAATGGAATAACAATACCGGTGTCATTTTTCACCAGAAAAGGTCCATTTCCTGCCAATCGATGTTTCTTGTAATCTTTAGCGTGGTAATAATAAATATTTCCATAAGATTTTTTAATTGTAAAGTCATTATTAACCATTAACTCTACATTAATTTCTTGTTCAATTTCTTTTACATATTTTTTAGCTACTAAAAGCATTTCATTTTCTGATAGCATATATTAATCTATTTTTAAGTATTCAAAATATTTGTATTCTCCTATTTTTGCTAATACGCCAAATTGTCCATCAGGCAATATTAATCTTCCATTTTCTCTAACAATATTAAAAACATGACCAGGTTTCATTTCATTCACATAAGCATAGATAACCCCTATTTCTCCTTCTTGCATTCCATTTATTCCCTTTAGATCTTTTAATTTAGCTATTTTAATAAATTTATTACCATAAATTTCTTCTAATAGCTCTACTTCTTGTCCTGCAGAGTGTAAAGCACTTGATATTTTTCCTGTTCTTAAGTATTCTACAACTTTTTTCACCACATTTACACAGTTGGTATTAGAAATCATTACGACTTCTCCATTTACTACATGATGATTAAAATATGGTAGTACTTCATAAATATAATCAAGTGCATTTTCAGCGGTAATTTTACCTGTATTTATAGCCTCCTGAATAGCTTTCCATCCCGCTTCAAACTCTTCTGCTGTCATGCTAAAACGTGGCGTAAGATTTTCTGCCATTCCCGCAAGACGGCTCATCTCTTGATCAAGCTTTGTAATGTTACCGCCGGCTTTCCTGTAAAGATAATCTAGGAATTTTCCCGTTCTTCCAGCGGAATCTGCTTGAAAGAACTTTTTCCCTTTATAAAGTACTGCTACCTCTTTCTTTGCATTTTCTATAAAAAGCACTCTCAGTTTTTCAAAATCAGCAGCATGATTGGTGACACTTCTGATACCATCTTTTGAAAGAACCCTTAATCCGTTTTTAGAATAATTCCTTAGAGGAAACGAATATAATGCATTTTTAATTAATTTTTGCAAGCTTTCCCGCTGACGCGGATACCTGGATATATATAGGACTTCTACGGTGACATCCAATGCTTTTTCTGCCTTTGGTAACATGCTCGCCATGGCACCTGCTGTTCCCTGGACCATGTAAATGTCATCCCATAATTCCAGAAGCTTCTTCCCCTTAGTGGTAAATTTAAGCTCATCTCTGAGCCGGGTCTCTATATAAAAATCTGAAAGGGCCACTCCGATATCTGCATAAGCCGCATATAAAGGCAATCCCGAAACTCCGGATTCAATGGTTGCAAGGCTGGCGGAGATCACCATGAGATCCGCAGCGACGCGAAGACATCTTAATGCATCTTCAGCAGCTTTTTTCTGAGCGATATGATAAAGAAACAAAGCAGGAACCTCAGTATCGGTTTCATGAGTCTGAACCTTACCTGTCCGAAGTTTTTCCTGTTCATACACTTTGAGGTACAGCATATCCAGTGGCCTGAATTCTCCGTTTTCAATTTCGTTTTCAGCTTCAATTTTCTCTGTTTTCAGATTAAATACTTTTACCGTATTGATAAGGGTGACGATATTATCCAGGTCTCCTTCCATAAAATATCCGGTAAGTTCACAATGTCTTTCTATCGTATCAGAATCCCTGCTGACGCCCAGTGCGAAAAGAGAACCGCTTTGTAAAGGTTGGTGGGCATCATCCGTTGCATGCTGAGCCTGCATGAAAGCGGTTATATAGATGACAAAAAGCTCTTTGTTTTCAAACAACTGACCATGGACAGCCTGATTGGTATCCGAAATAATGCCTTTTCCCATGTACACGCTTTCTCCATCCAGCGAATGATAAATGTGAAGAATGAGCTTAGGGTCGTTTTTAATCTTTCGGTAAACGAATTCCCCCGATATTGCGGTAAGGATACGGATCGCATAACGGCTCTTGTCTCTGAACGGCTCTGCTGCCAGAGCAGCGGCTTTACCTATTGAATCTACATTACGGATTAATTGGGAATCAAAATTTAAAAACTGTAAAAAATGATCCCATAACAGCTCGTCTGAAAGCTTCTTTGCTTTTCCTTTGTAATCCGCCCCGGTCAGGGCAAAATTTGGAAGCTGGTTATAGAAGAACATCAGGTCATCAATAGAGGTAAGGCCATTTCCTGCCTCTTCAAAATGAGCTATAAGCGCAACCTGCGCCTCCTGTCGATGGTACGGAAAAAGGTAAGTAATAGCAGCCATATAGTCTTCGGCATCACTCAGCCTGATTTGTATGGCATCAGGAGATTCTGAAGAATAATGTACCGTGGCTTCCGTCTCATTTATTACGGTTTTTGTGGCTTCCCGATGGTAATTACGATAAGGGATGTTGATGGTGCATTCTATCTTTCTCTCCCGGATTCCGATCGCCGTATGATGAGTATATTTTCGGGGGTCAATATACCCCGGGCTTACATTCACCCAGACCTTTTTATCAAGGCGTTCCAGAAATGAGTTTTGAAATTGTTTTTCATCAAATTCAGGCTCCTGGATAATTAATTTCTCAATCATTTTAGTCTTTACTCTTACGTTATCGATCTTTGCCGGAGGGATGTCTTTCAGATTTACTTTTTCTACTTCCTGAGAATAATTGATAAAGTTTTTCTCTGCATCAAACAGGTAGGTATTAAAATCGGTTGACGAAGCAAGTAATGAGAAAATTTTCCTTTCATCCACCCACAGGTTGGTAAAAAAGGGTTCTATGGAATTGGTGGCAATTTTTTCTCCTCTCATATCGGCCCATATCTCCCGGGCGATTTTATCAAAATCGTCCATTCCTTTTAAAGTATTTTTAAAGTTCATATTTAGGTTTTTTCATGATTAATATTTTATTTTGGTTTATATTATGTTTTAGATAAATAGAGATGGTCTTATGGCATCATCTCAATCTCTCTGATGCAAAGATCAATGCCGGTAACGACAAAAATCGACGTATAAAAATTAATTTTTAAATTTTTGTAAAAATATTTTCTGCAAGCTGCCGGGCTTTATTTTAAGGTTCATTGTTCAATAGTCTTTTAATTTTAAATAAATTTGTCCTCTAAAAATAAAAACCATTGGAATTCCATCCATCCATCGAAAAAGCATCCGTTCAGGAGATAAAAGAGCTTCAGGAGCAGAAGCTAAAGAAACTGTTGGCTTATCTTGAAATGCATTCGCCTTTTTACCAAAGAATATTCAGAGAAAACAATATTCAGGTTGCCGATATCCGTACCCTGGAAGATCTGCAAAAAATCCCGACGACGACGAAAAACGATATCCAACAGAACAATGATGATTTCTTCTGTATTACGCCGGATAAAATTGTGGATTACAGCACGACTTCAGGAACTCTGGGTGATCCTGTAACATTTGGATTATCGGATAATGATCTGGAGCGCCTCTCGTACAACGAAGCGATTTCCTTCGCCTGTGCAGGGATCCAGAAAGGAGATGTGGTACAGATGATCACTACCATCGATAAAAGGTTCATGGCCGGGCTGGCTTATTTTTTAGGATTACGGAAAATGGGAGCGAGCGTGGTACGGATGGGACCGGGAATTCCCGAACTGCAGTGGGATTCCATCTTCCGATATAAACCGAAGTATTTGATTACCGTTCCGTCTTTTTTACTTAAAATGATTGATTATGCTGAAAAGCACGGAATCGATTATCAGAATTCCAGTGTTTACGGAGCTGTCTGTATCGGAGAGAGTATCAAGAATCAGAATTTTACGGATAATATTTTATCAAAAAAGATCAAAGAGAAATGGAACATCAAGCTTTTCTCAACGTATGCCTCTACGGAAATGAGCACCGCTTTTACGGAATGTGAGCAGCAGATCGGCGGTCACCACCACCCGGAATTGATCATTACCGAAATCCTGGATGATGACGAAAGACCCGTAAAAGAAGGTGAAAGCGGAGAGTTAACCATTACCACTTTAGGAGTTGAAGCCCTGCCTTTGTTGAGGTTTAAAACAGGAGATATTGTAAAAGCCCACTACGAGCCCTGCCCATGCGGCAGAAATACGATGAGGCTGGGACCTGTGCTCGGAAGAAAACAGCAGATGATCAAATACAAAGGAACAACATTGTATCCGCCGGCGATGAATGATATCCTGAATGATTTCAACAATATTTTGTGCTACCAGATCGTGATCCAGTCGAATGAAATAGGGCTGGATGAAATCATTATTAAGATCAGTACCGACAGTGATTCCGAAACGTTCGTGAATGAAGTGAGGGACCATTTCCGGGCAAAATTACGGGTAAGCCCGAAAATTGAAATCCTGGATTTTGAGGTGTTGTCTAAAACGGTATTTCATCCGAACAGCAGGAAACCGATTACCTTTATCGATCTAAGAAACTAAAAACAATACATAAATTAATAACTCATGAAAAAATTAGCATTAACTTTTTTTGTTTGCTTAATGGGCATGGTCTGTGCGCAAAAGATGAAAGTAACTTCCGGCAATTTCGATTTCTTAAAAGGACAAACCGAGCTGAATCTCCAGATGGATTACAGCCACGTGGAATTTTACAAAGAGAACATGAATGAAGCCGCGTATATCGCCAAGCAGGAAAAAGATATCCAGAAAGCCGGTAAAAGCCCAGAAGAATTTGAAAAATGGAAGAAAGACTGGGAATATTCCAAGGACACTCAGTTTGTAGATAAATTTCTGGCTTCGATGAACAAGAATACGCATATTAAAACCTCCGTTAATAATCCGGCCGCAAAATATACGCTGATTGTTGAAACGGTATGGATTTATCCGGGATGGTTCGGAGGAATTATGAATCAGCCGTCAAAGCTGAGTACGCTTCTGAAATTTGTAGAGACCGCAGATCCTTCCCATGTTTTACTCGAAATTGAAAGCAAAAATGCGCCTGGGGATAATTTTGTAGGACTGCCGAACAACAACGACCGGATTTCTGAAGGATATGCCAAAACAGCAAAGACTTTGGCTCATATGATCGAAAAGAAGATCAAATAAGAAAATGCGATAAAAGAAATACGCTTCCGGTGATGAAAGCGTATTTTTTATGCCTGCTGTTTTTCCGTTTTTATAAACTCGGCCAAATTTTTTATCGCCGTATCGTGTATCCTTACAAACGTATTTTTTTTGTTCCAGACGTAGCCGGCCAGTACAGCACAGATCTTCCGCTTTACATCCGGGTTTTCCGGCTGGTGGAAGAACAGCTCCTGGAGATTTCCGGTATACCATTCTTTTACATAAGTCGTAAAAACATTTACACCATATAAGATATAATCCGAATATTCTTTCTGCCAGTCGATGGTTTCGCCGTTCAGCTGCCTCAAGGCTAATTTGGCAGCCAGCATTCCCGATTCCGTGGCAAAAGCCATCCCCGAAGAGAAAACGGGATCCAGGAATTCGGAAGCATTACCGGTTAAGGCAAATCCATCCCCGAATAGTTTTTTTACCGAGCAGGAATAATCTTTAAGGTGTCTCGGCTCAAATAGAAAATCCACATCCCCGAAACGTTTTACATAATAATCCGACAAAGAAATGGCTTTCCGTAAAGCTTCCGCCGTGTCGCCGTTTTTGGATAACTTGTCAATATATTCCGTAGGTCCGACAATGCCGACACTGGTATTGCCATTGGAGAAAGGGATCACCCAAAGCCAGACTTCCGTTTCGATAATATCAAATGAGATCAGCGTGCCTTCGGTTCCCTCTTCACGGTTGACATCCTTTACATGGGAGAAGATCGCAGAGTGGGGCGATAGTTTCGATGGCTTTTCAAGGTCCAGAAGTCTTGGCAGTACCCTTCCGTAGCCACTGGAATCGATGACGAATTTGGCGTGGATTTCTTTCGTTTCGCCGTCTTTTGTTTTCACAGTCGTTATAGAATCCGTTCCGTTGAATTCAATGCCGGTAACTTCGGTCTCAAATTCCAGGTCAATGCCCTTGTTGATCACTTCCTGTGCTAAAGCATTATCAAAATCCGCTCTCGGAACCTGCCAGGTCCAGTCCCAGCCTTCCCCGAATTTATTGCTGAAATCAAAAATACAAACTTCGTTGCCTCTTAAAAAACGGGCGCCCAGTTTCTTTTCAAATCCCATTTTATCCAGTGCCGGAAAAAGGCCGGCCTCGTCAAAATGATCCATTACCCGCGGAATCAGGCTTTCCCCCACCACCAATCTGGGAAACTTCGTTTTTTCAACAACTTTTACGCTGACGTTGTTCTTCTTTAAGTATGAAGAAGATACGCACCCGGAAGGCCCGGCGCCGATTACAAGAACGTCAACAAATTCTTTGCTCATCTTGATTTTTTATTTTAATAATAACTTCTATCTTTGCCGCAAAATTAATGACAATTAATTAATAATTACAAAATTATCTTATTATTACTTTTTAATTAATGAAAATAAATAACTTTTTAACACTGAGCGACTTTAAAAAAGTCATCATGGAGAATGAAAAAATAGAACTGGATGAAACGCTTCTTGCCCGGGTGGATGAAAGTTTCCTGTTTCTGAAAGAATTTTCAAAAAATAAAGTAATATATGGAGTGAATACGGGCTTCGGACCGATGGCCCAGTTCAAAATAAGCGACGAGGATACGCATCAGCTTCAGTACAACCTGATCCGCAGCCACTCTTCCGGGATGGGAAACCCGCTTCCTGCCGATGAAGCAAAGGCCTGCATGCTGGCCCGCATGAATACGCTTTCTCTCGGAAAGTCCGGTGTTCATCAATCGGTAGTTAATCTGCTTAAAGAATTAATAAACAGGGATATTACACCGTTGATCTTTGAACACGGCGGAGTAGGCGCAAGCGGAGACCTGGTGCAGCTGGCGCATCTTGCTCTGGTGCTGATCGGGGAAGGGGAAGTCTTTTATAAAGGAGAAAGAAAACCAACAAAGGATGTTTTTGAAGCAGAAAGCTTGGAACCGATTCAGGTGGAAATCCGTGAAGGACTGGCCCTGATGAACGGAACATCCGTGATGTCCGGGATCGGAGCAGTAAATGCACATAAAGCCAATCAGTTAACTGATATTTCTTTAAAATTATCCTGCGCGATTAATGAGATTGTCCAGGCTTACGACGACCACTTGTCGGAAGTGCTGAACGGGACCAAGCTGCATGCCGGTCAACAGAAGATTGCATCAAAAATGCGTGCCCATTTATCCGACAGCAAGCTGATCCGGAAAAGGGCCGACCATTTATATACCCATTTTGAAGAACAGGAGAAAGTATTCAAGGAAAAAGTTCAGGAATATTACTCCTTACGATGTGTTCCGCAGATTTTAGGACCGGTCCTGGATACGCTGGAATATACGGAAAAAGTATTGGAAAACGAGATCAATTCAGCAAACGATAATCCGATCATTAATGTGGAGGATCAGCATGTATATCACGGCGGAAATTTTCACGGCGATTACATTTCGCTGGAAATGGACAAGCTGAAGATTGTGGTTACCAAACTGACGATGCTGGCAGAAAGACAGCTGAACTATCTTTTAAATTCTAAAATCAACGAGATTTTGCCTCCGTTTGTAAATCTGGGGAAATTGGGATTCAATTTCGGAATGCAGGGCGTGCAGTTTACGGCGACTTCCACAACAGCGGAAAGCCAGATGCTCTCCAACCCGATGTATGTTCACAGTATTCCTAACAATAATGACAATCAGGATATTGTGAGTATGGGAACAAATGCAGCGGTAGTCTGCCGTAAAGTGATCGAAAACGCTTTTGAAGTGTTAACGATTGAAGCAATTACCATTGTTCAGGCGATTGAATATCTTGGCTTTCAGGATAAAATTTCATCGGCAACAAAAGAGCTGTATGACGAAATAAGAAAGATCATTCCGGCGTTTTCAAAGGATATGGTGATGTATCCGTATCTGGAAGAGGTGAAAAACTATCTGAGGAACTTGTAACCTCCGGCTTGAAACGGTTGTCATAAAAGAAATATAAATACTAAAAAACTAACATACGCAACACATGAAATGTGCAATCATCACAGGAGGCTCCAGGGGAATTGGAAGAGCGATCTGTATCAAACTGGCAGAAGAAAAGAATTACCACCTGCTGATTAATTATACTTCCAACGAAGCAGCAGCAAAAGAAACGCTGGCCAAAGTTGAAGAACTTGGCGCTACGGGAGAGATCCTGAAATTCGACGTTGGTAATGCCGAAGAAACACAGGCTGTTTTAACCCAATGGCAGGAAAACAATCCGAAAGCAATCGTTGAGGTGATTGTGAACAATGCCGGGATCACCAGGGACGGATTGTTCATGTGGATGCCAAGTGAAGACTGGAATGCGGTGATCAACACCAGTCTGAACGGCTTTTTCAATGTAACCAACTTCTTTATTCAGAAGCTGTTGCGCAATAAATACGGAAGAATCATCAATATGGTTTCCGTTTCCGGTGTAAAAGGTACGGCAGGACAGACCAATTATTCTGCTGCCAAAGGAGCGGTGGTAGGTGCTACCAAAGCACTGGCGCAGGAAGTGGCAAAAAGAAATATTACCGTGAATGCGGTGGCTCCCGGGTTTATCAAAACCGATATGACGCAGGAATTCAATGAAGATGAATTAAAAGCGATGATTCCAGCCTACCGTTTCGGTGAAGCAGAAGAAGTGGCCGATCTGGTAGCATTTTTAGCTTCGAAAAAATCATCGTACATTACAGGCGAAGTCATTAATATTAACGGCGGAATCTACTCGTAAAATAATATAACAATGTACAAATGTAACAATATACCAATATATCGGTTTACCAATGAGGGCAGATCGATTAAAAATTGTTACACTGTTGCATTGATAAATTGTTACATTTAATAAATGGAAAATAGGGTTGTCATTACCGGAATGGGAATTTATTCCTGCATCGGAACTTCTTTGGAAGAGGTGAAGGAATCTTTATTTCAGGGGAAATCCGGTATATTTTTAGTAGATGAAAGAAAAGAATTCGGTTTCAGGTCGGGGCTTACGGGCGTTGTTCCCAAGCCGGATCTGAAGAATCTCCTGAACCGCAGGCAGCGCGTAAGCATGGGGGAAGAAAGCGAATATGCTTATATCGCCACTTTGGATGCCTTAAAGCAGGCAGGGATAGACCAGGATTTTTTAGATCACCATGAGGTTGGAATTTTATATGGAAACGACAGTGTTTCCCAGGCGGTAGTGGAATCTATTGATATTGCCAGGGAGAAAAAAGATACGACCTTAATGGGTTCGGGAGCCATCTTTAAGTCTATGAACTCTACCGTAACGATGAATCTTTCCACGATTTTTAAATTGAGAGGCATTAACCTTACGATCAGTGCGGCCTGCGCAAGCGGTTCCCATTCTTTGGGATTGGCTTTTATGATGATTAAAAACGGTTTCCAGGACATGATCGTCTGCGGAGGAGCCCAGGAAACCAATAAATATTCGATGGCGAGCTTCGACGGGCTGGGTGTTTTTTCTGTAAGGGAAGACGAACCCACAAAAGCTTCAAGGCCTTTCGATTCCGGAAGGGACGGACTGATCCCGAGCGGCGGCGGTGCAACACTGATCGTTGAGAGTCTGGAATCGGCACAGAAGAGAGGCGCGAATATCATTGCAGAAATCGTAGGGTACGGGTTTTCATCAAATGGCGGTCATATCTCGACCCCGAATGTCGACGGGCCGGCACTGGCGATGGAAAGGGCACTGAAACAATCGGGCTTAACGGCGCAGGATATTCACTACATTAATGCTCACGCTACCTCAACACCAATCGGAGATGCCAACGAAGCAAAGGCGATTTACGAGATTTTCGGCGGTGAAGTTCCGGTAAGTTCTACTAAATCGATGACCGGACATGAATGCTGGATGGCCGGTGCCAGTGAAGTAATTTACTCGATCCTGATGATGCAAAATGATTTTATCGCCCCGAATATCAACCTGGAACATCCTGATGATGAGGCCAAAAGGATAAATCTGATCGCCGAAACAAAAAGTCAAAAAATTGACGTATTTTTGTCGAATTCTTTCGGATTTGGGGGAACCAACTCCGCATTAATCGTAAAAAAATTTAATTAAAAACATGGAAAGGGAGAAAATTATCGCGATCGTGAATGATTTTTTGGTGAATGAATTTGAGGTGGACGGTGATGAAATCAGCAACGGGGCAAATTTAAAAACGACGCTTGGGCTCGACAGCCTGGATTATATTGACATGGTGGTGGTGATCGAATCTAATTTCGGCGTAAAGCTTGGCGAAGCCGACTTCAAAAAAATGGTAACATTCGACGATTTCTATACCACGATTGAAAACAAAATCGCAGAAAAGAATAAATAATCTAATAATATATCAATGTAACGATTTGCTAATGAAATGATTGTTGTATTGTTACATTGATATATTGTTAAACTGATACTATGAACAAGTGGAAAGGTAAATCCAAAGGGACCATTCTGGGCTACCGGATTTTTGTCTGGTGCATTAAGAATATCGGGATCCGCAGTTCCTATTTTGTGCTTTATTTTGTGGCTTTCTACTATTTCCTGTTCGAGAAAAAAAGCAATACCTATTACCAGTACTATTTTCGGGAAAGACTAAAATACAGCTACTGGAAAACTAAAATCTCCTTATTTAAAAATTATTTCACTTTCGGAACGGTTCTGATCGATAAAACGGCTATTTCTGCAGGGCTAAGGAATAAATATACCTACGAATTCGACGGAATTGAAAACCTGAGGAACCTGTTGGCAGAAAAAAAGGGCGGGGTCCTCATCAGCGCCCACATCGGAAATTTTGAAATTGCAGAACATTTCTTTGCCGATATCGATTTCGACTGCCAGATCAATTTAGTCACTACCGATCAGGAAGTTACCGTGATTAAAGAATACCTGGAAAGTGTTTCCGTAAAACAGAGCAGCATTAAATTTATTTACGTAAAAGAAGATATGTCCCATATTTTCGAGATCAATGAAGCTTTGTCTAAGAATGAGCTCATCTGTTTTACCGGCGACCGTTATTTCGAAGGCTCCAAATTCCTGGAAGGAGAGTTGCTCGGAAAAACCGCTAAATTCCCGGCCGGGCCATTTCTGATTGCTTCAAGATTAGCTGTTCCCGTTGTGTATGTTTATGTAATGAAAGAAAAAAATCTCCATTACCATCTGTACGCAAGGGTAGCCCAAAACATTAAAAAGCGCGATGCCCAGGGGCTTCTTAATTCCTATACCCGGAATCTGGAATCCATGATCAGAAAATATCCTCTTCAATGGTTCAATTATTTCGATTTTTGGGATGATATTGATTAATTTTCCTACTTTTACCCCAAAATAAAACTAATATTTAACTCAACCATTTATGGTTATGAATTGATCTGTAAACTGCAGGTACGGCTGAACTCTGCCTGATATTGATTGCTTTGTGAATTTAAAATATTCATTGTTGCTCAACTTCTTGCAGGCTTTACCTCATTCATAGTCATGGCTAACACCTTTTTCCTTGAATAAAGAATTCGACATACTGGTAATCGGCAGCGGATTAGGAGGTCTTGTTTCGGCGCTTGTGCTCGCCAAGGAAGGCCTGAAAGTTTGTGTCCTGGAGAAAAACAACCAGTATGGCGGCAACCTCCAGACGTTTTCCCGTGACAAGCTTATTTTCGATACCGGTGTTCATTATCTGGGCGGACTTTCCGAAGGCCAGAATCTTCATCAGTATTTTTCCTATCTCGGTATTATGGACGATCTCCAACTTGAGCAGATGGATGGGAACGGCTACGACAGAATTACCTTTGGAGATAATATTACCGAATATCCGCATGCACAGGGGTATGATAATTTTGTGGAGCAACTGGCTCATCACTTTCCTGAAGAAAGGGAAAACCTGCAGAATTACTGTGAAGAAATTCAAAGGGTCTGCAGTCAGTTTCCGAGATATAACCTGGTAGGGAAAGACAATTACAACGAAGAAATCCTTCACCTGAATACCAGACGGTTTATTGAATCCATCACGCAGAACAGAACCCTTCAGTCGGTTTTGCTGGGCTCGAATTTTTTGTATGCCGGGGATTCTGAAAATGTACCTTTTTATGTACATGCCTTAACGGTAAATTCGTACATCCAGAGTGCCTACAAATGCATCCAGGGAGGAAGCCAGATTTCAAAACTGCTGATCCGGAAGCTTCGTGAACAGGGTGCGGAAGTTCATAAACATTCCGAAGTTTCAGAATTCATATTCAATGAAAACCAGGTCCTTACGGGTGTGAAAACTTCGGCAGGAAAAGAATACCATGCAAAAAATTTCATTTCCAATATAGAAATCAGGTCTTCCATCAGGCTGATCGGAGAGGACCGCTTAAAGAAATCTTTTCTGAACCGGATCAAAAGCTGGGAACCGGTATCCTCCTGTTTCAGCGTTTATCTGGTGCTGAAGCCACAGACCATTCCGGAATTCAATTACAATATTTACCATTTTTCCAGCGAGGAATCGGTCTGGAATGCGCACCGCTATCAGAAAAATGCCTGGCCGGAGAACTATATGCTGTCTTCAACCCGGTCCAAATACCATCCGGATTTTGCCGAAAGCCTGACGATCATCTCCTATATGGATTTTGAGGAAGTGGAAACCTGGAAAAATACATTCAACACCGTGGTGGAAGAGCAGGACCGTGGAGAAACGTATGAAAATTTCAAGCTTGAAAAAGCGGAAAAGATGATTGATGCTGTGGAAAAGAAAATCCCTGGTATAAGAAATTCAATAAAAAGAATATACACCTCTTCGCCTTTATCGTACCGGGATTATATCGGAAGTTTTAACGGAAATATGTACGGCTATATGAAAAGTTCGGAAAATCCCCTTAAAACCATGGTTTCTCCAAGAACAAAGATCGATAATCTTTTCCTGACGGGGCAATCGGTGAACATGCACGGGATTTTAGGCTGTACCATCGGTGCTTTCAATACCTGCGGGGAAATCCTGGGCAAAGAAGTGATTGATGAACGGCTAATCCAACTGATTAATAAAAGTAAAAGTGAAGAAGAATAGGGTGTATCCGTCAATTAAAAGCTACTTTTCAATTGCTCAAAACATAGGGCTTCTTTATCTCAGCCTTATCCTCATTCTCAGCCTTATTTCCTGCGGGGCAAGAAAATCGGTGAACCACGTTCCCGATATCAAGCCTTATCCCCTTGAAATTCCGAAGGTCAACAGGATCAATGATTCCACTTTCAGCTTTAATGAAAATTCTTTAACGAAAAACAGGCAGCAGCTCTGGGAACTTTATATCAAAGGAAACCCTTTGCAGCTGGGATACAACAATGGTGCGTTGACGCAAGGTCTTATGCAGCAGCAGGAAGACGTTTTCTTTTCCAAAGTGGAAGGATTTGTCCCGTCAAAATTCAAGCAGGATCTGTTGAGAGGATTTTTAAAGTGGTACAACCGGAAAATGTACCTGAATATCCGGGAAGATTACCAGGCAGAATTGTACGGATTATCCCGGTATTCTTCGGATAAATATAATTTTATTGCCCCAAAATTTCTGAGAAGCATGTATCTGCATGGTGCCCACGATATCGGCCATGCGATGCAGGACCTGATGATGGTCGGCTGTACATCGCTTGCCGTCTGGAATGAAAATACGGAAGACGGCGACCTGCTGATCGGGCGGAATTTCGATTTTTACGTGGGTGATGATTTTGCTAAAAATAAACTGATCGAATTCGTAGAACCTGAAGGCGGAATCCCTTACCTTTCTGTAAGCTGGCCCGGAATGATCGGGGTGGTGTCCGGAATGAACAGGGAAGGGCTTACCGTAACCATCAATGCGGGAAAGTCTAAGATTCCCTTAACGGCAAAGACACCGATTTCTCTGGTGACGAGGGAAATTTTACAGTATGCAAAGAATATTGACGAAGCGATTGCCATTGCCAAAAAAAGAAAAGTCTTTGTATCGGAATCCATTCTGGTAGGAAGTGCCAACGATAAAAATGCAGTAATTATTGAGGTATCTCCGGATAATTTCGGAGTATATAGAGTAGAGAATACCAATAAAGTGTTTTGTACCAATCATTTCCAGTCGGAAGCTTACAAAAACGATAAAAGAAATCAGAAGCATATTCTCGAAAGCCATTCCGAATACCGCTATGAAAAGCTGCAGGAACTTTCGCAGGAAAATAAAAAGCTGAATCCTGAAAAGATGGCGGCCATTTTAAGGGACAAATCCGGGCTGAAAGGTGCAAGCATCGGTTATGGCAATGAAAAGGCGATCAATCAGCTGCTGGCCCATCACGCGGTGATCTTTTCGCCTCAGAAAAGGCTGGCCTGGGTGTCCGCTAATCCTTACCAATTGGGAGAATTTGTCTGCTATGATCTGAATGAAATTTTTTCCGGTAAAAAACCAGTAAACGGAACGCTGGCAAGGTCTGAACTTAATATTCCCAAAGATTCTTTTTTAGATTCCCAGGCGTTTAAGAATTATGAGGAATACAAATTTGCCAATGGTGAAATCAGTGATGCAGTAAATGATAAAACGATAGAACTTACCGACGGATTTATCCCGCATTATCAATCGCTGAACCCGGATTTCTGGCTGGTCTACTATCAGGCCGGAAAATATTATTTCAACAGAAAAGAGTATTCCAGGGCAAAATCCGAATTCGAAAAAGCCTTGTCAAAGGAAATAACGACCGTTCCTGATCGTGAGAATGTCGAAAAATATCTGAAAAAGACGGAGAAGAAACTGCGGTGAGAAGTGAATGGTGAATCATTTTTTAATCCTGCTGACTTTCAAAACGCCAAGTCCGCAAGGTTTTCTAAAAGGCAGAGCGTATATTTTTCGTTCGCTAAGGCACTTCGTTCAGCAAATGATAGCCATGAATAAAGGGGGATGGTAAATTTTGCTTTATAAATCAGTAGTGACCGGAAAGTTTTCTGTGTATTAATAAATAGAAGACACCATTCTTTTATATCTCAATTATCTGTGTAATGGATTAATTATCAATGCTGTAAAAATTCCCCTCCGATCCGGAGGGGTGGCGAAAATTATAAAAGAATTTTTGACGGGGTGGTTTTAAAAAGGTGAATTTTGCTTCGCAAGTGAATGGTTAATAGTTAATTTTTTTAAACTAAAGATGAGCAGCCAATATTAGATTCATATCTCATCGCTAAGTTTCGAAATTCACCAGTCACCGGCGAAGCCGAATTCACCATTGACCTAAATCACTGAAGTAGAAACAAAAGGCCAATGCCCTAGCCCCGATAGAAACGGTTACCCCGCAACAGGCGCCGGGAACAGTCATGGCGTGAGGAGTAAAAGTGGATAGCGGGAAATAGCTCCTAAAAATCGGTTTTGTCCGGGCTTACTTTGTTCAGTAAAAAAAAGGTGATAATCCAGGTTAATGCAGATGCTGAGATGGCCAGGATCATGCTTCCGATGACATATTGCAAAAGGTTATTTTTGACCAGGTCGAAATTCAGTTCCTGGCTCAGGAGGTTGCTGTTGCCCTCTACAAAAGGAGCGCCCAGGAACAGGGAAGCGGCAATAATAAAAGGAATAAACGGCGGCAGGCTCACGTTGGAGGCAAAGAAGGCCAAAACCTTATTGAGCTTAAAAAGTACTGCCAGCGAAATAACGATCAGCGTATGGAAACCCCAGAAAGGGGAAAAGCCTACAAAAACACCCAACGCAATGGAAAATGCTTTTGTGCGGTTGCTGCCGTCGCTTTCCAGCACATCTTCCTTAATGAATCGGCGGATGCTTTTTTTTCTGAAATTATTGATGAAATTCCGCGGGATGATGTACAGTAAAGCAATCACTACGAGAATCGTATTGAGGATGCTGATGCGCGTAAAATCCTTGAACGGCCTGAAATGCGAAACCCTTTCGGCAGGATCGTACAGCACTTTTACCGGCACATTTTTCACCGGTACATGCCTCCAGGCAGTCCGCACGATGATCTCAATTTCAAATTCAAATTTCGGGGTGAAGTATTTCTTTGGAATCTTATGCAGGGGATACAGCCGGTAGCCGGATTGGGTATCTTCCAGTTTGATTCCGGTTTCAAACCAGAACCAGAAATTGGAAAACCGGTTGCCGAAGCTGCTTTTTTTCGGAATGCCGTCCTGGGCCATATTGCGGTTCCCGATAAGAAGAACGTCTTCCTTTTCGTAAAGCAGTGCTTCTACAAAAACAGGGATGTCGTCGGGATAATGCTGGCCGTCGGAATCAATGGTGATGGCATAATGATAACCCAGTTTTTTTGCTTTCCTGAAACCGGTCCTGAGGCCGTTTCCTTTTCCTTTGTTTTCAGGTAAATGGATGATGTGAAGCTGAGGATATTGTCCTAAAATTTCCCTGGTGGAGTCGGTAGAGCCATCGTTGACCACAATAATGTCCTGCGTATAATCGAGAACACCGCCAATGACTCTTTTCAAGGTTTTCTCGTTGTTGTAAGTCGGTATTAAAACACAGATTTTCTTTTCGGAAATTGCGTTTTGCACTTCGGACAGGGTCATTGTTTTATTTTAGGGTTGCTCTTTCGGCCGGGGTAATGGTTTTGGACTGTGCGGCGAAACGTTTGATGTAATTTTTCAGAGAAGTATTCTGTTTGCTGTAATTGGTGAGCAGGAATGCTTTATCGTCTTTCAGGCTTCCTCTGTACCCAACGATTTTAGGGATATTTTCCTGAACGCTCATTCGGATCACTCTAAGTTCAGCATTGTTAGGATTGCTTTTGATCACTGTTTCAAGGCTGGTTGCGCCGGATTTTACCAGGGCTTTCCGGTTAGATTTGGCAATTTTGGCTTCCATGATCTGTGCCGCCGCCTTGTATCCCTGAATGACAGCATCCGAGCCTGAGGCTTTTTCAGCAAGATTGATGAAAGATTCCGTATTGGCATTGGAAGCGTTGGCTTTCGCGTAGCTTTCTCTTAATGATTCAAGGTTCGACTGGAAAAAAAAGACAAAAGCGGTGATCAGTGAAAAAATCAATTTCATGAGGTCATTTTTTGGTAGTTAACTGACATTTTTAATGCAATAGTCTCGCCAAAGGAAGTGACATTTTTTACCTTTACCTCTCCGTCGGTCTGGGTAATATCCAGCTGCATCTTCAGGTCCGGCGTTTCAAAAGGATTAATGATCGCCATAAATTTTATGTTGGAAGCCGTTTTCAGAAATAAAGGCAGACCGGTAAATTCTTCGGTAAGTTCTTTTACAATCTGCATCATGCATACGCCTGGCGTTACCGGATTTCCCGGAAAATGGCCTTTAAAAATCTCATGGTCTTTGTTCAGGGAAATGTAGGCGGTAAAGCTTCCGTTTTCGGCCTGTTCGTGCGATTGTAACGTATAAAAATCGGTAAGAATGGTCTGCATACAATTATTTTTTCATGTTAAAGGTATAATAAACGCCGGCCTGGAACGTGATGTTCGAATGGTCGTTGTAGAAAGAATATACCGGGACAAAACCTTTCTTTACCCTGGCTTCAACCCCGAAATGTTCAGTAATATCAAATCCTGCTCCTGCCGTAATTCCCAGGTCGATTTCATTGGCGGCATCGAAGTTTTTCTGTTCTACCAAAAATTCCAGCGTGGGACCGAAGTGGATATTGAATTTATTGAAATAAAATTTGTTAACCAACTGAAGACTGACATAAGAAGCTGTAAGCATCTGCCCGTTCCAGTTGTTGATATTGGTATCTAATTTTGCTCCTTGTCTGGAGTAATTAATTTCCGGCTGCAAAGCATAAAATTTCGCAAACCGGATATTGCCGAAAAGGCCCAGATAGAAATCGGTTTTCGTCTTAAATTCCATATTGGGATCAGCATTGCCATAATAATCGTAATCCATATAAGAATACCACTGTGCCTTATTGGTAAAGTGCGAAAAATTGGCACCCGCTCTTATTCCCGGACTGAAAGTTACCTGTGAAAAAGCGAAGACTGAAATGATTAAGGCAAATAGAGAAATGATTTTTTTCATGTGAAGTTATTCGTTTTCGGTTATCTGAAATAGTTTTATATTGATCTTAAAATCTTTATGCTGAAGGTTTAAACTGTCCGCGAAGATATGTTTTTTTGCCTCAAAAGTAAAATCGATTTTCTCCTTATTGTTTTTCGTATAAACGATCTGTTTCAGCAGCCCATTCTCTTTATTAAAGAATAAATAATATTTTTTCTGCCCGATTTCCGAAAGGTAAATGCTGGAGTTTCCGTTTTCTAAGGTTTCCTTGACCGGGTATTGCTGTCTCAAAAGTTCGCGGAAGTCGTTTTTCAGGAAGTTGATGACGATCTTTTTATCCATATCCGGCAGTACGTAATTGAGTTTAAAATCATTCTCCGAAATTTCGAAATCGATTAATTTATTTCCGAAGTCTGAAGTCAGCACCACGCGGTGGGTCGCTTCATTAATTTTTTTTAATATCAGGATTCCGCTGACGTGATTTTTATAAATGTCCATCTGGCATTTATATACATAATCTTCTTTGGAAGAAAAGTATTGGTTTTCGACCGTCTTTTCGGTGCTTGGGATAGGCTTTGCATCAGTAAGCTTATACGTTCTGCATGAAAACAAAACAATGAAAACCAGGCTATAAGCTAAATTCCGAAGCAGCAACCGGCGCATTGATTCTTGTATTTTTGAAAACGATATTGGTTGTATCCCCCGAAGCTTCGGTCATGTTCACCTGTGAGACCGTCGACTGATTTTTAGGAAAATACAGTTCAATCTGTTTGATGTATTTCAGCAGCTGGGCAGATTTGGGCGTAAATTTCGCAATATTGAAACTGCCGTTTTTCAGGTAAGCCACAGAAAATTCGGGATCGCTGAACATCTGTCCGTTAGAACTTCCGACAATCAGTTTATTGATCTTCTCGAAGGTTTTGCTTTTCGCATCAACGGCAGACTTTTTTCCCTGATCGTTAATGAAAATTTTATTATCCTTGAAAACAATGCTGTACTGGTAAGGCTTGGTGTATTTCCAGCTCAGCATATTCGGGGTTTTTAATGACATCCTCCCGTACGTAACAATGTTTTTATCCAGGAAATCCATTTTTTTGGTTTGGATAAAATCGCTCTGTAACGTTTTAATCTCTTTGGTTTCGGAGGAAACTCTGGTAACGAATGCTTTGGCTTCTGCTCCCGACATGGCGGTATTCTGTGCAAAGAAAAAGCCCGAAACGGAGAGTCCTATGATGATGAAAATATTTTTAATCATTGTTTTATTTTTTAAGTGAATAAAAATCTGTCTAAACTTAAAAATTTTTGATTTTTATAAATAATGTTCGCTTATAAAGTTCATCCATAATATACTTAATAAGCAAATAATCTTTTGTGACTTTTGTGGTTTAAACAGCTTCTGAATTAAATTATTCGAGGGTAAATGTCGAATACTTTTCTCGCTCCAAAAATACTAATAAATTTACCAAAACATTGTACGTTTTCTCCGAAGTGTCGTGAAGGAGAATAATGCTTCCCGGCTTCAGTTCTCGGGTAACTTTCCTGTAAATCCTGTTTTCGTCTTCAGTAACCGTATCCAGTGAACGGACGTTCCAGCCGATGCTTTTCTTACCAGTTCGCTTAATTGCTTTGGCAATATTCGGATTGGTCACCCCGAAAGGCGGTCGGTATAGACTGGTCTTTAAATTTCCTGCTTTCAACATCACTTCGTCACACTTTCCGATTTCCTCCACCATTTTTGATGTGGATAAAAAACCGGTCTGATTAGTATGGGAGTAAGTGTGGTTGCCGATGGTATGGCCTTCTGCAATGATCCGCTGAAAGGTTTCGGGATATTTTTCAATTTGTTTTCCAATGCAGAAGAAGGTGGCTTTTACTTTGTTTTCTTTTAAGATATCCAGAAATTTCGGGGTGAATTCCGTCGGGCCGTCATCAAAAGTGAGGGCCACCTCCTTGATTTTTGTTCTTTTATGCGTAATGCTATGGACAAAATACCCGAGCCCGATATCAAAGGAACCCCAGACCACTACTGCCGAAAACATCAGAAAACAAAACAGATATACCCAGAGCGTCCCGTGAAACGCATAGATAAAAACGTTGCAGAAGAGGTAGAACAGGATAAAGTAGTAATGTTTCATTATATTTCTTCGTTATCGATATTCATTTTGTCCATATTTTCCTTGACCAATTGCTCCAATTGGTATGTTGCAACGCCTAACGGCTTTTCCAGACCACGCATTGCATATTCTACTTTTATATTACTCTTTGAAGCACAGAGCAGTAAACCGATAGTTGGTTCATCAGTCTGTGTTTTTAGCTTATCATCAACAGCGCTGATATAAAAATTAAGTTTGGAAATATATTCCGGCAAAAACTCTCCGGTCTTCAGCTCAATAACAACATAGGCATGAAGTACGGTATGATAAAAAAGTAAATCTATTTTGTAATCTGTATGATCTACTTCAATGGAATATTGCCGTCCAATAAAGGCGAAACCTTTACCAAGTTCAAGCAGGAAATCAGTGATTTTTTGTGTTAGCAGCTTTTCTATTTCTATCTCTTTTACCTTTGCAGAAAGCATTAAAAAGTCAAAATGATAAGGGTCTTTGAAAATGCTTTTAGCGAGATCAGACTGATATTCGGGTAATGTCTGCTCAAAATTATTTAGTGCTTTTCCGCTTCTTGAATAAAGATCAGATTGTATCTGCAAGAGCATTATATTTCTGCTCCATTCGTTTTTAGCAGTTTCAGTAATGTAAAAGACTCTTTCTGTAATATCTTTTATTTTGCTTAGCAAACTGATATGATGATACCAAGTAATTTGTGCAAGCGGTACTTGCATAAAATGATTTTCTTTTTGTGCAAGCGGTACTTGCACAATTGGAAAGTGTGGGTAGGCTTCCGCAAAAGACCGCATATATTTTAAATTACGTACAGAAAAACCTTTATTGTCAGGAAAGTTTTCTGCTAAATTTTTAGCTAAGAGATCAATGATTTTGCTTCCCCATTTTTTTTGATTTTGCTGTTCGATGATCGAATTCCCTATTTCCCAATATAGGGTTAGCAGTTCTGCATTGATCTTAAATGCCGTTTTTGTTTGGGCAGCTTTTATTTTATTTGAAATAAATTCAGACCAATTTTTAAAGTCGTTATTATGGATTATTTCGTCTTTCATAAATTCCAGCGATAACAGTTAAGCTCTTTCCAGCAAAACCAGACTATGATCATTCCCGCCAAGATGATTGTAAAGTAAAATATTTTTTACGTCCTCTTTTTTCACCTCATTAATTCTCATCACTTTCGGTATTTCCTGCTTTTTCAGGATATGGCAGGCCATGAAGGTCGAAAAACCGCTGGCGGTATTGAATTCTCCGCTCAAATGTTTATAATAAAGTAAAGCCGAATCTGTAAAAAGGTTCATGGCTTCAATATAATAAACATCAGATTTCGCATCGCCGCTGAAGCCTAAGATTACAGCATCAACCTTATTGAAAGCCAGGTTATTTTTAGCTAAAAATTCATTGATAAAGGATTCGGTTTCTTCCAAATCCAGGCGGTTGGTAATTTTAATGTCTTTCAGGCGGGCATAAGAACTGTCTTTTTTATCTTTGCTTAAAACAAAAAAGCTCGCCCCTTCTCCCCAGGCAACACCGTTTGTGGTGGAATGCAGGTAATCCACAGGAAGATCTTCCTGCTTTTTGATGGTCTTGTTCAATTTATATAAGCCCATCGTTCTCTCGGTCTGTTCATCCGTGGAACCTACCAGAACGTGTTCTGCTTCACCGTCGATGATCTGAAGCTTGGCATCCAGCATCGAAAATTCCAGTGACGAAGAGTAATTGACGTAAGTAAAATTGTAGGCATGGCATTGCAGGCCTAAGGCAATCTGCCCGGCTACCGTATTGTGGGTCGACTGGATAAAATAAGTCGGCGTCAGAAACTCTTCCTTATTGTCCAGTACATTTTTAAGGAACTTTTCAGAATCCTGGGAACAGCCCATTCCGGTCCCTACGATAATGGCGTCCGGGTTTTCGGTTCCGGCTTCTTTCAAAGCGTATGAAGAGGCCACGGAACTCATTTTTACGGTTTTAGACATCCGTCGGATCATGGCCGGAGGAATGAATTCCTTATAAACCGGTTCGATGGCTTTCAGTACCGGTCCTGCGTTGGCGGGCTGAAGATGCTGAAAGAAATTTTCGTTTAACGTGTCCTGTACGGAAATGCAGGCGGCACTGTTGATGTAAACGGCACTCATGATTTCGAGAAAATTAAGGTTGAACAATTCCCTCCGAAACCAAACGAATTGGAAAGGACATGGTTGATGCTTTTTTCTCTAAGCTCCGTTACCGGCGTCAGATCAAATTCCGCCATTTTGGTTTTAAAATTAAGATTCGGAAAAATAATATTGTTTTGAAGGGCCAATAATGAATAGACCGCTTCAATTCCTGCCGCTGCGGCCAGCGTGTGACCTGTAAATGCTTTGGTAGAACTGAATTCAGGAACTTTTCCCTCTCCGAAAATCCGGATCATCGCAACTCCTTCCGATAAATCGTTATTCGGGGTGGCGGTGCCGTGAACGTTGATGTAATCGATCTCTTCTTTGGCCAGGCCGGAAACTTTCAGTGCTTTTTCCATCGCCAGGTAAGCACCCTGCCCATTTTCCGAAGAAGCGGTCTGGTGGTGCGCATCATTAGCATTGCCGTAGCCTGAAAGATAGCCCAGGATCTTTTTGTTTTCTTTTTTTACGATTTCCTCCGATTCAAGGATGATGAAAGCAGCGGCTTCGCCGAGATTCAGCCCTTTACGGTCATTATCAAAAGGCGTATTGTAAGAATCCGTAAGGATCATCAGGGTGTTGAATCCGTTTAAGGTAAATTTTGAAAGGGCATCTGTTCCGCCGACAATGACACGTTCGAGAACGCCGTTTTTAATAAGCTTGGCGCCCATCATAATGGCATTGGCGGCTGATGAGCAGGCAGTGCTGATGGTGGCAACCATACCTTTCAATCCGAGGTAATCGGCAATCAGCAGGGATGAGTTGCCTACATCATGGGAGTCAATATATTTTTGCTTATCAGGAAATTCCTCGTAGGTGTAGAAATAGTTTTCAGTGACATCCATTCCGCCTACGCTGGTTGAGGAAATCAGCCCGGTTTTATATTCGTTAATATCCGAAATTCCGGCGCTTTTGATAGCCTCTTTTGCCGCGACCATGCCCAATAAAGCGGTTCGGGTCGCGTTCTTCGCATCTTTCAGCTCCAGTCTTTCTATAAGTGCTTCGTTAGACAGTTTGATTTCTCCGGTCTTGATATGTCCTGCATGGCGGGTTTCAAACAATTGAATATCTGATATCCCGTGTTTTCCGGATTGTAACGAATTCAGGTTTTCCTCCACGTTGTTTCCGATGGAAGAAATGATGCCCATTCCCGTGATGGCAATTTTTTGACCCATTCTTTTTATAATGTAACAATATATCAATCTAGCAGTTTACCCATATTGTTACACTATTAGATTGATACATTGTTAGATTGAATTATTTTGTTCTGTTTTCTTCGATAAATTTCGCCATGGTATCGATGGAAGAGAAAATTTCCTTTCCTTTTTTAGGATCGGATAATTTGATTCCGTATTCTTTATCCATAAGAACGATCAGTTCAAGAGCGTCGATCGAATCCAACCCAAGACCTCCCCCGAATAAAGGATCCGTGTCTTTGATTTCTTCCACTGCAACGTCTTCTAAATTAAGAACTTCGATGATTTTGTGCTTTAATTCTTCTCTTAAGTTTTCCATAAAAATTATTTTAATGTACCAATCCAGCAGTGACCAATTTACCAATGGATGACTACAAATCATTGTTACATTGTTATATCGTTAAATTGTTACATTCATTAGTCAGCAAATATACAAAAGCTTTATAACTTTCCTGATATAGTTCTGCCCAGCCGCACAATACTTTATTGGCTTTCCCCGATTGTATGAGCTGTTGGGCATAGTCATTTAAAAATTCTTCGTCGAATTCATCCAGTACAAAAAAGGCATTTTCAGTCTGCATTTTGTGCCGGATGCCGATTTCACCCACACAGATATTGGGCAGCGTGTATACAAAAACGGCCGGGCTCGGAAAGTAATTTTCCTGGGAATTGATACTCTCCTGATACTTAAAGTCGGTATCCAGACTTGATGACCGGTTGGAAAATACCAAAGCGGTACGGCTGTGATCTTCGTCTCTCAGGATCATTTCAGAGGCCAGGAAAGCCAGTTTGCTGAGGTTATCCATTTTGTGGAATTTGGGATAGGCCAGCTCCATGTTTTTATAGGCTTCTTTGGCAAAATCTGAAAAATTTACGGTAGGGGATTCAAAAACGGTTTCGCCGTTCAGTATAATTTTTGAATTTTCGATGAGGCAGGTTTCTGTTTTCTTCATGAATACGTTTAAAAAAGGATTAGGGCTTCCGCTCCGGGTTTTGGTGGGCATTGAAAACAGACAGAATAATTACTCTGTCATCCACCATATCGAAAATGATAATGTAGGGAAACTTACGAAGGTTGACTTCTCTGTATTTACTTCCTTTGATCTGAAAATGTTTGGGGTTATTTTGAATCTGAAGAAAATATTTTTCAACCTGCATGAGGAATTTTTCCCCGAGGCCTGTTTGCATACTCTCATAATAAATGTAGGTCTCCAGAATTTCAAGACCCGCCTCTTCCTGTACGATCAGTTTATACATCATTTTAAAGAAGCTTTTGCCTTTGCTTTTACTTCCTCCCAGGTAAATGATTTTGATTCTCCACTGATGTACTTTTCTTTTCTTTTATCAAGTTCTTCATAAAACCATTCAGGAATGGACGGCTGATCCTCTTCCTGCTCTTCAGCATCAATAATCCCGCTGAAAATCCGCAGGATCCTGTCGTCCGCCGTATCAATGAATTCGTGAATTCTTTTTCTGATTTCTAAAGTAGATTCCATTTTTTTTTCAAACTTATGTCTATCAAAAATACAAAATTATTATTTACATTTTCTCCAATATAATGGCCGCATTACATCCGCCGAATCCGGAAGCAGTTTTCAGAATGTATTTGATATCTGCGGGCTGATTTTCCCTAATGATTTGCAGTGGTTGCGAAGTTCCGGGCTCTTCAAAGTTTTTAGAGGGGATCAATGTGTTGTTCAGGGCACTTTCCATAGAGATGATGCTTTCCAGCAAACCTGCTGCTCCCAGGCTGTGGCCGTAATATGCCTTCAGGCTGTTCAGTGGAATATCCTGCAATTCCATCCGGTTGAAAGCGATGGCTTCCATTTCGTCATTGTAAAGAGTAGCTGTTCCGTGGGCGGAAATAAAATCGATTTTTTCTGCAGTAGCCTGGGCTTCGGCCATTGCATTGCGGATGCTGGCGAATAGACCGTCGCCTGTTCTGGAAGGTCCGGAAATATGATTGGCATCATTAATGGCTGAATCTCCCAAAATCATGAAACTAAACTTTTCGTTTTCTTCCGGTTCCGAAGTGATAAAAACAGCTGCGGCAGCTTCTCCGAGGTTAATACCATCCCGAGTTTTATCATAAGGCTTGCAGATTGATGTTCCGATGGCCTGAAATGAATTGAATCCTGAAATCACAAACTCTGAAATTTCGTCGCCTGCTATTACAAAAGCATCTTTGTATTTTCCGGCCTGGATCAGGTTTTTCGCTACGGCTATCGCCATCACTCCCGAAACACAGGCATTGGAAACCACAACAGGTTTGGATTTAAACCCAAAAAAATCAGCGATCTTCTGAGCTAATGCCGAAAGGTAAGCTCCCTGTGGAAGAGCCTGTTGGTTTTTCAACAAAGTGATGTTCCCTTTCGTTGTGGATAAAATGAAAGCCGTTTCCTCTGAAACCGGGTGCTTTTCGATTAAAGGTTTTAGGCTTAACAGGAACATTTTCTCCAGTCTTGTAAAATCCTGTAGATCTTTCTGATTTCCACTGAAATTTTTGTCAAATTCTTCATTCAGTCTTTCATTATCGATCATCGAAGCATAAAAAGCAGGCTGATTTTCGATGATCTGATGCAAACTCACACCTGATCTTCCTTCCAGAAGCGCATTCCAGTTGGAGGAAACATCAAAGCCTAAAGGGGTAACGCAGGTATAATCGGTAATGTAAGCAGCTTTCATGATAATCCCATTTTATCTTTCCACGCCTGAAAAAATTCAGGATTGTACAGGCATAAGTTATTATCGGAGTCAAGGAACACCTGAATGGTTTCTCCCGAACAGACCAGTTGGTTCTCTTGGTTAAAAAGCTCGTACCGGTAAATCAGTTTAGCCGAAACCGAATTCACGAAAGTAGTGACGATCCTGAAGGTTTCCCCGTATTTTAAAGGTAAAAAATGTTCGCAGGTGCTTTTTACGATGGGCGTAACAAACCCTGCCTGCTGGATATCAAGATAGGTAAGGCCGTGCTGCCTTCCGAAAGCTTCCCTTCCGTCTTCAAAATAAACGATATAATGGCCGTGCCAAACGATTCCCAGCGGATCGGTTTCGTTGAATCGTACCCGTACTTCTTCGGTACCCGTTAATGAATGTTCTTTAGACTGCATTTTGTTTTCTTTCATAAAATAATGAGATTCCAACCATGGCTACATAGAATAAAAATAAGAAAATGATTTCTTTCGCAATTCCGCCGATTCCGCTGTTTCTTAAAATGATATCATAATAAGCATTCAAGCCCCAGTTCATCGGTGAGAATTTGGCAATGGTCTGCATAAATTCGGGCATCAGGAATACGGGAACCCAGATTCCTCCGACCGCCGCCAGAACTACTACGGAAGTTGCTCCGAACGGGGCCGATTGTTCCTGAGTGTCGGCAACGGTTCCCAGCAAAACGCCGAACCCGATGGCAGCCAGACCTGCAAAAATGGTCACGACAATCATCTGGAACATTTTTCCGGTAACATCAAACTGCGGTAAATCCATATACGGGAAAAGGTAAATCCCGACGGCTACCATCAGTAAAAACTGAATGACGCAGATGATGAGATAGGTAAATGTTTTTCCTAAAATATGAATGAAATAAGGGGTAGGACTGATCCTTGCTCTCACACTGGTGCCCTGGCTTTTTTCCTTAACCAAATTGATCGACAAAGGGACAACGATGAAAAAGATCGCAAAAAGGGCCCACGCCGGAACATTATGCTGAACGGAATTCGGCAAAACATCCGTTTTTCCTTTTTTAGGCGTAATTTCCTTGAACCCGATCAGGCTTTTGTTTTTGGAGAGGTCTTCCGTTGTGCCCAGCTGTTCCTGAAAGGCTTTATAGATTTTCTTATTTTCGATTTCGAAAATCATTTTGTTAATGGCATTCATCACATTATTTTTAAATCCGATATTGGTCGCCGGATCAAAATACAAATGGATTTCCTTTGACTTCGGGATTTCTTTCTTCACTTTGGCAGAATCCGTTTCGAGTCCGAATGAGCTTACAATCGTTTGTACTTTGGAATCGATATTGGAATTGATGTCTTTCGTTAAATGTTCGGGAATGACGATCGCCATCTGGTAATCTCCTGAAAAAACTGCCTTCTGTGCCGCTGCTTCATTGAAATGGGTCAGCAACTCAAAGCTTTTGCTGCGCTCCAGTTCCTGTTTGATGCTTTTCGAGACCTCAGACTGATCATTATCCACAAAAACAATCGGGATTTTAGAGCCTTCCAGGTTTTTAAACGTAGAATCCTGGATCAGGGTAATTGTAATGATCAGGAGTAAAGGCATTACGAAAATGATGACGATTCCTCCGATGTCTCTCTTCAGCAGAAGAATTTCTTTAATGAAGCTTCGCCACAATTTATACCACAACATCTCTTAATTCTTTTCCGGTTAATGAAATAAATACATCTTCTAAGTTTTCCGCATGGGCGACCTTACCGATAAGTTCCTCAGGGGTTCCTGATGCGTGGATCTTCCCGTGATCGATAATTGCAATACGGGTACAGAATTCCTCCGCTTCGGAAAGGTGATGGGAAGTATAGATGATACAGGTTCCTTTTTTATTTAAATCCAGCAGGTAATCGATGATCGCTTTTTTGGACTGAACATCCACTCCAACGGTCGGCTCATCCAGGAACAGGACCTTCGGATGGTGCAGGGTTCCTGCAATCAGGTTACAACGGCGTTTCATCCCTCCTGAAAACTGTTCTACCTTTTTATCGGCAAACTTCGAGAGTCCCATGATTTCCAGGGATTCGTCAATGGAAGTTTTTAATTTTTTATGGCTCAAACCGTAAAGGCTTCCGAAGAACATCAGGTTTTCCCTCGCAGTTAAAGTAGGATACAGCGCATATTCCTGCGGAACAATTCCCATGATCTGTCTGAGTTTAAACCCGTTCTTCTGATGAGAAAGCCCGTCTATTCTGAATTGTCCTGAAGTCGGCTTTATCAATCCCGAAAGCATGGAAATCAAGGTCGTTTTCCCGGCTCCGTTGGGGCCGAGGATTCCGTAGATCTCATTTTTATCGATGGTTAAAGAAATATCATTGACGGAAAAATCTTCCGCATTTTTGTATTTCTTATACAGGTTTTTTATTTCTATAAAATGCTCCACGTCAGATTGCTTTTTTCAGTTTTTTGTAAAAAGCTTCTTCCAGATCGGCAATATGAAGCATGGTTTTGGAAAGCTGGTTGTAAATATCGCTTTTTGCATTCCGGTTTTTGTATACCCGGGCAATATCTACGGCAAAATCCCTCCAGAGATCACCGATCATGGTAATTTCTTTGGATAGTTCATTTAGCTTGTCGTTTTTAAGAATGACGGCAGCTTCCTGCAGGAATGCTCCATAGATAAACCTGAATCCGCCGCCGCCGGTACCGATTTCTTCCTGCATACGAATCAATTGTCCCAGATAATGGTTGGTGGTTTTCGTTCCTTTTTTTGCCGCCCATTTCGGGATGCTTTTTGCCACCCATCTCATGGCTTTCACTCCAATAATCGGGACAGGAGCCAGCATATTTTTGCAGGTGTCATTTATGCCTTTTTTAATTGCTTCTTCCAGGTTGACATGTTCAGGAATATAGGTAGGATAGTACATGTGTCCTTTCGGGGGAAGGGCGCCTTTAGCATATCTCACTTTTTCGAGTTCCGCTTCGGTAAGGGTGGTGGTATAATCCATCACCGGATCGCTGATCAGGAATTTTCCGTCTTCTTTTCCGTATACTACCAGGTTGTGGGCGTTGAAATGGAATTTATATTCTTCAGGAAAATAGGTCAGGTTGAAAACCCCTACCTGAAGTCCAGTCGGGATATTGTTTTCCAGGTTTCTTTCAAGTGCTTTGCGGGCTTCTTCCGGATTGGAAAACTTCAGCCTTTTAATTTTAATTCCCAGCCTTTTGGCCGCTTTGCTGAAAATGGCGCCGGGCATCGGACGGTAGCTGAATCCCGGTGCAAAATTTACTTTTAAAAAAGGAAGATACACAAAGAATAATCCGGAACCGATCCCGAAGATCATGGGTTCGCTGAGTTTCAACCCTTTGTTTAATAATAAATTGGAGGCAACACCGTTCTCGCAATGCGCAGTCTGGTGGTGTTCGAAATTAAGTTTCATTCTTAGCTTGGTTTTACGGAACCCGGAAAGTTCCTTTTTATTTTCCGTTGAAATTTTTCAATTCATCCACTGAAATCCCGAAGGCATCGGCATATTTTTTCAGTACAGAATCGCTTAGTGTTTTGAATATTCTGGGTTTGCCGTGTCTTTTTACACGCCACTGCCACATGCCGACGTAGGCGGCCAGCACCTGAAGGTCCATTTTATTCAATTCCATAAAATAGACAATCGGGCTTGCAGTATTGTTGGCTACATTTTGCCGGGCTTCTTCAATCCTTTCGTTAATTAAAGCTAAAGATTCGTCCAGCGCAGCCTTTTTGGCTTCCCAGCCGATGCTGTTAGCCGTCGTATAATTGTTATTTTCATCCGTTACATACAGGACCTCGGTCATGTTCGCGGATTTTAAATTGCTTTCATCCTGTGGAAGATCTTGCTTTTTCACTCAAAAATTGCGTTAGATTATGGTTTAAATGAATTCGCTAAGATAATAAAAATGCACAACATAGTATCATTCCGATTCAGGGTTGCAGGAATTAAAAGCATAAAAAAGTGAGACCTCGGAGCCTCACTTGTCAGTTATCGTTGTACCGGATGAACAGGCCTGCCGGCGCAGGCACAGTAGGCAGAATACATAACAACTGCGAAAAAAGGTGCCGTCGCGACGAATCCGATTCCGCAGAGGATGATCCCGATCCAGGAAAGGAGCATGCCTACAAATCCCGTGGCCAGTAAGGTCCCGTAATTTTCTTTTCCCAGGTGTACCGATCTTTTCAGTGCTTCCGCAGCCGATGCATTTTCAAAAAGAAGGACCGGATAGCCCAGCATCAGGAAAGGATAGACAAAGAAGAACGGAATGACGCAGAAAAACAGAGCCAGTCCGGAAATGATTCCGGAGATAAGGGTGAAAATAACAATGTTGATAAAATTCTGCCGGTAGCCGATAAAGAGATCGGAAAACTGAGCAGGTTCCCTTCTCCTGTACTTATCGACAATGTAAAGCAGTCCTATGTATAATGGTGATGCCAGTAATCCGAATAGTCCTGATAAAGATAGGTACATGGAAAATCCGGGAAGGGCAAAGTAATTGAAATTATAATAGTCCATACCGTTATTTTTAATTTCATCCAGCATTTCTACAGAATCGAAACCGATCAGTCTCTGGATCAGGTAAGATCCGGCAATGTAAATAAGCATAGCAATAATGCCATACAGAACAACGCCTTTGTACATTGCAAGAGCATGGTTGATAATGGAAGAAGTTTTCTTTTCGGGGACAAAATCGGGTTTGTCGAAATCAGTGATCTGAGCCATATATTTTATTTTTGTGGTTGTGTGTTTTCACGGTACATCAAATAAAGTGCTGATCTTAGGGCGTGTGGTATCTATAAGGTAACCATAGCCCATAAAAAAACCGCTTCGTAAAAAGCGGCTCTATGTATCTTAATTTTTAGGATATTACTTCCTGAATAAAAAGGTTAATTTCCGAGCGGATCAGCAGCTTATCTTCCAGAAAGGTTTCGCAATAAATCTGGCAGATATTTTCAAACTGCGAAATCAGTGAGGCTTTGGAAATAATGGTGCTTCCCACTTTCGGCAGGGAAAAGATTTCTATTTTTTTGATATTGGTGATAAAACCGATTACTTTGGTGTCGGCTTCAGGATTTTCAAAGAAGCTCTGCCCTAAAATGGAAGAACAGGTCTGTGCCGAATTTTCGATCAGTCCGGCTTCCACAAACACCCCTTTATCAACAAAGATATTATCTTCTTTTATTTCAAAGGAAGTAGTCACCTTTTCTTTGGTAAGTTCCGGGATATAATCCGTCATCAGCATCGGCTTACGGTGCGGCAGAAAATTGTGGATGTTGATGATGTTTTCTTCCCTGATTTCCATAGTTTACATGATAACGGTTTTCATTTGGGATCTGGCGATCACCTCCTCATTAAGTGTTGTGACTACATCGACCAGTGTTACCCCCATCATTTCGTTGATAATGGATATTTCGGATTTCAACCGGTCACCGGTTTTCGGCAATGCCATGGCTTCAAATGTTTTAATAGCCCCGATATATCCTGTAGGCGCTTCTTTTCCAAGTAAATAGAATTTATAGCCGGTATGCAGGGCGACACTCTGTGCCTGATGTTCTACCAGACCCGAAGCCTGGAAAATTCCGTCTGCAACGAAAAGGTTTTCTTCCCGGATTTCAAAACCGGATACCAGGCGGGATTCGGAATATTCGGCAATGCTGCTTACCATAACAAAAGGGAAGCGCTGCGGGATTAAGCTTTCAACAAATTGCGGATCGGAGGTGGGCAGTCTGTTTTCCATTAGCAAACCGTTAATAGGGCACAGGAATAAGAGAATCTTCCGCTCTCAGGGACACAAAGCAATACTTTTTCTCCCTTTTTCAGTCTTCCGGAATTCATCAGCTGTTCCAGGGCGATGAAAATAGATCCAGCTCCTATGTTGCCGACTTCGGAAAGATTGTAGAACCATTTTTCCCAAGGGAAATCCAGTCCTACATTGGCAAATTCTTCTTTCAGGCCTTCTTTGAAGTAGCCGGAAGAGACATGGGCCAACACATGGTCTACCGTATCCGGGTCCAGATTGTGCTTATCAAAAGAGGTCCTTAAGCTTTCCGCCCCTTTTACCAGAATGTATTTATCTAAAATTTTAGTATCTTGTTTTAAAGCGAATATCGACTGTTTCAGCCATTCGTCCGAAGGATAGTCTGCCCAGGATTTCAGGCTTCCGTCTTCCTGCTTTTCCGTTCCCGCATACATACAGGCTTCGATTTCGTGGGCATATGAATAGAAATCAATAAATTCTATTTTCAACGAAACCTCATCTTTCCTAGGCTGTCCTTCCAGGAGGAAAGCGCCCGCACCGTCGGAAAGCATCCATCTTAAGAATTCTCTTTTGAAGGCGATGATCGGTCTTTCTTCCAGTAAAGCTAAATTTTCCGCTTCATGGTTGAATTTATCCGCCGTCATCCATGCCGACATTCGCTCCGAGCCGACGCAGACCGCGTTTTTATGAACGCCTGCCTTTACGGAAAGAAAACCGTAGTTCAGGGCATTCATCCCGGAGTTGCAAAGGCCGGAGGCCGTATTAATCGCTAAAGATTTATTAACGTCAAGTTCCCCGTGAATCATGGAAGCATGGGATGGCTGGATCTGATCGGGAGAAGAAGTTCCCACCGAAAGCAGCTCCATATCCTCTTTCCTGAATTTATCATCAAAAAGGCCCTTCACCGCATTCGCCGCAATCTGGGCGTTGGTATGGGTAGGATTTCCTTCTTTGTCCAAAGCATAATATCTGGTGGTAATTTTATTATTTCTCAGGATGATTGCTTTAGCTTTGGAAGGCGCGCCGTTTATATAACCAAGATACGTTTCCATTTCATCATTAGAAACCGGTTCATTGGGTAGATAGGTAAATGCTTTTGTTATAAATACGTCGTTCATTCTATTTTAAATTAATTCCTTGTAAATATTCTCTTTGTTTTTTTCTTTTAAACCAAAAAATTGGTGTGGTGAGTAGGTGTAAAACCAATACGACAGGCGAAATAATCCATATTGCAGCCATCAAATATACCTTAAAGAATTTAATGAGCAATGGTCGTTTCTCTTTTTTCTTTATGATAAGGTTGGACCATACCGTGAAAATTTTGTTTCCCACTTTTTCCACTCGTACCAGGAAAGCGCGGATTTCCACGGCGCCATTTTTTACCAGGTCGGGCTGCAGGGTTGCCATGGTATTTTCAGAATAATGTTTTTCGATGATCCTTCCGTATTTCCCGGCACCTGCAATTTCCTGATCGGAAACGCCTGCTGCCGGCAGCATTCCGGATTTTTCTTTTTTCCCGGTCGTCATCCAGCGGAGGATCGTCAGTACACTTGTGTAATTGTCATGGCGGTCAACCAGCGCGATATTTCCTACGAGTTTTGCGTTCAGGTTTTTTAAATAAATTTTCAGCTTTTCTTGGGAAAGCATCCACATATTTCTTGTCCCTGAGATGGTCATTACCGGAGTGTCTTTTAAAATACCTTCTGCATACCCGCTTTTAAGGAATGAAATAACCGGAATGGAAGGCGTTAAGTACCATACCTGATATCCGAAAAAGACCAAATCATATTTTTTATTCAGCACTTCTTCCGGCGGGGGAAGGATTTCACTGGGAATCTGAAGATAGGATTCCGGGAACGTATTGAAAAATACATCACTACTCCACGGAAAAGGGAAATCCTTCTTCAGTTGTATATGGTAATAGGTTACTTCATATTCTTCGCTCTTCTCTTCAAACGGACGGGCGACATTTTTCATGATATCTTCCAGCTGTCCCGACTGAGTATAATAGATGACGAGTATATTTTTTTTCATAGTTCTCTTATCAGTTACAAAAATATGGTTTTCGGATGTATTATTCGAGACTAAATATTTTTAATGTCTCAGATCCGAACTTTAGATTGTAATCCGCATGGTTAAATGTAGTGTTTTTTACATTTATAAAAATGATGGTTCCGGGAAGCTCCGGTAAAGATTGAATATCCACGCTTTCATCTGAAACCAGAAGAACATCAATCTTTTTGTTAATTTCCTCCATCTTATTAATGTAATTTATCTTTCTTCTTTTTACCAAGTAGGTCTGTCGTGCAATGCACCTCTTCTCCAGATTTTCAATAAAGCTGAAAATCTTCCGGCCCGCCTGTTGCAGGGTCAGCAGTACATCTTTTTGTCCGAAATCATCTGCCAGGTGTAAAATGTGGGCATCTTTCGGAATGTGTTTGTTCAGCTCGAAGTAAACGGAATTGTTCCGGTTAAAATCTTCCTTTACCGCCTGTACAACTTCATTATCTTTATATAAATAGGCTAAAAATAATTTCTTCCTGAAATAATTTTCATCTTCCAGCTCATTTCTGAAAGCGGCAAACCGTTCCCTGAAGAACGCATTGATCTTTTTCGCTCTTTCGGAATATGTTTTTCCAAAACTCTCGTCTTCTTTATGAATCCGGTCACCTACTTTTACCGTAATTCCTCCGTCGTAGATGATAAAATCCCCTTTCGGCTGAACTTCGGAATTTCCGTGGATGTACACCGGAATAATATCCAGCCCGAATTCTTCTGCAATATAAAAAGCTCCTTTATGAAACCTCTTGATATCGTTGGTGTACGACCGTTCCGCTTCGGGGAAGACGATCAGTGAATATCCCTGATCCACTTTTTCCTTCAGCTGCTGCATCCCGTTTTCAATGCCTTGGGATACAGGATAAAAGCCCAATGCCCGTACAATTTTCCCGAAAATAGGAGAGTTGTAGACCCAGTCGTTCACCAGAAAAATAATTTTATGCGTGGTCATGGCCATCGTCAGGGTATCCAGAAATGAGGTATGATTGGCAATCAGTACCGCCGGCCTGCTGAAATCCTCATTCGGGTTTTTAATGAACCTCTTCTTTACAAATGGATTCGTATAAAGGACAGAAGTTAAAAAGCGGGCGATGATTAATTTAATAAAATTTAAAGTCCGGCCTTTGGATCTCTTTACGAAAATACTTCCGACAAGTGAGAAAAACAGTCCGCCCAACCCATAATAAATGAACGACAGCACCGAATTCAGAAACAATCTGAAAGTAATCGGCGACAGTCCTTTTTTTGCCCGGTTGGTAATCAGCAGCCGGAACCAGAAAGGGTATAGCGTCGAGGTGATGATAATCACGGAAAACATTCCGATCAAAGCAACCAATGCCAACGAATGGAGGGCCGGGTGTTTTGCAAAAATCAATGAACCGATGGAAAGAATGGTCGTAAATACGGCCAGGATAATGGAAGTTCTGTAAGTCGGAAGCTCATTTTTTCCGGTGGTATGTTCTTTCTGCATGGCCTGCGTAAGGAAAATGCTGAAATCGTCTCCAACCCCAAAAACGAGGGTACAGACGACCGTGCTGAAAATATTTAATTCCAATCCCAGGAAATAAAGAATTCCGGCGGTTACGACTCCTGTCAGAACAATCGGGAACATGGTAAGCACCGTGAGCTCAAAATTCCTGAAAAAAACAATGATTGTCAGGATGATGGCCAAAAGGGAATAGTTGATCAGGGTATTGAAATCTCTTTTCAACAGCCCCAGGAAGTTTTCATTCATCTGCTGCCGGTCAATGGCCAGCGCTTCGTGGTTCTTTTCAACATCTTTAATGAAGGCATCTCTTTTGTCTTCATCTACTTTTACCACATTGGAAACCGTATAAAACCCATTTTCCTGGCTCAGAAATTCCGGAATCTGCAAGGCCTTTACTTTTTCATACTCCTTTAAGTCTAAGGTCGTGTAGTTTTTATTTAAATTCTCGGTAAACTGATCAAATGCCGAGCTATTGAATCCGAATTGATTTCCGTTCTTCATCAGTTCAGAAACGGTCTGGCTTTTTTTATCCGGGCTCCAGAATTTTTTCCAGGCTTCGATCTTTTTCTGTTGGTCTTTTTCGGAGAGTACTACATTGCCTATTGAATTGTAGCTCAAAATTTTGCCCTCTTTTTTTTCTTTTTCCAAAAACCGGCTCAATTCTGAGTTCCTGGTTAGTGCTTCGTTTTCGGAATCTCCGTAAGAAATCGTGTAGATGGATTTGGAAGTGATGTCCGACAGCTTCTGAAGTTTTGCCTCGCTGATTTTCAGGTCTTTCGGAATATAATTTAAATCGCCGATGTCTTCATTGAATCCCACTTTCCGGAAGCCGAAAATACAGGCAATAATGATCACGGAGCAGATGATGATCAGGGGTTTGTTTTTCTCGTAGGGATAGGCTCCGATCTTATCTATAAAATTTGTGTTGACATGCTCGCCTTTTTCCTTAGGCTTATAAAGCTGAGGCACGATAATGAGCGCGGTAACGGATGATAAAATAACGGTAATCGCTGCAAAAAGCCCGAGATCCTTCAAAGCTTCCGAACGTACGAAAACCAGGCACAGAAACGAAACGGCTGTGGTGGCACTGCTTAAAATAATAGGCTGCGTAATTTCCTTGTAGAGTTCCTCGATATTGTTGTTGTGCTTGTAATGGGTAAGAATATGCAGAGCATAATCAATCGTAATTCCAATCAGTATGGCACCGACGCTTAATGAAATTGCAGAAATTTTGTCTTTAATGAAATATAAGATCAGTAATGCCAGCAATACTGAAAACACAGTAGGCAGAAATACAATGATCGGGGTGAAAAAATTCCGGAAATAATACATCAGAAGAATCAGAAGCACCGTCATGGAAATCATTACCGTATTCTGTATGTCTCTCTTGATCTGCTGGGCATTGGCCACGGCAATTACCGGCGAGCCGAAATAGCTGATCTCGGTTTTTCCCTTAAACTGCGTGTTGAGGTCATCCTTTATTTCATTAAGCTGATTGATGAAAGCTTCGTTGCCTTTGGTGTCATTGCTTTTGTTTTTGGGATCGATGAAGAGCAGCAGGTTTTTTCCGTCTTTGGTGACGATATAGCTGTCTTCCAGCTTGAAATCTTTACTAATGTTTAAAGCATTGAGCTTTTTAATGCCTAAAAAAGTAATGCCGAGCGGATCTTTTTTTATGAATTCCTTGGTGACCAGGCTGGTAGGGGATGCCAGGGAAATATAATTGCTTTCCACCTGCCTGGCGATGCTGTCTTTCTGAAGTTTTCTTTCGATTTCACGGTAATCGTTTTCATTCAGGAACAGAGGAAGGTTCTGATTCACGAAATCAAAAGTTTCTGCAATTTCACTGTCATTTACCTTTCCCTGGACGGAACCGATGTATTTTTTCAGAGGCTCTGTTTTTTTGAGAAAAGAATCGGCTGTTTCAGAAAGCTGGAAGTTTTCTTCTCCGGATTTGTTTTCGATAATGACGATGATCTTATCTGAGAAATTAAGCTGTTTCAGGACTTTTGCCGTAAGGTCCGACTTTTCACTTTTGGGAATAATCTGGTTGATGTCTTCTTCAAAATTGATTTTCGAAGCGAAAAATCCGCATAAAACGGCAATTCCGATGGCAAAAAGCACGGATAAAAACCTGTTTCTGGAGATCAGATAATATAAAAAGATAAAAAACCGGTGCATGGCATTGTAAAATCAAGTTTGCAAATTTAAATTTTTCGCTATTAGTTCAAAATCTTTTAACAATAAGTTTTATTTGAAAATCAATAAAATATTTAGTCGACTTGAAAAAAAAATCTACTTTTGCAAAAGTTCCCGACTGATGAAATACATTTTAAGACAAAATAGCTAAGTAATAAGCTTGGAATTGATATGTTTAAAATATTTGATGAAAAAATAAACGGGGTTTTATTTACCGTTGTTTTCCCTTTCCTGCTGTTCTTCATATCCTATTACGGGTTTGAGACTTCTTATGTGGTAGGCATCAAATCCTGGGAAAAAATACCAAGTTTTATGTTTTCATCGGTCTATGCATACCGCGTTATTCCGAATTACCTGAGTGTACATGTAACGGATGTTTTAGCCTATGTCGTAAATAACGATTTTGCTTCTGCAAAAGCCTTTATCCTTAAACAGGGATCCTTCTTTTATCACAGTACTTTTCTGATCAACGTTTTCTTTTTCCTGCTCAGCTCTGTCGTACTGCATAAAATTTTCCTAATGAAACCTGTCGGGCTTCTTATGAATGAGAAGATCAGACGGATGGTACATCTTCTGGCGGTATTTTTCATCGTCCTTATGCAGTACGTTCCTACCAACTGCGATTGTATCGCACTGTTTTTTTATGTCATGGGAATGTTTTTTACCCTGAAATACCTGGAGAACAGAAAGTCTGCCGATCTTATCGCTTTAGGGGCTATTATTTTTATTTCGACATTTGTCCGGGAAACAGCTTGTCTCAATATTGCTTTCTTTGCCGCTGCTTTTATGGAGGTAAGGGAGCTTAGAAAGGGAAATTTCATATATGTAAAAGAGTGCCTGTTTTTAGCAGTGGCTTTTATCCTCCCTTATATTGGGTTGCGGCTGTTTATTCAGCAACAAACTTCCTTCGTGGAAGGATTATATATAATTAAAAATTTTACGAGCCCGTACAATATTGCCGGGCTTCTGTTTGGAATTTTAAGTATCTTTTTCACTTATGGACTTTCGGAAAAACCGGGGAAAAAGATGATCGGAAACTATCTGTTTTTCGCTTCGCCGTATCTTGTAATGATTACTTTAGTGGGGCTTTTCTGGGAAAGCAGGTTATTTATGCCGCTTATTGTTACGGGATTTGTGGCGGCATCTTATCAGTTTAAAAAACATTATATCTAACGAATGCATTTATTACACCCATATTATATTATTGCACTTATCATTATGCTGATATTCAGTTATCAGGAAGTTTTCCATGGTAAGGTGGATAAAAAAATGCTTTGGTTTCTGGGGGTCTATCTTATTATTATTGCCGGGCTTCGGGATAGTGTGGGACCCGATTACGGAAGTTATAAAGGGATTTATATCTATTCGGATACGAAAGATTATATCACTTTTGTTTTTACGGCACTTCACCTGGATCCTCCACAGCCTATGGAGGTCGAGTGGCTGTTTGTCCTTATTAATAAAATCCTGCTGAATGTCTTCGACGCGCCGTTCTACATGCTTACACTGGTGGTTGCTGCCATTGCGATTTTTTTTAAGATAAAGTATATCGACGATAATTCGTTTTATCCTTTTACCGTAATGGCTATGCTTTTCATTCCGGGGTTCTTTATCGGGGAAAGCGGGCAGATCAGGCAAAACTTGGGATCTTTTATCGTTTATTTTGCCATACGGTATATTAAAGAAAGAAAATTGTGGGCCTACCTGTTATGTATTTATCTGGCAGGAGGTATTCACACGGTGTGTTACCTGTTTTTGCCGATGTACTGGCTGGTACGTTTCCCAATGAATAAAGCGCTTATGCTGATCCTTATTATCACTTCGATATTCTTATCACCTTTTGAGGTGTATCGGGCATTCGGAGGATTTTTAACCAATATTTCGGCGGATAATGCCATATCCGTAGGTTTTAACGGGTACGTGGATGAAAGTGTGGAAAGACTTAACGGAGGATTCGGTATTCCTGAAGCTCTGATGGCGATTCTTACGTTCTTCCTCTTTGCCTTCGATACCAAAATGGTGGAGAAATATCCGTATTACGAATATCACAGGATGTATGCCGTTATCGGAATATGTTTCTTCTTTATTTTCAGGAATAATCCCATTTTTGCTTCGAGGCTTGCGGGTACATTCGTAGGGTTCGGTTATATTATCATTCCGAATACCATGTATGTGGTTTCTGCCAATACCAGAAGGATGATTTACCTGTTTATCTTTTCTTTTGTCATATTCAATTTTATCGTCTTTTCGAGTTTCAAGAATATTACATCAGGAAGATTTACGGCAGAGCAGTATAAAAACCATTTATTGCCTTAAAAGCTGACAGGATGAGTACGCCTAAGAAAGAAAGAATTTTGGTGCTTGACGGTCTTAGAGGGCTTGCTATTCTATTGGTGCTGCTTTTCCACGGATATTACATCTGGTTCGAGTATTATCCATATAAAAAACTCTATGGTGAAAATATCTTATTTAAATATGGCAGCCTTGGAGTGCAGCTGTTCTTTTTGATCTCCGGTTTTGTGATCCTGATGTCTGTTGAAAGAACCGATAAGTTCTGGAAGTTTCTCAAAAACAGGTGGATCAGGCTTTTTCCGAGCATGCTCATCTGCAGCCTGATCGTGTATTGTACCGCTCATTTTTTTTATGAAAGGCCGTTTGGGATTCCTCCGCTGAAATCTATTCTTCCTGGCATCACTTTTATCAACAACAGCATTCTGGAAAAGATTTTTCATACCGATTTTCCTGTGCTGGAACTGTCCTTTTGGTCGCTGTTTGTGGAAGTGAAGTTTTATATCATTTTCGGCGCGCTCTATTTTTTATTCAACAGAAATACAGCATTGGGCGGAATATTTTTAATTTATCTTTCTGCACTTGCCCTGCAGCTTTTGTGCCTGGGAGGGGTAATACATGAGACTTCCTGGATCAAAATTTACATCGGGTCATTTATTCATTTCGGATGGTTTGCGGCGGGTGCTCTCACGTACATCTATTTTTACAACAGGGAAAAGAAATATCTCCGGATGCTTGTTTTTACGACGATTTGCTCTCTGCTGTACCTCGTAAAGTTTCAGGATGCTGTGATGCTTGTCTATCTGGTCGCTCTTTGTCTTGTTTTTTATTTCGCTTTATTTTGGAAGCGTTTTGGCGCCATTTTTTCGACTCGTTTTTTCAAATTTGTAGGCTATATCAGCTATCCGTTATACCTTCTGCATGAAAATATGCTGGTTGCGCTTATCATCAAGCTGCATCATCATTTTGCAGAGCTCCCTTATTTCCTGCTTCCGGTGCTTTCTTTTATCTTTATCGCAGGTATCGCAAGTATCGTTGCCTATTTTATAGAACCCGCTTTTCAGAGGGGGTTGAAAAAGATAATCTAAGGTTCATTAGCATCTTTATTTCTGTATACTTAAAGTCGCTGTTTCCAAAATCACCTACACTTACATCTGGCAGAACAAGCAGAGATTATTTCCTTTTTAATTTTTATTCATTATTAATTGATGTTTTAAATGGTTGATTGTGTTTGTTTTAAAGAGATTTTCTGAATTGCCTGTATATTAATATTCAGTAAAATATTTTAGGCACATAAACAGTGTATTGAAAAATAATGTATTTTCGTAATACTTGAGTTGAAAAAATAATTTCTTCATTGATAATTGAATACTGTTAATGCGCCTTATGTTCTAATTGCTTTATGTATTAATTATTTATAAAATAAATTGATTTTTTTTAACAAGGGTTTAAATGTTGTATTTATAAGTATACACAAAGTTTAAAGAAATGGAAAAGTCAATTAAAAATGTGGCGGCAATTTTATGCTGCCTGATTACGCATGGTATCTACGCCAAGGAGAGCGTAGGAGAAACAAGAGCCGGTTACTTTGAAATGTCGCGGAGCGTGTATTTCAAAACCTCGGATTCGCTTAAACCTTTAATTACAGAGAAAAACCGCATTGATCTTGAAAAAAAATCTACTATTTCGAATAATAACGACTTTACAAGTGGATCTGGCAGAGCAGTCGTAGACTGGACGAAAGCACCAAACAGCTACATTTTCGATCCTTCCCAAAATAATGACGGGCTATATATCCCGGTGAGAAAAGCTTATGCCATGTGGGATCAGGATAAGCTCATGGGTGGTGCGGCCATTCCAAACGGGAAAATTACTGCCGATGTCTTATGGGAAGATGTTCACGGCCTTATACGGTCCGGCGCAAATTATACACTTGAAGTGGTCGACAGCGGCGAGAATGCCAAAATTAAAATCCCTGTAAACAAAGCTAAAAAAGGAAATGCCGTAGTGGTTTTCCGGGTAGACGGGCAAATTTACTGGTCATGGCATATCTGGGTGACGGATGATCCTTCCAATGGTTCTACGTATAAAAGCTATTCTGAGTTAAAAAGACAAAGGGCGGATGGAGTTATTGAAGCGATACCGGATTCCGACTGGGGATGGATGGACCGTAATCTTGGTGCCATAAGTGCTTCCATCACAGCAAACGACTGGAACAGAAACGGTGGTTTACTGTATCAGTGGGGAAGAAAAGATCCTCTCCCGCCGCTTGTGTACCGTGGAAACGATTTTTACGAAGTTTCAGGATCTGTCGGCAGAGTAAGACACCGCGGAGCAAAAAATTTCAACGGAGCGACAAGCTTTGATAATCTGAGAAAATTCGTTCTGCTTTCCAACGCGACGATTGCCAATAATTTAAGGCTTGCTGTAAGAAATCCTTTGAGTTTAATTTATGTAAATAAAGATGATAATTCAGGAATTGCTTATTATAACAATAACGCAAACCTGATGGTAAACTGGTTTGGAAGGATGCCGGGTCTCAGCGACAGTAAGCTTCCCGAACTTAACCTGTGGTCTGATAATTCGCAGGGAAGAATAAATACAAATTACAATGCTGATGATGCAGGAGCTCCCTACCGAAATAAATCTTCTTATGACCCATGTCCGAATGGGTGGAGAATTCCGTCGGTTCTGGTAGCCAATCTGGCTTCAGGAAGTTATGTAGACGATATCCGGGTAGACTATTCGCCCTTTGGCGTACATACCAATACACCGAAAAATGTTTTCGAATCCAATAACTACCATATAATAAAACCTACAGACTCAGGTGTGCCGAGTTTCATGACGAACTTTAAGCTTTATCCCAATTTCGGTTTTGACCTTTCCAATGCGGGAGGACAAAATATGGGAATTTTTCCTGGAACGGGTGGAGTCTCTATTCTGGCACATCAGGGGCAATATACCGATCAGCACCAAGTGGCTTTGTGGACCGCTACCATGCCGAAGTTCTTTGATACGACTCCGGCTGTAAGTGCACGATCTCTTTTTATGATTCCTGATAAGCTACAGGCAGATGTGCCCGATCCGAACCAGCCGAATGTAAAAGGCAGATACTGGTATTTTCCGCTGGCTTCTTCCAATACATCTGATGCCAACGCATGCCGATGCATCAAAGATCCGCTGTATCTTGTAAACGATTATAACTTCCCAACCGAATATATGGTTTCTGAGCCCAATTACATGGAGGGGCTTAATAATCCCAATACCTATCAGGTTGTGAAAAATACGGCTGCATTTACAGTTGACATTCCTGTGAGCAAGGCATTTTCTGTGCAAAGCCAGCTTTTAAACAATAAAGATATCCTGAATGCGGCCAATTTTAATAATCTTAAAGCTAATGTTCTTTGGACCACAAATACCGGCCTGATTAATAGTGTAGCGGTCATTAATCCTTCACCGGGTTCTCTGAGCGCCATTTCTTCTTCAAAAATCTCCGTGACCATCAATCCGAACCAGAGCGGAAATGCGGTGGTAACTTTACACAACGGAAGTATTTCAAATCCGGTATACTGGTCATGGCATATCTGGGTAACGGATACGGCTGTCGGCTCCTACAACTATACAACGGAACTTCCGGTGTCTTCCGTAACTAATTATGTGAATTATATTCCGAAAGGTGATAATGTTTTCGAGACAGAATTTATGGACCGTAACCTGGGAGCTACCGATGCATTCCCTGTTGTTGCCAATCCGTTAACGCCTACTGCTGCGGAACTGGCAAAAATAAAAGCTTCTACGGGTCTCCATTACCAGTGGGGCCGTAAAGATCCGCTTCCTGTGCTGCAGTATGCCGATGACCGGGCTTCTTACTCTGTATATTTAGGCTCGGCTGCGGCAAACGGAACGTTGAACTATACAACGCTCAGCAATGCTGCCTACAACGATATGTCCGGAAATTACATTGTGCCTTATAATACGTACACCAACTCAGCAAATGCTAATGTTTCCACAACGGATAAAGTTTCAGACAAAATTGCAAAGGTCTTATCATATTCCGTTAAAAATCCTTTGGTATTCATGATTCCGAGCACATATGCGCCTTATAACAGCACAACGCCTGTTTATACGAACGGAACCGACTGGCTGGCCAATGAGCCGAACCTGGCACCGGACCGTTGGGGAAGAGGCGGTAAAAAATCGCCATTCGATCCTTGTCCTGCGGGCTGGAGAATTCCGGATCTTACAGGGGTTGCGCCGGGCGGACAGGATTTTGGATTTACACCCTGGTATAAAAAAGATAAGGTGGTAACCACTGCATACAGCGTTATCAATGATTATTTGGGAGTAAGGGTACGAAGAAGTTCTTCCGCAAGTTATACGATCGGTTATACTTTTAACGATTCCTCTTACCGTATCGGTAATTATCCGAATTCAGGGTCCCGTGGTTCCAGAAGTGTAACGGCAAATCAGTCTGCATCAGGAACTTACAATTTTATCAATTACCAGTATCCCGGCGTATGGACGGCTGCTCTGAATTCAAACTATATCGGAAGACCGATCAATGTTTTGTTTGACGCTGCTGCTTCAGCCAACCGTATGATTGCTTTCCACGATAACAATGATCCGTACTTCGGAATGAACTGCCGTTGCGTAAAGATTAAATACGATGTTAATGGAAATGAAGAAGGAGTAATTCCAAAACTTCAGATCACAGCTTTACCAGCTACAGCACCTGCTGCACGTTTAAGTTCGGATGAGGTTCAGGCGGTTAAGAAAGAAAAAGTGTCCTTTTTCCCAAATCCGGTGAAAAATGATTTGTATATTAAGACCAATGATAATAGAGAAGGATATTATTATCAGGTTTACAACATGTCCGGACAGCTTGTAAAATCCGGAAAGTTTGAAAACAACAAGACGGATCTTTCCGCTCTTACGACGGGAGCTTACCTTTTAAGAATTAATGATTCAAACGAAATGGTAAAGATTATCAAAGAATAAACAAGAATTAACAAGTCTCTGAAGAGAAATAAAACGGCAATTAAGTTAAATTCATTATTTTTGACTGTTAAAATGATGAAAACAACACAAAGCTGTTTTGTTTCTCTTTTTTTGTTCCAATTTCAAAACACACTATGAGGCCTAATAGAGTCGTACAGTATTTTAATATTAAAATTTTTATTTATTTTTTAATTGCGGTAACGGCTGTTTATACCCTTGCTTTTACTTATTATTACAACTTTAAGGATGATGGATATATTCTTGCCGACTGGCTGATTAATTACCAGGACGGAGGCTTCAAGAGAAGGGGATTATCTGGGAGTTTCTTTTTTTTGCTGCAGGATGTGACGGGAGTACGGCTGAATTACCTGGTATATGCTGTCCAGTTTCTTATTATTTCAGGGTTTTTCTGGCTGTATACAAAGCTGATCCGGTATAAGATCACAGATCTTCTTTACCTGTCGCTTCTCTTATCTTCCATCGGTTTTGTAGGACTTCTCAATACGGTAACATACGTTGGAAAAAAAGAATTTATTGTTTTTCTGCTTTTTACAGGGTTTACCTACCTGCTGGACCGGGACAAGCTTTCCAAAAATAAAGAATATCTCTTTTGTATTGCGCTGTTCATTACCACCTTTTTGCATGAGATCGTCTTGTTTTATATCCCCTATTTTGCCATCGCCCTATTTCTGAAAACCGGAACATTTGAATATAAAAGATACATTAAATATTTTCTTGCGGTTGGAATTCCCACGATCTTTATCCTGTTATTAGGGAAAAATGTCAACGAAGGAAATTCTTTGCAGATCCTTGCAGAACGCGGTGTACATCCTACCTACGGAATTTTTTACTGGAACATCAATGAAAGGGATTATATAAAACAACACGGGAACGAGTATATTCTATACCTCATTAGTCTGGCGATAAGTATACTGCATGTAGGTTATTATTTAAAATTTCTAAATAACCGAAAGATTTTATCTATATTATTGATCGGGGCATTTTTATTTTCTCTTCCGTTATTTTATCTGGCCATCGACTGGGGAAGGTGGATGTATATTCATATGATATTTATTATTGTCCTTTTTGCCCTGATGCTGAGGAACGGACACTCTGTTCTTGCATTTGAAAAAATTAGAATTAATACGAAATTCCATATAACTATTTTCATCATTATTATCTCATTGCTTTACCGGGTAGAAATGTCCGGAAAGGGCTTCACATTTGAAGGGATCCTATACCGGATCTTCGTTGCACCGGTAGAATTGCTAAATAAAATGTGATTCGGAAAAAGCTATCTGATAAAAAAACTTTACTTTTGCAAAAATTTTAGAATGTCGAAAAATTTAGTAATCGTTGAGTCACCGGCAAAAGCAAAAACTATTCAGAAGTATTTGGGAAAGGATTTCGAGGTAAAATCCAGCTTCGGTCATATCCGTGATCTGCCTAAAAAAGGAATGGGGATTGATCTGTCGACCTTTAATCCGGATTACGAAGTTTCGGCCGACAAGAAGAAGCTGGTAACGGAACTGAAAGCCGCTGTGAAAAAAGCCGATATGGTATGGCTGGCTTCCGATGAGGACCGTGAAGGGGAAGCGATCGCCTGGCATCTGGCGGAAGAACTGAAACTTAAACCGGAAAACAGGAAAAGAATCGTCTTCCACGAGATTACTAAAAATGCCATTCTGAAATCAATAGATAATCCCAGGGACATCGATCAGAATCTGGTAAATGCCCAGCAGGCAAGAAGGGTGTTGGACAGGATTGTAGGTTTTGAAATGTCTCCGGTGCTCTGGAAAAAAGTAAAGCCGGGATTATCCGCAGGAAGAGTGCAGTCGGTCGCGGTAAGATTAATTGTCGAGAGAGAAAAGGAAATCCGTGAGTTTGTGCCGAAAGCCAGCTTTAAACTCGATGGTCTCTTTTTAAACAAAGCCGGACAGGAAATCGCTGCAAAGCTGAAGAAAGATTTTGATAAGGAAGAAGAAGCTGAGAAATTCCTGGAACAGTCCAGAACTGCGGAATTCAAGGTTTTAAATGTTGAAACCAGACCGGGAACCCGTTCGGCATCAGCCCCTTTCACCACTTCCACTTTACAGCAGGAGGCTTCCTCAAGATTAGGCTACAATGTAACCAATACCATGCGTCTGGCACAAAGGCTTTACGAAGAAGGGTATATTACCTATATGAGAACAGACTCGGTGAATCTTTCCCAGGAAGCCATTGAAGGAGCGAAAAAACAGATTCTTTCAGAATACGGTGCGGAATATTCTTCCCCAAGAAATTATACGACCAAATCTGCTTCTGCACAGGAAGCGCACGAAGCGATCCGTCCGACGGATTTTGCCGTAAAAAGCATTGGTGATGCACAGCTGAACAGGCTATATCAGCTGATTTACAGAAGAACACTGGCTTCCCAGATGGCCAATGCCAAGATCGAGAAAACCGTTATCGAAATCGGAAATGCAAAGCTTCCCCAGCATTTTGAAGCACAGGGAGAAGTCATTATTTTTGATGGTTTCTTAAAAGCATACGGGATCGTAAAAGCGGAAGACGACGACGACGAAAACAACGAAAAATTACTTCCGAAAGTAAATATCGGAGAAATTTTAGAATATAAAAAGATTACGGCTACGGAAAAGTTCACCAGGCCAAGTGCACGATATACGGAAGCCGGGCTGGTAAAAAAGCTGGAAGAGCTGGGTATCGGGCGTCCTTCTACCTATGCGCCGACGATCCAGACGATCCAGAACCGTGAATATGTAGATAAAAGAGAAATTGAGCCGCAGACCAGAGAGGTAGTGAAAATCTCTTTGTTAAAAGACAAGATTAAAAAAGAAGTCCTTGAAGAGAAATTCGGAGGGGATAAAAATAAATTCGTTCCTACAGATACCGGGGAAGTCGTAAGTGATTTCCTAACCGATAATTTTAAGGAAATCCTGGATTACGGTTTTACGGCTAGGGTAGAAGAGAGCTTTGATGAAATTGCCAACGGCGACCAGAAATGGAAGCAGATGATGACGGATTTCTATTCCAAATTCCATCCGAGAATCGAAGATGTGGAAGAAAATGCGGACCGTGCCACCGGAGACCGTTTATTGGGGGTTGATCCGAAGACCGGAAAGAACGTCCATGCCAGAATCGGAAGATTCGGAGCTATGATCCAGATCGGGGAAACTGATGATGAGGAAAAACCGATTTTTGCCTCCCTGATGGCAGGACAGAATATTGCTACCATTACCTTTGAAGAAGCCTTAGAGCTGTTCAGACTTCCGTTTGACCTGCAAGAAGTAGACGGGCAGCCTGTTTCCGTAGGAGTCGGAAGGTTCGGGCCTTACGTGAAATGGGGTGAAACATTCATCAGCATTCCCAAAGGAGAAGATCCTCTGTCGGTAGATCAGAAGCGCGCTGAAGAAATCATCAACGAAAAGAAAATTGCCGATGCTCCGATCGCTACTTATAAAGGTGAGCCTGTAACCAAAGGAAGCGGGAGATTCGGACCGTTTATCAAATACAAGGATATTTTCGTCAATGTCCCGAAACGATATGATTTTGAGAACCTTTCCCAAAACGATATCAATGAACTGATCGATGCCAAGCTGGAAAAAGAGGCCAACCGCTACATCCAGCAGTGGGAAAAAGAAAAAATCTCCATTGAAAACGGAAGATGGGGCCCATTCGTAAAATTCGGGAAAACCATGTTTAAGATTCCTAAGAAAGCCGATGATACCAAATATGAAGCCGGTGAATTAAAAGAAGTTGCTCTGGAGGAGGTGAAAAAATGGATTACCGACCAGGATCCGAAGGCGTTTGCCGAGAAGAAAAAGCCGGCTGCCAAAAAAGCTGCTGCTCCGAAAAAAACTACTGCAGCCAAGAAAACCGCAACGACCAAAAAAACTGCTGCAGCAAAAAAGAAATAATTTTACATCAACCCTTTGATCCGGATCAAAGGGTTTTTTATAGCTATGCTTTTCAAAGTGGGATATTTAAAATAGGTAAGTAATTAAAGCTTTTGATATCTAGTTGTTTTATTAGGGATAAAATTATTGAATGTATGATTGTATTTGTTATTTTTGACTGCTAAAAATAAAAAAGCTATGGTAAGAAAATTATTTATTGTGACCTTCTGCATGGTAAACATTATTCTGTATGCGCAAAAAAAACAACAGTATGATGAGAATGATATTGCAGAATTTCAGCTGGAAGACGGAACTTCATTTAAAGCTTATTTTATCGGTCCGGTAACGATCTCTAGTACATTGGGGCAGATAATCGTCAGCAACAGGATCTCAGGATTTAAATATGCTACTTTGGATGATCAGAAAAAGAAAGAAATAAAAGCCAATGATGTTAAAAGGGTGATCTATTATAATGACGGTAATGTTTCAGGAACCCAGGAAAAAATCCGGGTGAAAACTGTCGATAAAAACGGGAATTTGTCAAAAGATACCGATGACTCTTTTGAATATCTCATGTACGACGGTAAAATAAGGCTATACGGATCCAATGTATATACCTGTGAAAGTTCAGCCCCGTGTTATTATACCCATTCAAACTTTTATATTCAGAAAAGCGGGGAGCCTTATGCGGTATTGGCAGTAAAACCTAAAAGCCAGTTCAGTTTTAAGGTAGGATCGTCCATTGAAAATATCGTAGATGCTTTTAGAGCAGTGGGAGGAACCTGTCCTTCTTTTAATGAATATCTTAATGATTTCGATAAAAACATGATGAAGGATAAAAAGCTTGATAAAACTCTCTTAAAAGAATACCAGGATATTTATGATGCTACCCTTAAAGAAACAAAGCATGACAGAGCGCAGCTCAGAGGATTTTTTGATCTGGTAGCGGGCCGGATCCAAAGCCGTCAGGCAGAAGTTTACTATGGCATTATTAAAGAATACGAAAAGAACTGCCCCTGAAACAAGGGTGTTTCACATCATGAGGGCCAAACTTGCAATGGGCTTCAGTCCGGCAGTAGCCAAAGCCAAGTTATTATTGGCTCTATCAGGTTCTGGTGAAGCGTCAGATGAAAGCTCGTGTTCTATTCATACAGGGCCCAATCTTACATCTGGCCGTGTATCGAATGAAAAAGAGATCATGTGCTGACCGAGAGAAGTTGAAAAAGCGGTGATCGTGAAAAATGCCTGAAAGAAGGCAATGATCACTGGAAATATAACATCATCCATTTTCATATCAGAGGTTAAGCCGTTAACTTTTTGTATGTTTGCGGAAATAACGAAGTATACATGGATTTCGAAGATTTTATCATTTCACCCAGAAATTTCAGGACAGAAAGCTGGCAGATCGGTGCCCGGATCACGAAAGAGATAAAGGAAGACAGCATTGTCCTTCTTTTCATCTCGGATTACAGAGGGGCAGGCGGCGATGCCGAAGTTCAGGATTTTACGGGAATAAGGAACGAATTTTATAAATTATCCCAGCTGGATTTTGAAATTCCTATTATTGATCTGGGAGACCTGGTGTCAGGAAAATCAGTACAGGATTCCCACTACATCCTGCAGGAGATCCTGGCGGTTTGTCACCAGAAAAGAGCGATTCCTGTAATTGTGGGGGGATCAAACGATTTTTCCTTTTCGCTCTTCTCAGCATTAAATTTATTTACAAAAAGCATCAATTATACCCAGATCAGCAATATTATTTCCCTTAAACAGGGCGAAATGATCAATGAACATACGTTCTTAGGTAAAATTTTTGGAGCAAAAGATTTTTCCATTAAAAATTATCATCACTTAGGTTATCAGAAGCATCTGAATGAAGCGGATTCCGTTAGACTGATTAAAGAAGTGGAGTTTGACATTATCCGCCTGGCTGAAATGATGAATTCTACAGAGAAAACGGAACCTTTTTTCCGGAAAGCAGATCTGGTAACGGTAAACTGCGATGCCGTTGAAAGCTTTGGAGAGCCATTCTCTATGAATCCTCAGGTGAACGGGCTGAACAGAAGGGAAGTTTGTGCGTATATGAAAGAAATCGGGTTAAGTGAAAATCTAAAATCCGTCGGTATCTTCAACTATAATATTTATTCTGAAAGTCAGCTGAACCACCAGCTTCTTGCCCAGATGATATGGTATCTCATTGAAGGGATCAACATCCAGCGGTCGCATCCCAAAGAAAGGCACTATGAGGTATTTTATGTATTGGTGGACGACAGGCAGTATGCTTTTAAACGAGATACTTTCAGCAACCTTTGGTATTTTGGGGATGATGAAAATATAGAAAACTGCATTCCATGCTCAAGGAAAGATTTTGATGAAGCTAAAAAGGGCTGGCTGAATGCACGGCTGACGAAGATATAAGATATGAAAGGCATTCTTCCAAAAGTTTCGGTAATTGTTCCGGTATATAACGTCGAAAAATACCTTGCCAAATGTCTTGATTCATTAATCGATCAGACCTATCAGAATATTGAGATTCTGATCATAAATGACGGGAGCACGGATAACTCTGCACAGATTATCGCTACCTACAGCGTACAATATCCTGACAGAATAAAGTCTTTTGTGAAAGAAAACGGAGGATTGAGTGATGCCCGGAATTTCGGAATCGACAGGGCAACCGGAGACTATATTGGTTTTGTAGACAGTGATGATTATGTAACGGCTGCAATGTTTGAAGAAATGGTAAATTTGGCAGAAAAACATAATGCCAAAATGGTCATCTGCAATATCCAGAAAGTGGATCAGAATGGAAAGGTCGTCCAGAAGCTGACCCAGATTCCCAATATGCCGGAAAAAATTGATCTTGACGAGAACTTTTCCGTCTTTTCTGACCTGAGCTATTTTGCCTGCAATAAATTATTCGGAAAAGATCTGTTTAAAGAAAAACGGTTCAAAAAAGCGGCGCATTTTGAAGATATCCAGCTTATTCCGCAGCTTTTGCTGGAGTGTGAATCAATTGCACAGACCCAGAATTTTCATTATCACTATCTTGAACGTACCGATTCCATTACAAAAACCCATACGGAAAGAGGGTTGGACATCTTAAAAGCGGTGGAAGAGGTGGAGGCATTTTTTAAAACATCCCGATATGCCGGCCGCCAGCAGGAACTGAAGAACTTTCAGATCTTTGAAGGAGTTTATTCCTATCTGGCATATCTGGCATTTGTGAAAAATGAAGAAACTTTTATGTCCATGTCCCAGCAGCTGCAACGTTTCATGAAAGATAGGGAAATAAAATTAAAAGATATATTGAAGTATAGTCGTTTTGATAAAAATTATCTGTTATCTTTGCCCCTGAAAAAAAAGATGTTTTATCTGTTGTTTTTTGCAGGTCAAAAAAAACTGATAAGAAAATTAATTTAACACAAATGTAAGCACCGGGGTTTCGGTAAAAATCTGATCATTAGTTTTTTAACGTCGACGAAACTCTCTTTTCATAAAGATACAGGTGCTTGGTCCGAAAAAAGATGGAGAATTTTGAATTGTTCTTAGCTCAGTCCGGTATTCCTATTTTCTATACAAAAATAGGGCTGGGTTTTTTGTTCTCATTTTTAATTACTTATTATTCCGTTCCTACGATCATAAAGATTTCCAGAAGGAAAAATCTCATGGATGAACCGGGAGTGAGGAGTTCTCATCTCCGGAAAATTCCCAATCTCGGAGGTATTGCTATTTTCTATTCAATAGGGATCTGTACATCGATCTTTGCCTATGAGCTTTTCGATCTTTACAAATTTCTTTTCGCATCGCTGATTATCCTACTGTACATCGGAGTCATGGATGATATTGTGGTAATGCGGGCTTATAAAAAATTAGTTGCACAGATCATTGTTTCCGCGATTATGGTTATAGGATCAGACATCCGCATCAGGAGTCTTTTCGGGATCTTCGGGGTTTTCGAGTTGAACTATTTTATAAGTGTCTTCTTTAGCATCATTACTTTTATTGTTCTTATTAACGCTTTTAATCTTATCGATGGAATTGACGGACTTGCCGGCGGATATTCGGTAATCTGCAGTGCCCTCTTCGGAATCAGTTATTACCGGTTAGGAGAATATAATTATCCTTTGGTGGTTCTGTCGGTAATTATTATCGGGGCGGTTCTTGCGTTTCTGTATTACAACTTATCCAATTACCGGACGAATAAAATTTTTATGGGAGATACCGGGTCTATGCTTCTTGGCTTTCTGCTTGCCTTTACGTCGATCTGCTTTATCGATATTTTTATCGACCGGGAGGTTCCCTGGGTTCCGAAATACCATCTGCAGTCGGCACCGGTAATTGCAGTGGCTATTCTGATCCTGCCGATTATTGATACTTTAAATGTGATCATCATACGGGCCATAAATAAGAAATCACCTTTTGATGCTGATAAAAACCATATCCATCATAAATTGCTCAAGCTGAATCTTACCCACAGAAGATCCAGTTTTTACATTATCGTATACTACCTGTTTATCGTTGCGGTAGCTTATTATTTCAGACATATTAATATTAATATTTTATTGTTAATTATAGTTTTCATAGGCTTTGCAGGTGCTTACCTTCCTGATTTTGCCTATCTTTTAAAGAATAATAAGAAGACTATCAATTAAATCTTTACTTTTGCAAACAATTGAAAATATGATGAAGAATTGTAAATATATATTACTTTTAGCATTTCCTCTCCTGATGATGACATCATGTATTACGACAAAAGACGTACAGTACATGCAGCCGAGCGAAAGCCTGGTGATTAATGAAGAAGGGCTGGTACCTTACAATATTCCGGTATACAGGATTACAAAGAATGATATTTTAACGCTTAATATTGTTACCACCCCTAAAGGTGATGCAGCACAGTTTTACTCTGCTCTGAACACTTCGGGCGGCTCAGGCGGCGGCGGAGTCGGCGGTGTAGGAATTGGAGGCATTGGTGCCGGAAGTGCCGCGTCGGGAGGGAATGCCAGCTTTTATTTCAACGGATTAAAGGTAGATGTGAATGGGGATATCAATATTTTCGGTATCGGATTTGTGAAAGCTGAGGGCCGTACGATTGAAGAAGTGAGCAAAGAAATTCAGGATAAAGTGAATGAGAACTTCCAGGAAGGCAAATCAGAAGTACGCTTAAATACCAATGGGATCACATTCTATGTACTGGGAGATATAGAAACTACAGGCGTAACCGGTGAAAAGGTGGTACATAAAAATACGTTAACAATTACCGAGGCTTTCGCGATGAGCGGAGGATTAAACAGGACAGTAGACCGGAAAAATATAATGATCCGGAGAAAACTTCCTGAAGGCATCAAAACAGCAAGAATTGACCTTACCCGAGAAGATGTTATGAATTCCCCTTATTATTACGTGCAGAATGGTGACGAAATCTATCTGAATACGAGAGCAAAAAGCCTGAATGGTCTGGGGAAAGACCCTATTCAGACCTTAACAACCGGCGTATCAGTAATTACAACGGCATTATCCATCTATCTACTTCTAAAAAACCTTTAATATCATGATTCCAGGAAAAGACGCTACGGTAGAGAAGGTTGATTCTCAGAAGGAAAAGTATGGTTCTTTCGCACTGTTCGACATAGAACATTTTTTAAGAAGAGTATTGAAAAATTGGTACTTCTTCATCTTGGTGCTGCTTATCGGCTACGGCATTTCATGGGTGTACAGCAAATATTATGCACAGAATATTTATGCTTCCAATTTATCCTTAAGTGTTTCGAACAATACATCAAGTTACTTTACGCCAAACCAGTCAATCAACTTCATCTGGGGGCAGGGCGGAAATCAGGACGGGGTATATCTTAAAAAAATGCTCTTATCCAGAACGCATAATGAATTTTTGGTTAAAGAACTCGATCTTTTTGTAAACTATTCTACAAAAGGACTTATAAAATCTACTTATTTGGATAAAGATGACTGCCCGGTTCTTTTCCAGGTAGACAGAAAACATTTGCAGCAGGTAAATTATCCGGTTACACTGGTTCCGAAAGGAGGTGATGCTTATGAAGTTGTGCTCCCGGAAGAAGGACAGTCCGTCAGCTTATACAATTATGATTCTGAAGGATATTCATTGATTGACCCTTATGATCGGCCGGCTAACAAAATTATAAAAGTAGGAGAATGGTATACATCACCGAATTTAAGATTCAGGTTGATGCGTAACTCTATTGTTCCTAAAATCAAACTGGAAAATATTATTGTTAACTTGAATACCGTTAATCAATCCGTCAATGAGATTGTCTCTACGATCGGAATTGAATTTGATAAGGAAATTAACAGTATTATGATTATTACGAAAAGAGGGTATAATCTTAACAGTACCGTCAGTTTCCTTAACATGTCTGTAAACCAGCTGCAGAAAAAAAGACTGGCGGATAAAATAACGGTTGATAAAAATACCGATGTCTATATACAGGATAATCTTAGTAACATAAGAAAAAAACTGGACTCCAGTGCCAATATCCTGAATTACATGAAGACTACGGAAAAGCTTTATGATATCAAAGACAGGGACGAAAAATCATTAGGTCAAATTAAAGAACTCGAGGCCAAAAAGGCGGATATCGACAGTAAAATTGCGTCTCTCAATGAGATCAGAAGAAGCCTGGAAGCACAGAATTTTGAAAAAATGATCAGTACGACGGCGGCCGGTTTTCAGGATGGCCTTTTCAGTGCATCTGTTGCAGAACTTAAAGCGCTTTATCTGAAGAGACGGGAACTGGCGTTGATCTATAAGCCAAGTTCCGAACCTATGAAAGAAATCAACAGGCTCATTGATGAAGCTAAAATGACATCAAACGTAGCCCTGAGAAATTATTACTCCGGTTATTATAACGAAATAAGTAAAATCAATCAGAAAGTTGCCGAGGCTAATTCCGATCTGGCAACTTACCCTGAAAAGCAGCGAAGATACCTGGATGCGGAAAGAGGGTATAATATGATTGAGGCAACCTATAACAGCTTGCTGAGCAGGCAAAATGAAACGCAGATGAGGATGGCAGCAAACCAGTCGGATATCACCGTGATCGACCCTGCGAAAAATGTAGGGCAGCCACCGATAGGACCTAACGTGAAAGCTGCTAAAGCCGGGATCATCGGAGGTTTCCTTGTGCTGCCATTGTTGTTTATTTTTATCGGAGAAGTATTGGACAATAAGATCAGGAATATCAGAGAGCTGCTTAATGCTACGAAAATTCCTTTGTTAGGAGTAATTGGCAACAACAGCAATGAAAATATGCTTACCGTTCTCGATCAGCCGAAATCTTCTGTCTCCGAAGCATTTAGGGGGATCAGAGCCAATGTAAGGTTCCTGTCAGGAGAAAATGGAGGAAGTAAGGTTATTCTGGTAACATCTTCCATCGGCGGTGAGGGTAAAACCTATGTTTCGATCAACCTCGCCTCGGTGTTAGGTTTAAGTGACAAAAAAACCATCTTATTGGGAATGGATTTACGGAAGCCGAAAATTTTCGGAGATTTCCAGATTGATAACAAATACGGTATTTCCAATTATCTTACCGGTGAAGTGGGAATGGACCAGATCATCAATAAAACAAGAATTCCGAATCTTGATGTGGCGACTTCGGGACCTATCCCGCCAAACCCTTCAGAACTGTTGATGAGTGAAAGAAATATCCAGTTTATTGAAGACCTCAAAAGCGTCTATGATTTTATTATCATTGATTCTCCGCCGGTAGGGCTGGTTGCAGATTCCTATGAACTGATGAAGCATTCGGATGCAAACATCTATGTGGTGCGTCACGAATATACCGAAAAATATATGCTGAAAATGATCACCGAGAGATACCATAACGGAGAAATAGATCATCTGGGCCTTGTGTACAATGACTATAATACCAAGCAGGGGTATGGCTATGGATACGGTTACGGCTATGGTTATGGCTATGGTTATGGTTACTTTGATGAAGATAAAAACTATAAAGAACCTTTGCTGATAAGAATTAGGAATAAAGTACAGTCAATATTCAATAAAAAATAATACATTTAAGCCCTCATTTAATGGGGGTTTATTATATCTTGATCATTTTGATTCTATTAAAAAAAGAATAATTCTTCGAGTTTGTCGTTTACTTTATAACAAATTATGTTTTTTTGTTTATTTTTAACTATACATTAAGATTATCATTAATATAAAAAAGTTTTATATTTGCAAAAATTAAATTTTAAAATAACCATAAATCCATATTCTTTTATGAATAGAAAATTATTGTTTAGCTTCCTTGCCGCTCTAGGAACTGTGGTAAGTGTTAAAGCACAAAGAAACGAACTTGGGGTTCGTCTAGGTATGAGTAACCTAGTTGGGGATGTAGGGAGATCGAATTATCTTTTACAAAAGCCATTGGATTTAAGCAGAGCATCGGATTTTGGAGTTCCGTTTTATGGTGGTATTTTATATAGATTTAATTTTAATCCTCATCAGACTGTAAGATTGGATCTTGGATATAACCAGATTCAGTTTAATGATAAGGTTGCAAAAGAAGATTACAGAAGAAACAGAAACGCATTCGGAAAAAACGATGTGTATGAAGCAAGTCTGGTTTTCGAATATAATTTTTTCCCGGTGAATAACGAACAGAAAGGTATGGTGAGCCCATATATTTTCGGTGGGGTTGGCGCTTTATTGTTTGATGCTCCGAAGGCAACGGTTTTGAATGATTTCAGAAGAGATGCGGATGGTGTAGCGCAGGCTCCGATCAATGAGCTTGATTTTACGACTACTGTAACATACTCTACCGGTAAGAAGACGACGGCGCACCTTCCTTTTGGAGTAGGTTTAAAATATAAATTTAACTATAACTGGGCTATTTTTGCAGAAGCTACTTTCAGATATACGCTTACGGATCAGCTGGATTACAGCAAAGTCCTGAGCAAAGATGTAGTGGCTAATTATAACGCAGATATCCTGAGCCCAGTTACCGGTGGTTCCCTTCTGCAGACGGATGCTTATTACGTGGTATCCAAAGAGAGGGAAGCAGGCCTTATTGGACAGAGAAATATTGGAGATTCCCGATCTAAAGACTGGATGAATACCGTAAGCTTAGGGCTTACCTACTCATTCGGGAGACCTCCGTGCTATTGTGATTAATATGTCGTTGATAAAAGATAAAATAGATCCTGAGAATTTGCCGCAACATGTGGCTATCATCATGGATGGTAATGGGAGATGGGCAAAAACCCGTGGCGAAGAAAGAACTTTCGGTCACAGAAATGCCATTGATGCAGTAAGGAATGCCATTAATGCATGTAATGAAATACATATTCCGTATTTAACGCTTTACACCTTTTCTTCGGAAAACTGGAACCGGCCTGCCGAAGAAGTAAATACACTCATGAATTTACTGGTGGAAACCTTATTGCTGGAAGCAGAGGAAATTTTCACAAAAGGGCTTAAAATGCATGTGATCGGGAATCTGGAAAAACTTCCGCCGCTGGTAAAGGATCAGCTTTTACGGGTGGTGGAGCTTACAAAAGAAAACACAAAGGGCAATCTTGTGCTCGCCATCAGCTATGGTTCGCAGCATGAAATACTGAATGCCGTAAAAAGTATCAGCGAAGATGTGAAAGAAGGAAAAATCGATGCCGGTAATATCGATGAAAAGCTTTTTGAGAGCTACCTGTATACTAAAGATCTTCCGCCGGTGGATCTCCTGATCCGGACGAGCGGCGAAATCAGAATCAGCAATTTCCTCCTTTGGCAGATCGCTTATGCGGAGCTGCAGTTTTTAGATGTTCTGTGGCCGGACTTTACAAAAGATATTTTCTTCCAGTGTATTGTTAATTATCAAAACAAGGAAAGAAGATTCGGGATGACCGGCGAACAAATAAAAATTCAGTAAAATTAAGAAAAGAAAGACTACGATAAAATGAAGTTTAGACTATTACCCATCATTATGTTTGTTGCTTCTGCACATTTTTATGGACAGGTAACGCCACAGGACAGCACGAAAGTAAATAATGCTGTACATGCAGAAAACCAGGCAGGAACATACACGCTGAAAGACATTGTTGTGGATGGGGTTAAAAAATATACGCCGGCTCAGATCCTGAGATTTACAGGTTTGTCCAAAGGGGAAACCGTAGACATTCCGGGGCAGAAAATCAGTAACGCTGTAAAAAAACTTTGGGATACCCAGTCTTTTTCTGAGGTGGAAGTATACGTTCAGAGTATTGAAGGCGAAACCATTATCTTAAGATTTTACCTTCAGGACCTTAAAGATCTTGGAGAAGTTAAATTTACAGGAAAAGGAATCGGTAAATCCAAAAACGAGAAACTAGCTAAAGATAACAATCTGAAGCCGGGAACTAAAATTACACAGAACTTAATCTCAAGCCTTAAAACAAACGTCCCTAAAGACTATGTAAAAAAAGGATTTGCAGATGCTAAGATCACCATTCAGGAGAAAGTAAATGCCGGAGATCCTAATCTGGTAGACTGGACCATCAATGTAGACAAAGGCAAAAGGATTAAGATCGATCATATCGAGTTTGAAGGGAATACGACCGTTACCGACAGAAAGCTTAGAAAAAAAGCCTTTAAGGAAACAAAGCAGAAAAGATTCGGGATTGGCGGTATTTTGAAATCTTCGAAATTTATTGAAGATAAATACCAGGAAGACAAACAGAATCTGATCAACTATTATAACTCTTTAGGATACAGAGATGCGATTATTGTTTCAGACTCCGTATGGAGAAACAAAAGGAACAACTACGAGATCAATGTAAAGCTGAACGAAGGAAAACAGTATTATATCGGTGATATTACCTTCACTGGAAATACCGTATATCCTACAGATTATTTACAAAGACTTTTAGGATATAAGAAAGGGGATATTTACGATGCGGTAGGTTTCAACAAAAAAGTTGGGGAAGACGGTGGTAAGGAAGACGATTCCGATATCAAATCCGTATACATGAACAACGGATATCTTTTCTCCAACGTAACACCGGTTGAAAAATCCGTAGACGGAGACAGAATCAATCTTGAAATCAGAATTAACGAAGGAGAAAAAGCAACGTGGAATAAAGTGACCTGGCAGGGTAACACGACCACACATGACCATGTTATCCTTAGAGCCCTGAGAACGAAGCCAGGAAATCTTTTCGCTAAAAGCGATATTAAAAGAACCTATTTCGATCTTGCCGGGATGCAGTTCTTCGATCCTCAGCAGGTAGGGCAGGATATTCAGCCGAACCAGCAGGATAATACGGTGGACATCAACTGGAAACTGGTAGAGAAGGGTTCTTCACAGGTTCAGCTGCAGGCAGGTTACGGAGGTAACAGCTTCATCGGAACACTGGGATTAACGTTTAATAACTTCTCTCTGAAGAACTTCCTTAAATTTAAAGACTTCAAACCGGTTCCTCAGGGAGACGGGCAAACCTTATCGCTTCAGGCACAGGCTGGACAATATTTCCAGAACTATGGCGTTTCATTTACGGAACCATGGGTATTCGGAACAAGGCCTACGGCACTTTCTGTAAGTTTGAACAACTCAAGGGTTAAATATTCCGATATTTCCGGGAATTCCCAGAAGCTGAATATTTTATCCGCTTCCGCTGGGCTAAACAGACAGCTAAGATGGCCGGATGACTATTTCTCATTGTACACAGGTCTTCAGTACCAGAAGTATGACTTTAAGAATTATCCGTTCCAGTTTGGAAATACAACCGAATATTATGGTTCTGCTAATAACTTAAGTATCAACTTAGGACTGAGCAGAAACTCGGCAGGGATAGACCCGATCTTCCCGACAACAGGTTCCAACCTGGATTTATCAGTGAAGTTCACATTGCCTTACTCTGCATTTAACAACAAAGATTATTCTACGTTGAGTCCTACGGAGAAATACAAGTGGATGGAATTCTACAAAGTGAAGTTCAAGGCTGATGTTTACAATGAGATCATTGGTAAACTGGTATTGAGATCTTCTGCTGAAATGGGGTTCATGGATGGGTACAACTCCAAACTGGGAGCTCCGCCATTTGAAAGATTCTATGTGGGAGGTACCGGTCTTTTCGGTGGTCGATATGACGGTAGGGAATTGATTCCGTTGAGAGGATATGAAAATGCGTCTACATACGGAGGAACTTCCGAAGATATTACTCCTGCAGGAGGAGGTACGATTTACAACAGATTTACGTTAGAATTAAGATATCCGATTTCACTGAACCAGACGGCAAAAATTTATGCCCTGACGTTTGCGGAAGGAGGAAACGTTTGGAATTCTTGGGGGAACTACAATCCATTCCAGTTAAAAAGATCAGTAGGTGTAGGGGTAAGAGTTTACATGGGAGCATTTGGTTTAATTGGATTTGATTTCGCTTACGGATTCGATAAAACAATTACAGGAACCGAACCTTCCGGATGGAAGACGCACTTCCTGATGAACCAATCATTATAATCCAAAACATGAAAAATTTTAAAATTCTTTTTTCATTCATATTATTCCTGCTCTTCGGATTAAGCAATGCACAGAAAGTGGGCGTTGTGGATACCGAATATATATTGGGGAAAATGCCTCAGTATAAAGAAGCGGAAGCAAGGCTCAATGCACAGATCGATACCTGGCAGACGGAACTTCAGAATCTGCAGGCGGAATATGAGCGTAAAAGATCTGCCTTTGAAAGTGAAAAAGTGCTTTTGATAGGCGATCAGCTTAAACTAAGGGAAAAGGAAGTAATGGATCTGGATAAAAACATCAAAACCACCACCAGCTTACGTTTCGGAGCAACAGGAGAAATCAAAAAGCTGAGGGCAAACCTTGTACAGCCGTTTCAGGATCAGATATGGGAAGCCATTAAGACCATGTCCGAAAAGAACGGATTGGCAATCGTGCTGGACAAAACAAGCAACAACGTGATTTTCCTTCAGAAAAGATCCGATTATTCAGATAAAGTATTGGCCATCCTGTTAAAAGACAGCGAGCCGAAAGAAAAAACAAAAACAAAAAAATAAAAGTTTAACTTTTATTAAATTTACAGATCTAAAAAACAAATTAAATTATTTATTTACCAATTATGAAAAAATTAAGTGTATTATTTGCAGCGGTAATGATGGTTGTATCGGTAGGTATGGCAAAAGCTCAAAAAATTGCTACTTTAGACGTTATAGGTGTTCTTAACGCAATGCCTGAAAAGAAAAAGGCGGATACTGATCTTAAAGCCTTCTTAGATACTAAACAAGCGGAAATCAAGAAAAAAGCAGACGCTGGACAGGCTAAAGTAAAGCAATATACGGAAGAAGCGCCTAAGAAAACGGCTGACGAAAACAAAGCAAGAGAAGCGGAATTGGCAAAAATGCAGGAAGAAATCCAGCAGATGAATGACAAAGCGCAAAAAGATTTCGTAGCAAAGCAGGATGCAGCATATGAGCCGATCGAGAAAAAGCTTAACGATGCCGTTTCTAAAGTAGCTAAAGCAAACGGATACGACTATATCATGGATGCTAACTCTGCAGCCTTCGTTTTCAAAGGAGGACCTGATGCTACGGCAGCTGTAAAGAAAGAACTGGGTGTTCAGTAATTTTCAGAAATTAACAAACATTTATAAAATAACCATCTCTCATCGGGGTGGTTTTTTTATTTTTGCAGAATGGAAAAAGAAGTATCGACCAAGGTAAAGGTCAGATTCAGCGACTGTGATCCGATCGGACACTTAAATAATGTGAAATACCTGGACTATATGTTCAATGCCAGAGAAGATCACGTCGAAACATTTTACGGTTTTACCTACGAAGAATATACCAAACTTACAGGCTGTACCTGGATTGCCATCCAGAATGAAATCGCATACCTAAAGGAAGTGAGATATAATACTTCAGTGGTAATCAGCAGCAAGACTATTGAAGTAGGAGAGCGGACGGCAAAAGTAGAGATTCTCATGAAGAGCCTGGATGAAAAAACAGTTCATGCCGTGTTATGGGTAACGGTGATCTACTTTAATGTGAAAACCAGAAAGTCAGAAGTACACCCGGAAGAGATCAAAGAAACATTCCACAAATTTTATGTAGACCTGGAACAGAAAGATTTCCAGTCCAGAGTTAAATTTTTAAGATCACAAAACGCAAAAAATTCATAATGAAGAAAATAGTAGTTATCGGAGGAAATGGGCAGTTGGGGAACTGCATCAGGAAAATAGCTCCTGATTTTGAGCTGGATTATGAATTCACCTTTACCGATTCCCAGAATTTAGATATTACCGACGAGGATCAGGTAAACACATTCTTCACCGAGTACAAACCGGATTACTGCATCAACGCTTCAGCGTACACGGCCGTCGATCTCGCCGAAACTGAAAAGGAAAAAGCATTTGCCGTAAATGCAGATGGCGTGGGATACCTGGCGCAGGCGTGTAAAAATACGGATACCATATTGATTCATGTTTCAACGGATTATGTTTTTGACGGTGAAACCAATTTGTGCTACTCCGAAGATGATTTTACCAATCCGGTAGGAATCTATGGCGAATCCAAATTAAAAGGCGAAGAGCTGGCTGTGGAAATGAATCCTAAAACCGTTATTCTGAGAACATCCTGGCTGTATTCCGAATTCAACAAGAATTTTGTAAAAACAATGTTGAATTTATTCTCCCAGAAAGAGGAGCTGGGAATTGTTAGTGATCAGTTCGGACAGCCTACAAATGCCAATGATCTTGCAGAAGCCATTATGATGATTATTGAAAACCAGCAAAAGAAATACGGAGTTTTCCATTTTTCTAATTATCCGGAAACAACATGGTTTGAATTTGCAAAAAAAATTGCGGAATTCTCCGGATCGAAAATAAAATTAAATCAATTAAGTACTGAACAGTATCCCACACCTGCCAAAAGACCTAAGAGAAGCACCATGTGTCTCGATAAAATTGAGGAAATTTATAAAATCGAACCCAAACACTGGGAAAACAGCCTGGAAGAATGTGTGGAAATTCTTCAATCTAATAAGTAAAGAATGAAAAAAATACTCATTACAGCCCTCATTTTAATGGTACAGTTTTTTATAGCCCAAAACGTATACCTTACGAAAGTTGAAAAAACCCATGAGAATACAGATAAGTTCCTGTATAAAATTGACGAAGGGAATGATGCGGAATATCTGGGTGAAATTGAAGTGCAGGGTTTCTCTAAATACGATGATGAAATTTTCGCATTGGTATATAAAAAAGCCAAAGAAATCGGAGCCAATACTTATACTTTGAAGCCTTTTGAAAATGTCGACGGTACAAAACAAAATTTCAACCCTTCAAATTACAGGCTAAATCTTTATTTTTTACCCAAAGAGAAATTAGCCGGGCAAACGGGGTGCATATACATTTTTGCCTCTTCGGATCAAAACCAGAAAATCGCTGTTAACAAACAGGATTATATTATTTCTCCAAGGTCATACATGATGCTGAAAATCGTTCCGGGAGAAGTATATACGATTTCAACCAAAAAACTTTTAGGCTCTACCATCAGAATACAGCCTAAAGACAACAGTGCCAATCAGTATTTTCAGGTTTCAGCTGCTAAAATTAAGTCCGATAATACCGGAATGGGAGGGCTGAACTTAAAAAGCGGTGATATCATCGGTCTTGAATCCTCCTACGGTGATTTTCTGAAAACGATATACAGGAAGCAATAACAGAAGTAATCAAATGCGACGGCCATTACTCATGAAAACTGAACTCATAATACCTGAAGTTATTTTTTTAATAATTAATTAGACGTGATACTTTTATAATTTTACATTCTATAATAAATTTGCACAAAGCTTAAAGTAAACTCAGTATAACACAATGCATGCAAAAAAAATCAGTCTATTACTCATGAAATAATATGGTGCGGTTGTTCTAGTATATATCTTTATCCTGTCGATATTTTTATTTAAAACGAGATTCGTCTTATTGGATCCCAGGTTATGGTATAAAGAGGGGACCGTCTATTTACGTGACTCAATAATAAATGGTTTTTCTTCGGTATTCTCGAATCACCAGGGGTACTATAGTATTATTCCAAGTATAACCATTTATGCAAGTACTCTTTTCAGACCCAATACATCCCCTATTTTACAGTGTATATTTCACTGTTTTTCTGGTTTTACCTATTTTACGAAATCTTTTTATATGTAAACAACAACTATAAGACAGATAATATAAGCAAACTGTTTTTTATCCTCACCATATTTTTGATTATGGCAAGCGGGCAGGAAATACTGTTAAACACCATTACTCTTCAGTTTATAACCCTTTTCATTATTTATTTTATTATTAAAAAAAACATCAGGAACTATCTGTTCCTAGGCAGCTATTGATCATGATATGTCTTCTTAATGGGGTTATGGGACTGCTTTTTATACCATTGCTTTATATAAAATATTTTAAAAAATACAAAATTCTGTTTCTTTTTATAGCCGTTGGAGTGTTATTTCATCTGTACTCGGTACTGTTTTATACATCAGGTAACAGAACAACGGTGATGCAAAGACTTGTCTGGAACCTTTCCTATAAAATACAGCTGATCGAAGAAAAGGATTATTTAAAATTTCTTTATAAAAACTATTATTTAATCTTTTTTGCTGCTCTGTTCTATTACCGTAAAATGAGCAGAGAAAAATTGATTACGGTAATAACCTTATTGGGGATTACAATATTTGTAGACCTTACAAGAGTTTTACAGAACCTGGATGCAGAAAGATATAATTGTATAATAGCAGGATCAGCTTTCCTCGTACTTTGTGAATTGATCAATGTGGCAATTTTTCCAAAGCTGCGATTGACTTTATTAATATTATCTTTTCTTTTCTTTTCTTTTCTTTTCTTTTGATGTATCTTAAAAGCCCTAGATTATTATATTCAGATTACATCTATTGCAAAGAAGCAAGCTGGAAAAAGGAATACATAAAATACGATTCTTATTTGCCGGCTAAAATACATCCTTGCGGATTAACGATCGAAAACCCTAAAAAATAAGGCCATTGATAATATTCTGTTCTATATATTCTAAAGGGAAAAGAACATTCAAATAGAAGTGTCGAAAAATTTTAAACTTTTGTTTAAAATTTTTTACTCTGAAAATCAGAATTTTATCTTTAAATATTACGGGTAAATAAAATTTATGTTAAATAAACTTGTTTTGTGTGTTTAAGTTCTCTTATCTTTGCCCCACTGAAAACGAGAGTAGATCAGTAGCGCAGGAGAGCTTTTGAATAAGCGGAATTAACTTAAGACTTACTTTATAGGATACGAGAAATCTTGTTTTAACCTGGTAATTTTTTTTAAGGAAATGGTTGCGGGATAAAAAAAGAGTTGTATCTTTGCAGTCCCGATTAAGGGAGCGCAGGAGTAGGGGATTTGAATTTTAGAAAAGGGTTAAGGTTAAGAAAAAAACTTTAAATTTCTTTCGGAAAAATTTGGTCATTAAAAAATAAGTTATTACTTTTGCACTCGCAAATACGAAAGCGGCACTGACAGAGAGACTGCTTCGTTATAAAGCGAAAGAATTAAGATCATTGACATACAATATAACAACCAAGTAAGGAAAAACTAAAGCGTAAAAGAAACTTTGAGTGAGCCTGAGAACAAACATACAATGGAGAGTTTGATCCTGGCTCAGGA
>CAJYXJ010000002.1 GCA_913778085.1 uncultured Chryseobacterium sp.
CCGCCGAATCCTTTAATGCCAAAATCAAAAACTTCAGGATGCAGCTCCGGGGAGTCAAAGACCGGACCTTCTTCCTATTCAGATTAACCAAACTTTTTGCATAGTCCCCAGGTTTTGGCACTGATCCCATAAATTGAGCCATAAGAAATTGATGAGGTAACCCGGAAATAAAAAAAGAGCATCACAAAACTGCGATACTCTTCTTAGTAGCGGGAACCGGACTCGAACCGATGACCTTCGGGTTATGAGCCCGACGAGCTACCTACTGCTCCATCCCGCGGTGTATTTTCAGAACGCCACCGTAAGCGTTACCTTAGTAGCGGGGACACGACTCGAACGTGCGACCTTCGGGTTATGAGCCCGACGAGCTACCTACTGCTCCACCCCGCGATATTGGACTGCAAATATACGACAATTTTTTAAAACTCCTAATTTTTCCTGTAAATAAAGGCTAATTATGAAAATTATTTTAATATTCGTATCTTTGAAGTATGGCAAAAATATTAAAAATTTATCCGAACAACCCTCAGGAAAACCTTATTAATGAAGTAATTAAAACACTGAATAACGGCGGGCTTATTATCTACCCGTCCGATACCGTTTATGCGCTGGGCTGCAATATTTTTGACATTAAAGCAATGGAAAAGCTCGCCCAGATCAAAAAAATAAAACTTGAAAAGGCACAGTTTTCAATCATCTGTAATGATCTGAGCCACCTTTCGGATTTTACAAGACCGATCGATACTTCAACCTTCCGGTTTCTGAAGAGCCATCTTCCGGGCCCGTTCACGTTTATCCTGGATGCTAACAAAAGCCTGCCGCTGGCTTATAAAAATCACAAGACCATCGGTATCCGGGTTCCCGATCATCCCATTCCTCAGCTGATCGTTGAAAAACTTGGCCATCCGATTGCCTCTACTTCCATTAAAGACGATGACGAAATCATCGAATATTCTACCGATCCGGAACTGATCGCAGAAAAGTATGATCATCTGGTCGATCTCGTGATCGATTCAGGATATGGAGATAATGTAGCTTCCACCATTGTGGATCTTACTTCCGGTGAGCCTGAAATTATCCGTCAGGGAAAAGGCGAAATTTAAAACATTCTGATGAGCCTTAACGGAAGATATACGTTGGGAGTTCTCCTGACATTCGTATTGCTGGGCGGTGTAATGCTGTATGTTTTTCCTGCAGTCCAATTTATTTCAGGCGGAAAAGCAGGTTCTGCGGCAGCATTTGCCTATTCGCGGATTGTACTGTGGCTGGTATTGCTGATCACTTTTATGTACAGTCTGCTGATTGAAAAGCAGTCTTTACTGCTTTTGAAAGATAAAAACTATCCTTTTGGCTTCTATCTTAAAAAAATATTCAGCCTCTATCTGATCTGTGCCGTCGGAGGATCTTTCTTAAACTTTTTAATCCGGTTTTTCACGCATGAAAGCATGAGCAGCAAGATTGTTCAGCTTTCATACATTTTTAAAAACAATTACAGCCTGATTATTTTCACCTGTCTTACGGCCGGTATTGTAGAAGAGCTTCTGATGAGGGGTTACATCCAGACGAGAATTGAAAAAATATATAAAAATCAATATGCCGGTGTTTTTGTTTCTGCCGTACTCTTCGGAATTCTCCACAGTGCGTACGGAACAATCGGCCAGGTAGCTGTCCCATGCTTTATCGGAATTGTTTTTGCGATGTTTTATAAAATATATTCCAATATTAAGATCCTGATCATCTGCCATTTCATGTACGATTTCATATCGCTGATGATCATGAACCTTGTTGATTTCAAACATTTATCTGTATTTTAACCTTATGAAAATAATAACGTCTCCTGCCAAGCTTATGAACGTGGAAAATTCTACCGACCTGTTGAAAACAACGACACCAAAGTTCATTGAACAGGCTGGATTTATCCATTCTTTTTTAAAAACAAAATCACCCCAATACCTGTCTGAGCTTATGGAAATTTCAGCCAGGCTGGCGGATGAAAACTGGGACAGAAACCAGAAATGGAAATCAAAACCGGGTGCCAAGGAATCCGCTCCCGCTCTTTTTGCTTTTACCGGAGAGGTTTACCGCGGGCTGGATGCCAAGACACTGGACAAAGATGCAGTGGAATACCTGCAGAAAAACCAAAGAATCCTTTCAGGACTGTACGGGCTGCTCAAACCTTCGGATAAGGTGATGCTGTACCGCCTGGAAATGGGAAGGCCATTCGCATTTGACGAATACAAAAACCTATATGAATTCTGGAGAGACAGGATCACGGATCAGCTGAATTCCGAAATGAAGAAAAACGAAATCCTGCTGAATCTTGCCAGCAATGAGTATTTTAAAGCGGTTGACCGTAAAAAACTGAATCAGACCATCATCGATTTTGATTTTTATGAATTAAAAGACGGAAAACTGAAAACCATCGTAGTATACACAAAACATGCAAGAGGGTTAGTGACACGGTTTTGTGCACAGACTAATGCGCAGACCCTGAATGATGTAAAGGCTTTCAATTATGAAGGCTATTTAATTGATGAAGAGAAATCTACAGATACAAAACTGGTTTTCACAAGATAAAAAATGACCATTTCAGAATTTAAAGCCTACTTCAAAAAAGAGCTTTCCCTATTGTATACCGATTCGGAGAACGGATTTTTAAGCAGTATTTTCGTGGAGAAAATCGTGGGATTCAATCCGTTTTATCAACGCAGGTTTTCCGGACAGGAAATGCTGATGGATGATGAACAGAAGTTGCTGGCCGCTGTTTCCGCCTTAAAAACCGGGCGGCCTTACCAACAAATCTTAGGCGAGACCGAATTTTATGGAATGACGTTTTTTGTCAATGAACATGTACTGATTCCCAGGCCGGAAACGGAAGAACTGCTGGAATTTGCTATAAAAAAAATCCGGCATTATGAACTGTCCGGAAGGGAAAACTTAAAAATCCTCGATATCGGGACTGGCAGCGGAATTATCCCATTGGTACTGAAAAAGCATTTCCCACAGGCACAGGTGTCTTCTATCGATTTTTCTGAAAAAGCACTGGATACGGCAAAAAGAAATGCAGAATTCCACGGGCTTGACATTCATTTTATCCATGCCGACTATCTGAATTTCACACCGTCTGAGGTATTCGACATTATCATTTCAAATCCACCTTACATCGGGATTGACGAAGAATATGAAATTGAACATTCGGTAAAAGGATTTGAGCCGATGATGGCCCTCTTCTCCCCGACTTCCGACGCGCTGATCTTCTACCGGAAAATAGCGGAGGATGCCCGGGAATACTTGCGGCACAATGGGCTATTGTTTCTGGAAATCAATCAGAAACTGGGCCCGGAAACACAGGCTTTATATATTAATCATTTTTCCAAAGCACAGCTCATCAAGGATCTTTCGGGGAATGACCGGTTTATTTTTGGGAGGAAGTAAAACAATTTTTATCTTACCTGAGACTTTAAGAATTCATTTTCTTCTCTTAAAGATTGGATTTCTTTTTCGAGTTTGTCAATATATTTTTTCTGGGTTTCTAAAAAAAAATCCGGAATATTGGAGTAGTTAATATTACTTCCCGCATGATCATGAAAAGTAGAATTTTCAAATTGAAAAGAAAACTTTGCATCATCATTTTTAATCTCTTCTACCGGAACCTCTAATGTTTTTGCCAATTTCTCCCACTCATCATCAAAAATTTTAACTTCTCCGCGCTCCTTTCGTGAATAGTTTGATGGATCTGTACCTATTATTTTTGCCATTTTTTCCTGAGATATACCTTTTTGTTTCCTGATATTTCTTAATTTTTCCTGAATTATCATATTGTATCTTTTTTACAAATATGCAAAATATGTACACATTCTACAAAAAAATTGCAAAAAAATACACATATTATTTCACTTCGATTTGATTTTTATTTCTAGTTTTGACTCATCAACGTTGATAAAAATAATAAGATCCTGTTTTTGTATGTGCACAATACAAATATAGTCTTAAAATTCCCATTGCCTGGGATGATATGGCAAAATAAAATTTTTAATTTACAAAATTTACAAAATGAAAAAACTTACAGGAATGAAGAAGAATTTTTCTTCTTTGGAAAACAAGAGATTAAAAGACCTTAAATCTATTCAAGGATGTTTAATGGCAGCGGGTAGTTCAAGAAAGTCGCCTTCAAATGCAGGAGGACAATGGGATCAGGATTATTATACTGATAATAATACTGCAGGTGAATGTGTATATGCTGGAAGACATACTTTAGAATTTGATTAACCCATTATAAGTATTAAAAAAGGCTGCCTTAATTACAAGGTAGCCTTTGTAAATAATTTTTCATAAAAGCATAAAATATTTATGATCTACAAAAAAACGCATTCGATACATATTCTTATAGCAAGTTTTTTTTTAATTTCTTGCAAAAAAAAAGAACATAATTCTATCCCTTACTATAACAAAGTTAATGAGATAGACAGTATTTACAGAATAGCAGGAAACTCTGAATTGGCTGTAAAAAAATACAAAGAATTATTTAACGAATATTCTCCTAAGAATCAAGAAAAGATTGAAGAGTATGAAACATATATACAATTATCTGAACAGCGTAATATCGATTTTGGAGGAAAAGAGAGCTTATATAAACTCATCACTTTAATCGTACCTTCTCAAGGTAAATATAAAAAATATTTGCCTCTTTTTAAAAAATATGGAATTGACAGTACAGAAGTAAAAAATAAAGTAGCAAAATATAAAAGTAGCTTGAATCAAAAACTTATAGATTCTCTTACCATTGCATCCCACCGAGATCAGGAAGGTGGACGGCATGATATATTAATAATGCAAAAGAGCGATCATAAAAATTTGAATCTTTTTTTACAAATTTTTGATCAGTATGGGTATCCATCTGAAGAAAAGGTAGGAACTGTCGGAAATGACGGAGAACCGTTAGCAATTGTCACTATTCTTTCTCATTTGATTTGCTTTGATCATGACAAAATATATTCAAAATTAGTTGAATTTCTAAAAAAAGGAGAAATCCCTCCTCGCACATTTGCATTTATTGTCGATAAATATTATTTGTGTAAAAAAAGTACAGGTTATTATTATACTTATGGTGAAACTTCAAAAGAAGACTCTTTGATTATTAATCGCAGACGTAAAAGTATTGGGCTTCCTAGTCTTAGACATTATTCTAAAATAAAAACAGATTTTCACAAAAAATGATATTAATTATTTCGAAAAAAAATGATCAAAGTACAATAGAAGTTATGAAATGGCTATCAAAAATGGCTAAAAAATGCATTTTTGTATATGAAGATGAAGTTTTCGAAATCAAGACTAAATATAAAAGAGTTTTAATCGAAAGTCAAAGAAATACTTTTTTTTTAGATGAAATAGCGAGTGTATGGTACAGAAGAGGAGGTATTAGGTTTAATCGTTATCAATACGAAAATAATTCAGTTAATATACACATGAATGAAACCCAATACTGGTTAGAAGATTATGTACTTAAAACATTAGAATCAAAAAAACATCTTAATAAGCAAAGTAATTGTCATGTTAATAAGCTTTTGGTTTTAGAAAAAGCACAAAAAGCAGGCTTAAATGTTCCTGAATATTTTTTAGCAGAAAATACCAATGAAGTAGCAATAAACAAAACTATTGTAAAACCAATTGCAGGAAACCCAATTTTAGAATCACTTGAAAAAAACTGTGATGGCATAATGTATACATCTATAGTTGAAAATAAAATAAAAGAGAATTTTTTTATTTCTTTTTTTCAGGAAAAAATAGAAAAAGATTTTGAGATCAGAAGTTTTTATCTTGATGGAAAAATCTGGTCGATGGCAATTTTTTCACAAAATGACGAACAGACAAAAACCGATTTCAGGAAATATAATCTTGAAAAACCAAACAGAAATGTACGATATAATCTGCCTAAAGAAATCGAAACAAAAGTTCATCAATTAATGCAAAGCTTAGATTTGAATTGTGGTTCAATAGATTTTATGAAAAGTTGTGACAAATATTATTTTCTAGAAATTAATCCTATCGGACAGTTCGGAAATGTCTCAGCAGATTGTAATTATTTATTAGAAAAAGAAATAGCGGAATACTTATAAAATTTTATCCAACGCAAATATGAAAAAACAAATTAAAGACAAACATAACCTCCCACTGACATTCAATTTTATTGAATTAATTAAAAAGACAAATTTGGGAAAAGACAATAAAAATAGGTATACTTTATTTCCTGTAAAAAATATCAAGCAGATTTTTATGTACGAGAAAAACCTTTTAAACCTCTTACCAGAATGCTATGAAATATTTTAATTTATTTAGTAATATTCATATAACAAAGGGTGTAAATAGAATTCTCATTTCAGATCTACAGAGAAATACCTCAGAACTATATTCTTTTGAATTGTATGATCTTATAATAGAATTAAAAACAAATTCTATTGAAAATATTTTAGAAAATTATGATGAAGAATCTAAAGAAATAGTATCTGAATATCTGGATTTTCTATTGGAAAAAGAATTTGGTTTTATAACACAAAATGATTGGGACAAAAACTTTCCACCGCTGTCTTGTGAATATCATAATTATAATATTTTGTCAAATATTTTTGTAGAACTCAAGGATCTGACTGTTCTTAAAACTATACGTTACTCAATAGAAAGCTTAGAAATAAAACACTTGGTTATCTATTCTCCAAGAATGCTTCTATTGAGGGAGTTTTTGGAAATTGACGATGTTTTCTCCGGCTCAACACTGGAAGGCATTGAAATTTTTTCGCCGTTCCACGATTCGGTTAATTCGGATTTTATTCAGGACATTGATAAAGAAACGGCCAGAATATACAGCTTGGTCTTTTACAGTTGTCCAAAAGTTCCCTTTAAAGCAGATGACAGTTTTAGATTTTCTATTAATTTTACCGATCTGTCCCTGAAAATTTCATCCTGCGGAAAAGTAAGCCTGGATTATTTCAACACCAATCTCCCAAAAGTCCTTGAAGCCCTAAATCACAACTCCTGTCTTTACAAGAAAATTGGTATCGATATCGATGGCAATATCAAAAACTGTCCGGCCATGCCCCAGACTTTTGGAAATATAAAAGACATCCCTCTGGAAGAAGCTTTACAGCATAAAGACTTTAAAAAATACTGGAATCTTACCAAAGACGGTATTGAAGTCTGCAAAAATTGTGAATTCCGCTATATCTGTACAGACTGTAGAGCCTATACAGAGCAAACCCACTACGATAGGGACCAAAGAGACCTTTCTAAACCGCTGAAATGCGGATACAATCCTTACACCGGAGAATGGGAAGAATGGAGCAAAAACCCGCTAAAACAAAAAGCTATTCAGTACTACAGAATGCCGGAAAAATAATAAAAAAGTCAGCAAATTGTGCTGACTTTCATTAATTTAAAATATTTTTCTATCCAATTCTTTTCCTGATAAAAATTTCATAAGCAAGGTATATCAGCGGCAATGCCATGATCCCGATGTATAAAGCATTGGCCATTGCTGATTGCGGCTGATTGGCAACCGCATAAATCAATCCGAAAAATGCACCTCCCAAATGGGCAGCATGCCCGATGTTATCATGCTGATTAGGATTCAGCATCATGTAAACGGAATAACTGAAATAAACGAGGCCGAAAATATATCCCGGGATCCCTATCGGAATAAAGAACATATAGATTTCAAGATGAGGAATCAAAGCAATTGATGCAAATAAAATCCCCGACACACCACCGCTTGCCCCTATTGCCGAATACCACGGTTGCCTTTGATAAACAAAAAGCGAAAACATATTTCCCAAAAGAATAGAACCGAAGTAAATAATAAGAAATCCTACATTACCAAATCCCTGAATCACAACCGGCCCAAAGAAATATAAGGTAAGCATATTGAAAACAAGATGCATAATATCGGCATGAAGGAAGCCCGAAGAAATCAATCTCACATATTCTTTCCGGTTCAGAATGGCACCCACGCTGAATTTGTATTTTTCAAAATTGCTGCTGCCGTTTGGTGCAACAAAACTGATAATGGCTGTAATGGCGATAATTAAAATAAGGATATTCATTTTTTCAACATTAATTTCTGTATTTCCTACGCAAGTTTTATGCTAATTTTCAAAACCTTTGCTGCGCTAACCTTCCGGCTTTTTTAAAAAAGGTTAAAAATACAAAATTTCGGACGTTAAAAGCGGGCAGATTCCTATTTTTTAAGAACTTTAAATATCCTGTTATCGATACGGGTTAAAACCTTCACCAGATATTCCCCCGGTACATATCCGGAAAGATCAACAGCGGCATTGGACTTATTAACGATCTGACTTTTAATTTTTCTGCCTTCTGTATTATAAACTTCTAAAGATAATATAAGCTCTTTGTCATGAATATGTAAGAGATCTGCTGTCGGATTAGGATAAATTTCGGTGTGGCTGTCTGCAGGAGTTTCTTTTGTTCCGAGTGGTGTTCCTGAAATATTCACTATGTAATCCCTTGTTTCTCCGGATCCGAATGACGAACAAGCATTTGCGGAACCGATGGTGCTTCCATACGCTCTGGACCTTATTCTCATCCTCGTGTTTCCGTTTGCAGCAGAAGCAGGTATGGTAAAAGAGGTTGTATTTTGTGTACCCATGGAATTCACGAGCTGTTTATATTCCTGTGCTTCGAAAATGTTATTCTGGTTGGTATCGAGCCACATGCCAATTACCGCTTCCGATGAAGTGGACGTATACATCTGGTACGACTGCCCGGCCGCCAGTGTCGCAGTTGTATTTCCCGAAGCCGGATACTCATGGTAAAAAATACTGGGTGAAGAAAAGGTCTGGTGGCTGAAAGGGGTTGAATTAATCCTTATTTCTATAAAGGAAGGATCTACATCACCGCCTAAATTAGAAGTACAGGGATTTTGTGTGGATTGTGCATGAAGAAAAGATGCCATTAAAATACATGGAACTAAAACTGATTTCATATAAAAAATTTAAGACTACAAATCTAGCAAAAATAATTTTTAACGCAACAAAGTTTCATTAATAGATTGAAAATTTAATATTCTTTTCTATTATTCTACTGATCTGTTCAAATTTCCCGTTCAACTGACTTAGATAAAGGATATACTGCAGTTCAGCAACAGATGTTCATCCGGATTAAAATATTTGAAATTATACGTAAATTTGTATGCGTATACAAAATAACAAATCTTTCAGTGACCTATGAAACAAATCAGAAACACCCATGCAAAAACGGAGATCCTGAATATTATCAACAATTCAGAGTTTGCTTTATCGCATGCGGACATTCAGAAAAAGATCGGGGATCTCTGTAATCGTGTCACCATATACAGGGTTCTTGAACGCCTTGAAAAAGAGGGAAATATTCATAAAATTACGAACGTGGACGGCGTTGTGAATTTTGCTAAGTGTGACCACGCTTGTGAAACGGACCATCATACACATGACCATATCCATTTTAACTGCGAAAAATGCAAAACCATGATCTGTATCGAAAATGTTGCACCGGCAATCACCCTTCCTGAAGGCTTCACGGTCAGCAGCTACAACCTCGTGATCAGTGGAACATGTCCTAAGTGCCGAAACCTTTAAATCTGGCACTCATTCAAATAAATAGAAAGACCGGCTGCTCAAACCGGTCTTTCTTTTATCCATTAATTTCTCAACTGTTAAAAAACAGCTGTTATTTACATTGGCGAAAATTACCTATGTGCCGGTTTCACCCTGAAACAGGTCTCCGATGGTTCCGTCTTCCTCGGCTCCGCCCGCAGGCTCCGGTTCTTCATAGACTTCGGGCTCTTCTTCCGACGGTTCCGGAATGGTGATATTAATCGCTTTTACTTTAAATTTAGTAAACTGATTACCGATCGCCTTAATTCCTTTAACGGCTATAAATTCATCGATGGCCACCGTCTCAGGTTCGCGCTCCTTGCCTTTATCTTTGGCAAAGACAATTTCGGCTGTGGCGCCATTCGCTACAATAATATTTTCAATAAAGGATTTCGGGTGTTCCGACGGCATAAAGGTCTGCATATTCGGTGTATTTTCAAAAAGGAACCTTTTGATAAAGTAAATATCTTTTTCGCCATCGTAATAAATGCAGGTCACCGGCTGATTCGGCCGCCATTTTTCAAGCACCAGATACTGGTCGTCAAAACGGTTGCCCAGATCGAATGAAACCAATTTTGCCTCACCATTGGTATTGATCGTCAGTATTTTATCATCTCCTTTAAAACTTCCCAGCAGGGTTCCTCTTCCGTCTGCGTTCAGTCTGCGTACGGTATCATCGAACCAGATCTTTCTCGGTGCCAGCGTCGATACGCCTTCTTCTTTAAGATCAACCTTCTTTACCGAATATTTGGTCACCAGGTTTCCTTTGGAATCACGTCCTTTGATGGCAAGTTCGGAGAAATCAAGATCCATTTTATTTTTTCTGATCCTTGGATTGGGTTTCAACAAAACAGTAACGGTCTCCGCTTCTCCGTTCGGATTCGCAGAAAAATAAAGCATTTCCGAGCCCCGTTTATCGGAAGCAAGCGGATAATCGGTATTCCGGGTTACGCCGGTTACGGAAAAACGCTTCATGTAGTAAGGTCCTTCTCTTCCTTCCCGGTAAATCATATTGTATACGGTTCTTTTATCGTTTTTCTTCCAGATGGCCACATGGACGATGTCTTTCCCGATAAAGGTTTTGGCTTCCACTTTTACCACCTTCATCCGTCCGTCTTTGCGGAATGTAATAATATCGTCGATATCCGAACAATCGAAAAGATACTGGTCTTTTTTCAGCGAAGTCCCTATGAAGCCTTCTTCAAAATTCGCATAGAATTTTTCGTTGGCCACTGCCACTTTCGTAGCATCAATGGTATCGAAAATCCGAAGTTCGGTCTTACGCTGCCGTTCTTTGCCGTATTTTTTCTGGATGTTTAAATAATAATCGATCGCATACTGAATAAGATTAGCCAGATGATGTTTTACTTGCTCAATCTTTCCTTCAAGTGCCGCTATATTTTCTTTGAATTTATTAAGGTCGAATCTGGAAATCCTTTTGATCCTGATTTCCGTAAGCCTTAAAATATCCTCTTCCGTTACGGCTCTTAAAAGATGTCCGGTATGTGGTTTCAGACCTTTGTCTATTGTTTTAAGCACATCTTCCCAGGTTTTAACCTCTTCAATATCATGGTAGATCCGGTTTTCGATAAAGATCCTTTCCAAAGAGGAGAAATGCCAACTTTCCTGAAGCTCATGAAGCTCGATCTCCAATTCTTTTTTAAGGAGGGAAACCGTGTGGTCCGTATTCATTTTCAGAATTTCGGAAACACTCATAAACATCGGCTTGTCCCCTACAATGACACAGGCATTCGGAGAAATGGTGACCTGGCAGTCGGTAAAGGCGTATAATGCATCAATGGTCTTATCAGGTGAAACGTCATTGTGAAGATGAATCAGGATCTCTACTTTATCGGAGGTATTGTCTTCAATCTTCTTGATCTTGATCTTGCCTTTTTCATTGGCCTTTAAAATAGAATCGATGAGATCGCTGGTGGTTTTGGAATAAGGAAGCTCGGTAATAATGAGCGTATGCTTATCCAAAGGAGATATTTTTGCTCTTGCTCTTACTTTCCCGCCCCGGTGTCCGTCGTTGTATTCGGAAACATCAAGATAGCCTGCCGTTAAAAAGTCCGGGAATATTTCAAACTTTTTGCCTTTTAGGTAAGCTACGGAAGCACTGATCAGTTCATTAAAATTATGCGGAAGGATTTTTGTGGAAAGGCCGACCCCGATTCCTTCGACTCCCTGCGCCAGAAGGAGCGGAAATTTTACGGGAAGGTCTATCGGTTCGTTATTTCTGCCGTCATAGGATTTGGCCCATTCGGTCGTTTTGGGATTAAAGACTACTTCCAGGGCAAAAGGCGTGAGTCTGGCTTCAATATACCTGGCTGCCGCAGCAGAGTCTCCGGTGTAAATATTCCCCCAGTTTCCCTGCGTATCAATCAGCAATTCTTTCTGCCCGATTCCTACCATCGCATCGGTAATGGAAGCATCACCGTGAGGGTGATACTTCATGGTATTTCCCACGATGTTGGCTACTTTGTTGTAACGTCCGTCTTCCAGCTCCCGCATGGAATGCATGATTCTTCGCTGAACAGGTTTGAAACCGTCATAAACGGATGGAATGGCCCTGTCTAAAATTACGTAGGAAGCATAATCCAGGAACCAGTCTCTGTAAAGCCCGGATACCTTTTTTAAGCTTTCCCCTTCATGCGAATGTTCTTCTGTTATCATTTAATGTATTAACTCTTTTTCTCGTTATTGGTTTTCACCACTTTATGCAGGGAGAATTTTAAATCGTTCACTTCTTTCTTGGTGAGATATGAAATTTCATATTTCAGGATGGTAGAGCCGCTGTTTTTGCTTGAGATCGTAATGTAAAGTCTTTTAAAAACAAAAAGGTTGATAACTTCAAATTTCAGCAGCTTATATTTCGGAAATTCATCGCTTAACGGCCTCTGCAGAAAAGGGATGATGTTCCTGTTCCTGAAATGAAGGGCTTCCCCATCGCTGTCGTACTCAAAGATCTGCCTTCCGCTGATGTAAAACAGCAGGATAATCAAAAGCGGAACGATGATCAATAAAAGGCTCTCCCATCCTAAAATATTGAATTTATATTCTTCTAAAAAATAAGCTCCAATGCCTCCGAGTAATAACATAATCAGAAGACTGTTGATGAAGCTGTACACTGAAGCTTTATTACGGTTGCTCAGTCTCATTATTTAATATGCTTTTGTGATTTGTGGTTTTAAAATACTAATCTTCATTAACCGCCTCGGCCAACAATTCTTTCTTATCGATCTCCGGATCTTCTACTACAAGATTTTCAAGAATAAAGGTTTGCCGGTCCGGGGTATTTTTTCCCATATAAAATTCCAGTAACTGATCGATCGTCTGGTCTTTTCCTGCCACCACCGGCTCCAGGCGGATATCCTTTCCGATAAAATGCTTGAATTCATCAGGAGAAATCTCTCCTAGTCCTTTAAAGCGGGTGATCTCAGGATTTTTACCCAGTTCGTTCAGTGCTTTGATCCGCTCCTGTTCGGAATAGCAGTATCTCGTCTCCTTCTTGTTTCTTACCCTGAATAAAGGGGTCTGAAGGATGTAAAGGTGTCCGTTTTTGATCAGATCCGGGAAGAACTGCAGGAAAAACGTAATCATCAGCAGCCGGATATGCATCCCGTCGACATCGGCGTCGGTAGCAATAATGACCTGGTTGTACCGCAGGTCTTCAAGGCTTTCCTCGATATTCAGGGCTGCCTGAAGAAGGTTGAATTCTTCGTTCTCGTAGACTACTTTTTTGGTAAGGCCATAGCAGTTCAAAGGTTTTCCTTTCAGTGAAAATACCGCTTGGGTTTCAACATCACGCGATTTTGTAATCGATCCGGATGCGGAATCTCCTTCGGTAATGAAAATCTGGGTTTCCCCTTTCCTTTCGTTTTTCTGGTCGTTATAATGCTGCCGGCAGTCACGGAGCTTTTTATTGTGAAGCGATACTTTTTTTGCTCTTTCCCGCGCAAGTTTCTGGATCCCGGAAAGCTCTTTTCTTTCTCTTTCGGAAATTAAGATTTTCCGCTGGATCGCTTCGGCAAATTCCGGGTTCCGGTGCAGGAAATTATCAAGCTTGCTTTTCAGGAAGTCGATAATAAATATACGTACGGTAGGGCCGTTCGGGCCGATGTCGTTGGATCCCAGCTTTGTTTTGGTCTGGGATTCAAATACCGGCTCTTCCACATTAATCGAAACCGCAGCGACGATTGATTTTCTGACATCCGAAGCGTCGAAATTTTTATTGAAAAATTCACGGATGGTTTTTACATACGCTTCACGGAATGCATTCAGGTGAGTTCCGCCCTGCGTAGTATTCTGTCCGTTGACGAATGAAAAATAGGTTTCCGTCTGCGACTTATCAGTATGCGTGATCGCGACCTCGATATCGTTATCTTTTAAATGAATGATCGGATACAGCGTTTCATTCTCCAGTTCTTCTTCCAGGAGATCTTTTAATCCGTTTTCAGAATAAAACGTTTCCCCGTTGAAAAGAATCTTCAGTCCCGGGTTCAGATAAGCATAGTTGCGGAGCATTCTCTCAATATATTCTTTCCGGAATTTGAAATTAAGGAAGATATCGGCATCCGGAATAAAGGAAATTTCGGTCCCGTTGCGGTCGGAAGTATCTTTTTCGTCAAAATTCTCTTTAATCAAACCTCTGGAAAACTCAGCCACTTTCATTCTTCCGTCCCGGAAAGAACGTACCCGGAAATAATCGGAAAGGGCATTTACCGCTTTGGTCCCCACCCCGTTCAGACCCACGGATTTTTTGAAGGCCTTACTGTCGTACTTACCCCCGGTGTTCATTTTGGAAACAGCATCAACTACTTTTCCAAGGGGAATCCCACGGCCAAAATCACGGATCGTAACTTTGCCGTCGTCTAATTTTATTTCAATTCTTTTACCGGATTTCATCCTGAACTCATCAATCGAGTTGTCCAGAATTTCTTTCAGCAAAATATAGATCCCGTCGTCGGCCGAGGAACCGTCTCCCAGCTTCCCGATATACATCCCGGGACGTAAGCGGATGTGCTCCTGCCAATCGAGGGTCCTGATATTATCTTCGGAATAGATTGGGTTTATTTCTTGTGACATATATAATTTCAGCAAACATACAAAAGTACGAATTTGCCAAAAAATATCCGAATGTTTCACTTCCTTTTTTACGAATATTTATTAAAAAATATTGCATTATTGTATGTGAAACTCTATATTTACATTATTCAATGTAAAGTGACAAACAATTAGCGTTTATTATTAACAGCATTTACGCGAAAACCCATAATCATTAACAATTCATTTATTTAAAAACTAAAATTAACAGTATGTATCAAATTTAAAAACCTAAAAACCAACTCCAAAAACCACAATTAAACCATGAAAAATACATTCCACGTCTGCATCCTTGGGGACAAAGAGGGCAGCGAATCCATCTCCCTGCTTTTGAAAAAAGAATTTCCTGAATTTAAGATTGATTTTTGTACGGGAGACCTCCGGTCGGCCTCAGGTTATCTCAGCAAAAATTCTACTGATCTTCTTTTCGTGGATATTCCTCTCAATGACGAAACTGCCTTTGAAATCTTGTCGGAATTCCACAAAAAATCCTCTCTTCTTATTTTTATGACGGATTCTGAAAAGTCGGCTATCCAAGCCGTAAAAAAAGGTATCACCGGCTGTATTCTGAAACCTGTTACAAATCTTGATTTTGTACTGACCGTTAATAAAGCAATTGAAAATTTCAGCAATAGCAAAACTCTTTCGGCTGCCCTACCCCACAGTAAAATCAACCTGCCGACTTTACAGGGTTTTAAAAGGGTAAATATTGATGAAATTATCCGTTGTGAGGCAGATTCCAATTATACCTTCATTTATCTGCTGGATAAAAGCAAAGTAATGGTTTCCAGGACCCTTCACGATTTTGAAAAGAATCTTTCAGACTATAACTTTTTCAGGATTCACCACAAACACCTGATCAATCTGGAACATCTGAAAGAATATATCAAAGGAAAAGGCGGGCAGGTTGTGATGGCCGATAATTCCATCCTGGATGTTTCCATACGGCGTAAAAACGAATTCCTTCATAAAATGGTATAACAATTCACACTTATTTGATAAACATTTACATTTACTCATTTTCCGCCGCCATATAATCACTTATGATAGGGTAATACCTAACGCTTTTATACTTTTGAGAAACAAACAACAAAATTTATTATGAAAGCAAAAGTATTATCTTTAAAAAGCATCTTTACTGCAGCTGCAATATGTTCGTCATTAACAATAAATGCACAGGTATGGGATGTTAACGGCAACGGAGGCATCAACAATTCAAACTATGTGGGAACCGTGGATCCCAATCCCCTTTACCTGCGGGTTAACGGGCAGGGCAATAATCCCGGCCAAGCTCTTTTAAATGAAGAGGGATCATTTTTGGTAGAAAGTGTAAACTATTCCAATGCTTCAAAAACCAAAGGAAGTATTATAGCCGGTTCAAGCAATGTTCTGGGAAGCGATGCCAACAGCTCAATGGTCAGTGGATGGGAGAATGACCTATCTGATGGCGGAGGTGCTAATATCGTGGCCGGACAGGGAAACAGGGTCATTAAACAGGCTGCTAAGTCTGTTGCTTTGGGATGGGTCAATATGATCAGGGCTTCCAACCAGTTTGCTGTTGGAGTGGGTGTCGATCTGTCTTCCGAATATTCTGGAGGTTTTGGGATAGACCTGATTGCGACAGGAAACCGGTCATTCGTATTCGGTTCAGGAACAGGCGGAGGGTCCAAACTTACCAACAACATTCCTTCGTCACTGATGTTCGGCGTTTCTTCAACACCAACCATGCTGATCCAAGATCAGAGAGTGGGGATCGGCACTACTGCTCCTACTGCAATCCTTCATACAAACGGCAAAGTACGGATGGAAAATCTGCCGAATGGCACCGGGAGGGCTTTGGTGATTGATCCTAATGGAAACGTAATGGCAGCCAACAGCTATCTTTATAAATCTACCGGAGATCAGACTACGGATTTTCAGACCCAGATCGATGATCTGAAAAAAGAAGTTCAGGAACTGAAAGAACTGCTGAAACAAAGCACGATCAATGCGGATATGAGCGCTGTTTCCAATGGGCCTGTACTCTATCAAAATACTCCCAATCCGGGAAAAGGCGAAACCGTAATCAGGTATTATCTTCCTAAAGATGCAAACAAGGCTTCCATCGGAATTTATAATATTTCAGGACAACTGATTAAGAATATTCCGCTTACGGAAAAAGGCAACGGCAGCGTTACCCTGAACGGAATCCGTGGCGGATCTTATGTATACACCCTTTCGGTAGATGGTAAAAATACAGACACCAAGAAAATGCTGATACAGGACTAGCAAAATATTCATGTTCAAAAACTTACCATTTATTCATAAGATCGAAAGCTGTCTCCGGACAGCTTTTGTTTTTAGCATTTATTAGCGAAAGGCATACACTTGCTCAAAATAGTTACACAGGTACTTATTCCCGGTGGCGTGAAATTATATTAAGTTCTACTTTTATGGTACAAATAACCGTAGAATATAAGAACGGTGAAAACCAGATTTTATCAAATGAGTTTAATTCTTAAAGTTTTTATTGGTTTTTGATCTATAAAATCAATATCACATTATGGTAAGAATGTATTTTTTAGCATTGTACCTATTATTGGGAAGTGCTCTGTTCACGGCACAGAACGTTCCTCCGTGCTCAGATTTCAATGATCCGTCCAATCCTTACGGGAATTGGGCGCCTGCGCCCGCCCCTAACGGAAATGTAAGTGTAGGAATAGGTTCGCCTAATGCCCTGGACGGTTCACCTTATCTGATTATTAAAGATAAATCAGGCGGTTCGTGGTATCAAAACGAGAAAGATTACCAGTATCTCGGAAAACACTTTCTGGGACAGTGCATCTATTTTGATTTTTATCTTGAAAACGACAGCGGCTACGGCATGCCTTATCATCCTTATATCGTGCTTTCAGACGGAACCAACAGCGCCTCATTTGTAGCCAATGTTACGGTGACTCCGGGAAGCGGATGGGTGCGGATAAAAGCTCCGATCCAGCTTTCCAGCGGTGGGGTCCTTCCAAGCAATTCCGACGGAGCCTGGACGATGAGCCCCGTAAACGCCGCCGCTTTTGACAATATTATTATGAATTCACAAATTATTGCGGTGTCTCCTGATATAACGTCTACCCAGCAGGAAGTGGTATATTTCGATAACTTCTGTGTGAAGCCTTGTGAAGGCTGTAATGAGTGCAATTCCAATTTCAAATTTCAGAGTACCACCAGCACATCCGGGAATTATACAATCGGGCAGGTTTTTCTGGAAAGCACAAATTCTCCGAGTTTATACAAAGTCGACTGGGGTGACGGTACCATTACCGACGTAATGACTTCCCATACCTATACTTCTGCAGGAAGTTATACCGTATGTGTAGCGCAATATGAAGGAGATAAGCCGAAATGTAAAACCTGTATTTCCATCTGCATCCCGAAACCTGCGGAAGGCGGAGATGCAAAAAACCCGGCTTATGTAAAATCTCCGCTGAATGAAGTCCGCGATATTGCCCGTGCAGAAACAGGCAGTACCATTCAGACAGATTATACACTTGTTCCGAATCCTGCAAAAAATTATGTGGATGTAATAACGAATCTTTCTAAGAGCGGCCCTGTCTCTATAAAAATCATGGATGCTTCAGGAAAAGTGCTGATCAATAGGTCCGAAACGATAAGTACGGGCAGACAAAGCATCAGAATTACTACGGAAAAGCTTATACAGGGCGTATATATCGTGGAAATACAATTAGAGAATAAAATAAGTTCCCAGAAACTGATGATTTCAAAATAATATATATTACATGTTATGAGAAACTGCCTTTTTAAGGCGGTCATGGTCGGAAGAATTTTTCTTCCGACTTTTTGATGTCAGATGACAAATAAATGGATCATATAAGTTTGAAAATTATAACACATCTCTTAAAACGTTCTATAATGCATTTCCCAAGTCATTCCACTACAACTGATTATTGCGGTAAGGTCTGCCTGGCAAAAAATCTCCTGCCTGCTTTATTCTGCATTGTGGATAACGAAAAAACATTTCCGTGGACCTTTAAGCATACTTTTTAACAGCAACTGATTCAAAGCATTATGAGGTTTAGGGGAAATAAAAAAGTCCAGGAGAACTTAATGTCAGAAGGGATTTACAACATTCTGTTTCCGGAAATGATATAATGGGATCAGTTCTATACTTTATCAGACATGGAATGCATTCATTCACTAAACAATAAAAAAATCTCGATAGGTGATGATATCCTGATATGGTATCCATTAAAAACAAATGACTATGCCAGATTCTGACATAGCCATTGCAAACTAAACCTCTTTACCAATGAGGATTAGTTTTACTAATTTAATTTCTGATAACTTTTTTTAATAATGTTCCTTTTTCGGTATTTATTTTAAAATAGTAAACTCCGTTAATGTTGCTGTTAATACTGATCCTGGCATTTTCAGCATGAATCCCGATATGCTTTTGAATAATTCTTCCCATTGCATCAAACACCTCCACCGACTGAATTTTGGAATCGGCATCTATATTTACATCACCTTTTGTTGGATTGGGATAAATATTTACCGATTTATCATTTTGAACTTCAGAGGTTTTCAGCTGATTTTCGATATTGGTGATTTCATCATTGGTGACGATCGGGAAATTATAATCAAAATAGATATTTGCCTTATTGATGACTTTATCACCAATGGTGAGATTTCCTTTAGATTTTATTTTCATCAGGATATTACCATGCCCGCCGGTTCCCAGATTTGCCTGCTTCATCATAAACTCCACTTTATTTCCTGTAATTTTAGTATAGGAAGGGTATGAAGAATTTTGCAGCTGTAAGGTGTTGATATCAAAATCGGCAGGATCAATGTTCATTTCCACGACGATGTTTTCGGTAGGAGCGGTGCCTGTATTTTCAAAATTTACTATGTAGTGAAGGTACTGTCCAACCATAGAGACAGGAATTGAATTTCCTTCTATGCACTCAATATCATTAGGATCATATGAACCCGTTACGGTCTGATTGAAAACAAAATGGTTATCCAAAGGTAAAATATCATTCAGTGCAGGATTAATATCCGCTGTAAAGATAAGATGATTACCGATGTTTACAGGATGGGTAGGATGTGTCGGAGGATTGACTGAAAAAATAATTTCGGTTGCTTTGTTCTGATACGGTTTCAGATTCGTAAAACTGTACGTGATCTGATTTCCTGCAATGGAAGCATAAGGCAAAGAGGAAGAAACAAAGGCTATCTTTAAATTATCGAAATTCAGTGTGACATTTCCGGAGAGTGTCGTATTCCCTTTATTCCTCCACATAAGTTTATATTTTGCGTTAAACCCGGGTCTTGCAGAACCTACCGGAGCAATAACAACTTCAAGATCATTGGAATTTCCGATTGCTTTTATGCAGATATCCTGAGTGAAAATATTATTATTGGAATTTGCAAAATTTGTATTGAAACTGCCCGGAACAGCCTGGAAAAGAGAAGGATTTTCAGCTTCCGTGGTGATGGCAAAACTACCAGCTATGGTATAGAAGAAATATTTCCCTTGGCTGTTGGTAAAGGTAGAGCCTGTATTGGTGCCGTCATTTATCTTAATTTTTAAATGCTCAAAAAGCTCATCATTAGGATCGCAGCCATTATTATTTTCGTCAAAACGGACGATTCCCGTGATGGTGTTGTAATTACCTCCCGGATTAAAGGTGCAATAGGAGTTAACGTTACAGTTGGTAAAATTCAGGGAAGAGACCACGGACTGGATACCGGCGATCTGGCCTTCATCACAGCAGATGTATTGAAGGGCATTGCCATTATTGCTCAGAGACAGAAATTCATTGGCCCCGTTTTTCATAAATATTGAGACCAATAACGGATTCATCTCACATCTAAAAGTCTGGAGGCTGATACAGTCTTCTACGTTGATGGTTGTAAATTTATTATTATCACAGTATATTTGCTGAAGGCCTGTACAGCCCTGTACATTGAGTGAAGCTAGCTGGTTCTTAGCGCAGGATAAATAGTAAAGATTGGTTAAGCCGTGCAGATCCAATGTGGTAAGCTGGTTGCTGTAACAGCTTAAATACTGGAGATTGGGCAGTCCCTGTACATTCAATGCAGTCAGCTGGTTTTCAAAGCAGGTAAAGGTTTTAAGATTCAGCAATCCCTGTACGTTGATTGCCGGAAGACCGCATCCATAACATGCCAATGTCATGAGGTTAGACAATCCCTGTACATTGATTGAGGTTAACGTCGGATTATAATGGCAGTCCAGATTTTGAAGATTAGGGATTGCCTGCATGTCTAAGGTAACAAACTTATTGCTGCTGCAGTTGAGAACCGTAAGATTGTTAAGTCCTGCTACATTTAAGGAAGTCAGCAGATTGAAAGAACAATTTAAGTTCTGAAGATTCGTGAGTCCCTGTATATTCAGTGAAGGAAGTTTATTGCCGGAGCAATTAAGGTTCTGAAGACCCGGTAATCCCTGAACATTTAAAGAGGGAAGTAAATTGGCGTAGCAGTTTAAGGTTTGAAGATTGGTAAGCCCCTGCACGTTCAATGAGGTAAGCTTGTTGCTGTAGCAGTTCAGAACCTGAAGATCAGCAAGCCCCTGAACATCTAATGAGGCCAATAAATTGCTGTAGCAATTTAACGTCTGGATATTAAGAAAATCTGATATTCCGGTCAGCGCAGAAATATTTGAAGATGAAACATTTAAATAAAGCACCTGCTGAGCTTCCGTGAGCTGTATTTCTCCATCGCTGTTGGCATCTATCTTAAAATAGTTCCCGGATAAATTTTTGGCGATCTGGTTGGTCGTATCGGCCTGAAGTAATTTTGTCTTAAAATTTGCATCGGGAATACTGACAAGCTGTGCTTTGATTCCGAATGAAATGATCAGTAAAAATAATACGGTAAAGGATAGTTTTACTTTCATAGTAAATGTTTTTTTTTATAAATTTATTTATAGAATCTTTTCTATAAAACCATCAATGAGAATTTGTAAGGTTTTATTTAGAATTTAAAGTCTCCCGATCAGTTCCTGTAACTTTTCTTTTTTCCGCTGCGATACCGGTATCTGTGACTGATCCGACATAATAACAAACCCGCCGTCCTTTTTGATGTAGGATTTCAGTTCATTCAGATTAATAAGATGAGACTGATGAATACGTTCAAAACCATGATCTCCCAAAAGCTCTTCATATTCTTTCAGGGTCTTTGAAATAATAACAGGTTTATGGTTTTTAAGATAGAATTTGGTGTAATTGTCTTCACTTTCGCAACGGATAATGTCTTTTATTTCAAACAGATGAATCCCGTCCGACGTAGAAAGAGCGATCTTTTTAAAACTTTCGGTCTTTTTGGTAATATTATCAAGAAGCAGTTCAATATGCTTATAATTATTGTTCTTGCTTTGGGCCTCCTTGATTTTTAAAACAACATTTTTCAGATCATCGGGATCTACAGGCTTCAACAGATAATCCAATGCACTGAACCGGAATGCTTTTATAGCAAACTTTTCGTGAGCGGTAATAAAGACCACCTGTGCAGATACCTGCCCGGTTTTTTGGTTGAGCTGCTCAAGAATATCAAATCCGGTCCCGTCATTCATTAAAATGTCCAGGAAAATAATTTCAGGATTCAGCTTCTCTACCAATTCAATACCGGTTTTTACGCTTTCCGCTTCCCCTGTAAACTTAATTTCGGGGGCATAAAGTTTCAGCATTTCTTTCATGCCTTCACGCAGATTGGCATCATCATCAATAATAACAGCACTGATCATAGTTAATTTTTTATATATTCAATTGGCAGTTCCAGGAGTACTTTTGTACCTTCTACAGTACCGCTTGGTCCTTTTACTTCCTGTATCGTAAGATTCACTTTCTTTTTTTCAAGTTTTTCTAAAGTTTCCAGTCTTTTCCGGGAGATATCCATGGCCATCGATTTATGGATGTTCACTGAATTTTCTTTCAGTTTTTTAGCCGTTTCAATCCCGATTCCGTTGTCCTCTATTTCGCAGATCAATGATTCCTTTGTCTGTTCAAATTTTATCCTGATAAAACCTTTTCCTTCTTTCGGGACCACCCCGTGAATTACTGCATTTTCGATATAAGGCTGAAGCAGCAGAGACGGCAGTGCCGTATCATCCTCAATTAAAGGATCTTTGGAAATTTCAAAATCAAATTTTTGGTTAAATCTTAACTGCTCAAGCTCCAGATAATTTTTTAGGGATTCAATTTCTTTATCAATCGTAATCAGGGATTCTTTGGAGAAGTCAAGGGTCAGACGCATCAGTTTGGAAAATTTGGCCAGGTATTTTATCGCTTCTTCTTTGTCGTTCTGCATAATAAACGAAGAGATTGCGGCAAGGCAGTTAAATACAAAATGCGGATTCATCTGAAGATGGAGTGCCTTGTGCTGAAACTCGGCCAGTTGTTTTTGAAGCAGAATGGTTTTTTCCCTTTCCTTATTCCTGAAAAAGAAAAAGAGGCCCGTCAGAATGATGATAAGCACAAGAAATCCGAAATACCATTTCATTTTTTCGCGATCCGTTTTTTCCTTTTGTTCAATCTTTTTTCTCTCAAACTCGAAATTCAGTTCGGTTTTGATGCGTTCTTTCGCATTTTCCGTTTTTAAAAGCTTCTCCTTTTCCGTACTGTAATTTTTTAAATGGATAAGAGCCAGTTCCTCATCACCTTTTTTATCGAAGATCCTGGATAGAAGCTCTTCACTTTTTACATTCGTTTCAGGCAAATTTAATTCTTTGGAAATAGCAAGGCTTTTATTAGCCAGTTCCAGGGACTGATCCAGCCTGTTTTCATTAAAGTAGATTCTGCCTAAAAACAGATACGTATTAGACAGCCCGAATTTATCATCTGTGCTTTTAAACGTTTCTTCCGCTTTCAGCAGACATGCTTTGGCTTTTTCGGGCTGTCTTTTTGAAATATAATATTGAGATAAGTTATTATACAATTCTCCTAAATCACGGGAATTCGGGTTTTTCCTGAATTCATTCAACCCTTCATCAAAAAAGACTTTGGCTTTTTCAGGGAGATTTTTATCAAGATAAATCAGGCCGATGTTGGAGCAGACGGCACCCAGTGAAGCCGCTTTTATCTTCTTTTGCAGGGTATAGGATTTCAGGAAATAATACAGTGCCTTATCCTTGTCATCGATCGACTGGTAAATCACACCGATATTATTATAAATCTTGGAAAGCTGTACTTCATTCCGCGTCTCTTGATATATTTTCATGGCTTTAAAATCATTGCTTAAAGCCCGGGAATAATTATTCTGCTCAGAATAGATAATGCCTTTGCTCCCAAATGTTTTGGCTAAAATTTCCTGTGTTTCCTGATCGGTCCGGTTAAGACTTATTAATTTTTTCTCCGTCAGATCAAAATATTGAAGCGCCTTCCGGTAATCCCCGAGGATGATATTGGAAGTTCCCAGATTCTGATAAGCCAAAACCTCTTCCTTTGTATTATTTGTTTTTCTTGCCAGCTCCAAAGCTTCATTGGCAAACTTTTGCATGGCATTGGGATCCGAAGTTTTGTAAGAATCTGATATCCTGTTCAAAAGCTGCGTTCTTTCCGGAAGATCGGTGGTTTGGCTTAAAAGAACCGCCAAAGAATCCGACACTTTATTTTGTGCAAAAAGAAAAATCGTAACCAGTAAAAAAACAAAAGAATAATTTTTTTTCATTAATTATAGTTTAGTCACAAATTTAAATGAATCAAAACAAGAAAAGAACAGCCAATGAGAAATCTCTGGTTTTCAATGAGAATTTGAAAGTTTTAACAATGAAGGAAGCGCAACAGCCTGTTTAGATTTTGATTTAGAAAACTTTTCGTCATTTCTCTTAATTTTCTGAATTAAAATAAACTTTGTTTATTCTTAATTTAGTACGATGATCTTCAGTCATACCGCTGAGAAACTGACAAATTGATTTTTTCAAGCTAAAATTCCTTAATTCCTTAATGGTAAAAAATAAACTCCAAATTTAATCAGGCTCTAAAAACAAGAGGATAGCCAAAGCCTGCTTACAGTTATTTATCCAAATGTATCTCCGATAGCTTATTTTTCCTTACATTCGGAGATAAAAAATCACCTTTCATGATACAACTTCCTTTATCGAAGCTTTCCAATGTAGGAACTACCATTTTCAGTACGATGACGCAGCTGGCCAATGAAAATGAGGCCATTAATCTCTCGCAGGGTTTCCCGGATTTTATGGCGGATTCTGAGCTGCTGGATTATGTAAGCAACTTTATCAAACAGGGCTTTAACCAATATGCGCCTATGGGCGGAATGATCGGGTTAAAGGAAGAAATTGCACGAAAGATCGAAAACAGCCACAAAGCCGTTTATCATCCCGATTCTGAAATTACGGTAACTGCCGGCGGAACCCAGGCCATCTTTACAGCCATTGCTGCGTTTATAAAAAAGGACGATGAGGTTATTATTTTTGAACCGGCTTATGACTGTTACGAACCGACAGTAGAACTTTTCGGAGGGATCGTAAAAAGATTTGAAATGAAGGCTCCGAATTATGAAATCGACTGGACTGCCGTGAAAAACCTGGTTTCCGATAAAACAAAGATGATCATCATCAACAACCCCAACAATCCCGCAGGAAAGATTTTAAAGGAACATGACCTTCAGGAATTAATAAAAATCGTTGAAAATACCTCCATCCTGATCCTAAGTGATGAGGTCTATGAAAATATTGTCTTCGACGGGAAGCAGCATCTCAGCATCTGCAGGTATCCCGAACTTAAAAACCGGAGCCTGATGGTGGCTTCTTTCGGAAAACTCTTCCATGTTACCGGCTGGAAAACCGGATACTGTGCCGCACCGAAATACCTGATGGATGAATTCCGGAAAGTACATCAGTTCAACGTATTCTCCGTCAATACCCCAATGCAGCTCGCTCTGGCGGAATACATGAAAAATCCTGAACATTATCTTTATCTCAATAATTTCTTTCAGGAAAAAAGAGATTTTTTAAGGCAGGGACTGGCCAACACTCCGTTTACCTTATTGGATTGCGAAGGAACTTATTTCCAGGCACTGCAATACGATAAGATCTCTGATAAAAATGATTTTGATTTCGCCTCCGAACTTACAGTCACCCATAAAGTAGCAAGTGTACCTTTCTCATCGTTTTACCAGAATAAAAGGGATGATAAAGTGATCCGTTTATGCTTTGCCAAAAAACAGGAAACGCTGGAAAAGGCAATTGAAAATTTATCGAAGCTGTAAAAAAAATCCGGTGGTTTCGAGAGCCTCAACCACCGGATTTTTAATTTAATATAATTTCGGTCGAATTAGATTTATTTTAAGCTGATTATGAAAGATCGGAATTCAGTTTGATAAATCAGGATCTGAAATAAAGCTTCTATTGATAAGTAACAAACGATTTTCATTTGCTGGTGAATATCTTTGATCGTCATGTTGGCAAGAGAAACTTCCGGCATCCGGCCACCTTTCCAGGCTACTGATCCAATTTCCAATTATAAAAACATGCCGCCGGACGCTTCAATGCGCTGCCCGTTGATCCAGCCGGCATCTTCCGTACAGAGAAAAGCTACTACTCCACCGATATCATCCGGAAGTCCGGCTCTGCCCAAAGCGGTCGCACCGGCTACCATGGCATTTACATGCTCGTCGTCTCTGGTCCTTCCGCCGCCAAAATCCGTTTCAATAGCTCCCGGTGCTACCACATTGGATTTTATTCTCCTTACTCCCAATTCTTTCGCCTGATATTTGGTAAGCATATCTACAGCCGCTTTAATCGATCCGTAAACCGACGATCCGGGAAGGGCAAACCTGGCCAGTCCTGAAGAAATATTGATGATTCCCCCACCTTCATTGATGAACGGTAAAAATTTCTGAGTCAGAAAAAACACTCCTTTGAAATGGATATCCACCACATCATCCAGCTGTTCTTCGGTTACTTCAGTAATCGGGGCATACAGGGCAGTTCCGGCATTATTAACAAGAAAATCGATGTTTCTGCTTCCTGTATTTTCTTCAAGATGATCCCCTACCGTTTTTACAATGGCATCAAAGCTATTTATATTTTTGGTATCCAGCTGATAGGCAATTGCTTTTTTGCCCAATGCCTGAATTTCAGCCACTACCTTATCCGCTTCTTCTTTATTGCTTTTATACGTGATAATCACATCAAGCCCTTTCCGGGCAATTTTTAAAGCTGAATTTTTCCCTAAGCCACGGCTTCCTCCCGTTACCAAAGCTATTTTTGTTCTTGTTTCCATTATTAAAATTATTTTTTGAAGTTACAAAGTTCAGATAATTAAGAGATAAAATAGTTGTCCGATTCAAATGTAAATTTGCAAAATTCAAATCAGGACCTGAATTCCATAGGTGCCAGGGAAGTTTTTTTCTTGAAAAAATTGGAAAAGTGGGCAATTTCTTCAAATCCAAGTGCGTAGGCAATCTCTGAAATATTCCATTTTGTCTGTTTCAATAAAATTTTAGCTTCCTGAATAATACGTTCTGCAATAATTTCAGTCGTAGTTTTTCCGGTGCTTTCCTTTAATTTTTTATTAAGATAATTAACATGAACGGCCAGCCGGTCAGCATAATCCTTCGCTGTTTTCAGCCGCAGCCGCTGATCGGAAGACTCAATGGGAAACTGTCTTTCCAAAAGTTCTAAAAAAAGGAAAACTACCCTCATGGAACTATCCTGAGAGGTCGACAATTTAGAAGCCGGCTGCAGCTTTTGGCCGTAGTGCATCAGTTCCAGCACATAGTTCCGGATAAGGTCATATTTAAAAATGTAGTCCGAGCTTATTTCCTTTTTAATTTTAATGTACAATTGTTCGATTTCATCTGCGAGATCGTCTTCAATTTCAAACAGCGGAACATTCCCCGGCTGAAAAATAGGAAAATCTTCCAAGGTGGTATAGGATTTATCCTTTATAAAAAAATCTTCGGTAAAAACACAGAAACTTCCAGACTGATCCGGATCTTCCGGAATCCAGCGGTAAGGGACTCTCGGAGTGGCAAACAGTAAAGCATTCTTTTTAATCTGAATAACTTTATCGGCATATTCGGCACGATTCCTTCCTCTGATCAGGCTGATCTTATAGTATTTTCGCCGGTTGTAAGGCATCTCCGAGGTAGCTTTTATTTTTTCGATGGTCTGGGCTATATCAAATACATTGAAATGTCCTATATCTTTATGCAGGCCTTTCGGAAAAACAGACTCCCGATCTGTACCAAGTTTTGCGGTCACTTCACGATAAAAATCATCAAGCAAAGTGTAATTTGTATGGACTGTTTTTTCCATAAATGAGATTTGTAAAATTCAAATGTAAGAAATAAAAATCTCTACCAAAAAATAGACATCATAAAAACTTTTTATTTTTTTCATACTAAAGTGATTTAGTATTCATTTATTTCATAATTTAGTGACAATCAAATTAAAACCATATTCAATATGAAAAATCAAAGTCTTATCAACGGAAAGAAACTGAACAAAAAACAATTACGCTCCATCACCGGAGGATTATTAAACTGCATGGAGCCTATACTGTGCACAGACCCTCCATGTGACCCGACAGCGTCCATGTGTACCAGAATTTCACCGGCATGTGCGCAGGCAGAATGCCGTCCGTAATAATTTTATTTTACTTAAATAATTTTTATTATGAAGAATCAGGACCTAATTAACGGAAAGAAATTAAATAAAAAACAATTGCGCTCTATTACAGGAGGACTACTAGACTGTATGAAACCTGTACCTTGCACAGATCCTCCTTGCGAATCCACTGGATCCATGTGTACCAGAATTTCTCCTGTTTGTGCTCAGGTAGAATGTAGGCCTTAAGCATAAAATTTAATTAATTTTTTTCAATTTTCATCAATAATCAAAATCTACAATTATGAAAAACCAAAACCTATCAAAAGGAAAAAAGCTGGATAAAAAACAGCTCAGAGCAATCATCGGAGGATTAATGCAGTGCATCGATCCTTATACCGGGCAGTGTAAGGCTTACGGCAGACAGTGTGCAGAATTTGAATGCCGTTATATAATAGAACCGTAAAAACTAAATACTTAATTGAAGTAAAAAACGCTCCGGAAATCAATTCCGAAGCGTTTTTTTATATAACTAACTTTAATACTTTTCTACACGTTGAATCTGAAGTGCATGATATCGCCGTCTTTCACGATATATTCTTTTCCTTCTACCGAAAGCTTTCCGGCTTCTTTTACCTTTACTTCAGAACCATAGTTAACGTAATCGTCATACTTAATCACTTCCGCACGGATGAAACCTTTTTCAAAATCGGTATGGATCACACCGGCAGCCTGAGGAGCAGTCCACCCCTGCCCGATGGTCCACGCCCTTACTTCCTTTACGCCTGCCGTAAAATAGGTCTGTAGCTTCAGAAGATCGTAGGCTTTTCTGATCAGACGGTTGACGCCCGGTTCAGTAAGTCCCAGTTCATCAAGGAAAATCTCTCTTTCTTCAAAAGTTTCCAGTTCGTTGATGTCGGCTTCAATCTGAGCAGCAAGCACAACGACTTCAGCTCCTTCATTTTTAGCCATCTCTTCGATTTTAGCAATCCATTCGTTACCATTTTTAATGGAATTTTCGTCCACATTACAAACATAAAGCACAGGCTTATTAGTCAATAACTGGACATCGCTGATGATTGATTTCGTAGCATCATCCGTTGCGAATTCTCTGGCATTTTTACCGTCTTCAAGAAATTTTTCAAGACTCTGAAGGGTCTCATATACCAAAATATCATCTTTCTTCCCGGATTTAATGAATTTTTTAGCTTTTTCAACCGCTTTTCCTACTGTTTCAAGGTCTTTCAGCTGAAGCTCAATGTCTATGATTTCCTTATCTCTCAAAGGATCCACCGAACCTTCTACGTGAACGATATTTCCGTTATCGAAACATCTTAAAACATGGATGATCGCTTCGCACTCGCGGATGTTGGCCAGGAACTGGTTTCCTAACCCTTCTCCTTTGCTTGCCCCTTTTACAAGACCTGCAATATCTACGATTTCCACTACCGCAGGTAAAACTCTTTCCGGCTTTACTATTTTTTCCAGCTCGAACAACCGGTGGTCCGGTACGGAAACCGTTCCGAGATTCGGCTCGATGGTACAGAAAGGATAGTTGGCCGACTGGGCTTTAGCATTGCTCAGGCAGTTAAAAAGAGTTGATTTACCTACATTCGGTAAGCCTACGATTCCACATTTCATAACGTCAGATTCAAAGTTTAATGTTTACTGTCAGGGATTTGATGTTATTAAAACCCTGAACTTTCAGCGGGCAAAGATAGTGATTTTAACGGGAGTTTCATAATAAAAAAATCTGCCGGAACTCGGCAGATCTTAATAAATTTTCTTTCAGTGGGTGTTTTGTATCTTTACGGATTCGCTCCTGTGGCATCCTGTGCCTGTTCTGCGTCATCCGGTAATGTTTCAAGGGTTTTATCCAATGTAAATAACGATTCGTCGGTCGCTCTGTCTCCTCCTGCAATTTTAAGTTTATCGATCAGGTTCATCGCAAACGTTTCTTCTTCAATCTGTTCTTTTACAAACCACTGGAGGAAATTCCATGATGCCCAGTCTTTTTCTTCAAGGGCCATATCTACAAGCTTATAGATTGCCGTTGTATTGTTTACTTCATGCTGAAAAACAAGATCAAAGCAATGTGTCAGACTGGTAGGTTCCTCTCCCGGCGAAGGAAGTTCGGTAATCTTCGGCTTTCCGCCTCTGTTCAGCACATACTGCATAAATTTTACGGCGTGGTCCCTTTCTTCTTGAGCATGACGGAATAAAAAGTTCGAGATTCCGGCATATCCTTTATCCGCTGCCCAAATCCCATACGAAAAATACGTTCTCGACTGAAGATCTTCCGTATTCATCTGGTCGCTGAGTGCCTGTTCAAGTTTAGCCGAAAGTCTGTTGGTATTCATAATTTATATTTTTAAAGTGATTATAATATACCGATGCAAAAATGGTTCCGCGAAATTCCGTCTTTTCATTAAACTCAACCTAGGCTTTTTATAAAATACTGAAAGACTATAATTTAAACTGTAATTTATAGTTATTCTAAACTTCTGCCCGGAATTCCAGACCATGAATTTTCAAGCTTTGTATTACTGTTATTTTATTTTTCAGGAGCTTTCTCCCGCTTTCCGTTGCAATCTTTTTTTTCAAAAAAGGATTTCCACTGCAATCGGGGCTAGGAGTTGGTCGTTTATCTCTGTAGCAGTCTGTAAGTTTAATATTTTTCTTATCAGGAAATTTCAGGTCAATAGTGAATTCGGCTTTGCCGGTGAATGATGAATTTTCATGAGAGAATTAATACGAATTCAGCATTGACTATTTATTTTTATCTAAGAAAAGTTCAGTATTAACTATTCATCTGAACAGCGAAATTCACCTTTTCAAAACCACCCCGTCAAAAATTCCTACAGAATTTTCGCCACCCCTCCGGATTGAGGGGAATTGCGGTTAAGGGTATTTAATTGCTACTTTTGATTTTAATTATTTGTTTAAATTCACTAATAATCAAATAGTTAATTAATAACAATACTTTAAAGAAGCAAAGAATTTAATGCTGTCAAATTTTCAGACTTCAAATTTATAACTCCGTGGGCTTTAACAAGTAAAAAAGTTATAGTTATACTGAGCCTGTCGAAGCGGCTTTGTGAAACTAAAAAGCAGAACATATTAAAAAAACTTTGTGATCTTTGTGTTCAAACAACCCTCCGAATTTCGGAGGGGAATTGCGGTTAAGGCATTTATCTGTTCACCATTTTATCAAGAGAAAAATCCTTGCGTTCTTTTCCATGCAGCGTATTCAAAACCTTTCGGTCGTTTGCGATTTCCAACATTAACCAAGGTTTTAGATTCACTATTCAATTGCGCAGCAAAATTCACCATTCACCACAAACATTCCTCGAGGCTAACTACAGGAATAAAGTCGTTCTATGATTTAACCCGTTATTTCAGCATTTTCGCCATGTAATCGCTTTCGTTGCCTAATCGGTCAACAGCCTTAATGGCTGCGGCAGTCAGTATTTTGCCTTCTTTTGTTTTCTGGATTTCTTTGGAAAGCTGGTCTAGGGTCAGGATTTCGGTTTCCCATACGCCGTTGTATTGAGTGAAAAGTATCCATTGGAAAACGTCTTTTATGTTTTTTACACTCCAGCTAACCTGTACAGAACTTCCGTTATCTTTGATGAAGAGGCTCGGTGTCTGCAAAGGGATGGCTTTAATCCACGGCGATTTTGGAACCAGGGCTTTTTCTTTGTAAGGTCCGTTTTTTAATACCGGAAGCATATTGGCATTTTTGGTAAGCCCGGCAATGCTCCAGTGCACTTCACCGGCATCATTTCCTAAAACCTGCCTTGAGACTTCAATCTGGTTCTTAATCTCTGTCGGACGGTCCGAAGAACGGATTTCCACCGTATTCAGTCCGGGCCACAGGTGGCGGTTCAGGGTATTTTCAGATTTCCACCATTGCAGCAAGGCTTCGAACGGCTGACCTTTGGATTCAATCGGCCAGTACAGCTGAGGCGAAAAATAATCGACCCAGCCTTTGTTCAGCCATAATTTGGCATCGGCGTACAACTCGTCGTATTGCGAAGAACCGGTAATTCCTGCCGGATAACCCGGCTTCCAGATTCCAAACGGACTGATCCCGAATTTTACATAACTTTTCTCGGCATGGATTTCTTTATAGATCCGCTCTACAAATTTATTCACATTATCCCTTCTCCAGTCTGCCCTGCTTAACGTTCCGCCACTGCTTACATACGCACTCCACGTTTTATTGTCAGGAAAATCGGCTCCTTTATTATAGGTAGCATACGGATAAAAATAATCATCGAAATGCACGGCATCGATGTCGTACCGTTTTACAATATCTTTTACAACATTTGAAACGTGTCCCTGTGTTTTCGGATCGGCAGGATCAAACCAGTACATGCCGTTTTTCAGCCGGATCACAATATCGGAAAGCTTATTCACCATCGACAGGCTGTTCGGCGAACCTCCGTTGGAATGGTGCGCCCGATAAGGATTCAGCCAGACATGAAGCTCCAATCCTCTTTTATGCGCTTCTTCAGTCCAGAACTGCAACGGATCGTAATTCGGATAAGGTGCGAGGCCGGTCTGTCCCGTTAAAAAATAAGACCAGGGTTCCAGATTGCTGGTATATAAAGCATCAGCAGAAGGCCGGGCCTGAAAAATAACGGCATTGAAGTTATTATCTCGCAGCATATCCAGCATGGCAATCGCTTCCGCCTTCTGCTGGTCTACCGATAAATTGTTTCTCGAGGGCCAGTTGATATTCGCCACACTCGCAATCCAGGCACCGCGGAACTCCCTTTTTATCTCAGGAAGAACGGTTCTGAATGTTTCATCAGCCGGAGGAACCGCAGCCACCGGTTTCGGAGGAAGATCCGGTTTTGGTTTTGAAAGGGGTGTTTTTACGGGAGTTGCCGCTTTTTGTGAGGCACAGGAAGTCAGCGTAACCGCTGAACATAAGATGAGGGTATATTTAATATTTCGGAGGTTCATTTCACAAAAATAAGGTTAATCTTTTATTTTAAATCATACGGATTGATGAAGTTTTACACATTCATGGGTTTTAGATGGTTGAGCTCACTGCATTTTAAAACAATAATCCGACTGTATCATCTGCTTAAATTTAATGGTGAGGTCAGCAACTTATTATTCCTGCAGCCTGTCTTTCTGCAAAAAACCCTCCTGCCCGTCCGTTGATTTTACGTGATACCAGGAACCGGCTGCAGTAAGTATTTTAACAGGAGCTTTATCATTAATTAAGATGAGGATTTCATATTTGCTTCCCGGACCTGAACGGAAGCTCGTCCCGGACTTAATAAATTTCCCTGCCGGCATTTTTATTATGGAACCAGAAATCTGCACCTGCCGTTTGCGGATGTAAGGATACGGATCAACGGCGCCTCCAGCCGTATAAATCCCGAAGTGTAAATGGGTCGGACCGCCGGCGGCATTGCCGGTATTGCCTACTTTGCCCAGGGTATCCCCTGTTTTTACCTGTCTGCCGCCTTCGGTCATGACACTGTCGAGATGCGCGTAATAATAGGAATTACCCAGGATGCCGTCGCGGAGCCAGACCTGCTTCCCGCCAAGCCCCTGATTTCCGGTGCGGGTAATGAATCCATCCGCCACGGCTACAACAGGTGTTCCGCGCGATGCAAAGATATCCACGCCTTCGTGGCTCCTTCCGCCTCCGTCACGGCTGGCTCCCCAGAAGCTCTGGACGTCGCGGTTGCCTTTTCCTGCTACGGGAAATGAAATGGAGGGCTGGGTATATATTTTCAGTTCAAATGTATTCCGGTATCCGATTTCAGGCTGGATAACCACTTTATGTAAACCGCTGGTTTCGGTAAACCGGGTGAATTTTCCGTTTTCCAGAAGTTTGCTTTTGGCTTTATCGGTATCTACACCCGGTTCAAGAACATCAACAAATATTTTTGCCGGTGAAATAACTCCTGACGCTTCAATCACCAACAGATCGCCTTTTTTCAGTTCTAGGGAATATCCAACAGCTTGCTGTTCCGGCTGATCGGCAAAGAAGGTGAAAGCATTGCTCTCTCCTATCGTGAGCCGATTGGCAACGGCGGAAGAAAAACTGTTCTTCCATTGCACCATGAGGCTATCGGCACCGGAATAACTGCGCTCATAGCGGGCCCGTTCGGAAGCCTCGAAGATTTTATCCGGAAACTTCAGTTCTTTACAGGCGGTTACTGAAATGATGATGATGATGGATAGAAAGAATATTTTTTTGATGGTGTTCATGGTAAACGGAAGTACAAAAACTTGGCCGTGGGGTTAGCTTGGTAAGTATTCATGTGGTCACGGAAAAGCTTTAACACATTAGCCACACGAGCTTTTTAGATTAATGGACTGAGCATAATTTCAGAACACATTAGAGAAAATCAAAGATTTTCAGCGGCTTCACAATTCATTATACTTGGCGATTATGTATAGGACTCTATACCTTTCATTTCAACTTACTAATATTCACCATAAAAGAAACAAAAGATATTTTATGCTGTATAAAAAGCTAAATGATTCACGGCGAAGAAAGCGCACAAAAGTTTTTAAAAACCTCGAAGAGGTTCGCGAATTCCTTTGGTAATCTAAATAACAATGAGACAAATCAAAGATTTTTATCTCTTGTCATTTAGATAATGTCTTTCCGGTCGCTGAGCTAAGTTGAAGTTTTTACACCGGAATACACTCGGTGCTGTTGATCAGATACCCTTTCAGGACTCAGTTGTAAAGAATGGCTATCCGGACGGCTGAGCGGAGCCTAAGCAAGAAATAATCTGTGAAAATCCGTGCTATCTGTGGGACACTTTTAATCTACCGAATGTCGTTGATGTTGTATTTAGATTCCTGTGGAATGACAAACTATATGTTGAAATTTTTATAGAAGTTATTCATGCTTCATGGTTAAAAGGAATTGAAGCGTGGTAACCGGGTAGAACCGAAGCCATGGAATCATCTGTGAAAATCCGTGCCATCTGTGGGCAATAAAAAAGCCTTCCGTAAAAACGGAAGGCTGTATAATATTCTGTAGCAATGACGAAAAAGCCAGTGCCAGATGAATGTTGAAATTATGCTTTCGCTCCTCTTTCCACTCTTTTTCTTTCTTCTTCAGAAAGGATTTTCTTTCTCATACGGATGAAGTTCGGGGTTACCTCAATGGCTTCATCACCCTGGATGTATTCCATGCATTCTTCCAAAGAGAATAAGATTTTTGGTGCTACTCCGGTATCTTTGTCTTTTCCGGAGGCTCTCATGTTATTCAGCTGTTTGGCTTCCACGATGTTTACCACAAGGTCTCCCGGCTTGTTCTGCTCACCGATGATCATCCCTGCATAGATCTCCTCACCCGGATCAACGAAGAATTTACCTCTGTCCTGAAGTTTAGCAATCGAATATTCTGTAGCCGGCCCTTGCGTTTTGCTGATCAGTACCCCGTTGTTTCTTCCCGGGATCGCACCTTTGAAAGGCTTATATTCTGTGAAACGGTGAGCCATGATGGCTTCACCCGCGGTAGCAGTAAGCATCTGAGAACGCAATCCGATCAAACCTCTTGAAGGAATTTCGAATTCCATGTGCTGCATTTCCCCTTTGGTTTCCATGATGTGAAGGTCACCTTTTCTCTGGGTAGCCAAATCGATTACTCTTGAAGCATATTCTTCAGGAACGTCTACCACCAATGATTCGTAAGGCTCCAACTTTTGTCCGTTTTCATCTTCTCTAAGGATTACCTGCGGCTGACCGATAGTCATTTCATATCCTTCTCTTCTCATCGTTTCAATAAGAACGGATAAGTGAAGAATACCTCTACCAAATACTAAGAAAGTGTTGGCATCATCGGTCTGCTGAACTCTTAGGGCTAAGTTTTTCTCCAATTCTTTGGTTAACCTTTCTTTCAGGTGATTGGAGGTAACATATTTACCGTCTTTCCCGAAGAACGGAGAGTTGTTGATGGAGAACGTCATGTTCAGGGTAGGCTCGTCGATGGCTGTTCTTTCCAATGGTTCAGGATTTTCAAGGTCTACGAAAGAGTCCCCGATCTGGAAGGCATCGAAACCTACTACGGCACAGATATCCCCTGCCTGAACTTCGGTTACTTTCTTCTTTCCTAATCCTTCGAAAACATAAAGTTCTTTTACTTTTCCTTTAACAATTTTTCCGTCTGCCTGGGCAAGACCGATCCACTGAGATTCTTTAAGTTCGCCTCTCGTTACTTTCCCGATGGCAATTCTTCCCAGGAAAGAAGAGAAATCAAGGGAAGTAATCTGCATCTGAAGGTTTCCTTCAGTTACTTTCGGAGCCGGAACATATTGTAAGATCCCATCCAATAACGGTAAGATATCTTCCGTCTGCTCCAGTGAAGTATTGAACCATCCCTGTTTTGAAGATCCGTAGAACGTAGGGAAATCCAATTGCTCTTCGGTAGCCTCAAGGTTGAAGAACAAATCGAATACCTGATCGTGAACTTCGTCCGGACGGCAGTTCGGCTTGTCTACTTTATTGATGACCACCAATGGTCTTAATCCTAATTCCAACGCTTTCTGAAGTACGAAACGGGTCTGCGGCATCGGCCCTTCGAAGGCATCCACCAACAGGATCACCCCGTCTGCCATTTTCAATACCCTTTCCACTTCCCCACCGAAGTCGGCGTGACCGGGGGTATCGATTACGTTGATTTTTGTGTCTTTATACGTAACAGAAATATTTTTTGATAAAATGGTAATCCCTCTCTCTCTTTCAAGATCATTGTTATCCATTATCAGTTCTCCACTTTCCTGATTTTCTCTGAAAATGTTCGTTGCATGAATGATTTTATCAACCAGAGTCGTCTTCCCGTGGTCAACGTGTGCGATGATCGCAATATTTCTAATGTTTTGCATGAATGATTTTTACGGGTGCAAAAATAGTGATTTTAAATCAAATACCGTGTATGAAGACTAATAATTTAACAAATTCATAATGAGAACTTTAGTCTGGAAAGCAGAAAAGCGGTGTTCAAATCTTCAAGGTTTTAAAAAACCTGAAGGTTTCTGAATGTTGTGATTTTAACGATATTCGTCATTAAATTTTGATTACCTGCAAAGAGACAAGATATTTTAACACAGAGATCACATAAGATTTCAGATTGATGGATTGCGCGTATCTCAGAACACATGAGATTAAAAATCAAAGATTTTTAAGTGTCATCTTTGAATGGAATAGCTTCCGTAGACTGAGCGGAGCCGAAATCAATTTTCTTCGATATAAACTGATGAGGTTTTTACCACAAAAGTCACAAAAGACATTGATGATGTTTAGAAGCTGACTGTTTCGTGCGGAAAAAAGTCCACAAAAGTTTTTTTAAAAATCAAAGATTTTTAAATGTTATCTTTGAATGGAATAGTTTCGGTGGAATGAGCGGAGCCGAAATCAATTTTCTTCGATATAAACTGATGAGGTTTTAACCACAAAAGTCACAAAAGACATTGATGATGTTTAGAAGCTGAATGTTTCGTGCGGAAAAAGTCCACAAAAGTTTTTTAAAAATCAAAGATTTTTAAATGTTATCTATAAATGGAATAGTTTCGGTGGAATGAGCGAAGCCGAAACCAGCCTTCTTCTATATAAACTACTGAATTATAACCATAAAAGTCACAAAAGACATTGATGATGCTTAAAAAGCTGCATGATTCGTGCGGAAAAAAGTCCACAAAAGTTTTTTTTTAAATCAAAGATTTTTAAATGTTATCTTTAAATGGAATAGTTTCGGTGGAATGAGCGGAGCCGAAACCAACCTTCTTCTATATAAACTACTGAATTATAACCACAAAAGTCACAAAAGACATTGATAATGCTTAATAAAGCTGAATGATTCGTGGGGAAAAGGTCCACAAAAGTTCTTAAAAAATCAGAAATTTCTGATTTGTTAATTTTAATATCAGTCAAGTCATGAAGACGTTCCGGTTTCATTCCCCTCCTGTGGAGGGGTGTCGAAAATTCAAAGAATTTTTGACGGGGTGGTTTGCAAACTGCATCTACGTGGCTGACGAGTTTGTAAGCATGGAATAAGTACGGATACGAACCTGGAGGATCGTACCAGCAATGAGGATTTCGCTTCTAAAAGACTGAAAATCCGCACTAATATGATTTTAAACTACACTTAGAAATTAACTATTGACAAACGAAGCGGATTGACCATTGACTATCATACTTCCGGTAAAAATAGAACCTGCTGCCCCTAGCCCTGATAGAAGCGGCTACCCCACAGCGGGGTTGGAGGATTGGAGTGTGTGAGGGTTTGGCGGTGGCGTGCCTGGGAGAGCGGCGGCGCGAGGAGTAATAGCGGATAGCAGGATCAAGCTCCTGAAAAAAATCTTTACCTGTTTGAAAGGGATTTTTGATAATTATTAGGTCATATCTTCTTTGCTTTGAAGATTATTTCAACTTTCATGAAAGGCCAATAAAAAAGGCCCGGATCGTCTGACCCGTGCCTTTTTATCGTTTCCGTATACAGTTTTATACGGTTTGCTCTTCGTGTTTCCCTTCGTTGATTTCCTCTACCATCTTTTTGTTGAAGGCCGGTAAATCTTCCGGGGTTCTGCTGGTTACCAATCCATGATCGGTGACCACTTCGCTGTCTTCCCATTGGGCACCTGCATTTTTTAAATCCTGGCTGATGGATTTTACGGATGTTAAGTTTCTTCCTTCCACTACGCCTGCATTGATCAGGATCTGAGGACCGTGGCAAATTGAAGCTACCGGTTTGTGCTGCTCAAAGAAATCTTTTACAAAAGACAATGCTTTTTCATTGGTTCTCAACTGATCCGGATTGATCACCCCGCCTGGCAATACCAAAGCATCATAATCGGAAGCAGACGCTTCGTCCAAGGTTTTGTCCACCGGATATTCCTGTCCCCAGTCTTTCTCTGCCCATGCTTTAATGGAACCGGATTCCGGGCTTACGATATGTGCCGTCCATCCTTGTTGTTCCAAATATTCTTTCGGTGATTTCAGTTCGCTTTCTTCAAATCCGTGGGTTGCCAAAATGGCGATTTTTTTAGACATAATATTAAATTTTTTGGTGTTTACAGTTCAGATAGAAGAAAAAATGGTGCCGTGGGAAAAATACAAATGCTAAATGTTTGTTAAAAGATGAGTTATTGGCTTCCATCTGCAGGATTTCAAACGCAACGATCACAAAGCGTAATTTCCTAGTTTTCCTGCATATTTTTCGTTCGCAGAGGTACTTCGACAGGCTCAACATAAACTAATCATTCAGCTAATGATAGCTGCAATTATATGATAACTAAAAGATCTGCCGCATCTGCAAAATCTTTACGTAAACAAAGAATAAAACAGCTAAGACTTTTCATTAACATAACTATGTTTCAAATGCGATGGTTTTCTTTAAAGTATCGAGCATATTTTTCGTTCGCTAAGGCACTTCGTTCAGCAAATGATCGTTGTGGATAATTAATCTTTCAAGAGTAAGCAAAATTAAGAATCTGCGTCATCCGCCAAATCTGCGTGCGAATAAAAAAACTGTCGATAGGCCCTGATCCTTCAAAATAGGTTTTTGCAACTCATAAATGATAGAGCAGCGCGTAGATGATCAGCCCTTGTAGGAGGATGACCAGACCGGTTTTGATGAGAAAGGAGGTTTTGGATGTTTTATGCCGGTAGGAGATCATGCCAAGTAAGGCGCCGGCAGTTCCGCCCATGAATGTGAGAAAGAGGAGTAAAGATTCCGGGAGACGCCGCTGATGCTTTTCGGCCCTGCGTTTGTCGAGGCCGAAAGCGAGGAAGGTAATCAAGGTAGAGATGAGGAAAAAATACTTCATGAAGGACAAAGGTAGGAATATTATACGAAGTCTGGTGGTGAATGGTGAATAGTGAATTTAGAGAGGTTTTGCCGGAACACAGAGGACGCGGAGATTTTTTAGTATATATAACGTTTTCAAGTTTCACAAAGCTACTTCGACAGGCTCAGCATAAACTTCTTCACTTATAAGAGCACACCAAGTTTCTGATGAGTGGTGATTGTTGGGAAAACGCAATGGCGCAAGAGGTTTTTAAAGATTTTGTTTGGAAAGGAGTAAGGATTTTTATCTTTGATAAAATTGTGAGAAGCTGATTGGTTTTGAGAGAGCAGATGTTATAGAACAGCAATTTCAGCGGCATTAAAATTTGACTTTGTCAAATTCCTTGCGCCTTATACCACGACTCTATTCCCTATCCCTTCGCGCCTTTGCGAATTGCCAACCTTCCGCAACCGGTAAAAAATAAACACTGCAAAAAAGATCTGCGAGCGGAAATATTTTTCACATCCGTTTCACCGGTTTCAGTCCGGTTGGAAATTGCTGCAGGAATCTTTATTTTTGTTTTATCTAAATTAAATATCAATGACCGTACATGATCTGGTGGGCAGCTATACTGTCCAGGGCAGCAACCAGGAAGCGACCGACGCTGTGACCTATCACGGCTTCCTTACCCTCTCGCTGGATGAGAACCACCGCATCCTCGCCCAATGGCTCATTGGCGACCACGAACAGCACGGCACCGGGTTCTACAAAGACGGCATCCTGGTGATCAACTTCCGGTATGAAGGGGAAGATCAGACTTATAAAGGGGTTGCTGTTTACCGCTGCCTCAGCCCCGATGTACTGGACGGATTCTGGTCGGAGAAGCACGGGGATCCGAGGTTTCTGGGGAGTGAGTTTTGTGTGCGGATCAGGAATGTGGGGGTGTTGAATTGATATAAATCCAAATCTTATTAATAAAATTGAGGTCAGTGTATAATTACTAACGCTCCAATTCTAACATTTTACTGAACCATACGAATTTCAAAAGAACCTTTCAACTTTGAAAATCCTGAAAACATATCCATATAAAATTTAGCATGGGTAACAACACCGTTCTTAGGGTTTATCGTATATTCGCCTTCATATTTCCGGGTTAACTTCATCTGAGATGAATATTTATCTGACGATACAAAATTCATCACTGCTTTTACCATTACGACATCATCATTTACCGAGGTACAAGTATAGTCTGTATCAATAAATTCAAAAAACATATCCGGTTTTGCTGTTTTTTTCGACTTCCACCGGCTTCCTACCTTGACAGGTGTCTTTGGAAATTCAACGACAAATACCTCCATATTGATTATCTGTTTCGGAACATTATCCAAATCGGCAGAAGCACCATATTTCGTATAAGTCCGGGTATAGGTCTGTCCTACGAATTCTCCATATCCCAAATCCTGATGATCCTCCGATTCAGCTGATAAGCTTTCCACCTCAACATTCATATTAACTAAATCATTATTTTGTGTGTAATCCGTCTTAAGATTCCCTTTGATGTTTAGCTGTTTTAAATTCATATCATATTGATAGGTAATGGTTCCTGACGGACGGTATTCCAGAGAGATTTCTTTCTGATTCTGTGCACAACCGGCAAAAAATATCAGGCTAAGAAGAAGATAAATGAATTTCATTGAATCGTATATAAGGTTATTAATTATTTTAACCGCAAAAATAAACCTATTTTCCGGATTACTGATCTTTCTTTCATTTTTATATAATGTCAGCAATCTATTCGAGTGAAATCCCGAAAAGAATGTTGTATCGGAAACCAGTAAATTTCCAACCGCCAACAGCCGTTAATCAAAGTCCTTCTGATTCCTCCATCCCCTTTCCAGAATGAGCTGCGCAGCATCCAGCATTTTCTGGAGGTGGAGAAAACGGGAGATGTTATTCCTTTCCGGGTAATCCCCGAAAGGCCCCAGTGAGAAGTAAGCGATCCCGGTAATGAAATGATCGAATGCTGCCAGGCGGTGGTCATCAAATGCCCTCCGGAAGACCAGAAACGGGTCTGCATATTCCTCCTCCGACAAACTTCCCTGCTTCAGTTGAGACGGATGTTCTTTGAGAGGATTGAGCCTGTATTTCCCGGAGGTCCGGCTGAGGTGATCAGCCGCCCGGATGAAGGACCGCATCGAAAGGTAAAAGTGAAAGATCACCGAAGGATCCTTTTCCGAAAGCACCTTCCGTTTCACCGCGTACCGCATCATCGAAGACAAATGTTCTTTCGCTTCGCTCAGCGGATAGGTACTGAAAAATGCATCGAATAATGGGAGCGGGTTGTTTCCGGTACGTCCTGCCCAGAACGCGGCATCGAAATCCGGTTTTTTCTTTTTCATATCTGTATGTTTTTAGGGACGAAGTACGAAAGCTGCGGCCAGGTATTCTATTCCCGAAACGGATATTGTAGTGGCAGGATTAGGATTTTTACCGGATAATTGTTAGTTTTACCCTTCCGGTTATCACGGAACCGCCGTATCTTTACCGCATCTAAAAAACAACACACATGGAACAGAAAATACACCAGGGACGCAACATCAAACGATTCAGGGAAATGCTGGGCATCAAGCAGGAAGCCCTCGCCTTCGATCTCGGCGAAGACTGGAACCAGAAGAAAATCTCCCTCCTCGAACAGAAAAGCGTGGTGGAAGAAGCCCTGCTGCAAAAGATCTCCGAAGTACTGAACATTCCCGTGGAGGCGTTTCAGAATTTTGATGAGGAGCAGGCGATTAATATTATCTCGAATACCGTTAATAACAACGATCATGCTTCCGGCAATTCTTTATTTAGCTACTACCCTACTGTAAATCCTATTGAAAAATGGATTGAAGCTTTGGAGGAGATTAAAAGACTTAATTCGGAGTTACTGAAATCAAAGGATGAGCAGATTCGATTGATGGAGAAGTTGATTGGAAAATAATAGTAAAGCCTGAGAGTTTTCAGGCTTTGGTTTTATATTCATGTAAAGGGTAGTGTCTCACTAACTGTGTAAGTTAAAAAGTTATTCTGGAAAATTTTGAGCCCTTAGAGCTCAAAAAATTTTTCGGAAATAACTTTTTATTATTTTTAACCTATATAGTTATGATCGACAAAGAAGAATTATTAAACAACAAGGATTTCTATAAATCCTTTAAGAATGGAGAAGATTTGACCACTTTCTTCAAACAGATGCACAAACGTGCCGTTGAACACATGCTGGAAGCAGAACTTGATGCTCATCTGGACAATGAAAAACATGAAAAAACCAAAGAAGGGAACTATCGCAACGGGCATGGAATCAAGAAAATAAAATCCTCTTTTGGAGAGAGTGAAATCAAAGTTCCCAGAGACCGGGCAAGCAGTTTTGAACCTGTACTGGTACCCAAAAGGCATAACATTATCGAAGGTTTGGAGAATATTATTATCTCCTTCTATGCCAAAGGAATGAGCGTAAGCGATATCGAAGAACAGGTTAAAGAACTATACGATTTTGAAATATCTTCCTCTGCCATTTCCAGGATTACCAATGCCGTTGCCACCGAAGTGGTGAGCTGGCAGAACCGACCCTTAGAAGATTTGTATTTAATTGTCTGGATGGACGGAATCATATTCAAGGTTCGGGAAAACTCCAAGATCATTAACAAAACCATCTATTTGGCAGTAGGGTTAAATCGAGAAGGTAAAAAAGAAGTGCTGGGAATGTGGCTCGGTAAAAATGAAAGTTCGAGCTTTTGGATGGCGGTTCTGACCGATTTGAAAGCCCGTGGCGTAGAGGATATTCTCATCACCGCTACTGATAATTTGCACGGATTTACTGGGACCATCCGTTCTGTTTTTCCTGAATCTCAAACCCAGATCTGTGTGGTCCATCAAATCAGAAACGCCTGCAAATATGTGGTCTGGAAGGACAGAAAAGAGTTCTCTGCCGATATGAAGCATATTTACACTGCTCCAACAAAACAAGCAGCAGAAGCTGCTCTCACTGATTTTGCGGAAAAATGGGAATCCAAATATTCCTACGCCATCAAATCCTGGAGGGATAATTGGGATGAATTGACCGTATTTTTTGAATTTCCTTTAGAAATCCGTAAAATCATTTACACCACCAATTTAATCGAGAATCTCAACGGCAAAATC
>CAJYXJ010000003.1 GCA_913778085.1 uncultured Chryseobacterium sp.
GTCCTTTCCTACCGATGATGCCGTAATGAAATCAGTGTATCTCGCATTAAAAGAAGCTACTAAAAAATGGTCGATGCCTATTCAAAATTGGGGTATTGTTCTTAACCAGTTTATGCTTATTTTTGAAAAAAGGCTCAGATTATAAAATCCAAGCCCTAACTTTTTAACTTACACACTTCGTGGGATAGTGTCACTAAATTTAAAGATTTACAATTTGTTGTAAGGTGTAATGAGAGAATACACCATCGACTATTAAAGTAATTTTGTCCATACCTCTGTCATTCTTTGACGCAATGGCAATTTTTAACTTTTCTATATTATTTTTTATAAAAACCTGATCACTGCCTAAATTCACCACGCATTCTCTTGCGCCCGTTGACCTTGTTCTAACAACCGAATTTCGAAGAAAATTAGCTTTACTGCCTTGTATATTGCCATCCCACATTCTGGTAATAGAGTAATAACAGCCGAATTTCTTAGTTTTAATATTATAAACAAGCGGATTTTTAAGATGGTCCTGCAATATTTCAGGTAAGATGATATATTCGTCTGGCATTTTCTTCCAAACATTTAATATTTCTTGATCGGTCACTACACCGTTCGGACTATTATATACATTACCATAAATTGAATTTGGTGGCAAATATAAATTTTGATCTTTAGCTAAATCTTCGGTACTAAAGTAAGGTTTATACCTGGCCAACTGAGGTGTTGTCTCCATGGAAAATGCAAACTGATTTCCAATGGTCAGTATATTTTCATCTGTGCTAAACATTCCTGAAGTATTTTCAGTTAATACCTTAAAATGATGAAAAACGGCATTTCCATCATTATCAACTAATGGAAGAACGCCGCCATTTCCCCAGTCTGTGTCATTTAATGCTAATTCTATTGAAGCGTCATTAGTCTGTAGTGAAGCGATTTTAGTCCAGTTTCCCTGATTACTCATTTTATACAAATGATATTTCGCTTTATAAGCTTTCTTCTCCCATTTAAAAATTACATTATTTATTTCGGAAGGATTTTCATTTCCGCTAAAGTTTAGTTCAGGAGAATTGGGAACAACATTGTCACTGATTGTGGTAATCATGAGCTTTGAAGCCTCAGAAGCAGCATAATCTGTTACTAGCACATCTGGCTGTCCGGTGAAATTAGGTTCAGCATATTGAATTTCTCTTTCTACCGTAACTCTGTAGTAGAGAGGATCTCCAAACGGAACTTCAGCTAATCTGTCAAATTCATCTGCAATTGTCCAAATGGCGTCTTGATTAATATTAACATCTGATAGTATAATTTCTTTCGTGGGAAACATATTTTTAACGGATGTAGCATCACCCATATTAAGAGCGCGGTATAATTTTACCTTTTTCACCTTATGAACTTTATCATACGAATTAATATCTACCAGCATTTCAGGAGATATATTCAGTTCGCGATTTTCGAGTACAGGTATTACACTTTTTATCTCAGGAGTTCGAAGCGGGAAAGAATTGACAATTTGGATGGGTCCAATAGCAGGACTCAGGTCACTTTGCATCATCTGGACATTTGTTTCCTTAACGGAATAAAAATAGACACTGGTAGATGCGCCGTCAAGCGTATAATCTACAAACAGTGTTTTGTGTGGATTTGTACTCAGAACTTTCATCATTGGCGCCATATCAAAATCCGCGGATGTAGGATTCAACAATACACCATTACGATCCCTTATAACCTGTGCTTTTGGAATAGGCTTGTAGCTTCCGCCCTTAATATGTTGATAAATAATAGGTATTTCGGTTAATGGCACATAGGTATTCTGAATAGTCTGTTTAACAAAATCATAAAGTGTCAATTGACCATAACTTCCATCAGGATGAGCAGGAATAATAACGGTATTCATGGCAGTCATATCTTCAGGATGCTTGTGCAAAATGTTTTCTTTATAAAACTCGTTGTGCTGATCTATAAAGTTATTGATGCTCTTAAAAAAATCAAGGTTATTAGGAAGTGGCAATCTATAGTTCCCATATACTTTAAATAAATTTTCTGTTGTATCAATTGTTGCATTTGCCAGATCTAAAAGCCTGTTATTAAAAAATTCATCATTGTTATTAATTCTGATATCTTCAACGGAGTTATCTTCCGGATTATTACCAAAAGCTGTTTGTTTATATAGCGCGTTTAATAGGATATTATCATTTGTTCTTAAAAAAGCTACACTAAATGGTTTGTGCGCATAAGTTGTGGTGAACGCATAGGATGAACGTCCGAAATAATCTGGTTTTGTTGCATATTTAGCTCCAAAGGGCTGCTGAGGCACCTGTGGTGCTTCTATTTTTCTGGCAAACATGATCGAAGGAATAGAAATCCTTGATGTATAGTTTACATATTGCAGATCGATACTGCGTAAACCAAAAATCGAATACTTTTCAAGAATGCCATCGGTTTGAGGAAGGATATCATTTTCCGTTAAACGACAAGAGGTATTATGGTAAAGATAAACACGATATCCAGGATAAAAGTTTACGGATGTAGTCCTCAAATTTCCAGATTGTAAAGGATCTGAAGCAAACGATTCATCCAATGCATAGATTTTCAGATCACCGGAATCTATATTATCAATTCTAATCACTTTAAGTACTTTTCTTTCCCCGTTGGGGTCCGTCTCTTTTGCGATTCTAATACTTCCTCTGTACCATTGCACAGAATCGACACCCGTTGTATTTGTAAATTGGGGATGATTACCTAATGTGTAACCGGGGAAAGTTATCTCATATAAACCGTTAAATTGTGGTGTAAACTGATCGGTATATTTTTCCACCGTAACATTATTTCTAACAATACCTCTGAACTTTCTAAAGTAGGTATATTCTGTGCTATCAGGAGCTTGACCTGATAATGTGGTGATTTCTTCGGTATTAATGCCCCAGGCATTTCCTATCTGTACTTTTAAGGGATGAGGATTGGTATTTCCCCAGGTAGAAGTATTCTGCATATTTTCTACCACCATGAAAGATTCATTGGCTGCAGGCGAGATATAGTTCGCCGGGTCAAAGGGGATGGTGAGATTTTGTCCGAATGCAGTACTGATCTGTTTTTTTAGAATATGAAATGTCGGGTGATTTGCTGTAGTACCAGAAACAATATCATGGATAATGTATTCATCTGCACCCACTTTGAATATACCTCCTATATAATTCTGGAACTCTGGGGAAGGAATATTCGGCGAAATGATTTGACCTGCACTTGTAAGTGGAAGATCCTTGGTTTTGATTACTGAAACCAGCGGATTTCCCGAAAGCTCAGTAACCGTATCAATCATTCCCAATACCTGTTTTGGAATTTCAGGACGGAAGAATATTTCAACTTTATCTGCAAAAAGTTCTTCATTATCCGGGAGGGGATTGAAGTCTGATACGGGTTGTCCGTTAATGGCTTTTTGATAAGATTTCATATCCTGATTCGTATCATACTCAAAGGTTAACCTAATTAACGTTTTATCCGTATTAACAGGGATTTGCGAAAACAAATTCTGTTCATTCTGCGAAGTCAGAAGCAAGGGCAATTCCTGTTGTATAAGAAAAGCACTAATGCTTGATGGAGGCAGTAATGTATTGGACGGTTTTATATCCGATGCTACCGCCCAGGTTACCTCGGAAGACGTAGATCTTGAAAACCAATTGACCCCGTAAGATCCGTAAACATGTGTTCCTGTCCTGGTTTCTTTATGAACATAGGCAGGGTGTCCAAAATCAGGTAATGAAATCGGAACCGTTTCATTTTTGGAAAGATTTCCATCACTTAAAACGTTCAGATAAGCAGGATCATGAGGAAGTTCCGGAATTTTCCATTCGCTGTCGCCATCATCTTTATATTCAATACCAACATAGACGGGATAGGTGAATTCAGCCATGGAAAACTCCTGGCTGGAAAAGTAAAAAGGACTGTCCGCAGGTTCATCCGGAGTAACTTCTTCTGTCATCAGACTTAAATATCTTGCGGTTCCGTCATGGCTGTAGCCATCTGTATCAGTAATACTCGGCGCAGTTGTTATCACCGGATCAGCAGAAATTATTCCTGGTACTGGTTCTTTTAAGTCTACCTGAAGGCTGTGACGGGTATCGTATACAGACGTCGGAAGCGTAAGCGCTATATGATTCACCTCAGTAATTCCCTGCCCGTCATTTAAGTCTGCAAACGTAATATAGTTTGCGGCATATACATACTGTTGCGCTTCCTTAATGACTTCGTCATCAATATCCATACATCCTAATCCTAACATCCTTGCAATATGATAGTCTAAGGATGCCATCTGAAGGATAGAAAGATTGGACAGTTCCAGCGGTGTATTATTGGGATCATTGGGATCGTCATCTCCATAGTAATGGTATTCGTTTGCTAAAGGATTTGCAGGATCATTGCTTAGCTTTAAATATTGTTCTACAGTTTCCTTTATGGGGATTCTTGAATCGGGAATATTGCCGTTCCATTTAGTGATGTAATTATCAGCCATTACAAATTCACCATCATTAAATCTTGCCCATTTCGCATGAATCAGGTCCGGCAGCAAACGTCTTTTAATAACTTCATCATCATCTGTCGACAATGCATATTTATTTATATCCTGCCAGGAACTGTTATTGATGAAATCATCATAAAATTCAAAATCAATACGTGGTACTGTGCAATTTTGGGCGACAAAACGAATGCTTCTTCCATTTTCAGAAAATATTTTTTCGGAAAATGCTGTAATATTTTTTCGAAAGGTTACATTTTTCGGAAGGTTAAGCTTATTAGCTTCAACGGATAGCACTTCCGTTTTCACACTTCCCGAGGAAACTTCCCTTTTAGAAGTGTGTAATGTCGCTGCAAAAAACAGCATTTCTTTACATTCTACTTCTATAATATTGTTTCCATACTGAAAAATAAATGAGGTTGGATTTGATAACGGATTTACAGAAGATCTAACCTGTTGATATTTTGTTTTATTTCTAAAATAAACATAGAATGTTCTTCCGTTGAACTCATAAAGCCAAAGCCCTTCGCTATCTATTACTGTTTTCGGGGCTGTTTTCTCAAAATCAAAAGTCGTAATAATGGGCTTGTATGCTGCTTTGCTTATATGAACAAAATCATCCGGTTTATTGAAGCCTTGAGGAATATCCTGAAAATAATCTCCTTTTGGAAGATGTTGCTCAAGAGGCCCTTTCAGTATCCATCTGAGATGAATTCCTTCTGTGCTATCCTGGCCTTGTGATCCGGCTGCCTGTATGTATAAGCAATTGGATTGCAGTACGGAATTCTGTGTATTGATACCTCCTTTATTAAAATCTGAGTTTATATTACTTGATACTGATGTCATGTGAAAATTAGTTTATTTGAACATTTTTGATGAATTCCGTTTTAGAAACTTCGTAATCCGTCCCATTCCATATTTTATAGATAAACTGGAAGCTCAAAGAAGTCTGCTGGATCCATTTGCTAGTATTCATTACGATGGCCTGTGAATAATCTTTTGAATAAATAAATGTGAAATCTCTGTTAATAGTAACAATATCATTATTGATCGTTACGACATCCATCATACCAGCTTCTGTTGTGGTTCTGGTAATTTTTTCCAGCGGAATCTTCGGATGGTTAAACGGCTCAGGGTTTCTGATCAGCAGCCCGATAAGTTTACGGTCCCTTCCGTTTACGCTGATTAACTTATTAATTTCGGTGGTCGTACAGGGAACATCAGATTCACGCTGGTTGAAAAATCCTTCCATTATCCTGTCAAAAGGATGTTGATACTGCAGGGCCAATGCCTCACTCAATGGATTTGGCAAGCCTTTAATAATATCATATACTGCATCTATCATATCCTGGCTAAGGCTCATTCTGATATCATATACAGCTTTTTTGATTGCGGGTTGATTATTTTCATTTGTATAACGAATTTCATAGCTCCCTATCTGATCTGTGAAATCCTTATAACGCGATGTTTGGAAAACAAATTGATGCACCTCTTTAGCATAGTTTTTCTTTATATTTTCAGTAATGTGCGATATATCAACATTTTCCTTACCCCAATAAAAGTTTAAAATCTGAGCTGTATAAAGTTTCTGGGGCTTGAGTCTTTTAGGCGTAATAATTCTGAACAAAGATTTTGGTTTTCTTAAAGTGATTATTCCAGTACAATTAACTCCATTATTCAACATATTGAAATATTGGTCCAATACAGTCGGTATAGCTGGATTATCATCTATTGACCAGTTTTCTATCGTTTGCGGGATGTCCACAGGATCTGTTTGGATAGTACTTATTGTCGCATCAAGCCTTGGCGGATTTATAACCTCAACGCCTTCAACAGGATCTTTGATAATAATTTTCATCGTTCCGCCTAAAGCAACCATGTTTGCATCAGTATATTCATCCCAGCCGCTTAATAATTTTGATACATAAGTGGAGGTAAAGTACAATGATATTTTAGTCGTAGTATCATCGTAGAATAGAGGTTTGGCGTTCACCAGGTTTCCATCCGCGTTAGGATATGACCGTTGGTAATCGATATAAGCTCTAAGGGATGTATGGGGGTAAAGATCAGGATGCGGGGTAAGGGTATCATCAACCGTATTTCCATTGATATCTCTTATAACACCAATGGTATCCTCCAAAATATTCGTAGAATCCTTTATCGGAAGTTCGCCATAAGTAGAATCCTTATCTAAATGAAAGAAGCCAAGCGGTCCTGCTGTTCTGAATCCATATGCATAATTCCAGGTCTGTTGGGCCTGCCCATTATCGACGGTATCTTTGAGGCTAAATCTGATATAATAGGCGGTATCAGGACGCCAGATGGGTTGAATCGATTTTGTGATCGCAGCTGTAGCGGCCTGGGTGTCTGCAGTTATTGCTTCCAGATCCGGGATATTGAGATTGTATTGATAATTTTCAACACTCAGCCATTTTATTTCATGAAACATTGTGAAGCATTTTGTTTCTGATCCGCAATTGCCTAAATCAGCAATTATTGAAATGATTTCCTGACATGCTGAATTATAAATCTGTTGGAAATAGATATAACTATTATATCCACCATTTAATATCTCACGAATGGTATTGAGTTGCCTGTTTAAAATATCATTTAATGAATACCACGAATTGCTTTGAATAAATTGGTTTAATTCATTTACCAAAGGTGAGGTATTGGTATTTGCATCATAATATTCCTGATAGGAGAGATAGGTGCTTTCATTACATAGCCTTTCATCTTCACAAAGATTCATCGGTTTCAGAATGTTCAAAATCTGTCCCAATTTTACTTTTAACCGTTCAAATTTATTGATGATAGTATCATAATCTTGCGGGGTATTTTCCACCGACCAAAGAAGATCGGTCAGTAAATTTAGATACTGTGCTGTGTGTAACTCAAATAAGCTATTGGGAATTCCGCTGGATTCAAGGGTATTCAATATCTGCTGATAGATACCGGAAGTAATGTTCCCACTGATAAAATAAATATAATTTACTTTAGCCACTTCGGGAGTTACTCCCCTGGTATTGAATGGCTGAATGAAATTGTTATTGTAATATTTAACCAGATCAGGATATATAGCACATACAATCTCATATTTCTCTTCACGCCCGCCTTTACATCCTTTTTCCTGCAACTTTTCCAATCTCCTCTCGAGTTCGGCATACCGCTGAGGATCGCTCGGCTGTACGGAGCCAATGAATCCTCCCTGCTGTAAGGCATTCTGATATCCTTGGTTCATTAAAAATGCCATCTCTTGTACAATAATGTCGATTTGTGGCTGATCTGCTACATCCGGTGTTATTACAATCTTAGTCACACCATCTTGTGGAGGCGTTGTTAAAGTAACAGGGTTAATTAGATCAGCTTTAGAAAGATATTGCTCTTCAACAACCGTGTATTGTACTAAAGATTGCAAATCGTTGATTACCGGCTTATAAAAAGTTACTGTTAACCCCGAGCTGTAAGTACTTAATTTAATTTCTATTTCTGCTGATGGGGCAGGCAACATGATCGTCAAAGGAGAATGATTCGGAAACTGCAGGGACTGTAAAAAGCCGTGAATATTAGCTTCATCAGAAACCTTTGCAAAATCGCCGGTCATGATCATATTTCCATTGGAACCAACTGCGTACTGAACATTTCCTGCAACGCGGTAAGAAGCTCCTTTACTCTGGAAGAAATTGGATGTTGAAGCGTAATAAAGTGTGTTTAAAGGTTCATCTAAAAAATCTGAAACGGATTCGTCGATTTCCTGCCCTTCGCAGAAAAGCGTTGAAGATAAAATGCCATACTGTTCAGGAGTAAACCATCCCGGATTCCCCTGCTCGGTATAAGAAAAAGGTGTCATTCCCAAAATACGGACGGCATTATACTGATTATCTTTTTTCTGCCATTGTCCGGCCTTAAGATCGTTTAAGGCATTGTTAGCAGGCTCCATAGCTTTAAACGGATTATAATTAACCCAGGTTGTCCCATTATGAGCTTTTACCTCTATACTTTCTAAACTATATTGATGTTTGATCTGTCTTAATTCCAATCCTTTCATAATTTTTTCAGGAGGAATCAAATCATTATAGTTCCCTGCTGCATTGGTATATCCCCCAATCACCGCATTTGTCGCAGCACTGGGTAGTAGCCCTTTGGTTGTTTTAATATCGATATAGGTATCTAAAGGAACTACTTTGTGTATGGTATTGGGATCAAGCACCTGTAATGATCCTGCATTGAGTTCAGCCAAATCAAATGTTTCGTTGGTTAGCATACTGATTCCTTTAACAAGACTTTCTGTTTGAGAAGGTATTTCAGTAAACGGATTTACAGGAGTCCTGTCAACCTCTTTATTAAATTCCCATTTCAGTTCCAGTTCAGCTTTAAATTTGATCTTAAAGAATAAGATTTTTAATTTGAATTCTATGGTAAACCTACCATAAATAAGAAACGGCTTCGGCGATTCTACTGCTAATAGTATGGTTACCGCAATATAGACCCTAATAATTTTAACATCGACATCAATGGCTAAACCAGCTTCAAAATAAGCGCCCATCTGAGGTTTTTGGAAGCTTATTTTTCCTCCTAATTCTAAATACGCAAGGACAAAGACCTTTATTGGTCCAAATTTTTTGTCGAATCTGAATTCGCCCCTTGCACCGGCCTGAATTCCCTTTCCGGAAATCATTAAAAATGCTTTCAGTGTAAACAGGTCTTTAAGCAGCTTCGCGGTAATCGGGTTTTGCTGGGTTCCGAAATTGATATACCAGGCAGAAGGATTATTAAAGAAAAACCCTGCCTGGATTTCAGCATATAGTTTGATGACGTCGCCTGAACTTTCAGGGAATTTGTAATCGGCCCCAAATCCAAATTCAAGAGAGTTATCTCCAAATATAAAGAAAGCGAAGAATGGCGGATCATCAGTAAACTTCACTCTTGAAGATAATAATTTCATCCTCGCATCAATCATCACCATGGAAGGGAGTGACAATAAGAGCATGGCATTAGCTGAGATAATGGTTCCTGCTGCCATTGTATCTCCCAGGATCGCCCCAACTCCCAAAGAAAATGGAAAGCTATAATGGGCCGTTTTATCAGGGCGGTTGAATTTTTCAACATTTACTCCTCTTTGTGGCGCAGTATAATACTGATACCAGGTATTCTGGGAAGTCATTCCGATGGCTTCTTTTTCAGCTACATAGCGGTAGCCTAATAATCCCCTGAAACCATAGATCGACACAGGTCCCAGAGCAATTGGATTGGGGAGTTCTATATTAGCATCGATAAGAAATGCAGGGTATTTAGGCGCTAAACGCATATCAACGCCCCCTGCAATGCGTGGGTTCTTAACTTTAAGGCTTACTCCGCCCTTATATTCCTGAAACTCTCCCGGTTCAGGAATGGATAACCAACCATTTATGGCGACACTTGGGTCACTTGAATTAGCTGGAATAATCATGTCAACGTGAATAGTCTGAATGTGCAGGTAAGCATCATGGCCTTTGCCTAATGCCTCATCATCATCAGTTGTATAGTAATATTTAATACCGTCTCCGCGGGCATCAATTCCTGCAACACCTATACTCACGCCACCATCGAAACCGAAGTAGTTGTATTTACGTAGTTTTCCGTCTTTCACCCGCTCGTGTGAACCAAAATGTATTGCGGTAACCGAGACTTCTACAGGTCCCAAAGGAATTTTTATAGGCTGTGGAAGAATTAAATTACCTCCGTTTACACGGAAGTCTATATGGCCATCACTATAAATCCGGAGTGTAGAAATGCTTAATGTTTGTCCTTTCAAGAGTGTTCCCAGGTAGCCTAAAAATTCTACATCTGCTGATGCACCGATGAAAAATTTATCACCTTCCTTTCCTAATTCAACTGAGTTCAGATGTAAAGTGAAAACATTCGGCCATGTAATTTTAGGATCGAAGGGAGGCACGGCGGATGCGGTAAGGAGAAAGTCGCCATTGCCTTCAAGGTGTCCAAACACATCTATTTGAGCAGGATTGCCACTCGAATCCGTGAATTTAGGAATAAATAAACTTCCAGCAATATTCGAAGAAACTATTGCGTTTTGTTTTAATGTGATGTCGAAAGATCGAAAACCAACTTTAAAACCACTTTGCGTGCCAATGCGCTTCCAAAGGATATTATTGTTCAAACCCGATAAATAGGATTGGTATGCAGCGGCATTATTGAAAACAATTGGCTGGGTTTGACCGATTGGTGTTAAAGAAAGTGGGAATTCAAATGCAAATGGATAATCAGATGAGGCTGCTAAATTTTGTAAAGTTGCTTTTAATTGGTCATAGTTGTTAATTTCGACTTTAACCATTTCCTGAGTTGTATTGTCTTTTTTAAAAAGAGAAACAGGATACTCGAAATTAAATTTATCATTATAATATTCAAAGCCAACTCCAGGGTTTATAATGGGAACCGATTCCAGCATAATTGTCCCGGAGACACCTCCTGTACCTACTAATAAATCATAACCGCCTAATCGTAATGTCGTTGTTGTATTGCCCGGCGTTGTATTATCATTTTGAAACCACTTTGGAGGGAATGTTACGGATATTGCTCGGGCATAAACTCCTATGAAATCATTTGGTCTTCCGTCCAGATCGGCTTCAGCAATGTTAGAGGTTTTGCTTAGATCCACTTTAAGACTTTCTATCTGAATGATCAATCCAGTATTTCCTATGCTTGCGAATGAAGGTACTAAGGAACCTGCCAATTCCATCTGATATCCAAATCCTGCATCTGTATCTGCATAAAAGTCAGCTTGAGCAAATAAAAATTTTGTTTTTATATTAGGAAGCTCAACACCATTAGCATCTACTGGTTTTAAAATGTTTGGAGGGAATTCTATAGCTGCTGTTAGGGTTAACGTAGCTCTTATTTTTGGTAAAATTAACTCTCTAACAAAGCTTTCAAAATCACCAGGCACAAAAGCGGAATAGAATATATTCAATTTTTGTTTTGCAACGGTAAGATTATTGGAAGATAAAATATATAAGCTAAAAACCGTTGGCAGAACAGGTTGGTTAAGACCTCCGATTTCCGAGATTAAAAGCTGATATTTATTACTAGCATAGTCATCAATAAAAATACTGCTCCCATAGAGCGTATTAATATCCTGTATTAACTGCTGAAAATTTGATTGAGAAGTATTGGGAATTACAAGTAGGTCTGCAGCTATTCTTAATGCGCTGATCTCTGATACATCAAAAATCATAAGTCCCACATCAAACAAATCCTGAACGGAAAATGAGAATTGATTAGCTTTAAAATATTTTATGAATCGTAATACTTCCCAGTTCCAATACAATGAAATTAGGAATGTAGATATATCACCATCTGCCAGATCAGGATTTAGAACTAAAGATATCCCTGTACCAGGCAGCTCTAATGCAAGTTTTGTTTTACTTACAATACTTAGGCTATAAAAAGCCTCACTTCCTGATATGTTTTTAGAAAAATAATAGTCCTTATAATAGATTTTATTAAGGATGGCCTCTAAACCAGTTTTTATAAAAGACAAAAATTCTGGTAAATCATCTGGTTTTACAATATCTGTAATTGCCGGATAATAGGTTGGTGTATTTGGTGTTGGCATACTTTTATTATATAATTATCATTCCCTTTCTTAATATAAACAGCTTATTGCTGCTATGTGGATTGAAATAACAAGGAGTAAATTTTTCATGCTGAACAATTCTCAATAGTTCACAATACTCTTTAATTTAGATTAAAAGCCCGGTATTCCTGAATGAATTTACCGGTTATTGCGTCATAAATAAATCCTCTTAATTGGCCGCTTCCAGTATATTTTGGAGGGCAAACTATTTTATAGACCACTTTATTCAAATTTTCATCATTTACTACTTCTATGCGCAAAATCTCACTTTCATTTTCAATATTGATATTAAAATCTTTTCTCATATTTTTTGCCACTTCAAGAATAGAAACATAACCACGATCTCTTGTCATTTTATCATAATCAACTTCTTTTAAAAGATCGCCTTTGTCTGAATATTCCTTATGTATCCCTACAGGTCTATCCAAAAAGAAATATGTTTTCATTTTAAGATTATAGTTAGGATAGTAGTAATAATTTATTTTAAAACTTCCACCAATTCTACTTCTTGTTAATTGATAATACTCTACAGGCGAATATTTTTCCATATGTAGTAACGAATCCCCTTTTTTAAAATCATAGGTTTCTAAAATCACCAATTTTAGAGTATCCGTAGCATCCCGTATTGAACTGACAATTTTTTTATTTTTGTTAAAAGTATCTATGTCAAAAAGCTTATAATCACCGTTACTTTTACTTTGAGATAAACAGCTAATTGTGGAAAAAAGCAGCAATACCACGCTTATAAAATTCTTCATATCACATAATTTAATCATTATCTAAAATTCTGTTAACTATTTCTTTTTGCCAGTTCCATATATTGTTAGTAATAGTGCTATAACTCATATAATTATCTGTCGATTTGAATTGATAACTATCATTAGTTGGATCTTTCGCAAACAGAAAAGTATATTTTTTGTCAGTTTCAATTATAGGTTCATTGTCATCATGAGTATGGTACAAGCCTAAAGCGTGGTAGCCTTCATGCACTATTGATTCGCTATCCCTCCCTTTGTACAAAACAACACTTCTAATGCCAACGTGTTCCGTTATACCACCCGCACCAGTACTACCCAATGCATTCCCAGGAACATCGAATGCATATATTTTGAGCCATTTACTATTATACACAGATTGAATTCTACTTTGCAGATCCCCATGAATTCCTATTATAGTACTGATGTAATTTATTCCTAGACTATCGGTATAAACATACCACCCGCCTTGCTGATATTTGGGCTCAGTCTGAAGCGACAAATTCTGATACACTATTTGAGGGACTATTAAAGACTGATGAAACCCTTGATAAAATGCTTTTTTCTCAGCGCTGCTAAATGTTCCAAATTCTACGATAGAGTTTTTATCAACATCCGTATTACAACTGACCAGAACTACATTCAAATCCTTTCTGGCGAAACTGTCATTTCTATTTACAACAATACATCCCGCTAAGAAGGCTTCTTTGCTACCGGTTGGGTAAAACATAACTTTAATTAACTGTTGTTTTGCTATATCTTTCAAACAAGTAATTTCAACAGATAAATTCATCGGTAAATTATCATTGCTCTGTAAATTTGTAATAGTCGCAGGTGTGACGGTAAATGCACCAGTTTCACTAAATTCAAATTTTACTGTTCCTTTTTTTAGCAAAGGATTTTTTATAATTACCCTTAAAGTTGCTTTGAAGGGAGGATCTGGGGGAGTAAATCCAGACGAATCGGTTTTAGGTATGTTTTTATTTCTATAATCTTGAGAAAATAGCGTTAAGAATGAAATGCTGTATGATCCGTTATTAAATGGTAATGAATAGTATTCTCTTTTTAATGCTTTATATGCTTCATCTTTATTATCAAATGCCATATTATCGGTGGTGGAAGAGGCTCTTTCATACCCGCTTATCAACCCATCATAAATTTTTATTCCGGGTACCAGTGCATTAGGTGGGTCAAATTCTTTAAATGGATTATCACCATTTCTCAACCAGTCAAACCCAAATTCCCCATCATAGGCCTTATTAACAGGTAAAAATGGGACAGGATTTCTAGGTATGGTTTTAAATTCAACTTTTAATGGAGCTAATTCTTTATAATGATGTTGATATTTAGAATATTCTGCTGAAAAGAAAAAGAGATCATCTACGCTATAGATAAGAATATCACTACCTGTGGGATAATAAATGTTTGTACTAATTTGTCCAGAAGCATCCTCGCATCTTAGTCCAAGTTTAAATTTCTTCACATTTTCATTTGAAATAGAAATTTCTTCTAAATTAAAAAAAACATTGTCTGCACCTGTTGGAATCACAAACCTACTGTACTCTTCTTCTGTAATTCCCAATAACATAAATGCCTTTTTTCTGAAAGGAAACTTTTCATGGAAAAGAGATAAAGAATCTATTGGATAAGAATCATTAAAACTCCCTTTATAAATTGAAAAGTGTATATCATTAAAAGCATTAGAAAAATAATCGTTGGCGTTAAAGCTATTTTTTAAAAATCCAGAATTCGGAGCATCTACATTTAATTCTTCATATTCTACATTTGTCCCGGAATTGTGCTTGATTTCGGCAATAAAAAGCCTTCTTCTTTTCTTTAATGTTCCATTCTTCCCTTCATCAAAAATAATTCGGTTCTTTATAATAGCGCTTTCTCCTACAACATCATCTAAATTTATATTTCTACTTTTATCATAAGTTATATAATGCAATTTATATACTGTTGTATCTACACTAAAGGAGCTTTTAACATTGACTGGCCACAAATTATTATAGTATTTACTAAGAGTATGTTTAAAAAAGATTTGTATTATTTATCTGATTTTATTGAGGATAATTTGACAATTCTGCCATAATATCCAATATTGCTGACTTTCAGGTGTCTTTTCATGGTCTTTATCCAGCCGTCTGAAGAAATTGAAA
>CAJYXJ010000004.1 GCA_913778085.1 uncultured Chryseobacterium sp.
ATTTTATCATCAGAAATCATAGCAGAAAATTTAGTTAAATATTTGAAATTCAATACCTTAAATATACTAATTTTTCTGCTTTTTTATAGCATAAATTTTATTTATTCTTATCCCGAACTCACGTTAATTAATAATCAAATCGATCATTTGGTATATAATGATGATACTAATTATCCTGATTGGGTAACAATTATTAGATTCAAATCGCGTTCTGATGATCAATTATCTTTAAATATATTGAAAGATGAATTAGAAAACTTTATAGAACAAAACATTAATGATAAGATAATCTCGGAAATTTTCATTGATGTTTAAGTAATATAAGACTCCTTGTTGGCGTGAGCGCCAACTCGTCCGATTGATAAAAACCAAACCTCACAATTTGCGAGGTTTGGTTTTATAGGGTAGCTATATTTTTGAAATTAATATTTTTCAAAAGAAAGAACTCTGCCCAGAATTTATTTACCACGGAAGTAATTTTACCATCGAAATTACTGCATAAGATTACTAAAGATAGGGCTTGTACAAGGAAAAGTCTGTGTAGATTTTGCTTTCTGTAGATCTATTTGTATACATTGCAGATTCATCTTATGCTTATGTCTGGAATGATCCTGTAAATTATTCAGATCCATCGTGGATGATGGGAGAAAGAGTTGGAGGTGAAGGACCTGGTGATCCTAAGAAAAGAAGCTGGATTAGAAAAGCATGGGATTGGTTTACCGGGTTGTTTGGGAGTGGAGTAGATAAGGGATATAAATCTAATACCCGGCTACAAGTAAATAATAGATTGAATGTTGGTATTCCCACCAAAATGTCTGAAGAAGATTATCAGAATACATCTTGGGATAAAGGAGGAACACATTACCAGCAGGTTAGTCAAAATACTTTATTAACCTCTACAATAGGGGGATGGCATGAAAGAGGAAAATATCAATTTATTCTTCCGCAAAATATTGGAGGATGGAGTCAAGACGACACGGCTTCCGATGGCTTGATTTATAAAGGATGTTTATCTTGCCACGCAGATAACGGAGCATTTACTTATGCCGTAAAAAATTCTCCTACAGCGGGAATAGGAAAAAGTATAGGTTTATTAGCAACATTTTTATTACAAACACATTTATTTACTCCAGCAATTTCGGGAACGACCAATGAGACTGTTATTATAGGGAATGGAGGAGAATATGTTTCAGCCATGAATATTGTTAGAGAAGTTAGAGAAAAGGAAAGCATTGCTGACTTGATAAGTTTTTGCCAAAATAGAACTTTAGTCACGGGTGTTGAACATGCTGTAGTAAAACTTGGTCCTAATAGTATCGCCCCTGGAGAAAAGGTTATAGTAAGTGGAGGGCCACATGGTATTTCATTCAAAATAAATGAAGTATCAGTAATTTATGGACATACACATCCTTATGTAACAGGACCAAGCATGGGTGATTTTAAATCACTAGAAATTTTGAATCAGAGTAGGCAATATATTTTTGAAGGATTTAATCCTAAACCAATGATGATTCGAAAACCTTTAATTCAAAAACCTTAATTTATGGCTATTATATTTGAAAACCAAACAATATGTCCATTGTGTAATGATGTGTTGAATAAGTCAAGGGAATATATATTAATTCCTCCACTGATAAGCAACGAATTAGATGATCTATTTATATTTAGCGATGCCGGAGTTCATTTAAACTGTTTAGATAGGTCTTCTTTAAAAGAAAATTTATTCAAACACATAGACTTATATGGCCAATATTTAAATAGAATTAGATCAATGGCAACTCATCACAATAATTATGATATAATCGGATTTAATTTACTTACTTCTAATAATGATGAGCCATTGTCTAAGTATAACTATTATATATTGTCAAAGCAAGAGTTATTGGATTGGAAAGAATTAGATATTTTTAAAAATATTGCAGAGACATTTTTAAAGGAAAAAAAATGGAAAGGATTCAATGACTTTAATTATTTGGATTATCTTTTGAAAATTGTAACAGAAATTTCTTAATGACGGTATAGAAAAGTATATTAAAAGAATATCTGATGATGAAAAAAACCGCTTAGCAAAAGAAATGGCAATAGATAAAACTTCTTTAGGATTTTATTTAAACATACTAGCCTTAGGTTAATTATTAAAACAAGTAAAATACTTATAAACAAACCAACCCTATTGCATCGCAATGGGATTGTGTTTTTGGTGATATTTAAACTCTTATAATTAAATAGAATTTTTTAAGTCCTGCATTAACTTCTACATAAGGAAAGCCTGCTGAGCTTATTATAAGCATATATAATCGAGTTGTCATACCGAAAGAAAATTTGAAAATTTTATACAGATTATTATGGAAAATAGTATTACTAAAAATTTTGTAGAAGCAGCCGAGAATCATTACAAGGAAGGTGTCCAACAAGAACCTGATAATGAAGTAGCAGAAGAATGTTTAAGGATGTGTTTAGTTCTGGAAAGAAAAGACGCACCATATGTTTTTTTTGAAGATCCAATTATAGATTTGGTTAAGAATTATATAGTTGATACGTTTGACATGGGAATGGTACATTTTTACGATTATGATGATTTGTCATCTGATGAGAATTTTATTATGGTAGGATCAGATGGTGCTGGAGAATTTATATCTATTCATAAAGAATCAAATAAAATATATTTGATCGATGGCTATTATGAGATCATTTGTTTATTAAGTAATTCTTCGGAGGAATTTTTAAATAATTTGCTAAAAATCGATGATGCAAATATTAAAAAAGTATCTGATGATGAAAAAAAACGGTTAGCAAAAGAAATGGCAATAGATAAAACTTCTTTAGGATTTTATTTAAACACACTAGCCTTAGGCTAATTATTAAAACAAGTAAAATACTTATAAACAAACCAACCCTATTGCATTGCAATAGGGTTGTGTTTTTGGTGATATTTAAACTCTTATAATTAGTTGCTTCTTAAATTTGACTTAATGTGCTGAATATTAGTTGTTTAAATTGAAAAACATTTGTTTTTTCTTGTAAGTTTTTGTAACTTAGGGCATTAAAACCTTACAAGTATGTTGGGAAAAATCCAAAAAAACAGCCAGAATTATTCCGTCTGATGTTAGTAGATTTTATTGATGACAATAACGAACTGGTTCTGCTGTCCAATAAAATAGACTGGGATTATTTCGAAAAAGAATTTTCTCCGCTTTATTCCACGACAGGCAATCCCAGCCAAAGGGTTCAACAATTTTAAATTTTAATACAAAAATTTGCTTTCATTCATTTTTACAGGTTTACAAAGATAAATTATGAAGCAAAAAATATTAGCAACTTTTCTTTTATTACTTTTTCTCTTAAGTTGTTCCAATAAGAATGAATTATGGAGTGATGCTGTTATAGATCCGTCATTAAAGCATGATAAAATATTTACATACCTTAAAAAAAGCCCGCAAAAGTATATTTATAAAGTACGTCCAGAAGTAATAAGTAGAAGGACTGCGTACATTGATAACCATCACAAAAAGACAAATACTTATGAAAATGATAGTACTTTATTTGAATATTATCAAAGTAAAATTCGTTTTGTTGGGAAGGATACTTTAAATGTAAAAATTGGAATTGATGGTGGATTAGGAGGTAATGGCATTTCTATTAAATATAAAGGAGGAAAGTTTAAAATTGTACCCTTCATATATACTGATCAACCAAATGTAAAAAATAATTCAGAAATTAAAATAATTCATCAAAATTTAATTTTAGATAAAGTTTCGTATAAAATCAATGATAGTATTTATGGTATTATTGACTTTGAAATTCATGAAAAAAATCTTCAAGGCACAACTATTCATTCTGGTAAAATGTATTTTATGAATTTTATATCTAAAAATTAGTAGAGGACCAGTAGTCGGATTCTAAAGTTCTTCCAGAGCTTTCCTTCAGATTCTGTTGCACTATCCCGCTAATGTGGAAAATGCAGATTTTTTGGCGAATTTTAGTCAGAGTTGTCAGTAGTCGGTGTGGTACGCGTTTCCGAAGCTTTGCTTAAGGTACCATTGCGGTAGGCTAAAATAGTGTCCGACAGCAGCTGTTCCAACAGTCTATCAAATGCGAAATGCTTAAAGAATTTTAGGCGGATTTGCTGGGGCCGTGTAATTTCAAAAGCAATCTTTTAGTACTCGGTTTATTTTTCAATTTGTAATAGCCAGTGGACTTAGCTTTAAAACATGACACATCTTTTCAATCGGTAATAAAGATTCATTATTTTTTAAAAATTTATACTTCATCGAGCACTCTTAAAGAAAATGTCGATTGCTTTTTTTAGCTCATGAATCTTTTCCTGTTCAGGTGTTAGTTTTTAAATTTCCATTTCCCGGAAAACTACCTTCCCTAAATTCTTCATACTCTTAAGCCATTTAGAAAGCAACGTGACTGAGTTCTGAAGCATTAGTTCGTTCTTTGCTTGGGCTGAACAGCTTTCCTTTCAAAGCGGGATCGTAGATTTTTCTCTCCCGTTTCATAAGTTAAAGTTAAGGTTTTATGCTTGACTGTAACTGAACACAAAATTAGTACATCCAGTTTCAGAAAGTAAAGAACTTGACATCAAGACAAAAATAGAAAACGCCCTTGATTCAATGGAAAACCTCTAAAACCTTTACCAGCAGGGCGATCTGATGACAAAAAGAACGATTGGGTGTTTGATATTTCCCGAAAAAGTTGAATTTGACGCAAAAGGTTTTCAAACACCTAAAATGAATATTGCCGCTCAGTGTATCTATCAGTATAATAGTGGATTATAAAATAAAAAAACCGACATAAGAGAGTGGAGTCTTCAAATGCCGGTCTAGTGACCTCGACAGGATTCAAACCTGTAACCTTCTGAGCCGTAATCAGATGCGCTATTCAGTTGCGCCACGAGGCCGTTGTTTAATGGTTTGCAAATATAGCACTTTTTTCTTTTCTTTGAAAGATGAAATCAAGAATTTTACTATTAACCGCGTTTTTGGCGCTAACGTCTTGTAAAAGAGAACAAAAAATTTCGTCCCAGGAAGCGGTTTCTGTTTCCAATTTGGTACAGTATACGGAGGACCAGGGCGGGCTGCACATCAAATCGGGAAATTTTACCTATGATATTAAGAAAAACCAGGTTCCTTTCAAAAAAATTATACTGCTCAATGCCAGCATGGCGGGCTATATCGGTGAACTGCATGCTGAAGATCTAATTATCGGGATTTCCAGTCCGGAATACATTTACTCTGAAAAAATTCAAAACTTATTGAAAAAAGGGAAAATTCAAAATGTCGGCAGCGAACAGAAATATGATGTCGAAAGAATTATTTCCATGAAGCCGGATGCCGTTTTTACCAATCATATCACCAGTTTTGATAATACATACCAGCTATTGAAGAACAACGGGATTCAGGTGATCTTCCTGGATGAATACCTGGAGCAAAAACCGTTGGAAAAAACAGGCTATATTAAACTTTTGGGAAAACTTTTGGGAAAAGATAAACAAGCAGAGAAAATTTATAAAGACGTAGAGAAAAATTATGCTGAATTAAAAGAGCTGGCTCTGAAAGCAAAAGAAAAACCGACGGTTCTGGCCAATGAAATGTATGGCGATGTCTGGTATCTGCCTGGTGGAAAAACAGCCGCCGCCCATTTTATCTCGGATGCCAATGCCGGATATATTTTAAAGAACAATACCGATGAAAAAGCGGTAACCATGAGTTTTGAGGAAGTTTTCGTCAAATCAGGTAATGTAAAATACTGGATTAACGCCGGAAACCATGTTTCCAAAAAAGAAATGCTGGGCATGAATCCTTTTTATAGTAAGCTGAATGTTTTCAATAAAGGAAAAATTTACGTGATTACAGGCAAGGAACACGGGCAGGCCAATGACTTTTTTGAAAGCGGAGTAGTACGGTCGGATCTTGTGCTGAAAGACTACATTAAAATTTTTCATCCGGAATTGCTGCCCGGCTATCAGCTTACTTACATGAAAGAACTTAAATAATCAGACTATTTGCTTATTTTTGCTTCTCATTTTACAGATTATGTGGAAAAGAATTAAACAGATTATATTCATCATCTTGATCCTGAATGTAGTATTTATCGTATGGGGAAGGTTCTTCAATCCGCCGATTACCCTTACCCAGATCGGAGGGCTTTTTGAGTACGGAAGACTGCAGCGGGATTATATTTCCTATGATGAAATGGGAAGCAATGTAAAAAAGGCGGTGATCGCTTCGGAAGACCAGAAATTTTTCGTGCATGACGGTTTCGATTATAAGGCCATTGAAAAAGCCATGAAACATAATGAAACAGGAAAAAGAATAAGGGGCGGAAGTACGATTTCCCAGCAGACGGCCAAAAATATTTTCCTGTGGCAGGGCAGAAGCTGGGTAAGAAAGGGTCTGGAAGCTGTTTATACCTTTATTATCGAAAAAGTCTGGAGCAAAGACATCATCTTAGAACGATACCTGAATTCCATCGAAATGGGGCAGGGCGTTTTCGGGATTGAAGCGGCTGCACAATATTATTTCGGAAAATCATCAAAGGATCTTACAACCTCCGAAGCAGCTTGGATTGCTGCGGTACTGCCCAATCCGAAGAAATATGATCCCAAGAATCCTTCACCTTATCTGAGGAAGAAGCACAATTGGATCATGCGGCAAATGAGGAATGTGAGTTTGAAATAGTATCTTTGTACCCATGAAATTCTTCAACGCCGGTACAAATTTCGAATCCGTTCTTAAAAAGTATTTTTCTTTTGAGAACGAAACCCTTTTCCTGGATCCGCTTGCGGAGCTGTTAGAAGGTATAAAAAATGCTGATTTTACAGAAGTGCTCAGTTTTTTGAAGAATAATAACGAAATTACGGAGCATTTTAAATATTACCTGCATCATATCTTTGATGAAAAGCCTTTTAACCTTTCTCTGACGGAAGCCAATATCCTGTCGGAAAATGCTTTTATTCCGGAATTAAAAAAAAGAATATTAAATAAAATCCTGCCGCCGGTCGTTAATGAAAATACGGTCTGGTACATGATCGACAATGTCAGTGTTAGGCCACGCAGCGATCTAAAATACTTCCAGAATCTTCCGGAAGAGGAAGTCAGCGAGATGTTCAGGCTTCTGGGAATTGATGATTTCATCACCAAACCGGGTGTGAAAAAGGAAATGCTGTTCTCCATGAACATTCTTTCCTGGCGGGTTACCGGATCGGCGATGGAAGTGGAAGTGGTGCGGATGGCGCCGCAGTACAGGAACTTCGACAATCCTTTCCTTGCTTTGCAGAATGAGTTGGAAGGACTGGCAGAAGAGCTCGAACAAAATCCTGAATTGCAGCTTCATTCAAAAGACAGCCGCTACAAGCAGATCAAAATTTATCTTGAACAATGCCTGGAATTCGTTAATATCTCCTTTAAAAATTCCTCCAAGTATGGGATTTCCGGGAAAATTAATCAGTCATTGATCAAAATCCGGCAGCAGATCCAAAGAATTTACGAGATTGTACAGCTCCTGGTAATTGATAAGGAAGAGGATGTTCTTATTAATTCCAAATTGCTTGTTTTTAATGTTTTAAGATACAAGTCCCATAAGAATAATATTTCGGATCTTATCAATGACAGTACCCGTTTGATTTCGCATTTAATTACCAACCATACCGCAGAGACCGGAACACACTACATTACCTCAACCCGTAAAGAATATATGCGGATGTTCTACAAGGCCAGCGGCGGCGGAATTATCGTCGGAGCATTGTGTGTTCTCAAAATGCTGTACGGATACATTCCCGGAAGTGATTTTTCCCATGCTTTCCTGTATTCCATGAATTATGCGATGGGCTTTGTCATGATCTATCTGATGGGCTTTACACTGGCTACCAAACAGCCGGCCATGACAGCAGCAACGATGACCAAAGTATTGTCCGAAGAAGGGAATATCAAAAGCAACAGCACGGAATTCGCACATCTGGTTTCCAAGCTGTTCCGGAGTCAGTTTATTGCTTTTGTAGGAAACGTCCTCCTGTCATTTCCTATTGCTTTGCTGATTATTTACGGGCTAGACGTATTTTTCTCACAGAATCTGGCAGTGGAGCGGTCGGACAAACTATTGAAAGATCTTGATCCTTTTAAGTCGAAAGCCATCCTTCATGCCTGCATTGCCGGGTTTTACCTTTTCATCTCGGGGATTATCTCAGGAAATATCGGTAACAACTCGGTGTTCTACCAGATTCCGGAAAGAATTTCAAAAAACCTTTCCATCAGAAGATTGTTCGGGAACAAATTTGCCAAAAACCTGTCAAAATATTATGCTAAAAACTGGCCCGGCATTGTTTCGAACTTCTGGTTCGGGGTATTTCTGGGCGCTACGGCTCCGGTTGGATTATTTTTGGGACTTGATCTTGACATCCGCCACATCACTTTTGCCGCGGGAAACTTTGCGCTGGGACTTTACGGTAAAGATTTTACCATCGATTCCTATACCTTCTGCATTTCGCTGATTACGGTTTGCCTCATCGGGTTTTTCAATTTCCTGGTCAGCTTCAGCTTATCGATGTTCCTAGCCTTCCGTTCGCGGAAAATGAATCTTGGGCAGGTGAGTGAAATTTACAAAGGGATTTTCAGGTATTTTATCAAAAATCCACTGAGGTTTTTCCTTCCTTTAAGATCCGGACTGGATCAAAAAACGGACGAGCTGATGAGCAGTACGGTTGCTACAAAATCTGAAGAGCATTAAATAAAAAAAGAGCTACATTGCTGTAACTCTGATCTGTTAATTATACACAATCCGGTACTAGAGGACACATTACTTTTGGCTCTGTCCAAACGGCACATTCATCGGTTCCGCAGTATTTTACACAGCAAATTGATCCGGTAGCACCGCTCCCTTTAATTTCTTTCAGATTCTGTCTGGATAATTTCTTGGTAGAAAGTAATTTTTTCATGTTGATTTGATTTGTTTAGTTAACGTATCAAATATAAAAATTTTTCGCAATGGTTGGAATTAATTTTTAATTATCCGATATTTTTTCCTACAAAATCTGAAGATCATTAAAATCGTCTGTTCCGAATTTATCCTGAAACTTCTTCAGAAAAAAGCTCTTCCGCATCTGAAAATCGTGTTTCAGCAATGGTGAATTTATTTTAATAATAACACACCTCTTTTCAATATTGACGCTTTCAATTTCATTAAAAAGGGTTTCGTCAAGGTAGTCCTCCAGGAAATCTTTGATCTCAAAGGCTAAAAGCTTATTTTCAAAGCCATATATTTTTGCAAAAGAGCGTACCAGTTCTGAGGACTGGAATTCGCGTTTTTTCTTCTTTTTCATGGTTAAATCTCAAAGATAATACTTTCCTCATTGATCCTTTTTACCACATTCTCCGTGCGTTCGCGGTGGGTATCTGTAATAAAAATCTGGCCGAAACTTTCCCGGTTTACCAGTTCGATCAGCTGCGAAACGCGGGTGTCGTCCAGCTTATCGAAAATATCATCCAGCAGAAGGATAGGCGTTTTCTTTGTCAGCTCTTTGATCAGGCTCATCTGGGCAAGTTTCAGGGAAACAAGAAACGATTTCTGCTGGCCCTGCGAACCGATTTTCTTAATCAAAACTTCGTCCATCTCGAAAAGCAGATCATCCTTATGAATTCCTTTTGATGTGTAGGTAAGCATCCGATCCCGTTCCAGGCTTTTTTTGAGCAGATTTTCTAAAGAATCTTCGAGAAGATGGGATTCGTAGACCACCGAAACGGTTTCTTTACCGCCGGATATAATGTGATAGAAATTTTTGACGATCGGGTTCAGTTGTTCAACAAAATCTTTTCTTTTCGTGAAGATTTTAGTTCCGAACCGGATGATAGGCTCATCATAGATTTCCAGCGAGTCTTTGTCCCAGGTTCTGTTTTTGGCAAAATATTTCAGCAAAGCATTTCTCTGCTGGATCGTCTTCTGGTATTGGATCAGATTAAAAAGGTATTCGGAGTCCGTCTGTGAAATCATAGAATCCAGGAACTTTCGTCTGCTCTCCCCGGCATCCGAAATCAGGTTGGAATCATAAGGCGAAATCATGACGCTCGGCAGATACCCGATATGGTCGGCCATCCGGTCGTAGCTTTTATCATTTTTTTTGATGATTTTCTTTCCTTCTTTCGGCTGCAGGATTTTAATGATGTCTTCGCTGTCGCTACTCCCGATTTCCGCTTCAATTGTGAAAAAGTCCTCTTCGTTTTTGATGTTGTTCAGATCCGTATTTCCCAAGAAACTTTTGCCTACCGAAAGATAATGCAGAGCATCGAGGATATTGGTCTTTCCCGCGCCGTTATTTCCTACAAAACAGTTGATCTGCGGGGAAAATTCGAATTTTTTTTCACCATGGTTCTTAAAATTGTACAGGGAAAGTTTCGTGATAATCATTTGTCAAAAATACTTCATTATTACTGAAAATAAAAAAGGAAGTGCCGAACAGGTTTCCACACCGAATGAAAAATAAGCATCACTGCGCTCATTTCCAGAAAAGTAGATCAGAATATATGTTATGGTTCCCGAAAGAAAAAAAGCGGTCGAGTACGGTATATCAAGATAAAAAGCAGAAAGCAGGTTACTGATAAAAACCAGTACGTAAGCCAGATATTTGGTATTCTGTACGCCAATAATAGTGGGAAAGGTCTTCACCGTATCTATTTTCATATCCCGAATATCAAAAGGCAGCACCAGAGCGGTAATGTAAAAAAAGCTGATGAAAAAAATCGGGAAATTAAATTCCGGCAAGGTGAGCCAGCAGTTCATCAGGGCCCAGACCAGTCCTACGTAAAATACTTTCAGCAAAGGGATTTTCCGGATATACGTTTCCAGAAAGAAGCTGTTGTAGAGAAGTCCGAGAACGACGATGATAAACCACTTGACCAGCCGGATTTCATTATGGTTATAGATAATAAGAAAGGCACAGACAATTCCGGCGATCACATTTAAAATTAAAATTTTAGAAAAATGCCGGGTCTTCTGATATTTCGTATACAGATAACCGCTGAAATAAGTGATAAAAATAAAAAATACCGTAGGATAGCGGAAGGTCTGCTGCTCCAGCATAAAAAATACCGAAAAAAGAGTTCCCGTTAAGGATACGTAAAGCTGGCTGTCGATAACGGATTTTTTCAGTACTTTTAAAGAATTCATTTATCAAAATTAAGACCTATGAAAATCAACTCCAAATGTCTTTTGCTATTTCTTGCCTTTTTTTCATATTCCGTTTTTTATGCACAGGATTTTTATGATCAGGAATGGAAGAAAGTGGCGGAAGGTTATCGTCAGGGAGAATTCAAATCCAGCCTGCCGCTTATCCTCAATATTCAGCAGAAGGCTATTAAAGATAAAAATGCCGTAGAAATTATCAGATCCCTGAAAGCTGAATTTGTGATCTACAAAACGACGCAGGATGATCCTAAAAATGACTACGCCTCGGTATTTTTCTCTAAAATCAGAGAAACGGAAAACCTTCTGAAAGGAGAAGACCTGCTTTTGTTTAAAGTACTGGAACTTGAATTTTTCGAGGATTATTTTAACCTTAAAAAATGGGATATCCAGAAAAGGACAAACCTGGAGCATACGGATATTGCGAAAATAGAATCCTGGACAAAACTGGATTATAAAAACTTTTACACCCGGAAATTCCAGGAACTTACGAAGATCGACGGCAAGCTTAAAAAAGTGAAGCTGGATCAATATAAAGATGCTTTTAAAGCGGTAAGCAGTTTTGATTTTTATCCTACACTTTATGACTGGAAAGTAAAAAAGAATATCGATTTCCTTCAGGAGCAATATATTTTTACAAAAGATGAACTAAAAGAAAACCAGCCGAAAGTATTGTCCCTCTATCAGGATCTTATCAATGGAAATGACGGGAATCCGAAACTGTACTTTCAGCATCAGAAATTAATTTTTGAAAATCAGGTTGCTAAAAGACCGGATTTTTATGACCGCCTTAAAGATCTTGCCGGATCTCCGGTAAAAGGAGATTATAAAATAATGATCGTTAAAAGCATAGCCGAGGAACTGCAAAGGAAATCGAAATTTCCGGAAGCGGTGAATGAGATTGAAATGATAAAAAAAGAATATCCGGATTCAAAATTCAGCAATAACATTACCTCTCTTGAAAATGATATCAAAAGATCTTTTCTCTACCTTACCTACGACCTTCACAATGAGCCCGAAAAACCGATTCAGCTTGTAGCAAAGCACAAAAACCTTAATGATTTTGAAATAAAAATATATCAGGTCAATAATGTTAAAAAACAGCTTCAGTACCTACAAAATCTGGATTATGAGGAATATTATAAAAAAATAGACAAGTCGCTGCTTCGTACGGATAATTTTATTTTGCCCAATAGAAAAGATTATATTCAGCATGCTACGGCATTAGAAATGAATCCGTTACCAAAAGGGCTCTATATCGGAGAATACATCAATGGGAAAGATATATCGAAATTCCTGCTCATCGTCACCTCTTCAAGGGTAATTTTTGATAAAAACAAAGATTACATTCTGGTTTCCCGCGATAAAGGGGAGCCGCTGCCAAACACCAGATTGCTGAGATACGATTTCAGGGATTATTCCCAAATTAAGGAAACGGAGATTCTTATACAGACAGATAATTTTGCCAGGTTTGCTGCTGTTAAAGAAGATTATGATGAAAATCCTTATCTTATTTATGACCCTGTGTCCCAGGATTTTAATCTTTTGAACAGCGAATATATCTACAGAGACAGGCAGAATCCTTATCCTGCGGACCAGATCTTTCTGGACAGGGCGATCTACAGGCCGGGCCAAACCGTTCATTACAAAATAATTTCAACAAGACCGGATTATAAAAAATTACACGATGTGGTAATTCCAGGGAACGAACATGAAATTTTCCTGTATGATGCCAATCATCAGGTTGTTGAATCAAAGAAATTCAGGACCAATGAATTCGGATCCTTCAGCGGTACTTTTACACTGCCTAAAGACAAACTGAACGGAACTTTCAGCCTAAGGACCGAATTTTCCGCAGACGATTATACAAATGGTGGCTACAAAAGTTTTTCCGTAGAAGAATATAAACGCCCGAAGTTTGAAATTGTTTTTGATACCATAAAAAGTGATTATAAATATGGGCAGACCATAGAAATCAAAGGAAAAGCAGTCAGTTTTTCAGGAATTGCCCTGAACAATACCAAAATAAATTTCGAAATAAAAAGGGAAAATATCAGGAGCCGGTATTTTTGGTGGTATGCAGAAGAATATAACAACGAAAATCCCATACTTGAAACGGCCGAGACCAATGAAAAAGGAGAATTTGTTTTAAAACTGACCCTTAAAAAGGATGAAAATAAAGAAGGGCTGCAGGTTCATAATTACAGAGTGAAAGCATCGGCAACCGATATTAATGGGGAAACCCAATCCGCAGAGACTGATGTGAAGGTGGCATCCGTCTCCCATTACCTGATCGCCGATAAGCTGGACGAAGTTTTTGCCGAAGAAGAGGTAAAGCTGAATGTCGAAAGCTTTAATTACAATGATATTCCGCTGGATAAAAGCTATCAGGTAAAGCTTGTTCAGCTGAAGCAGCCGGAGCGCGTGCTGAGAGATAATTTTAAAGATAACCTTCAGGATCTGCCGCTGCTTTCAAAAGAAGAATTCCTCGATAAGTTTCCGCACGACCGGTACGATAAATACGAAGACCGAAAATACTGGCAGACATTAAAAACAATTATCGATCATAAAACCTGGAACGGAAAGGCATTGAATCTCGGAAAACTGGAACCTGGTGATTACCGGCTTCTTATTTACAACACGGAAAATAAAGATACCATTAAGACCGAACAGGACTTCAGCGTTTGGGATAAAACAAGGCTTGGAAAAGACCAGTATCCTTTCCTTAAGATCATTGCCCCAAAAGAAAAGGTGAAAAGAGGAAGTGTGCAGACCATCTATGCCTATTCTGCAATTCCTGACGCATTGGTAAATGTCTATGTTCAGGACGGAACAGGCAATGCTTTGATGGAGCGGAAAAAATTCACCAATGGCATCCTGGCTTACCGCCTTCCTGTTTCCCGGAATAAGGAGATCGTAAAATACAACATACAGTTTGTGCTTGCCCATTACAATGACGTACAGAATAAATTTGCCTCCATTGTTATAGAAGAAAATAAAGAAGCGCTGAATATTGAACTAACGACTTTCCGCGATAAGGTTCAGCCGAATTCAAAAGAAAAATGGAGCATCAGGGTATTGGGACCGAATAAAGAGAAAGTAGTCGCTGAAGTTCTCGCGAATATGTATGACAAGTCTCTGGATAAGTTTGCTAAAAACGAATATTCGTGGACAAAAATGTACAGACCTAAAAACCATGTCATGGATTATGAAATCCGTAATTATCTGCAGTCTCTGAATTGGGTTCAGAAAATAAATTATCTGGAATCCAGACAGGTGGTAGCTCCTTTATTTCAATGGTTTGATGAGGAGGTTTTCCGGGATCTTCTGCGGAAATATAATTTAACGGTAGATACCGATGGTGATGGAGTTGATGATATCGATGATGCCTGCCCCACCGTTCCGGGACTGGAAGCTTACAATGGCTGCCCAAAACCGAAAAGGGTAACAGCGGAAGAGGTTGTTTCAAAGAGAAGCATGGCTAATCTTCGCTTTGGAGATGTTGATCATGACGGTGTTCTGGATAAGGACGATATGTATTTTCCTAAAAAATCCAGTGCTAAAGAAGAGGCAATGGATCGTGTACAAGTCCGCCGGAACCTGAATGAAACCGCATTCTTCTATCCCCATCTGAGAACCGATGCCAACGGAAATATGAATTTTGAATTCACTACTCCTGAAGCGCTGACAAAGTGGAAGCTGATGTTCCTGGCCCATACAAAAGATACTAAAAACGGAATCCTGGAAAAAGACATCGTTACCCAGAAAAAGCTTTCCGTAACCCCAAACTATCCCCGGTTTCTGCGCGAAGGAGATAAGCTGAACTTTCAGGCCAAAATTTCCAATCTTTCCGATAAAGCATTTACAGGCGATGTTTCTCTGAAAATTTTGGATGCCGCCACCAATGAAGATGTTTCTTCCCTTTTTGGAATTGCTCCGCTGCAAAAGTTCAGCGCGGATAAAAACGGGAATACGGCAGCCGGCTGGAACATTAAAGTACCTTTTAACAGGACAAGTTCCGTGATTATAAAAGTCGTGGCTAAAGCAGGTTCCTATTCGGACGGAGAGCAGATTCCGGTTGCCGTTCTTTCCAACAGGATGCTGATGACCGACGCCGTACCGGTTTTCGTGAAAGAAGGGCAGACCAAAACCTTCACATTGGACAATTTGAAAAATAATATTTCTCCAACGGCGGTCAATTTCAGCAATACATTGGAACTGAAAACCAATCCGGTCTGGGAAATCATTTTTGCGCTCCCGGATCTGAACCGATATATCAAATTAAGTTCCGACGCATGGTTCAATTCCTGGTTTGGCGATGTGGTAGGCTCTGAAATTTTTAAAGCCAATCCAAGGATGAAAGCGGTTTTCGATGAGTATAAAACGGCGGATATCCTGAAAAGCAATCTGGAAAAGAATCAGGAATTAAAGCAGGTCCTGCTCGAAGAAACCCCTTGGGTATTACAGTCGCAATCCGAAACGGAAAACATGAATGCCGTTTCAAGGCTTTTTGAAGTTAATGAGATGAACAGATCCATCAATGAGGACTGGAGTACACTGCTGAAGTACCAGAATGGCGACGGCGGTTTTCCCTGGCTGCAGGGATATGACAGCTCATACAGCAATTCCCTGTACATTCTGCGTAATTTAGGAAAAATGAATGCATGGCTGAAAGACGGCATTTCCGGATATCAGCAGTCGGGTCAGAAAGAAATGGTTTCCCGGCTTATCGGATATATCGACGGTCAGCTGGAGCGATACTGGAAAGAAGATGAGAACGATCCGTGGAGCAATTTTGCGCTTGATTATCTGGATTCAAGGCTGTATTGGGAAAAGGAATATCCGGTTACCGGAAAAGGGCAGCGGCTGAAAGAAATGATTATCATCCGGGCTGATAAATTTAAGGTGACAGATCTCACTTTCTACGGATTACATCGCGCAGCACTGATCTACCAGAGTTACGGACTGAAAGATACGGCCCGGAAACTGATCCGTTATTTAAAGGAAACCTCCACATCTTCCGAAACCCAGGGCATTTACTGGAAAAAGAATCTGGACGACTGGGGCTGGTATTCTTCCAAAGCGATCAACCACGCCGGAGCCATCGAGGCTCTGTCTAAAATTGATCCTGCCGATATTGATTTTATTGAGGAAGCCAAAGTATGGCTGGCCACTCAGAAAGAAGCCAACTCGTGGGGAAATTCAAGAACGACGGCTGAAATTATTTACATCATGATGAATTCCGGAAAATCCTGGACAACGCCTGAAGCCGATAAAGCGACGGTTATCTGGGGCGGAAAGGAAATTTCGCCGCAAACAAAGACCACGGGCTATTTAAAACAAATTATTAAATCCGATAAAGTTGATACGAAACTGAGTGAAGTTACCGTTACAAAACCAGGACCGGGTATTGTGCAGGGTGGACTGTTCTGGCAGTATTATGAAGACCTGAGCCATGTGAGATCTACGGAAACCTACATTTCCATGACCAGGGAATATTACAAAAAAATACAGACGGCCAATGGCGGGCAGCTAATTAAGATATCGGAAAACAGTCCGTTGAAAATAGGGGACCGGCTGACGGTAAGAATGATCCTGAACACCGACCGGCCGATGCAGTATGTCCACCTGAAAGACATGAGGGCCGCGGGGCTGGAGCCGGTAGATGTACTTTCGGGATACCAGTGGAAGAACAACCTGGGATATTACCAGGCAACCAAAGACGCTTCCACCAATTTTTACATCTATTACATGCCGAAAGGGCAGTATGTATTTGAATATGATCTTGTCTGCAATGCTTCCGGCAGCTTCTCAAGCGGTTTTGCCACCCTGCAGAATTATTACGCACCGCAGATGAATGCCCGGACAGAAGGCGATAAAATAGAGATAAATAAATAACCGTTATATGAAACACCTGAAGATCATCATGTTGATTCTTTGCCTGGGCCTTTTCAGCGAGGCTTACACGCAGAAATACTATGACGAACAGTGGAAAAAAATTGCTGATAATTCTAAAAAAGGACTTCAAAAATCCAACCTTCCCATTATTTTACAGATTCAGAAACAAGCTATGAAAGACAATAATGTTACCCAGCTAATTCTTTCTTTAAGAAATGAATTTTCGGTGGTTTACCTTACCCAGGATGACGAAAAAAACGACCTTACTTCCCGGTTTTTCAGGAAGCTTCAGGAAACGGGTGAAAAGCTTCAGGGGAAAGAAAAACTTGTATATGCTATTTTTGAAAGCGGTTTTGTAAGGGATTATTTCGCACATAATTCATGGAAAATAAAAGCACGCACCAATGTCAACTCTCAGGATCTCTCCCAGATCGAAACCTGGAGCAAACTTGATTTTAAAAATTATGTTACGGCAGACTTTCAGAAACTGGATCTGCAGAAGCCGGAAATGAAAAATATTATTTTAAAAGACTACAAGCCGCTGTTTTATGATCTGGAACGTCCCGAATATTTTCCCTCGCTGCTCGACTGGTATCTGCTGAATAAAAAAGAATTCTTGTCGGACAGCAGTTATTTTACAACCGATGAATTGCAGGAGAACAGGAAAAAAGTGGAAGGGATTTATAATGAGTTGATTACAGGAAATACAGGCAACTCCAGGTTGTACTTCGTGCATGATAAAATTACGGATGACTGCAACGTTACCAATTGCAGCAACAAGCTTGAACAGCTGCAGGAACTCGTAAGATCCGAGGTGGAAGGAGATTACAAAGTCTTGGTCATGCGGGAGATGATGGAGATTCTTGTCGAGAAAAAACAGGCTAAAGAAGCATTGGAAGTCGCCGGGCAGGCAAAAAAAATATATCCCGCGTCCCCGTTTTTAAAAGATATTGAAAATGAAATCAACAAAATTATAAACCCGGCCTTAACAATCGGTTACGAAGCGAATACCCAGAGCAATAAGCCGATACATGTAGTGGCCGAACATAAAAATGTATCCCAATTCATATTGAATATCTATGATGTTACCACAAACTACGGAGCATTTCTACAATATGTATCAGGCTCTTTTGATAAATTTGAAAAGAAATTGGTAAGAAAAGAACTGTATACTTTACCGGATCGTAAAGATTACTTACAGCACACCACCGCTTTGGAAATAAAGCCGTTGCCTCCCGGAATTTACATTGCCGAGTTTTCGGTTGTCGGCGCAGATCTTAAGGATCCGGAAGCAAGAAAAGACTTCTACTTTCTTGTCTCAGATCTAAATACCGTTTCCCAAAGTAATGAATACGGCAATAATCCACAGCCGGAATTCCGATTGGTAAATAGTGAAAACGGAAAACCTCTTACGAATCAGGACCTTATTTTATACGAGTATGTTTCAAATAAATCACCGAATACGATTAAGGCAAAAACCGATGCCAGAGGAAACTTCAAAATACCTGATACAAAAGACAGTAATTATTACAGATATATTCTGGTTCAGCAGGCAGGAACTAATAATTTTCGTTTGATCAATATTTACGGTAACAATTTTTATGACAGAAGCTCAAATCCTAATAAGCAGGACCGCTCTTCATCTCAGATCTTTACGGACAGGGCTGTTTACAGGCCGGGGCAGACGGTATACTTTAAAGTAATCAATACAAAAATTGAAAATGAAAAAGAATCGGTAATTGCGGGTTTAAAACAATCCGTTATGATGTTTGATGCCAATCGTAATGAGGTCTCATCGCAGTCGTTTATCACGAATGAATTCGGGTCTTATCACGGGAGTTTCGTTATTCCTAAGGGTACATTAAACGGAAGATTCGAAATGATGACGGATGACGATATGGTCGTAAAGAAAGCTTTCGATGTGGAGGAATATAAAAGGCCGAAGTTTGAGATTACTTTTGAGCCGGTAAAAGATGAATATAAATACGGTCAGACCATCGAGCTCAAAGGAAAGGCGGCAATGTTCTCAGGAGTTCCGCTCAGCAATGCTGTAGTAAGCTACGAGGTTAAAAAACAGAACATCCGATGGAAATATTTCAGCTGGTACGAACAGGATTACGATAATTATGAAAACTCGATTCTCGGTGAGGCAAAGACAAACGAAAAAGGAGAATTTAGCATTACTTTGGATCTGAAAAAAGATCCTTTCTTAAAGGGAATTCAGGTAGATAATTATAATATCAAGGCATCAGTAACGGATATCAACGGTGAAACGCAATCTTCAGAAACAGACCTGAATGTCGCTTCAGTTTCATATTATATTAAATCTCCCGATATTAACAATACTTTTACCGATGAGCCCCTGAAAGTGAAGGTGGAAACAAAGAATTACAACGATCAGCCGGTTCAGAAATCTTATCACGCTAAGCTTTCTAAACTGATCTCTCCGGACAGGATTATAAGAAACAACTTTAAAAGCGGAGTGCAGGATCTGCCTTTCTTCTCAAAGGAAGAATTTACAGCAAAATTCCCTCACGATCTTTTTGATAAAAGTGAAGAACAGCAAAACTGGAAAACAGAAAAAATGATAACCGATAAAATCCAGGAATCCTCCGTCGAACTGAATTTCGGAAAACTGGAGGCTGGAGATTATCATTTGGAATTGTACGATATTCAGGATAGTGACACTATAAAATCGGTACAGAATTTCAGTGTTTGGGATAAAAATGCTTTAGCAGCAGATCAGAAAACATTTTTAACAGTTGTGCAGCCCGACAAAAAGTTTTTCAGGGGTGAAAAGGCAAAGATTTATGCTTACTCTGCGGTTCCGGATGCGCTGGTAACAATCTACATTCAGGACGGTTCAGGAACAACACGTACCGAAACCCGTAATTTTATCAATGGTGTTTTGGAATATACCATTGATATTCCTAATGTAAAATCTATGTCGGTTTTAAATTTACAGTTTCAGGTAGCTGCCTTTAACGATGTGCAAACGCAGGAAATAAAGCTGGATATAAAAGATTCGGAAGAACCTCTGAAAATAGAAACCATAACCTTCCGCGATAAAGTGGAGCCGGGTTCAAAAGAGAAGTGGGCCATAAAAGTCTCAGGAGACAAAGGCGAAAAAATAAATGCGGAGGTATTGGCCAATATGTATGACATGTCTCTGGATCAGTTCAGCGTAAACGATTTCAATTGGAGCAGGCTCTACCAGCAGCTTGATCATTATTTCAACTATAATCAGCAGAACGGGCTTAAAAGAGAATCGTATATCAAGAGAATAAATTATGGACAGGGAATATATATTAATGTTCCCCGCTTCAACTGGTATGACGGAGAATTGCCTCCGGGTTATGGATTGGCAGGAAGTGCTGCTATGTATGGCAATGCTGTTCCGGCTGCTGCACCGCGTTCGGGAGTTAGAATGAGACTGCAGAGTGTAAGAATGGATGATGCCGCGGTAGATATTGTAAATTCAGGAAGACAGCTTACAGCAATGGAAATGAAAGAGTATACAGATATTTATACGCCTGGTTATGAAGAAAAAAAGCTGGAAAAAATCCCGGTCCGCCAGAACCTCAACGAAACCGCCTTCTTCTACCCGGATCTGAGAACCGATTCCGAAGGCAATGTAAGCTTTGAGTTTACTTCGCCGGAAGCTTTGACGAAATGGAAGCTGATGTTCCTGGCCCATACAAAGGATGCAAGGGCAGCTACTCTGGAAAAAGAAGTGGTGACCCAGAAAGAATTTTCCGTAACGCCTAATTATCCGAGGTTTGTGAGGGAAGGAGATGAGCTGAACCTGCAGTCGAAATTATCAAATCTGACGGAGAAAAAGCTGAACGGTTATGCGGGATTACAGATCCTGGATGCTTTTACCAATCAGGATATTTCGGATAAATTCGGGTTGAGCGCGCTTACAGCAGTTGCAGGATACAACAAGGAACAGGCTTTTTCACTGGAGGCTAACGGAAACTCCGTGGTGAGCTGGAAAATAAAAGTACCTGAAAATGTCTCCTCGGTTATTTTTAAAGTAGTTGCTAAAGCCGGGAAATATTCGGATGGTGAACAGAATGCGGTGGCAGTTCTTCCCAATAGGATACTGGTAACCGATGCCCTTCCGATATTCGTAAAAGAAGGGGAAACCAAAACTTTCGACTTGGAAAATCTTAAAAATACAGATTCTAAAACCATCACGAATGTCTCCAATACCCTTGAACTCACAACCAATCCGATCTGGGAAATAATGTTTGCGCTTCCGAGCCTTAAAAATGATCCCAATAGTTCAGCAGAGGTAATCTTCAACAAATGGTTCGCGGATGTGCTGGCTTCGGAGATTTTTAAAGCCAACCCTAAAATAAAAACGGTATTTGAACAGTATCAGGAAAAAGGAGTATTAAATTCAAACTTTGAAAAAAACCAGGAGTTGAAGCAGATGCTGTTGGAAGAGACCCCTTGGGTACTCGAAAGCAAAAATGAAAATGAGCAAATGCAGAAACTGGCCCTGCTGTTTGATGCCAGCACCATGAAAAACTCGATTAGTAAAGATTGGGAAGATTTGAAGAAACTCCAGAACCCGGACGGCAGCTTTTCCTGGTATCCCGGCTATCCCGGATCATATTCAACATCGCTGTATATCCTGAAAAATTTAGGTAAAATTAATGTATGGCTGAAAGATAATCTGGTATACTATCAGAATGCCGATCAGAAAGAAATGGTAAAAAAACTGATCGGATATATCGACGGCGAAATCGAAAAATATACGGATGCTAAAGGGAAGAATATCTGGACGAACTGGACCCTGGATTATCTGGATTCAAGGAATTACTGGGAAAAAGAATATCCGCTAAAAGGAAAAGGTGCCAGTTTAAAAAATCTGGTAAAACAGAAAGCGAAAACAGCAATGCTTACCGACTTTACCTTTTTCGGGCTGCACCGTGCGGCACTGCTGATGAATGATTACGGTTTAAAAGAGGTCTCCGGCAAGATCATAAATTATTTAAAGGAAACCTCCGTAACCTCAAAAACCCAGGGCATTTATTGGAAACAGAACCTGGACGACTGGGGTTGGTTCAGCTCAAAAGTAGTCAATCATGCCGGTGCCCTGGAAGCTTTTAACAAACTGAACCCTGATGACCAAAAGTTCATTGAGGAAATGAAGATCTGGCTGATTACCCAGAAAGAGGTCAATTCCTGGGGCAGTTCCAGAGGTACGGCAGAGGTCATCTATACGATACTTAATTCAGGGAAATCCTGGACCGGAACAGAAAGCGATAAGGCAACGATTATCTGGGGCGGAAAAGAACTGAAACCCGAAACCCAGGCTGCAGGTTATGTAAAATCAACGGTAAAATCAGATGTTTTGGATAAAAATTTAGCAACGGTTACCATTACCAAACCGGGGCCGGGAATTGTACAGGGCGGACTGTTCTGGCAGTATTACGAAGACCTGGATAAGATAAAATCTTCCGAAACGTACCTTTCCATGACAAAAGAACTGTACAGGAAGATCAAAACCATAAACGGGGAAGAGCTTCAGAAAATCACACCGGAAACCCCGCTGAAAGTAGGAGATAAAGTCACGGTAAGAATGATTTTGAATACCGACCGTCCGATGGAATTTATCCATATCAAAGACATGCGGGCTGCCGGATTCGAGCCGGTGGATGTGATGTCAGGATATCAGTGGAGAAACAGCTTAGGCTACTACCAGTCGACCAAAGATGCTTCTGCCAATTTCTACATCGAGCGGATGCCGAAAGGGAAATATGTATTTGAATATGACCTGGTGGCCAATGCCTCCGGAAAGTTCTCCAACGGGATCACCACCATCCAGAACTATTATGCACCGCAGATGAATTCGCATACGAAAGGGCAAAACGTAACCATTTCAGAATAATAAAAAAACAATCATTATCATAAAACGGCTTCCTTTTTAAGGAGCCGTTTTTTATCTTTGGAAAAAAATTCAGATGTACAACCTATCGGACTTACAGAACCAGTTTTCAAAACAAAAAATAAACAAAGCAAAGAAGCTGTCAATAAGAGAATTTGAAGAAAGTGAAAAAAACCGTTTTGTCTGTTTTGTAGATGAAGAAGCAGCGTCTTATGATGTTGGCATGACTATAGATGCAAAAGCTGAAATTACGGAATATTCCTGCGAATGCGGCAGTAAGGATTTCTGTATCCATGCTTTAGCGATGGGTATTTTTATGTCGGAAAACAAGACGGGCAAAACCGCTTCCCGTCGAGGACCCAGAAAGAAGATCTCCGAAACCGAACTGGTAATGGAAGATCTTAATTCGGAAGAATTAAAAAGCTGGCTGTTGGAATTCTTTAAAAAGAACAAAGACGCAGAAATGCAGTTTATGCTCAGTTTCGGACAGAAGAAAAAAGAATTTTCGGAAGCTGAGATTTCAGAGCTTATTAAAAATGCCATTGCCTTCGTAGCCGGAAAAAGAAAAAGCCTTACCGCACCGGAAGTTAAAAAAATAGTTGATCTTCTCACAAAAGCATTGGAGCCGGTGGAGGAGTATCTTATGCAGAACCCAAACAAAAGAGAAAGCATTAAAAGATTCTTATGCTTGAGTGAACAGATTTCCTTATACACGAGAAAGATTCTCTTTGCGGGCACCAGGATGGATACTTTTCAGAAAAAATTGAGAGCGCGCTTTATTGCCAATCTTAACCACATGAAAGATTTCGACCTGTGGAAAGAAATGGCTGCTGAAAATTGGTATCTGTTTCTGAGAAGCAAAGAGGCGATGACGTTCGATTTCTATTATTTCATCAGAGAATTATACCACGACGGTAACTCCGATCAGAAAATGTACATTGCCGGACTGGTAAGGGATGAGATTAAAGTATGGATGAAAATCGGTTTCGACCTGAGAACTTCCTTGAAGCAGGATTTGTTGGAGATCATTGCCGAAAACGGTTTTTTTGCCGAGCTTCAAAGCTATTTTCCAATTGAAAGGTATCAGAATTCCTACAACCTCCAGGTCATCAGTGAAATCATGAAGATCGATCTTAAGAAGGCGGAAAAGGCCTGCAAGATGGTCATTGAATCCAATGTAGATGAAAGATTTAATCTTCCTTATTACGAAATACTGGGAAAAATATATGAGACAGAGGGCTGCCCGGCAGACATGGCCTACATTAAAAGGAAAAGATTCTGGGAAACACTTTCTCTGGATGATTATATTTTTATTGCGGAAAATGAGGCCGATGCAGAGGAATTCAAAAAGTTCAGGAATAGGGTATTGGCTTTCCTGAAAAATTCTTTTTTTAATTACAAGGAAACAACGGAACTGTATTTCGGTATTCTGGATTATGAAAAAAACTATAAAAAGATGCTCGACGTTATCGACAGCAACACCCCAACTTCCGTCATTAACCTCTATGCTGAAAAATTATATTTAACCCATAAAAATAAGTTTCTCATGGCCGTGAGATCACGAAATGAATGGAACAGCACGGAAGAAGATGAAGAAGTACTGGCCGACTTTCTTACCTCAAAATACGATGCCGGGCAGCTGGAGGATTCTTTTGCTAAAAAATACTACGGCTTCGGATCAGACCGGTTTTCAAAAAAGGTTTTAAGAAAAGCAGGACTCTCTTAGAATATTTGTACGACAGTGTAACAATAGAAACAGTCATCTAACAGATCTTATGATAAGGTTTTAAAAAAGATAAAACTAAAATGAACAAAACACTGAGTTTGATCTTCAAAGATCGTAATCGTCTTGTTGTGATATTGACATCAAAAAACTTCCGACACCCAGCATCCCTCTTCCTGCCTTTTAATCTCAAATACCAATTCAAAAAACAAAATTAATTTCATGTAGTTTCTGTATCGAAAAACTGATATATTTGCTTTTCAACATTCAGATAAAACTATGGAAAACGTTTTTGAAGCAAAAGATGCTCAACATTACATTGACAGGATCAACAGGCTTACTCCGGAAACTAAGGGGTTGTGGGGGAAAATGACGGTGGATCAGATGTTGGCACACTGCAACGTATTGTACGAGATGGTCTATGAACCCGAAAAACACAAGAAGCCGGGAGCCATCGCAAAATTCATCCTTAAAAACTTCGTAAAGCCCAAGGTAGTCGGTGAGAAGGCATACGCGCAGAACGGACCGACGGCACCGCAGTTTATCATTTCCGACCCTAAGAATTTCAATGAGGAAAAGAAAAGGCTCATCGGATTCATCCAGAAAACCCAGCAGCTGGGCGCATCGGCTTTTGACGGCAAGGAATCTTTTTCTTTCGGAAAACTAAAAGCCTGGGAATGGAACAATATGTTTGCCAAGCACCTCAACCATCACCTGGCCCAGTTCGGGGTTTGATATGAAAAAGCTTCTGTTATTTTTTCTCGCAATATTTGCTGTTTCACTTTCTTTTGCACAGGTAAAGAAATTCCCTCTGGAAAATGAAAACTTCAGTGAAGTCGTCCTCAATAAAAAAATGAATTTTGAAGGATTCATGACGGGAAACGTACCCTTTAAGCTGTCATTTGACAGTGTATTTAAAAATCCTGAAAAACCGGCCTCATATTTTATTGCGGGACAGTCTGAAATCGATGGTAATACTTCTGACTTTCTGGGAGAAATGGTTTTTACTGAAAAATACGATGTGAAAGGCAGTCCCGACCAAATGCTTGTTTTCGGAAATTTTTACTTTGTCGGAGGTGAAAGCAGGAATAATTCCGGTACGTTTAGAGGAAAATTCAGGATTCAGCTAACTAGAGATCTTAACAGTATAGAGAAATTCTCCACCCTCACTTTTAAGGGAAAATGGAAAAGTGATGCCGGTGCAGCAGACATTGATGTCTGGTGGGCAAACTATACCCCTGCCGATATTTCAAAAGTGATATTTAAATAAAACAACAACCGATTATGAAAAGACTTTTATTATTTTTTGTCCTTCTTTCAGGACTTACTTTCGCACAGATGCCGGATATTTCCAATGTATGGCTGAATAACAGCAAAGCGTATGTAGGAACCATCGGTAATCAAAACCAGGAAATCAAACTGAAAATCGATATTTCCGAGCAGAACAGAAAAAACGACCAGGAATATTTCGTTTCCGGTTATACCCTGGTGGATAAAGTCTATGCCAAATTTGAAGGCAAATTTACCATAACCCAATATAAGGATGCCCGAAAAAAAGGAACGGTTTTCGGAGAATATGAACTGGCGGAAGAAAACAAAGGCAGGCATTCGGGAACTTTAAAAGGCAAATTCGTCTATACCTTCCGTTGGAATAAAGACACGGAAAAAGTGGAAGACCAGGAAATCGAACTTAAAGGAAACTGGAAAAGTTATGACGGAAGCATGGATTTTAAAACCTTAATTAAAAATCAGTAACCCTTTAAATAAAATCAGGCTATGGAATTAGGTGCATTTTCTATCAGTTTAAGTGTAAAAGACCTTCAAAAATCAAAAGACTTCTATGAAAAACTAGGATTCAGCAAAATGGGCGGCGCTATGGAGCAGAATTACCTCATCATGAAAAACGGAGACCATATCATCGGTCTTTTCCAGGCTATGTTCGAGGGCAATATGCTTACCTTCAATCCGGGATGGGACCAGAATGCACAAAACCTGGAAACTTTTGACGATGTGCGCGATATTCAGAAAAAATTAAAAGAGCAGGAAGTCGAAATTTTGAAAGAAGCCGATGAAACCACTTCCGGCCCGGAACATATCTACCTGAAAGACCCGGACGGAAACATGATCCTGATCGATCAGCACCGGTAACGGTAAAACTAAACTCAAAATCAACCTTAATACAATCATCTTATGGCAACAGTAAATGTGTATCTTACCTTTAACGGAAACTGCCGGGAAGCTTTCGATTTCTACAAATCCGTTTTCGGCGGCGAGTATCCTTACATCGGAACTTTCGGGGAAATGCCTCCGGCGGAAGGCCAGGAAACGAAAGAAGAAGACCGGGACAAAATCATGCACGTTACCCTTCCGATCTCACAGGAAACAATATTGATGGGAAGCGATGCAGGATGCGATCATGCCCCTCATCTTGTGATGGGAAATAACTTTTCCATTTCCATTAATGCAGAATCAAAAGAAGAAGCAGACCGCCTGTTTAACGGACTTTCAGCAGACGGGAAAATTAGCATGTCTATGGAAGAAACATTCTGGGGCGCGTATTTCGGGATGTTTACCGATAAATTCGGGATCAACTGGATGGTTAACTACGACGATCCTTCGAAAACGCAGCATTCCTAATTAAACTTAGAAGCCTTTTTGAAACTGACGGAATTTCGTCAGTTTTATTTTTTTCTTAGAACCTGTTTAAATTCTAACTCAGAAATTTTCCGTTACTTATTCATAGTAATAATAAAATCGTGCAGTACCATACCGTCCTTATCCCATTTGCACAGGCAACCTACAATTAACCAAGTCTTTTTGTGATTATTGATTTTAATTATTAAATTTGTTTTAGACGATAGATATTAATAATAAATAATGGTAGGAATTGTAAGAAAAGCGGTACTGGGATTATTCACTATAACCGCTGCGATTTTACAGGCCCAGAAAAACGATCTCGGAGCCTGGTACATGTATTTCGGAAACAATAAAATCAGCAAAAAATTAAACTTCCATAATGAAATCCAGTACCGGAACTTTGACGCCATCGGCGATCTGGAACAGCTGCTGGTCCGCACCGGGATCGGTTATGACCTGACGGAGAACAACAACAATATATTGGTGGGATATGGCTTTATCTTAAGCAAACCCTACGTCAATGGTGAAAAAACGGAAAACATCGAACACCGGATCTTCCAGCAGTACATTACCAAACAAAAATTCGGAAGATTTAATATTCAGCACCGTTACCGTCTGGAAGAACGCATTCTGGAAGAAGATTTCAGGATGAGGTTCAGATATTATTTAAACCTGAATATCCCGATCAATAATAAAGAGATGCTGCCTAAAACGCTTTATGCCTCAGTATACAATGAAATTTTCCTCCATCTGGATAGTCCGGTTTTCGACCGGAACCGGGTGTATGGCGCATTAGGCTATGTGATTAATAAGAATATAAGAATCGAAGCCGGATACATGAACCAGATCCAGGAAAACAAAAACCGCGGCCAGATCCAGATCGGGTTTTACAACAATATTCCATTTACTAAAGACTAGATAATGGATGCTTGAAGAGTAATCAGATTAAAAGGCTGGAAGAAGGAAGCTGGATGCTGGGAGTTTTCCTGCTAAGATAGAAAGTCTGCAAGTTTACTGTTTGATCAATCCTAAATATGAGTGAAAAAGTAATTAAATTAATAGCAGTAAAATATAACTAAGAATCCATAAACAGAGAACTTTTCTAAGAAAGACAAACATTCCCCTCTGCCGGAGGGGTGGCGAAAATTCAAAGAATTTTTGACGGGGTGGTCAAAGAATCAGGGGAGTTATCTAAGCAATTAATCCTCCTCACACAAACCATGAAGAAAAATTATTAATGATTAAAAACAGTTCAGTATTTTTAAAAAAAATTAATAATGATTCACAGCTATGTTATTATATCAATTGCAGTCCTTCTGTCTGTAATGATTCTTGTCATGATCGGGCAGAAGCTCAAAGTAGCGTATCCGATATTCCTGGTGATCGCCGGACTTATCATTAGCCTGGTTCCCGGGATGCCGCATATTGAAATTGAACCTGATCTCGTCTTTCTGATTTTCCTTCCGCCCATTCTTTTTGAAGCCGCCTGGTTCACTTCCTGGCAGGATTTCCATAAATGGCGAAAACAGATATTTTCCATGGCTTTCGGGCTGGTATTTCTAACCTCAATTGTCGTGGCATACCTTTCCTCATCCATTATTCCGGGGCTGACGGTAGCGATGGGGTTCCTGTTGGGAGGGGTAAATTCACCGCCGGATGCCGTGGCAGCAACTTCCGTCCTGAAGCATGTGAAAATCCCTAAGAAAATAACCACAATCCTAGAAGGCGAAAGCCTCATCAACGATGCATCGAGTTTAATTGTCTTTAAATTTGCCCTGGCAGCCGTTATTTCCGGTCAGTTTATTTTTGGGGAAGCTGTTAAAGACTTTTTTGCCATGGCCATTGGAGGAATTGCCGTAGGCGTAGGAGCGGGGCTGCTTTTCGGTGCTTTGCTGAGAATTATTCCGTCCAATTCCAATATCGATACCATTATTACCCTGATTGTTCCGTATATCATGTACATTGCAGCGGAACACTTTCATTTTTCCGGTGTGCTGGCTGTAGTCGCCGGAGGCCTGGTAATGTCCTATAATTCCCACTGTTATCTTAGCCATACGTCCAGGATACAGTCGGGAAATGTTTGGAGTGTGCTGATCTTTTTGATGAATACGATTATTTTCATTCTGATCGGACTGGAGCTGCCTGTAGTAGTAGCGGCTATGAAAGATTATACCATTTCCGAGGGTATCATTTACAGTATTGTCATCGGAGGAGCTATCATCGGAACGAGGATTCTCTACAGTTATGCATTAATGTACTTTCCAAGGGTTTTCTCCAAGGAAGTATGCCGGAGAAATCCGAAACCCGACTGGCGCGAGCCGTTCATCATCAGTTTTGCTGCGATGAGAGGTGTCGTTTCCCTGGCGGCAGCCCTTTCCATCCCTGCATTTTTACCGAATGGAGAAGCCTTTCCGCACCGGAACATCATTCTTTTCGTCACCTTTGTGATTATACTGATTACACTGGTAGGGCAAGGGCTTTTACTGACACCGATCCTGAAACTGTTAAAAATACAGGATGCGGGAAGCGAACTGCCGGAAGAAAAGCAGGAAGTTATTTTAATGCGGAAACTTAAAGAAACGGCGCTCCATAAACTTGAAAACGATTTCTCTGATCTGGCAGAAAAAAACAGCCTGGTACAGCATCAGAAACACCGGCTGGAAAATGAAATGATCATGATGGCCGATAAATCGCAGTGCCTGGCTTCCGCAGGTGATTATGTAACCGCAATGAATGAAAACAAAGAAGTAATGCGGCAGCTGATCCAGGCCCAACGGAACGAACTGCACCGCATGAAACGGGAGAAGATTTTTGATGACCATGTGATGAGAACCATCGAGATGCAGCTGGACTTCGACGAAGCCAAAATCACCGGATTTTCCCATGGGTAGGTATTAATTAGTTTCTTAATAATTAAAAAAATTGAGCAGATAATATAAATGTTGCTGATTATGTGTAACTTGGCATAAATTTTTTCGTTTAATTCATAAATGGAAAATATGAGCAATCCCATTATTACAGAACATAAAATAAACGCCCCGATCGAAAAAGTCTGGAAAGCAATTACGGATCAGGAAGAAATGAAAGTCTGGTATTTTGATATGGATGACTTTGAATTAAAAGAAGGGAAAGTTTTTAATTTTTATGAACCCGGTAACGAAAAGCGATACCACCATCAGGCTGAAATTTTGGAAATCATTCCCCATCAAAAGCTGAAACATTCCTGGGCATATCCGGAATTTTCCGATCAGAAAACAACGGTGACCTGGGAACTCCAGTCGGATGGAAGCGGAACATTAGTCAGGCTGATTCATGATCATATCGACCGTTTCGGGAACTTAGGAGAAAACTTCTCTCGGGAAGCTTTTACCGATGGCTGGAGTGGGATCTTTACCCAAAGCCTGAAACCTTATCTTGAAAGTTGCGGATAACATGTAATTTTAAAAGTAACCATGCCTGTCTTTAATACACTTCAGCCTGTCCTCTGGACGGAACAATTCGATGAAACAATCAGCTTTTATACCGAACTGCTGGGATTTTCCGTGCAGGAAAGAAATGATGGCTGGCAGTGGGCTTCTCTTGAAAAAGATAAGATCGGTATCATGGTCTCAAAACCGAATGCCCATGAAAATTTCGAGAAGATCGGCTTTACAGGTTCTTTTTATTTTAAAACAGATGATGTTGGCAAACTTTGGGAAAACCTGAAAAACAAGGCGAAAATCTGTTATAAAATAGAAACGTTCGGATGGGGAATGAGGGAATTTTCCATCTATGATAACAACGGCTATATATTACAATTTGGTCAACCTGTCGATGAAATTAGTTCGGAGGGATAAATTTTGCTAATTTTGGGGAAATTATTTAGAAATTCAATGAAAAAAAATATTTTAATAGGATTTGTTGCGGTTATGATGCTGGCTTCGTGCAAGGATGATAAAAAGGTGCTTGATTCACTGGCGGATTACAATAATTCGATGATGGAGAAAGGCTACCACTTCGGAGATAAATTAACTCTGCCAAAGGAGGTGACTGACGATGCGGAAAGCATTTCCATCAGCTTCGGCGATAAGGAGACTTCCAGCCTGACGATTGATCCGAAATATTTCACTTTGGGCGATAATGCAGTGACTTTTAATATTAAAACCAAAGGCGGCGAAACATTAACGCAGGACGCCACGATCAATGTTTTTGCTAAGAACCCGGAACAGAAAATCAATTATGAAATCGTAGCGGAATACCCGCATGATCCTAAAAACTTCGTACAGGGATTCCAGATCGAAGGCAATACGATCTATGAAAGCGACGGGCAGAACGGTTCTTCACAGATCTTAAAATATACACTGGGAACCACAACGCCTTTAGCCTCTACCAAGCAGGCGCAGGAAGATTTTTCCGAGGGAAGCACAATTGTTGGGGACAAAGTTTATCAGCTGACCTGGCAGAGCAAAAAAGGATATATCTACGACAAAAGTTCACTGAAGCTTTTGTCCGAATTCCCGTATCCAAATGTCTTGGGTGAAGGCTGGGGGCTGACGTATGACGGCAAAAACCTGATCGCCTCGGACGGAAGCAAATTGCTGTATTTCCTGGACCCGGCAAACCCTTCTAAGCTGGTAAAATATATTGCCGTAGCCGGAAGCTCTCAGGCCTATGATCAGCTGAACGAGCTTGAATACCACAACGGGTTTATTTATGCCAACGTGTGGCAGAAACCGGTTATTTTAAAAATCAATCCTGCAAACGGGGAAGTGGTAGGAACATTTGATTTCACGGATATTGCCAGACAGAATACCAAAGGCAGCGACGATGTACTGAACGGAATCGCTTTCAAAGGAGATCATATGCTGGTAACCGGGAAAAACTGGCCAAAGATCTATGAAGTAGCCATCAAATAATTAATTGATATTTTAATGAAGAAAAGTTTTATCACAGGCTTTGCTGCACTACTGCTGCTGGTTTCCTGTAAAAACGATGAAAAAATCCTGAACAGTCTCGCGGATTATAATAATTCCATGGAAGAAAAAGGCTATCATTTCGGGGACCGGCTAAATCTTCCGGCAGAAGTAACGGATAATGCCGAAAGCATTTCTATAAGCTTTGGTGATAAAGAAACTTCGGATTTAACGATCGATCCCAAATTTTTTGAATTCGGGGACAATGAAGTAACTTTCAATATCAAGACCAGAAGCGGAGAAACTTTGAGCCAGGATGCGACGATCAATGTTTTTTCCAAAACGCTGGAGCAGAATATCGCGTATAAAATCGTAGCGGAATATCCGCATAATCCGGAAAATTTTGTGGAAGGATTCCTCCTTGAAGGCAATACGGTTTACGAAAGCGACGGATTGGAAAAAGCATCCCAGTTGATCAGATATCCGTTGGGAAGTACGATGCCAACCACGGTTGAAAAACAGCCTGCCAATGTATTTTCCGAAGGTATTGCTATTGCCGGAGATAAAGTTTATCAGCTGACGTATCAGAACAAAATCGGGTTTGTGTATGATAAAAATACCTTAAAGAAAATCTCGGAATTTCCTTTACCGAATGAGTTCGGCGAAGGGTGGGGGCTTACCTACGACGGAAAGAACCTTATTGCGGATTCCGGTTCCAATGACCTTTACTTTCTTGATGTCAATAATCCTTCAAAGGTTGTAAGAACACTGCCTGTTGGCGGAAACAAAACGATCTATAACAAGATCAACGAGTTGGAATACCACAATGGGTTTATTTATGCCAACGTCTGGCACCAGCCGTATATTTTGAAAATTAACCCGTCTACGGGAGAAGTGGTCGGAAAATTCGATTTTACGAAAATTACGGAAGAATATACGAAAAACAACAGTGAACACGTTCTGAACGGGATCGCGTTTAAAGGAGATAACATGCTCGTGACCGGGAAAAACTGGGCGAAGATTTATGAAGTCGCTATTCAGTAAGTTAAAATCGGTTACAATATCCATCCGACTCAATAAAAACCGTAAATTGGCAGCCTACCTTTCAGGGAAATATGATCGTAAAATAATTTGAAACTACTCCATTTAATATTTGCTTTGTTTTTCTGTTCCGTTACGGCGCAGAAGGCTCTTCCTTTAGACACACTGAAGCTTAAGGATGCGAAGGATATGCTCGTTGACGATTACGGAAGCCTATACATCTACAAGAATAAAGAATTCAGCTTTACCAAATACGACTCTTTAGGAAAGCAGATCGGTAAAATGATGCTTACGGTGCCTTACAAAGTACAGACCGTTCAGAACCCTCTCAGTGTTCCGTTGTTTTCGGAGAATGCCCAGGAAATGAAATTCGTAGACCAGAATCTCAATGAAATTCAGCGTGTGGATTTCCGGCAGAAGTTTGGTTTCATTAAAATGGCCTATGCTGAGGATCTGCAGCAGATCTGGCTCTTGGACGACAGTACCAAGCGACTGATCCAGTATAACTTCAGGAACGACAATACCATCAATTCCTATCCTTTTGATGCGAGCTTTGATGATCTGATGGATCTTTTGGTGTATGAAAACAGGGTTTATATCCTCACCCGGAATCATATCAGGATATTTACTTTAAAGTTTGAAAAGATATTTGAAGCTCCTGTCGAAAACGGAAAGCGTTTCAGAAGAGAGAACGAGACCATTCTCGTAATAACTAATAATTCGGTTCTGCAATACATTCCTGAAAAAGAAATGGTTAAGATTTTCGGAGATCCCGCTGCGCAGATTGTGGATAAAAATGTTCTGTCTTATTTTGAAATAAAAGCCAACAACCTTTATCTTTACAGCCTGGAAAAAAACAAGGAAAAAGAGCCGGAAAACGGGTCGGATTCTCTTCGGAAAACTACGGAAAGGGATGTGGAAAAACCAGCGGAAAAACCTGCAGAACCCGACAGTCCGGAGCAGAAGCTGGAGCAGAAAACCCAGGAAATCGAAAGCAAAAATCCTGCTGAAAGTTCTCTGCAGAAACTTATGGATGAAAGTTCGGAGGTTCAGGCGGCCGGCGTTTAGTTTAATCAGAACATATTAAATATACTAAAGGATAAATATGCATATTGCAGTTACAGGAAATATCGGAGCAGGAAAAACCACATTAACGACGATGCTTTCTAAGCATTACGGTTGGGATGCCCAGTTTGAAGATGTAGATCACAATCCTTACCTGGAAGATTTTTATGCCGATATGAGCAAATGGAGTTTTGCACTTCAGATTTATTTTCTCGGCAGCCGCTTCCGTCAGGTAAAAGAAATCCGGGAAAGCGGTAAAAACATTATCCAGGATCGTACGATTTACGAAGATGCCCACATCTTTGCTGAAAACCTGAACGATATGAACCTGCTCTCGGACCGGGACTTCAGAAATTACGAATCGGTTTTTAATCTGATGAAGTCTTTCGTTTCGGCACCGGATCTTCTGATCTACCTGAAATCCGATGTTCCGAACCTGGTAAAGAAGATTTACAAAAGAGGAAGAGAATATGAAGCATCAATCAGCATCGAATACCTGTCCAAGCTAAACCAGAAATATGAAAAGTGGATTTCCAAATACACAGAAGGAAAGCTGCTGATCATCGAAGTGGATGATCTGGATTTTGTGGAAAAACCCGAAGATTTCGGATTCATTTTAGAGAAAATCGAAGCGGAACTGAACGGTTTGTTTTAATGAAGTTTTACCCTGAGCTAATCTTGGTAAGTTAATTGCTGCTACTGTTTAAAATAAATTCTATTTAAATACAATTAAAAAGATGGTCGTGAAAGTTTTACATAACGGAAACTGCTCAAAATCAAACGCAGTTCTGGAATATCTCGATGAAAACGGTGTTCCTTTCGAGATCATCAATATCGTGGAAGATCCGCTGAGCGAGCTTGAAATTAAAACGCTTTTAAAAAAGCTGAATCAGAGTGTTTTTCATATCATCAGAAAAAATGAGAAGCTGTACATGGAAAAGTATGCCGGAAAAAACCTTTCGGAAGAAGAATGGATCAAGATCCTGGCTGAAAATCCGTCGCTGATCCAAAGACCGATTATCATCAAAGGCTCTGTGGCAATGCTCGGAAGACCAATTGAAAACGTAAAATACTTTATTGATAAATAGTAAACGTTAAAGAAAGCAAAAGCCAGCAGTAATGCTGACTTTTGCTTTTTACAACAGAATTACGCCTTCAATTTTGGCAACCTCCTGATAAATCTGCACTACCTGATCCGCATCCAGAACAAATGCATTGATGTTGCAGGCCGTATATTTTCCGTTTTTACTTTCCCGGTTTCCCAGGGTAAACTTGATTCCGTCGAATACTTTATAAATCTCCGTCAGTTTTGCCTGGTCTGTAGGAATAATAAATTTAAATAAATAATCTTCCGGAAAATCATGATGATCTTCCAGTTTCTCCCGTAAAGAAATATAAAAATCTTCTGGGCTTGCATGTTGATTTCCTTGTAATATATCCATCTGCTTGTAATATCTCTATAAATATACTGAAAAATTATTTACTTTCCAAGAGGCCCCAGCAGTGAACCGGAGTTCCGGATTTCATAATCTTCGATAATATTAAATATCCCGTTCACAAGCTGTTCTGAAGCCAGTTGGCTCAACCCTTCCGAATTGACGGCTGTTTTGCTTCCTAATAGGCTTCCCAGGAAATTGCTTCCGGATAAAGCGGTATTGATGCTTTTTACAATCCCATATTGATTAAGCTGCTCATCCACCTTCGGCATAATGGCCGCAATCAGCTGCTGGGAAGTTTTTTCCTTTAAAATCAATGTAGCTGTTCCCTTTTCTCCCTGAATGATTCTCGTAACGTCCTGCGCATTTAAGCTGTTGACTGCCCCTACTAAGATTGGCTTTGAAATATTAACGGTATAGGCTGCTGCATCAGCAATATAAGCACGTTCTTTTGCGACCAGTGAAGGTGCTACCTTTTCCAGTACCGAATTAATATCCCTCAGCTGTTTCGGCAACGCTTTATCAACCATATTGTTCTGCAAAAATGCATCCCGGTTGCTGTAAATGCTCGCCCCTTTATCGATTCCATTAAGAAGAAGCCTTTTAATGATCGATAATCCAAGATCAGACGTTGCCAGTGTCGTGCAGGATTGCACAGTGGTATTGATAACAGCTCCGGTTCCGACAAGTAAAGCTGCAGCGATGATGTATTTTTTCATTGGTATTGATTAAAAAGTATAAGATCTCAAATAGTGAACCAAATTTATGACGCCGGACTTAGTTTAACAAATTTTAAAAGAATTATATTAATTCATTATGTGTTGAAATATTTTTATATTTTTGAATATCAAATTAAAAATATATTATGAAACAGACTTTTTTACTTCTTTTTGGGTTTATAACCTTACTCGTTAAGTCACAGATGACGGTTGGATTTAAAGATTTTAAGGTGAATGGTAATGAGCAAAGTATTAATTCTCCCATTAATTTATGGACAAACTCTTCGGCGAATGTTAAGTTCACAATAACCTATTCTAAATCTTCTACTTATGTCGTAGGAAACTGTACCGTATTCGTACGGTCCTATAATAGCAATGGGCAATATACGGATCTGATCACTCCTATCAATACCTATTTTGCAGATTCCGTAACCAGTTTTGCTACGGCTATTGATACAGATATTTATGCAAATAATATCACCTTCAACTCCGGAAATTACTTAGTGGTAGAAGTGGTACGATCGGGTGGCGGCGGATGGTCTTCTCCAAAAGTTGACATCGTAAAGACCCCTACTTTTACATTAAATCCTGTTAGTGTTGCCATTCCTTGTGGTTCTGCAAATCCGGTAACATTTACCTGTAATAGTAATACTGAGATTGGCGCATTTTCCTATAAGTGGAATGTAGGAACCGGATGGAGCAGAGACGGAAATCCTGTTTCAGGTAGTATTACCACCAATACGAATTCTCTTACTTTAACACCAACTAATCCTACGGTATTGCCATCAGGCGTTTCAGTGGATGTTACTTGGAATAGTAATTATTCATTTACCAGATACTGTGAAGTTAAAAGGCAGGCTTTTGATAATTCCAATTCATTACAGATAACAGGAAGTGATATTACAGTTTGTACTTTTCCAACCACCTTATCGTATAATATAAATGCTGCCAACGGAGATTCCGTCTCATGGACGAGCTCTGACAGTACGATCGGTGAACTGCAAAATACAAGTGGTACTTCGGTAAACGTAATTATAAAAAGGCAGGGTGAAATTACACTGACAGCTGTTGTTACGAATTCATGCGGACAGAATAAAACAGTGAGCAGAAAAATATGGGCAGGTACTCCTCTGGTTTACATGCCGAATGTTTCATGCGGTAATCCTTACGATAGTGTATGTTTTAATTCCAACTATAATGTTCAGACCGGACAGTATAGCAATATAGTGGTGGATGCATTAGGCTTTGATGCGACAGCAAATCCTAATACAGACTTTGAGTGGGAAAAAATCAGCGGTCCCTTTACCTTCGTTTCTTATGGAAATGGCAACTATTCAAATGTGTCAAACAATGGAAATAAAGTAACAGGTAGAATGGCCATTATGTATATTACTTCCGGTTATAATTACATACAGGTAAGAGCGAGGGCAAAAAACAGCTGTGGCTGGGGACCGTGGAAAAGCATCCTGTTCCAAAGCGGCGGCTCAAGAATGTCGATGGAAGTAAAAAAATACATGGTTTCACCAAATCCCGCGTCGGACTTTGTCCATATTGCTTTATTTGATAAAGCCGATTCGCAAGAACCCAATGGAGGATATGCTGAGCTGTACAATGCATCAGGAAACAAAGTTGGTAAGACCGATCTCGAGAACAACAGTGGAAAAATTTCTGTGATGGGACTTATAAAAGGAATTTATACCTTAAAAATATACTCCGGAAAAATACAGGAAAATCATCAGTTGATTGTAAAATAAAATTGGTTATTCCATATAACTAGATAAAATTAAAAGCTGTTTCAAATTTTGAAACAGCTTTTTTGTAAATCTTTTTTACTTTACAATTATGCTGCAAATTATAATTTATTAGAAAAAAGTTAAATAATTTTACATATTGCCATATTGCCATATTGCCATATTGCCATATTTCCAGATTATCATTTATAGATAAAATATATCCCTAGTGATTATAAATAGGTACGAAACTACATGATATCTTTGAAAAAATAATTATGATAAGAAGAAAATATTAAAAAGTGTTAATTAATTTTAGTCAAGATATAATTATATTATGTTGTTTGATTAAATTGATTTGTTGATTTATTATTTATATATGTATAGTACAGAGTGGAATAAATTGTATAATTCACAAATAACTAATTTAAAGTTAATGTAAAAATTTTAAGTAAAATTAACATTGTTAAATATATTTTTATATTTTTGACTAATGTCTTTTTTTGAGAATACGCAGAATGTTATCGGAAAAAGTATGAAAAGGCTTTTCCTTTTCAAAGATAATTGATTGTACGAATAAATTTAAACTATATGAAACAACGTGATTTAAAGTATTCATGTCTCATTGCCGTTCTCTATTTCGGAATGAATGTGAATGCACAAACAACACCAAGAGATACTGTTGCCAAAGAGCAGAAGATTGAGGAGGTGGTGATGATTGGGTATGGTAGTGCTAAGAAAAGAGATTTGACGGGATCTATTGCTAAAGTAAGCGGTTCTGATCTGGCAGATAAACCTAATGCAAATGCAGCAGCATCGCTACAAGGTAAGGTAGCTGGTTTAGCTGTAGTTAACTCCGGGCAACCAGGATCAACACCCGATATCAGAATTAGGGGAACAGTAAGCCGATACAATTCCAGACCACTTTATGTAGTGGATGGTATATGGTCTGATAATATGGATTTCGTTAATTCAAATGATATTGAATCTGTAGAAGTTTTAAAGGATGCTTCCTCACTAGCTATCTTCGGGGTAAGAGGTGCTAACGGTGTTATTATAGTTACCACAAAAAGAGCTAAAACGGGTAAGCCTACTATTAATTTCAGTTCTTCCTTGGGGACAAAATTTTTAACGGGAAAACCGGAATTAACCAATGCGGCGGAGTTCAGAACTTTATATGACAGAAACAGAGCAAACCAAGGTCTTGCACCTTACAGTTATTATAATGTTTTCAATGCTGATACAGATTGGATTGATGCTATTACCAACAATGGAGCTACAATTATTAAAAACGATATTAGCTTTTCCAGTTCCACAGAAAAAAATAAAACTTATTTTGGTATAGGGCAATTGGAAGAACAAGGAATTATTAATAATGAGCTTTTGAAAAGATTTAATGTTAATTTTAACAATGAATTTAGTTTCAGCAAAAATTTTAAAGTTGGTTTTTCAGTTAACGGATCTTATACAAATAACCCAAGACTACAAAGTTATGCATCATCACTTGTAGCAGTTCCTATCGTTGAACCTTTTAATAACAACGCAGGACTATATAATCAACTTCCTATCGGATTGGGAGATGCTCAGGTTGGAAACCCACTACTTTCAGTAGATTATTTGAGCGGAACACAAATTTCAAAAACATATAGAATATTAGCCAATGCTTTTGCCGAGTTGAAATTTTGGAATGATTTTACTTTCCGTACCAATTATATGGTGGATCTAGGGATGACACGTGCAAGAGGATATAATCCTGTTACCAAGTTATACGTTGGAGAAACAGGAGGTACTACAAATGCTTTTGGAGGAAGACAGCTTACTTCAGTTTATCAAAACTCTACGGACAATATCATTACACAACAAGAGTATTTGCTGACATGGAATAAAAACTTAAACGGGCATAACATCACAGCAACTGCAGGATATACAGTTTATGATGAAAAATTTGAGCAAATGAGTGGTAATGTTACACAGAAAGCTGGTGAGCAAAATGCAATTCCGTGGAATAAAAGATTTTGGTATTTAGATACTTATCCATTTGGTGATCCTGCAACAAGAACTGCAAATTCATCTGAATATGATGACGGAGCTAGTATTTCTTACCTTGCAAGGATTTTATATAATTACCAGGGGAAATATATTTTTAATGCTTCCTTCAGAAGGGATGGATCCGCGACCTTTGCAGCAGATAACCCGAATCAGTATCAGAATTTCTGGGCATTGGGTGCTGCATGGGATATGGGTAAAGAAAATTTTATGAATGGCGGGTTTTTTAATTCATTGAAATTAAAGGGATCTTATGGACAGTTGGGGAACAGATTCTCACCATACAGATATCCGAACTATCCAGGGTATGTAAGTGGAGCTAACGCGGTATTTGCAGACGTGGCTTTCCAAAAAGAACTTTATCCAGGATATGTTTTAGCATGGCAAAATTCTCCAAATTTGAAATGGGAAGTAATCACGAGTTATGAAGCGGGGTTTGAAGCCTCAGCATTTAATAATAGACTTAGCGTAGAAGGAGTTTATTACAATAAAAGAACGAAAGATTTACTTAACTATGTAACAGGAGTTCAAAATTATTTTAGAAATTCCGGAGAAATTGAAAATAAAGGTATTGAAGGATCAATATCTTGGAGAGATAAAATCGGTGAGGACTTTAGTTATTCTATCGGAGGAAATATTACAACGTATAATAACAAAGTATTATCTGTATTTGAACCTGGATACAGAATTTTTGATGGAAATTCCGTAACGGAAGCAGGATATCCAATCGGATATTTCTATGGATATGTTGTTGAAGGAATTTATCAGACAAATGCTGATGTTTTATTATCTCCGACAAGTACTTTAGGAACATATGGTCCTGGAGATCTAAAATTTAAAGATTTGAACGGCGATGGTAAGATAGATGATAAGGACAGAACAATTATTGGAAATCCTACTCCTGATTTCACATATGCTCTGAATCTTAATCTTAATTATAAAAACTGGTCATTAGGAATTGACGTACAAGGAGTTTATGGTAATGAAATTTTAAGAAATTGGGGTAACGGAAGTACATTTGCCCAGTTTAATTATAGAAGAGATCGGCTACAGGCTTGGAATGGGCCAGGAACATCGAACTGGGAACCTATTATCAATGACGGAAATAATTATAACACGAATAATGTTTCTAATTATATGATCGAGGATGGAAGTTATGTAAGATTAAGAAATATTCAGCTGGGTTATAATTTTAATCCAAATGTGGCTAAATCAATTGGTTTGAGTAGTCTTAAGCTTTATCTAAACGCCCAAAACCTTGTTACATGGAAAAACAATTCAGGTTTTACTCCCGAAGCTGGCGGTACACCAACACAATTTGGTGTAGATAATGGAGGATATCCTTTACCTATTATAACGACTATGGGTGTAAATGTAACATTTTAATATTTAAATTATGAAAATCAATACAATTATTAAATATTCATTATTCACGGCAGCATGCTTTTTATCTTTAAATTCCTGCAGTGATGATTTTTTAGACAGAAAACCATTAGGAGTTGCTACTGAAGGGGAAGCGGGAATCGGAGGAGCTGAGGCTAAAATATTTGGATTATATAGTCAGCTTAGAACTGAAGGAGGAGTAACAGACTGGACAAGACACTGGTTTCAAAGTATTCGTTCAGATGATGCTATGAAGGGAAGTATACCGGCAGATGCTTCAGCTATGGGAAATATAATGGATAATTTTCAATATTCTAAAACAGAAGGTACAGCTGTTGCTAACTGGAACGGACACTATAAACTTATTTTTGCATGTAATGGAGTAATAGCGGATATTGAGGCAATTCAAAATCCGGATGCTGCAACATTAGTAAATTTGGGAGAAGCAAAAGCTGTTAGAGCTTTTGCATACTTTGATCTCAGAAGAGATTATGGTGAAATTCCTTTGATAACTAAAAAGGTTCTTAATCCTCAGGATGAGATTAAGGCCAAATCAAGTGTAGCAGAAGTTGATGCCCAAATTAAAAGTGATTTGCAATTTGCCGCTTCTGTTTTACCAGCAGAATGGCAGAGCCAAAAAGGAAGAGCTACAAATGGTATGGCAAAATCCTATCTTGCTAAATTAGCACTTTATCAAAAAAGCTGGGGAGAAGCACTGGCTTTTTCAGAAACTGTAATTAATTCGGGAATGTATTCTTTATTGTCTTCTTATTCAACTTTATTTACTGATCAAGGAGATAATAGATCTGAATCTATCTGGGAAGTGCAGTTTGCAAGAATCAACAAAATTAATTATTCCAACAACTATTGGGAGTCTCAAGGTGTAAGAGGCTCAGGAAGTTGGGATTTGGGATGGGGTTTTAATGTGCCAACGATGAATCTGGTAAATGCCTATGAATCTGGAGATGTACGTAAAGCAGCAACAATACTTGCTTCAGGGGGCCCGGAAGGTGTCCCTACCACTTTAGCATCTATTCAACCTTATTGGAATAAAAAGGCATATACTGATCCTGCAAGAAGAGCTCAAGAAGGAGAAAACAAAAATCATTGGACAAACATTAAATTAATGAGATATGCTGATGTAATTCTTATTGCGGCAGAAGCCGCTAATGAAATTGGGAATATCGCAAAAGCAACGACATATCTGAATTTAATAAGAACACGAGCAGGATTAGGAAATACAACTGCTGTTACACAGACTCAACTGAGAGATGCTATTAAGCAGGAAAGAAGAGTTGAATTTGCTATGGAAGGAGAAAGATTCTACGATTTGGTTCGTTGGGGAGATGCTGTAACAGTACTTGGTTCTTTAGGGTATCAAGATAGAAATAAATACTTCCCGATCCCACAGGAAGCTATCGATAAATCACAGGGTGTTTTAATTCAAAATCCTAACTATTAATTTTTTATTCATGAAAAATATTATAAAAGTAATAAGTATATCTTGTTTATCATTGATTTTAGCCAATTGTCAGGATATGGAAAGACCTGAATTAGGAGAGTATCCGTTGGATCAAGCTAACTTGCCAGCAGGTAATTTAAGATTTTTTGTACCCTTTGATAAAAGTGGTACAGATCTAAAAAATAAATTTGCTGAGGAATTATCAGGATATCCGTGCTTTGCTCCAGATAATACGATAACACAAATAGACGGAATTTCAGGTAAAGCCTTTAAAGGCGGAAGCTCTGAAGTTTTTTTAAAATATCTTAACTCTAATGATTTTGCAACAAAAGCAGGAAGTTTTACGGTAGCGTTTTGGGAAAGAAATGGAGATTCAAGTAATACTGAATTTGCATTTAGTATGACAAGTGACAATTGGGCTAAAGCAAGCATGTTCGCTCTTTTCGAAGGTACGGCAGCATCTCCTACGGTTAAATTTTTTGTTGATGAGCAACCGGGTGATAAATGGTTTGAATGGCCATCCGATACAAGCTTGTCAGGCATTTATGATAATCAATGGCATCATTTGGCCTTTGTATATGATGCTACTACTTCCGGGATGACGCTATATGTAGATGGAATAGCAAAGTCTACTAAAACTTGGGCTGGCCATGGAGCGATTAAATTTAATGTTGCTAAAATTAATGGATTTAGAATTGGAGGTTCAGGAAATCCAAGCGAAGGTTGGATGAAATCGTGGTCGGGAAGCTTAGATCAGTTCAGAATGTATGTCAATGCGCTTACAGTTACTGAGGTAAATGATCTATTTGTTAATAAAAAATAATTTAGATGATGGATAAAAGGAAGAGAAATCTTCCTTTTATCATATTTGTGATATGAAAAAAGTTTTAACAATAGCATTTTTTACAGGATGGATATTCAATTCTTGTTCATCTGATGATGCATCGTCAATATCTGAAGTACCCAATGAAGGCAGCACTAACAATCCCACAAACAACTACACCGATTCCCAGCTCATCGAAATGGTCCAGAAAGACGCCCTAAAATATTTCTGGGATTATGCCGAAACCAATTCGAAATTGGCGCGTGAAAGGTACCATACGGATAATCCGGGACAGGACGCCAATATCGTTACGACGGGAGGTTCAGGTTTTGGATTGATGACGATTCTGGTAGGGGTTAAAAATGGATATATTTCAAGAGCAGAGGCAGTTTCCAGACTTACCACATCGCTAAACTTCCTTCAGAATGCCAGTCGTTTTCATGGAGCGTGGCCGCACTGGATCAATGGAACCAATGGCCAGGTAGTACCTTTCAGTCAGTACGACAATGGTGGAGATCTTGTTGAAACGGCTTTTTTGGCGCAGGGATTAATCTGTGTAAGGGAATATTTCAAAACGTCATCTGATGCTACGGAACTTTCGCTTTCCCAAAAAGCCGATGCACTTTGGAAAGGAGTAGAGTGGAACTGGTACACCCAGGGGCAGAATGTCCTGTATTGGCATTGGTCTCCAAATTACAACTTTCAAATCAACATGCAGCTGAAAGGTTTTGATGAAACCCTGATGACTTACGTAATGGCTGCTGCTTCACCGAACTACTCCATTAGCAAATCCGTTTACCAGCAGGGATGGGCAAGAAGCGGAAGCATCAAAAATACAGGTTCCCAATACGGAATTCCTTTAACAGTCAATCATAACGGAGCCAGTGGAACGGTTGGACCGATGTTTTGGTCGCATTATTCATTCTTGGGATTGGATCCTAGAGGTTTATCAGATGAATATGTTAACTATGGCGATGCAACGACCAACCATGCAAAAATTATGTACCAGTACTGTGTTACGAATCCTAAAGGATGGCAGGGCTACAATTCAAAAAGTTGGGGACTTACCGCAAGCTATTCCAGAAATTCGGACGGTTCCACAGGATATGCAGCACACCAGCCAAACAATGATCTAGGAGTGATTTCTCCTACTGCTGCCCTGTCAAGTATGCCTTATACACCAACGGAAAGTATGAGTATGCTCAGGTTTTTATACAATGAAAATTACAATAAATATGTGGGCGTTGCAGGACCATATGATGCCTATTCTGTTCAGTATAATTGGGTAACGCCAAGATATCTGGCAATTGACCAGGGAACCATTGCCCCCATGGTGGAAAATTATAAAAATCAATTCCTTTGGCAGTTGTTTATGAATGCCCCGGATATTAAGCAGGGCCTTATTAAACTAGGTTTTCACTCCTCACAATATGGATTTTAACTAACCTAAACTTTGTCAAAAATTTTAATTTTTGACAAAGTTTTATTTTAACAAGATTAACAATGAAGAAGATCGTTTTTACACTGGCATTAACAGCAGCTGTAATATCCTGCAAAACCACCCAACTCCAAAACGCGCAGCCATCCAAAAACCAAACCGCAAACATCAATCTTACCGATGTCCAGCTTATGGACCTCGTTCAGAGAGAATCCCTGAAATATTTTTGGGACTATGCCGAACCGAACTCGAAACTCGGCAGGGAAAGGTACCATGAAGACAACATCTATCCGGATAACGACAGGCATGTAGTAACGATCGGCGGTTCGGGATTCGGGCTGGCCACGATATTGGTAGGAGTAGAGAGGGGATTCGTACCGCGTAAAGAAGCAGTGAAACGATTGACCACCATGATGGATTTTCTTGCGAAAGCTGACCGTCACAAAGGGGCATGGTCCCACTGGATCAACGGTGAAACGGGAAAAACCGTGCCTTTCGGGAAAAAAGATAACGGCGGCGACTTAGTGGAAACGGCATTCCTTACTTCAGGAATCCTGATGGTCCGTGAATACTTTAAAAACGGAAACAACGAAGAGAAAGCATTGGCTAAGAAATGCGACGAACTCTGGAAAGGCATCCAATGGAACTGGTACACCAAAGGCGGGGAAAAAGTTCTTTACTGGCATTGGTCATCCGATTATCAGTGGCAAATGAATTTTCCGCTGCAGGGGTATAACGAATGCCTGATCACTTACATTTTAGCCGCTTCATCACCCACTTATCCGATTGATGCGGAAACCTATTACAAAGGCTGGACAAGAAACGGAACCTACCTTTCAGACAAAGAAAAATACGGGCTGCCAATGTATGTTAAACACAATGGTGCTGAAGAATACGGCGGTCCGCTGTTCTGGGCCCATTACTCTTACATTGGCCTGGACCCGACGAACCTTTCCGACAAACTCATTAAAAATTACTTCGACTTAAATAAAAACCAGGTTCTCATTGATTACAAATACTGCGTCGAGAATCCGAAACACTGGAAAGGCTATGGGCCGAATTATTGGGGTTTAACTGCAAGCTACTCGCGAAACCAGGATGGAGGAGTCGGTTATGATGCCCATTTCCCGCAGAACGACCGCGGCGTCATTACGCCCACTGCGGCATTGAGCAGTTTTCCGTACACCCCAAAAGAATCAATGGACTTCCTGAAATTTTTATACACTCAAAAACCTCAATTTATTGGATCGGCAGGCCCTTACGATGCGAATTCCATTCATTATGACAACTGGACGACGCCAAGATATTTAGCCATTGATCAGGGAACCATTGCTCCGATGATCGAGAATTACAGGACCGGATTTCTCTGGAAACTCTTCATGAATGCCCCGGAAATCCGGCAGGGACTGAAAAAGCTGAGTTTTAAGTCTGGAAAATACAACATCAGGTAACCGTTAAAATAAATTTTAGTAATTTGAAGCTGTTTCCCGCTTTCCGCTATTACTCCTCGCTCACCTTTCAGGCTCGCTGTGGGGTAGCCGCTGCAATCGGGGCTAAAAAGAACAACACAGGATCAACGTTCTCCCAAATATAGGAAGTTTGTAAACTAAGACAAAATAAAAGTGGCTTCAGCCCAAACAGGAAATAAAAATGACAATGAAACTGAAACATCTGCCGCTCTTGCTTTTGCCCCTTTCATTAAGCGTCAACGCTCAGGAAATAAAGGCGGAGCTTAATAAAGAATCCAAAAGGCAGGAGAAAATATCCTATATCCTCGATTATCCGCAGGGCACCAAAGGAAATGTCCCTTTAATCGTTTTCCTTCACGGTTCCGGCGAAAGAGGGAACAACCTGGAAATGGTAAAAGCCCACAGCCCGTTCACCTACAAAAACCTGATCAAGGAGCCGGTAGCGATCCTGGCACCCCAGTGCCCGGAAAATACCTGGTGGGATACGGTAACCCTCTACAATCTTATAAAAGAAATTCAGTCTAAGTACAAAGTGGATGCTTCCAGGATTTACCTTACCGGCCTTTCGATGGGGGGCTGGGGAACCCTGAAGCTGGCGATGGAACATCCTGAAATGTTTGCCGCCGTTGTTTCGGTATGTGCTCCCACAGACCGGGTGATGTACGCCAATATCCATCAGTACAAAGACCTCAACATAAAAATTTTTCACGGCGGAATGGATGACGTCGTGCTTCCGGAAAACGCTTTCAACTTTTATCAGAAGCTGCATCCGGTAAACCCGTCGGCAGAACTCACCATCTTCCCGAACGACAACCACAATTCCTGGGATTCCACGTATTCCAATCCGGAATTGTACCGCTGGATGCTGTCTAAAAGAAAAGAGAAATAGCATCATGACATTGCTGCCCGAGAGTTTTTTCGGTTCTTTCAATGCGGAAAGAATGACCGGTGAGATAAAGAATTTTACTCTTCTTCATTATAAAAATGGAGAATTACTCTGTGATTGCCGGTATGAAGATGGAATGCTGCTGGAACGAAAAGATTTTGATAAGGAAGAAAGGCATAGGAGGATTTATGACTATTGTGGTAATTATAAAATTACAACGATTTACAATAAATCCGGTGAGGTTTCGTCAAAACGGATTTTTTTTGAAAATCATTTCAACATATCGGAAAGCACAAATTTCCCGATCAACGGAAATGAAGGTTGGGAAATAAAAAAAGACAAACCCGGGACTGAAGAAATTACTTTTAAAGGTAAAGAATATACAATTGCCTACCGTTTTGAAAATAATTTACAGGTAAAACTCCTTTTTGATATTTCCGGCTGTGATGGATCTTATATTATTAATGCTGCCTATGATGACTTGGGCAGGATGATCTCATATACTAAAAAGCGGCTAAATGATGAATATGATTATTTGAATGAAGAACGTCGGCTGGAATATGAAGATGATCTGGTTATTGAAAAGCTTTATGAGGATGGCAGGGAAAGTTACAGGATTACCCTGCATGATGACCGGAAGAGGCCTCTTATAATTGCCGGTTTCGATAGCATTGAGTATCTTGAACCTGTCAAAAGATATGTTAAAAATCCAGATGAGAAAAATCTGTTGCCGGTTATAAAGATCATCCGGCTTGAGGTTTTTGATTATGATAAATTCGGGAACAGGACCTGGTATGAAGAGAAGTATTACAGACCGGATTTTTCAAAAGACGGATTAACTTACTACATTCAGGATTACCGCTATTGTGATAAGTACAATATTGAATATGGGTATTTTTACGGTAAAACTAAAGAAGATTATGATGACTGCAGCGAAGACCTTACCAGACTGGAATATTCTGAAAATAAAGTCTGTCAGTACCGGGATGATCAGCTGATGGCTATTCATTACATAGAAAATGAGAAAAAGATAAAATCTGAGTATTTCAGACATCTTTCAGTTATCAGGGAAACAGATGAGGAGGGAAATTCTGAAGTTCTAATGCAGGAAATCGATGTTATTGAAAAATACGATACCTTTGGAAATACGGTTGAATCCTGGGTGAAAAATAGCACAACCGGAAAAGAGGATCATTATGAAATTAAAGTAATAAGAAATTAAAAAAGAAACTATAATTAAAGAAGATAGAGTAATGAAAAAGTTAATTGTAATCGCCACACTGGCACTGGCTCCCGTATTTTCGGCCCAGGAAATGGTGACAAAGCCGGTGCAGGCTTATCAGACAGCACAGTATCAGGCAAAAAAGAAAGCCTTTGTTGAAAGCCTGCTTGCGAAAATGACACTGGATGAGAAAATCGGACAGCTGAACTTACCCAGTTCAGGAGATTTTACCACCGGACTGGCAAAAAGCTCGGACATCGGTAAAAAAGTAGAGCAGGGATTGGTCGGGGGACTGTTCAACATAAAAGGGGCTGATAAAATCAGAGCCGTACAGAAAGTAGCGGTGGAAAACAGCCGTCTTAAAATTCCTTTGATCTTTGGGATGGATGTCATCCACGGCTACGAAACTACCTTTCCGATTCCTTTGGGATTGGCTGCTTCATGGGACATGAATCTGATCCAGCAGTCGGCAAGGGTAGCGGCAAAAGAAGCATCTTCCGACGGAATCAACTGGACTTTCTCGCCAATGGTGGATATCTCCCGCGAACCAAGATGGGGAAGGGTTTCCGAAGGCTCCGGTGAAGATCCTTATCTGGGAAGTGAAATTGCCAAAAACATGGTGTATGGGTATCAGGGCAAAGATTTATCCATAGGAAATACCATTTTAGCCTGTGTTAAACACTATGCATTGTACGGAGCAGGCGAAGCGGGACGTGATTACAATACCGTAGACATGAGCCACGTAAGAATGTATAACGAATATTTCCCCCCATATAAAGCGGCTGTGGATGCAGGGGTAGCTTCCGTAATGGCTTCTTTCAATGAAGTAGATGGCGTTCCGGCAACCGGCAACCGATGGCTGCAGACCGAAGTACTCAGAAACCAGTGGAAATTCAAAGGTTTTGTTGTAACCGATTATACCGGGATCAACGAAATGGTTGACCACGGAATGGGTGATCTGCAGCAGGTTTCTGCATTGGCTCTAAAAGCAGGTATCGATATGGATATGGTTGGGGAAGGATTTTTAACGACTCTTAAAAAATCTCTGGCGGAAGGAAAAGTTACCCAGGCTGAAATCGACATGGCAGCAAGAAGAATCCTGGAAGCCAAATATGATCTTGGATTATTCACCGATCCTTATAAATACGGGGACGCAAAGCTGGCGGCAAAAGAAGTCTACAGCATGGAAAACCGAAATATTGCCAGAAGCACGGCAGCACAGTCGATGGTATTGATGAAAAACGACAACCAGGTGCTTCCTTTGAAAAAATCCGGAACCGTAGCGGTGATCGGACCATTGGTGAATAACTCCCTGAATATGGCCGGAACATGGAGTGTGGCGGCAAAAGCCGACCGGTCGGTCAACTTAATGCAGGGGCTACAGGAAAACTTTGGGAAACAAGTGAAATTCCTTTCCGCAAAAGGTGCCAACCTCGATTATGATGCGAAGCTTGAAGATATTTATGCGGCACACGGAAAAAAGACCGATAGAGACAACCGTCCGAAAGAAGTTCTGTTAAGGGAAGCTGTTGAAGTAGCAAATAAATCGGATGTTATCGTGCTGGCGATCGGAGAATCAGCAGAGATGAGCGGGGAATCTTCTTCAAGAACCGAAATTACCATTCCACAATCTCAGGTTGATTTATTAAATGAACTGAAAAAAACAGGAAAACCGATTGCCGTAGTATTGTTTACAGGACGTCCTTTGGCCTTAACCAATATTAAAGAGACACCGGATGCAATCCTTAACGTTTGGTTTGCAGGTTCTGAAGCGGGAAATGCAATTTCCGATGTTCTTTTCGGAAAAGTAAACCCATCCGGAAAACTGCCGATGACCTTCCCTAGAAGTCTGGGACAGGTTCCTATTTATTATAATGAAAAAAATACCGGCCGCCCGTTGGATCAGAAACTGGTTGATAAATGCGAATTCCAGAGATTCCGTTCCAATTATATGGATGAATGTAATACGCCGCTGTATCCATTTGGATATGGATTGAGTTATACCAAATTTAACTATTCGGATATCACTATTTCCAATGCCAATCCGAAAGGCAACCAGACGGTACAGGCATCCGTTACCGTTACCAACTCCGGAAATTACGATGGGGCGGAAGTCGTGCAGCTCTACATTCGAGATATGGTGGGAAGCATCACCAGACCGGTAAAAGAGCTGAAAGGCTTCCAGAAAATCATGTTGAAAAAAGGTGAATCTAGAAAAGTAACCTTCGACATTACACCGGAAAACCTGAAGTTCTACAATGGCGATCTGAAATACGATTGGGAACCGGGAGAATTCGATATCATGATCGGAACCAGTTCTTCTGATGTGAAACATTCAAAAATCAACTGGACAAAATAATTCTTAAGTCACTCAAATCGAGTGACTTTTTTTGTATATTTAGTGTAATAAAACCGTAGAAATTTAAAAACATACACATGAAAAAAACAATCTTATTCAATTTATTGTTCCTTGCATCTTTAGTGCTTGCTCAGAAAAATCCGACGGTTGTAGGAAATGACCGTGATATTCATGGATGTATTGGCTCTGCGGGCTATACGTACTCCCAGATAAAAAACGAATGTGTACGCGTTTTTGAGCAGAAAATCAAGCTTAAAGAAATGGATGGAGACAAAAGCTATTCCACGATGACAGCGGTTATTTTCAGCAAAAACATGAAAAAAGCAGAAATTTTTATTCCGGATGGCGCTGCGAAAAGCATTATCCTTGAAAGACAGGGAAAAAGTAAGATCTGGAAGAGCGGTAAAGCCGTAAAAGATGCTTATGTCCTGGTTCCTTATCGGAAAAAAGGCTACCAGATTAAGAAAAATGATGTAGTAATTTATCAATAACGAAACACAAAGCCATTCGCAAGAGTGGCTTTTTATCATTTAATTCTCATCTGTTAACTATTTTTATAATACGACTCAGTCGCGAACGATTTTCAACTCTCGCTGAAAAATCTTATTTTTGCATACCTAAAAGTAAAAGAAAGAATGAATTCCTACAAAAATCCATTGGAAGAGCGCTACTCCAGTGAAGAAATGTTATTTAACTTCTCACATAATAACAAATTCCGCACCTGGAGAAAACTTTGGATCGCGCTTGCTGAAATCGAGAAAGATCTAGGCCTTGACATCACCGACGAGCAGATCGCAGAACTGAAAGCCAATGCTGAAAACATCGATTACGATAAAGCGGCAGAATATGAGAAAAAGTTCCGTCATGACGTAATGGCTCACGTTCATACCTATGGAGATGTGGCACCTTCTGCCAAAGGAATTATCCATTTAGGAGCAACTTCTGCTTTTGTAGGCGATAATACAGACCTGATCCAGATCCGTGACGGGCTTTTAATCCTGAAGAAAAAACTCGTTAATGTAATCAAGAATTTGGCAGATTTTGCCATTGAATACAAAGACCTTCCGACATTAGGGTTTACCCACTTCCAGCCGGCCCAGCTGACCACCGTAGGAAAAAGAGCCACGCTTTGGTTACAGAGTCTGGTACTGGATATCGAAGAACTTGATTTCTTTCTGGAAACCCTGAGGTTCAGAGGCGTAAAAGGAACCACCGGAACAGCGGCCAGCTTTCTGGAACTTTTCAACGGAGATTATTCTAAAGTAAAGCATTTGGATAAAGAACTATCTAAAAGATTCGGATTCGAAAAAGTATTCGGTGTTTCCGGACAGACTTACGATAGAAAAATTGATGCTAAAGTAGTGGCCTTGTTAGGAAATATCGCACAATCTGCTCATAAATTCACCAATGATCTGCGTTTGCTTCAAAACCTGAAGGAAATTGAAGAGCCGTTCGAGAAAAACCAGATCGGTTCATCGGCCATGGCTTACAAGCGTAACCCGATGAGAAGCGAAAGAATCGGGGCCCTGGCAAAATATGTAATGTCACTGACTACCAGTTCTGCAATGGTCGCTTCAACACAGTGGTTTGAAAGAACCCTGGATGATTCTGCCAACAAACGGTTAACCATTCCACAGGCATTCTTAGCCGTGGATGCAATCTTATTGATCTGGAACAATATCATGAACGGTATTGTTGTATATCCGAACAGGATCAACAAACATATCATGGACGAGCTTCCTTTCATGGCAACGGAATACATCATCATGGAAGAAGTGAAGGCCGGCGGAGACCGTCAGGAAATCCACGAAGTAATCAGGGTTCACTCCATGGAAGCATCCAAGCAGGTAAAAATGGAAGGGAAAGAAAACGACCTGATCGAAAGAATCCTGAACGACGACTCCTTAAAATTCGATAAATCGAAACTGAAAGAAGTGCTGGATCCTAAAAACTTCATCGGTTTTGCCCCGATCCAGACCGAAGAATTTATCAAAAACGAAGTACAGCCGATCATCGATCAGAACAAAGACCTGATCGGGCTCGAAGCTGATCTTAAAGTATAATACCATATGCAGTCCTTTTGGGCTGCATATTTACTTTGTCAAAGCTTAAAGTTTTTGACAAAGTTTAAAATTAAACCATCATCTTTCTCGGCACATGAATAAATTATTCGGAGCTCTTTTATTGGTACCTATGCTTTCTTTTTCCCAGCAGAACGAGATACTAGAGTATTTTAAATCGAAAGACTCTTTGGTTGGCGTTAAAGATCAGCATGGAAAGATCATTGTTCCGGCGCAGTTTAAAATTTTTTCATATCTCGAAGACGGCGAATTGGTAAAAGGTGAAACCATTTATTTTGACGGATACAGAGAAGATGATGAAGAAAAAAATGCATCGGGATATGTGTATGACCGGAAAGGAAATTTCCTGTACCGGCCCTTTGCGTATGATAACGGAGCCGATTATTTCTCTGAAGGTTTAAGACGTTTTGTTAAAAACGGAAAAGTTGGTTTTGTCGACAGAAACGGCAAAGTTATCATTGAAGCCAAACACGATTTCGTCTCATCTTTTCATTACGGCTATGCAGCTTACTGCGACGGCTGCGACTGGGAAAAAACGGAAGACGAACATAAAGCGATTGTCGGAGGAACCTGGGGCGTGATGAATTTTAAAGGACAGACGGTAAATCCTGTGGAAATGTCGTGGAACACGGTGCCAGTAAACGGGAAAAACTATCCGTATCCATTTTCTTACAATCAAAAAGAGAAAACTATCCTTCAGTTTTTTGAAAAGCAGAACAAAAAGCTTTCCGAGCTCTATTATGTTAATCATTATACAAAATTGTCTGATGACGAAAAGAAATTATTCTTTGAACTCGTAGAACGTCCGAAAGAAAATTTTCCGTTTTATCAGGTCAATGCCTACGATTACAGGAAGGTAGAGGCTGGCTTATCCGGCTTGAAATTTCTGGTTTCAGAAGACGGCAGTAAAGTTTTCGCCCTCGAATATGATGATGAAAAAATTCCGTTTGAAACATGGCTGAAAGAACAACGGAAGCAAGCTGAAGAATTTCAGAAATAACATCCGGATGCCCCGAATAAGTTGAATGCACTGCAAAAATAATGATGACAAAAAATAATAGGTTGTTGTTTTAGATTTTCGCATCACCGATGTGACAATTCAGGACACCTATTTATTTTGATATTCATTCCGTAGGAATGGAATCTGTGTAGCAAGAATGTAAATAGTACATCTGCATTCCGTAGGAATGCTATCTTTGTACGGTGATGAAAATAAATTTACATGCCCAATACCTATATACAGATTTACATTCAGGTTGTTTTTGCTACAAAAGGACGTGACATTAAGATAAGCTCTAATGTCCTTAATGAAATAGAAAAATATATTTGTGGAATATTTACAGCTAAGAAACAGAAAGTATTGGCCATTTATGCCAATCCGGATCACATACATATTTTTTTTAGCTATAAAAATCTACAAATCACCATTCCAGAGCTAATGAAAACCGTGAAAATAGAGTCTACAAATTTTATTAATGAAAAGAAATTATGTTTAGGGAAATTTTCGTGGCAGGAAGGATACGGTGCCTTTTCCTATGCTAAAAGCCAGAAAGATAAAGTCGTAAATTATATTTTAAATCAGGAAAAGCATCATTTAAAGAAAAGTTTTAAAGAAGAATATTTGGAAATGCTAAAAGCTTTTGAAATTGAATTTAAGAATGAATATCTTTTTGAATTTTATGATGGAGGAAGATAGCATTCCTCTGGAATGCCGATTTTTATGGATTATAATAAGCTACACAGATATGATTCCTCTGGAATCATGGATGTTATGAAATAAGATAATTAAAATTTGTATCTAAAATATTTTAACATCGGAGATATTTAAAATAGATATTATTAATTCCATGGGAATAAAATATGTGTAGAAATATAGCATCGGATAGGAAATGCATTCCGGAGGAATGCTATCTTTATAATCATTCCTAAATGCTGATTGTTGTAGGTACAATTAGCTACACAGATACAATTTCTATGGAATTTAGAGAAATTAAATTTATAGAATATGTGTAATTCATTATAAAATAATTAATTTATAAAGTTGAAAGGATTGTGTATGGCGATACCCATAATCTGTATAGAGTCAAAAATAATTAAAGTAGTTTTTTATTCATTCCGGAGGAATGAAATCTGTGTAGAAATATCGTATCAGATAGGACATGCATTCCGTAGGAATGCTATCTTTGTAATCACAAAAATGGCAAATGCCAAAAAACATTGAAATAAAAAATAAATCTAAATAAAAACTGACATCTAATGTCTCAAAACAAAAGAATTTTCGTAGAAAAAAGAGGAATTTTCGATGTGGAAAGTCCAAAAATTTTTGATGAAGTAAAAGCGGTGGTACCTGCCGTGCAGAAAGTAAAAGTGTATAATGTATACGACATTTTCGGCCTGAAAGACGGGGAATTTGAAAAAACAGTCAACAGTACATTCGTAGATCCGGTGACGGATATTCTGCATGAGGAAAATCCGGCTTCATCCATCCATTTCGCCATGGAATTTTTGCCGGGGCAGTACGACCAGCGGGCAGATTCGGCACAACAGTGCATCGCTTTGCTTACGGAAAATGAAAAATCGAAAGTAAGAAGCGGAAAACTGATCGAATTTGAAGGTGTTTCAGAATCGGACCTGGTAAAAATCAAGGACCTGCTGATCAATAAAGTAGAATCTCAGGAGAAAGATTTATCCATTCTGGATATTCCCGCTGAAGAAGCACCGTCGAAAGTGATTACCCACGAAAATTTCATCAGTTTTGACGACGCCCAACTGGAAGTTTTCTACAACAACCATGGATTTGCTCTAGGTCTGGATGATTTGAAATTCATTCAGGAATACTTCAGATCTGAACAGCGGAATCCTACCGAAACGGAACTGAAAGTTCTGGATACTTATTGGAGCGACCACTGCCGTCACACGACTTTCGAAACGGAACTTTCAAACATTGGATTTGAAGGGCAGTTTAAACATACGCTAGAAACGATCTTCAGCGACTATATCGAAAAAAGAAAATTCTTAGGCCGCGAGCTGAAGCCGATTTCCTTAATGGATTTGGCTACCGTTTGTGCCAGATATTTCCATAAAACAGGCAATTTGGAGAACTTGGTGGTTTCCGATGAAATCAATGCCTGCACCATCCAGATTGAAGCGGAATACGATGGTAAAAAAGAACCTTGGTATTTATTATTCAAAAATGAAACCCACAATCACCCTACGGAAATCGAACCTTTCGGAGGAGCTTCCACTTGTTTAGGCGGCGCGATCAGAGATCCTTTATCCGGACGTTCTTTCGTATTCCAGGCGATGAGGTTAACCGGTGCGGCGGATGTACTGGAATCGGTTAATCAAACCTTGCCGGGAAAATTACCTCAGAAAACCATTACCAAACAGGCAGCCAACGGATATTCATCATACGGAAACCAGATCGGGTTGGCTACAACCATGGTTTCCGAAATCTATGATGAAGGCTATAAAGCTAAAAGAATGGAAGTCGGTTTCGTAACCGGAGCCGTTCCTGTGGATTGGGTAAGAAGGGAGAAGCCGGAAGCCGGGGATTCCGTCATTATCCTTGGTGGCGCCACAGGCCGTGACGGAGTAGGAGGTGCGAGCGGAAGTTCCAAAGAACAGGACGAAACATCAATCCACACCATGAGTTCGGAAGTTCAGAAAGGAAATGCAGTGGAAGAACGCAAGATCCAGAGGCTGTTCAGAAATCCTGAAGTAACGAGGCTGATTAAAAAATCAAACGACTTCGGAGCCGGAGGTGTTTCTGTTGCTATCGGTGAAATCGCTGATTCTCTGGAGGTAAACCTGGATGTTCTGCCTTTGAAATATGAAGGACTGAACGGAACCGAACTCGCTATTTCAGAATCCCAGGAAAGGATGGCGGTTGTAGTAGATCCGAAAGATAAAGAACAGTTCATTAAATTCTGTAAAGCGGAAAACATCGTCGCGGTTGAGGTAGCGAAAGTAACCGACTCCGGAAGAATGCAGATGTTCTGGAAGGGCGATAAAATTGTAGATCTTTCAAGAGAATTCCTGGATACGAATGGTTGTTCTAAAACCCAGGAAGTGAAAATTACCCATCTGGATGAAGTAAAAGAGGATACTCAGGCTTTCAGTGAAGAGAATTTCTTAAAAATATTAAGCGATAAAAATGTAGCGTCCCAGAAAGGATTGCTGGAAATGTTCGACTCTTCCATTGGCGCAACAACCGTTGCCATGCCTTTAGGCGGAAAATACCAGCAGACCCTGATGGAAGGAAGTGTTCAGACCTTGCCGATCATCGGAGCAAAAGACATCGAAACCGTTTCTCTGGCAAGCTGGGGCTTTGATGCGGAGATTTCCAAGCAGAATTCACTGTTGGGCGCTTCTTATGCCGTAGTGGAAAGCGTGGCGAAAATCGTAGCCATGGGTGGTGATTACAAAAACATCAGGCTGAGCTTTCAGGAATATTTTGAAAAACTAGGGCAGAACCCTGAAAAATGGGGGAAACCGTTGGCTTCATTATTAGGAGCTTATGACGCTCAGATGAACCTTGGGCTGGCTGCCATCGGAGGGAAAGACTCCATGAGCGGAACCTATCAGGACCTGAATGTGCCGCCAACCCTGATTTCATTTGCCTGCGCCAATGGCGAAAAAAAGAACATCATTTCTCCTGAATTTAAAAAAGCCGGAAATAAAATCTATTTCTTCAGCCATACCGCTCAGGAAAGCGGACTGCCAAATTACGATGCTTTAAAAACGGTTTTCGAACTGATCTTTGAAAACATTAAAGCCGAAAAAATCGTTTCCGTAAAAACCGTGAAAGAAGGCGGTGTTGCGGTTGCCCTGGCGAAAATGAGCTTTGGGAACAGATTAGGAGCCGAGGTGAATGCAGAAGAAACAGCTTTGTTGTCTAAAAATATCGGAAGCTTAATTATCGAATCTACGGAAGAACTGAGCTCTGTTGACCTTCAGTTGATCGGAGAAGTTAAAGAGGATGCTAACATCAGAATCAATGGTTCCGAATTTGCTATTGAGAAATTATTGAAAGCCAACACCGGTACTTTTGAAAACCTTTTCCCGACGGTCGAAAAAGAAAAACTGACGATTGAACTGGACGAAAAATTAAACTCCGTCAATCCGAGAAACATCATCATCAGAAAACACGGAATCGCCCAGCCGAAAGTATTCGCGCCGGTATTCCCGGGAACCAACTGTGAATACGATACGCTGAATGCTTTTGCTAAAGAAGGCGCGGCCATCAGTAGCTTGCCGTTGATCAACATCAATCACCAGTTGCTGGAAGAAAGCATCGATGCATGGGTGAAGGAAATTGCCTCTTCCCAGATTTTAGCGTTCTCAGGAGGGTTCTCCGCCGGTGACGAGCCGGACGGTTCTGCCAAATTCATCGTGAATGTGCTGAAGAACGAGAAGATGAGAAATGCGGTTCATGAATTATTAGACCGGGACGGGATGATCATCGGGATCTGTAACGGGTTCCAGGCTTTGGTAAAATCAGGATTGTTGCCTTACGGAAGAATTAAAGACCTGGATGAAAATTCTCCTACTTTAGCTCACAATGCCATCAGAAGGCATATTTCCCAGATGGTGAACGTAAGAGTGGTGAATGACGAATCGCCTTGGCTAAAAGGAATGAAGGACCAGGTATTCACCATCCCGATTTCTCACGGCGAAGGACGTTTTATGGCTTCAGAAGCCGAAATCCGGAAGCTGTATGAAAACGGACAGATCGCTACCCAATACCTGGACCTGGAAGGAAACGTTGCCCACGGCATGCCGTTCAACCCGAACAACTCTTTATTCGGAATTGAAGGGGTTACCAGCCCGGACGGAAAAATATTCGGAAGAATGGGCCACCCGGAACGTTTCGCAGAAGGATTGATGAAAAACATCCCGACCGCAAATTACCACAACATCTTTAAGAATGGGGTGGAGTACTTTAAATAAGTAATCAGATACCTAAAATACTATAATGCCTTTGTTGTAAAAACAGAGGCATTTTTCTTTGCTTCCGTTTTCACAAATATTTCCGGTTTACGGAAAACCGTAATGAAAATGCTGAAAACCGCAATACCTTGCCGAAGTAAAAAAGAATTTAAAAACAAGACTTTTAACTATGAATACAAAAATTACGGTAACCGACCTCTTTCTCGGTATTTTAGCTGTAATGCTTATTGGTGTCAGCTTTTACCAGACCTGGATGGGTCTGCAGCAGATCTTCGGAGGAAGTTCATTTATTGTCGCTTTGGTGCTTTCGCTGATCCTGCTTTTTCTTCTCTGGCAGATCAGGCGTGCAAAATCTACAGGAGGATCGGCGTCATCGCTGGGCTGGATTTACTTTTTCTTCGCCATCTTCTGCTTTGTAGCAAATTTCAATGCATTGTATACCCGGTTCATGAAAACCGATATTTACACCACCGAGCTTCGGGATGTCAATGAAAAATTCACCAGGCTGGAAACGGATGTTGAATCCAAGCTGAATTATTCGGTGCCGGATGCTAAAATTCGGCAGGCCATAAGAAGCGAACTGAATCTGCTGAAAATCCAGATCAGCGATCCTAAAAACGTTGGGATCGGCCCCGAAGCAAGACAGATCCTGGCAAGAATCGAGAAAATGATCGGTAAGAAAGTTACTCCGCTTACCCCGGTGAGCGAAACCCCTGAAGGATATGCCGACCTGGCCGACCGGATGGAAGAACAGATTGTCCAGATGGTCTACAACCTGACGCCCGAAGAGAAAAATCTCATGAGCGACATCAGTAATGCTTCCTTAAAGTGGAACAAAGAAATCCAGAACCTTTTGCAGATGACACCGGATGTGATCAATGGGATGGCGCAGGGCCAGATCGATAATTCTCTGACGGAATACAACCGTTTGGGCAGCAAGGCGGAATCGATCCTGGGAAGGGATAAGCTGAAGTTTGAGCCGGCACATTCCGAAACGCAGGAAGTGGGGAAAATAGGATATGCCTTCAGCCATGCCATCAAAAATTTCGGAATGTTCCCATTAGTGGTGCTGGCAGGTTGTATTCTGCTGGACTTCGGGATTATGCTGATTATCCTTTTGATGCCGACGGAAAACAACAGGAATACAGGCCGGAACGAAAGTATTTTTAACAGCAGACGCAGCGGAAAAACAATAATCTGATAAACGAAAAAGCATGGATTGGAATAACGAACCTCTGAAGCCATTGTCTTTTAATAAAGGCAGTGAAGCGCTTAAACCTTTTAATTTTGATGATGACGATGCATTAAAGCCGTTGTCCTTAGATGATAAAAAAGAAACCATTGACGATCATTTTGTACCCATTGCAAAAGGAAATGTTTCGGAAATCAAGAATAAGGACAGTAATTTTGTTTTCTTTTTCGGAACGGCATCTTCCGGAAAATCGGTGATACTGGCTACTATGCTGTATTATCTCCGTTCAACAGCGGGAGTCATCAGGCCGAAAATAGGAACGCCGAATACCGCGGAGGCGGAAAGTCTGCTGTACGATTTTTTCGAGAATATCAGCAAAGGCATTTTACCTGCAGGAACCGTCAAGGATCAGGTAACCCGGCTGGATCTGGTTTTTGAACCCAACAATAAATCGAAGAAGGTCAGTCCGATCAACCTTACGTTTTTGGAGACTTCAGGAGAAAATCATAATGAAATCAGAAGAGGAGGAAACTATCACAGCAGTATAGAAACTTATCTTTCAGCAAATTTACCGCTTACGTTTATTATTGTAACAAGCTATGAAAATGCCCATAAGGATGATATCCTGATTAATACTTTCCTGAATAAACTTGAAAAATATGAGAAGCGATTACGATCCGTCAATATTATTCTGGTCATTTCAAAATGGGATAAATCCGGAAGGACAGAAGTAGAGGATTCCACACAGCTGGACGATTTTATCAGGGAAAGGCTTCCGATGACTTCCACTGCCATGGATACCTACAGCCTGGCCAAAACATTTTATACCGTAGGCGAACTGAATGAGGATACAAACAGGGTAAGCTTACTGAATCTTGACCGGGCCCAGAAGTTATCGGAATGGCTCTATGAAAGCATTTCTGGGTATCCGTTATATTACGAAGGGACTTTCTGGGAGCGTATAAAATTTAGTTTTACCAATTGATGAGCAGTGTTAATTTAATCGCCTTCGGAACATTCGGAAATCCCAATGGGTTTACCCAGACCTTTTTTGCAGGAAATCCGCTTTCCGTAAAAACATTTGATATCAGGGGTTCTATACTCGTTTATCCGGAAAGTACGTTATATTCGATCCGTAAAGAATATAAAGACGGAGCTTTCATGGTTTCTTATGCGGTGTACACCTATGCAAAAGAACCGACTTCTGCAAGGGAAGGATCCTTTATCGGATCTGCCATCCTGTTTATCGATGAAATTGCGGAAGAAAATATCACCATCCGTTGCCTGAATGAGTTTCACGAAAACCTGATCGGCAAAAACGTCGAGAACGACACACTTTCGGTTAATCATTCAGATAACTTTTTAGTAAGTAAACTCTCTGATTTTGATAAAGTTAGATTTAATCTGAAGAAAATCAATACGCTGGATGCTGCTGAAATCACCAACAAACAGTTAATGGTTTATTGTGAAACGAATCCTTCCGCGTTACAGCCGATGTTCAAAAGATCCCTCGATTTGCTGAATGTGTATGATACGATTTATTTTACCTCGAATCAGGAAGTCGCAAAACTTGTCCACCAGAAAAACATATTCCAGTTTGTTCAGAAAGACGGGTTTGAAAATGAAATCGGGAAGTTGGCGGAAGAAAGGAAAAGGAAGATTCAGGAGGCAATTGCAGAGTTTGAGAAGGAAAAAATAAGGCTGCAAGATGCTGAAAAGCAGACCCAAGAAGATTTTAAATCTAAAATTGAAAAGAACAAACAACAGCATGCGGCAAACGGTGAAAAAATTGCAGCGTCTGAAAGAAATCTGGCCAGGATCAATGAAATCTATCAGGCATTTTCCAGGAAGATTGATGAGCTTTTAAGCCGCTTAAAAATGGCTGACAGTGATGCATTACCGGGAATCAGGCAAGCCTATAATCAGAACAGAAGTATTTTTACGGAACAGATGAGGGATCTGAAAATACCTGACCTTGGAATGGTTTCCGATCCAAGACCGGCATCCAGGCCGGAACCTTTCACGCAACTGGGACATCAGTCTTACCGTTATGGAAGGGAACAAAACGAAAGTAAGGATCAGCTGGATCCTTTTAAAATTGCAACCGTCGTTTTGTCCGTCCTGTTAGCGGCTGCAATTTCCGGTTTGGGATGGCTTTACTGGGAACATTACGAGAAAGAACAGCAGGCCGTTGCTGAACAGGGCTACAACCAAATTAACCAAAATAGATCTGAACAGGATACCGTTTCCACAATCCTGGTGAAGGATTCAGGACGGGGCATTCGTTCCGAATCTAATAAACAAGTTGAATCACACATTAAAAGTGATATTAATACAAATTTAAAATAGAAACTTTAATCCTATTTACATCGGTGATTGGCAATATATTCTCCTGTTTTGGTTAAAAGAATTGTTTTGTAAATTTAGAAAGCCGTAACTTTAAACTGATGAAAACTCGCGAAAAGTTGTACTTTCTGGGCAATAAAAATGAAAAAAGAAAATAATAAACAAAAAATGACGGTCATCAATGGCCGTCATTTTTCAGATCTGGAAGGATTCTACGAAGAAGTTTCCCGGCTCCTGATGAAAGACGAAGACTGGAAAGTAGGGACACTGGACGGTTTTGATGATATCCTCTACGGATTCCAGGGCCAAATTACCTGGAAAGATTCTCAGAAGTCCCGTGAAGATCTAGGATTGGATCAGACCAAAGAATTCTATGAAAAGAAAATCAGGCAGGGAAAACCGTTTAATGTGGTGTTGATCCAACAGAAACTGGATGAACTGACGACAGGAAGAGGACAAACCCTATTTGAAATTTTATTGGACGTTATACGATCCCATAAAAAGATTACGCTAATTTTGGACTGATTTAATATAACAATAAATGAAGTACGGATTATTTTTCGGCGACAGCATTACCTATGGAGAATATGACGGTGTATTTGGCGGCTGGGTAGATATTCTGAAGCGGTATGCTTTGCAGAAATACAATGAAGGAAGTAATGAGCTCATTCTCTTCAATCTGGGAATCGGAGGTGAAACAACCGAAGGGCTTGCCAGAAGAATTTCCTACGAAATGGAAGCACGCAATTCTGCAGGAGGAAATATGGTATTCATTGGTTACGGAGCGAATGATCTTGCCATGAAAGAAGGCGTACAGGCAGTAGAGCCGGAGCGTTTTAAAGCCAATATTTTAACGGCGGTGCAAAAGGCACAACAGTACTCGGAAGCTATTTACCTGATCAGTATTCTTCCCATTTCCGAAAAAATAGATGGTATACAAACAGCGTCCGGAAAACTGAGAAGCACGTCGGAGATATTAAAATACAATCAGCTGATTAAAGAAATTGCCGATGAAAATGCTTTGTACCATCTGGATTTTTATTCCGGATTTGTAGCCGATAAGGAGGTCCTGCTTTCAAAAGACGGTGTTCATCCGAATGAAAAAGGATATGGAATGATGGCCGAAATGGTAATTCCGATTATTGAGAAATATCTCTGAAAAGTAAATATTAAACGATATCAATAGGAACGGGCCAAAGCCGGTCACTTCTTTATATTTTTCCTATTTGGCTTTGGCCTAAAATTAATCAGCGCAATCTATGCTGCTGCTAGTGCTGGTGAAAAATATATTTCCAATAAATCAGGGCACCGGTTATAACGGAGATCAGAGCCATCAGCAGAACCGCGCCAGCGGAAATGTCTTTGATAAAACCGATCCGCTCATCAAACTCCGGCTGGATGATATCACAGGTCTTCTCAATAGCCGTATTGAAAATTTCTGCGGCCAATACCCCGGACGATACCATTAAGATCAATACGGAATCCGTTTTGGAAAGGTTGAGATAGAAAATCAAAAAGAGATTGGCCACAAAAGCCACAAGCTCCAGCTGAAAATTCCTTTCGCTTTTCATCATTATGAAAATCCCACGGAAAGCATTCAGGAAACTTTTATGGAAAGGTGGTTTTCGCATGATTGAAATTTATTGGTAAATATACATAAATTCATCCATGAAAATCCTTATCTTAGTCCGGTGAGATATCTTGGGATATCAGCAGAAAACAGAAATGGCGTGAAATTCTTTTGATGGTTGTTAATAACTCCCGGAATTATTCTTTTCCATCTGTTTTCTATTTATTATATTTGTAAAAACTTATTTTTAAATCTATGAAATTTATTATTTCAAGTGGAGAACTGCAGAAGGCTTTGCAAACTGTAAGTGGTGTAATATCAAGCTCTCAGTCGAGACCGATTTTAGAAAATTATCTTTTTGAATTAGACGGAACCCAGGTTACCATTACGGCATCAGACGGCGAAACAACGCTGGTAACTTCTCTTGAGGCGAAATCTGATGATACGGGTAAATTTGCCGTACCTGCAAAGATTTTTCAGGATTTTATCAAGACTTACGGAGAACAGCCGCTTACCCTGGTAGTAAAGGACAATGCGGAAGGAACGGGAAGTCAGCTTGAGATTTTAGATGAAAAAGACAACTTTGCCGTAGCGCTGGACAATGCGGATGACTATCCTGAACTGCCTGAATTTGATGCAGCACAAAGCGTAACCATGCCTGCAGGGGTTCTCTCGGAGGCATTAACGAATACGCTTTTCGCTACAAGCAATGATTCCCTTCGTCCGGTAATGACGGGAGTACTGTTCCAGTTTGGGGAAAATGAAACCAATTTCGTATCAACGGATTCCCACAGACTTGTTGTGTACAAAAGAACGGACCTGATGAATGCCGAGCCAATGGAATTCATCATGCCGAAAAAACCGTTGAACATATTTAAAAATATACTGGCCAGCTCCAACGAAGACGTTACCATCGAATTCAATGAGAACATGGCTAAATTTACTTTCGGTAAGCATGTGTGGATCTGCCGTCTGATTGACGGGAAATACCCGAACTATACTGCCGTAATTCCTAAAGAAAACCCGAATGTATTGACGATCAACAGGAACCTTCTGTTGGGAGCGATCAAGAGGGCGTCGATCATGTCTAACAAATCCACCAACCAGGTACGGTTTAAATTATCTGCCAACATTCTTCACCTTCACGCGGAAGATACGGAATACGCAAACAAAGCGGATATGCAGATTCCCTGCGACTACAACGGGGAAGACATCAATATTGGATTCAGCTCTAAATTTTTAACGGAAATGTTAACGATTTTAGCCTCAGATGATATTACGATGAAAATGTCACAACCCAACAGGCCGGGAATCATCGAACCTCTTGACGGTCTTGAAGACAACGAAAGCATCCTGATGCTGTCTATGCCGGTGATCGGATTATAACAGCAATGTTGCATAAAATACAGAAAGAGGTTTTGGTTTTCAAAACCTCTTTTTTAGTTATGGTAAATGGGAAAGAGTTGAAAATAATATACCTTTCAAATATTCCAGATCTACGGAAAAAAGAAGTTGCTTAGGCTAAATTAAACTCTTAAAATCTGTTATAAATTTCTGTATTTATCAAAAAAACACGACATTTGTACGCTTAAAACCGTGCACTGAAAATTGTACAAAAATTCAAATAAATTTTCAAAATAGATTCAATGAAAATATCAAACAACTGGCTTAAAGACTACATCAAAACGGAATTGAAAACGGAGAGAATCGGTGAGTTCCTTACGGATATTGGTCTGGAAGTTGAAGGGATAGAAAAATTTGAAAGCATAAAAGGCAGCCTGGAAGGAATTGTTGTCGGTAAGGTTCTCACCTGCGAAAAACATCCGAATGCAGACAAACTGAAAAAAACAACAGTAGAGGTAGCAAACGGGAAAATACTGCATATCGTTTGCGGGGCTCCGAATGTGGAAGCCGGGCAGACGGTTCCTGTAGCGGTTGTCGGAACAAAAATCTACGATAAAACCGGAAACTTTTTTGAAATCAAGGAAGCCAAGATCAGAGGGGAAGTTTCCCAGGGGATGATCTGTGCGGAAGATGAACTGGGCCTGAGTGACGATCATGGAGGAATCATGGTGCTGGATGAAGAGAAATACGAGGTGGGAAAAAATTTCGCTGATTATTTTGAACTGACCACCGATGAGGTGCTGGAAATCGGATTAACGCCGAACAGAACCGATGCGATGTCCCATTACGGGGTAGCAAGAGATCTTCATGCCTATCTTTTAACCAACAAACAGAACTCCGAATTTGAAAAAGTATCTTCTATTGCACTAAATAATGAAGGCTCCCACGAGTTTACCCTGGAAGTGGAAAATGCGGAATTATGCCCGAGATATATCGGAGCGGTAATTGAAAATGTAAAAGTTTCAGATTCCCCGTTATGGCTGAAAGACCGTTTGAAAGCGATAGGTTTAAGCCCGATTAATAACGTTGTTGATATTACGAATTATATTCTTCACGGATACGGACAGCCGCTTCATGCCTTTGATGCGGATAAGATTGCCGGCAAAAAAGTAAAGGTAGGAACCGTAAAAGAAGGAACAAAATTCATAACGCTGGATGGAGTGGAAAGAACGCTGAACGGTTCTGAAATCATCATTAAAGACGGAAACGACAGCCCGATGTGTATTGCGGGAGTATTCGGAGGCGCAGACTCCGGAGTTTCCGCAGAAACAAAAACCATTTTCCTGGAAAGTGCTTACTTCAATCCGGTAGCGGTGCGGAAAGGAGCAAAATTCCACGGCCTGAATACCGATGCTTCGTTCCGTTTTGAAAGGGGAGTGGATCCTAATATCACCAGAACAGCGATTACTCACGCGATTAAACTGATCCAGGAAATTGCAGAAGGAAAGCTGGTAGGCGATTTGCTGGAGGAATATCCGAAAAAGATTGAAGACCATTATGTAATCATCAGATTCTCAAAAATCGAGCAGATCCTGGGAACAAAGATCCATAGGGAAAAAGTAAAAGAAATTCTGAAAGCCCTTGAAATACAGGTGCTGAATGAAATCCAGAACGGATATGAAATCTCCGTGCCTGCTTACAGAGCGGATGTAACCCGTGAAATCGACGTTATTGAAGAGATTTTAAGAATCTACGGCTATAATAAGATCGATGCTCCGCAAAAAATCTCTTTTACCCCGGTAAAACTAAGTGCGCAGGATCAGGATGAGCTGGAAAACAACTGGGCAAGAACGTTGCAGAGTTTAGGCTTCAATGAAGTGATGAATAACTCACTGACTTCTGTGAAAGATGAAACCGATGCCGTAAAACTGCTGAATCCTTTGAGCAATGACCTGGCATTCATGAGAAAATCTTTACTGGAAGGGCTTTTACAGAATGCGATCTATAATATCAACAGGAAAAATCAGGATATCAAATTTTTCGAATTCGGAAAAATTTACCATAAAAGAGAAAAATACGAAGAAAGGAAGCAACTGGCCATCCTTGTTTCCGGAAGGGAAGTTGCCGAAAACTGGCTGCAGCCGAAATCCGCTACAAGCTTCTATAATCTGAAAGCTTATGTAAAAGTATTGCTGGAAAAACTGGCCGTTGATTACCGTGAGGTGGCTTTATCCGAGGAAAGATTCTCTGATGCGCTGGCTTATGAAGTGGACGGAAAGGCTTTGGTAAGAATCGGGAAAGTGGCTCCTCAGATGCTGAAGGATTTCGATATCGATCAGGAATGCTTCTATGCAGAGATCGAGCTGGAATTTGCCCAGGAGCTGCGTTCCAAAAATGAACTTAAGTTTAAAGATATCCCGAAGTTCAACAGGATCAGAAGAGATCTGGCTTTACTGCTGGATAAGAATGTCAATTATCAGGATCTTTATCAGGCGGCTAAAAAGAATAAATCGCCATATCTCAAAAACATCAACCTGTTTGATGTTTACGAAGGCAAAAATCTTCCTGAAGGTAAAAAGTCTTACGCGATGAGCTTCGAGCTTTTAAACGAAGAAAAAACACTGGAAGAAAAAGAAATCGCTTCCGTAATGGATTCGCTGGTAAAATCTTTCCAAAAAGAATTTAATGCGGAACTGAGAGGGTAATTCCTATGGGTTTTAAAATACAGAAACGGACTTCGGTCCGTTTTTTTAGTTTTTAAATAAACCGTAATTCGGTATCTCCGGGATAACAGCCGTCCTGCTTATAACTTTGTCAAAGTTCCGAACTTTGACAAAATTTACGGTTAATTAATATAAATAGACCTTCCCCTTGCCACAATAAAATCTCCGGAAAGCGCGTTTTCATTATAATATTTCGTAAATTTGGTTTACATCAAAAAGAAAAAAATGAAAAATCTTTTTTTAGGTATAGGTATGGCAGCGGTGATGGTTTCCTGCGGTGCAACGGCAGGTTCTTCTGCAAAATTAGGAAAGGCACAGCCCACACTTTCGGGAACGAAATGGGCACTGGCCGATAATGTGAAAGGAAAAATTCCTACACTGAATATTGACGGTGAGAAGATCAACGGAAATACAGGATGCAACAATTATTTCGGGACGGCCAGGGTGGAGCCTTCTAACGGGAATTTCTCTGCCGGGCAGATGGGATCTACAAAGATGGCCTGTGAAAATATGAGCGTTGAGAAAAATTTTATGGAAATGATGGCGAAAGCCAACAAATATGTGGTTACCGGAAATGTACTGGAACTGTACCAGGATAATCTCCTGCTCCTGAAATTCAATAAAGCAGAATAGAACAGAAAACAAAAAAGGAACTCACTGGAGTTCCTTTTTTTATCTTCGGGTGATTATTATTCTTCCTCTTCGTCGTCGTACTTAGCCAGCTCTTCATCGCACCATTTGAATGCTGCTTCCACTACTTTTGTAGCTTCGTCAGCCATCGTTTCTTCATCATCGCCTTCCAGATCATCCAGCCACTCCACTTCTTCTTCCTCTACGTTAAGGATGAATCTTGGATATTCTGTATGAACAACGAACAAATCCTCTGGAAATTCCGAATTATCTGCTAATAAAAACTTTGGTAATTTCATTTTTTTAATGTTTTAACTTTAAATCAAAGATAATAAAATTATTGGTATTTGTTCCTGTCTATCTTTATTTTTTGTAAAACTTTATACCTCGTCAGCGTTGTTCTCCGAAGGGTATCTTCCGGCTTAAAAGTCAGGGAAATATTTGCATTGATCGTACTTATCAGTTCCGCTACCTGAATTTTATCAAGATCTTCAGTTGTTTCCAGATAATACCTTAAAGGAATTTTATCAAGCTTCTCAGACTGGAGAAAATGTTTCATTTCCCTTCTGTTTTCAAGGTAGTTCCCTTTTGAAAGCCAGGTAAAGAGCATACCCGATACGATACTTAAAAAGCCGATCCCATAGGTTTTAAATTTAAATATCTGAAATAATTTCCTGAAGTACACCAGCCATACCGGAAGGCTGAAAGGAGCGAGCAGCCGGTAATCAATAGGATTTACGGAATAAAAATACTGGATGAAATAGGAGCAGATAATTCCGGTGGTCCCAATAAAAATAAAGAAAGCTTCAGTTTCCGAAAGCCTGCACTTTATAAATGTATAAATAATAGCGAATATATTGATGAACCCAATTCCGTAAATGGCATAATTCACTTTCCCGCCGGCAGGATCGGAAATATGGATGAAAGGATTAAAGCTGGTACAAAGCCCCTGAAAAAGTTCCGTTAAAAGCTGAGAAGTAGGATGCAGGCCGATTTCGAGGGCTTCGTTAATGTAGTTTTCATTAAAATAATCGATAAAAAGAAATTTATATAAAATCACAAAAACGCCTCCTGCAATTCCTGAGATAATAAATGGCAGAGCATATTTCCTTTTGTAAAACACCAGCCCGAACAGTCCGGTGCCGCCGATAATAAAAAGCGAACTGTAACGGATATTGTAAAGGGCAATCAGGGTTAATGAAAGGTAGAAAACGGCTTTGGTCTTTTCTAATTTTCTTTCAATGATTAACGTTGAAATGTACAGAAAAAGGAATACAAAAGGCAAAATCAGGGTCTCGCTCATCGTATAGGAAAAAATGGAAAGAAAGCTGAAAAGGGAGCACAGGATAACCGATTCTCTGAAAAAGAATTTTTTCTGCCACGTAAATAAAATAATAAAGGAAAATGCGAGAATTCCGATCGCTTTACTGCTCCAGAACTCATCAAACCCGAAAAAAGTAAAAAATTTGATGGCCACAGGATATCCTAAAGGTGTTGTTGTATTATCGATAACCGGGAAAACATGGGCAAAACGCATATAACGTATCGAATCCGGGTTTACACGTCCTTTTTCGTTAAGCAAAAAACGAAAAATGGTCATCACTAAAGTAATGATGACCAACAATATCTGAATATGTTTTTCTTTGAATCGTACCAACGTAAATGATTGTTTGAATATGGAATCAGGTTTTGATGCCCAAATTTATAACTTATAATCCATTATTCATCACCAATCTTTATTTTGAAAACATTCTGGCAACTTTTTCAGCCTTTTTGCTCTCCGAATAATCGTAGAATCCTTCGCCTGATTTTACGCCCAGTTTTCCGGCCATTACCATATTTACCAGCAGCGGGTTCGGAGCGTATTTTGGATTTTTAAACCCTTCGTACATCACATTTAAGATGGCAAGACAAACATCAAGACCGATAAAATCGGCAAGCTGAAGCGGTCCCATCGGATGCGCCATTCCCAGCTTCATTACCGTATCAATCTCTTCAACTCCCGCGACACCGTTGTACAGGGTCTCAATCGATTCGTTAATCATCGGCATTAATATTCTGTTGGCTACAAATCCCGGGTAATCGTTTACTTCTACAGGCACTTTCCCCAGTGTTTTGCTCATCTCATAGATGGCATCAAAAGTTTCTTTGGAAGTAGAGTAGCCTTTGATGATCTCTACCAGTTTCATAATAGGAACCGGGTTCATAAAGTGCATTCCGATTACCTTGTCTGCTCTCTTGGTGGCTGCCGCTATTTTTGTAATGGAGATCGATGACGTATTGGTGGCCAGGATACAGTTTTCCGGTGCAAATTCATCCATCTGCCCGAAAATTTTAAGCTTCAGTTCCTGGTTTTCGGTCGCTGCTTCCACGATAAGATCGGCATTTCCCACGGCATCCTGAAGCGCTGTAAAGGTGGTGATGTTTCCTAAAGTTTCCGATTTCTGTTCTTCCGTAAGGTTTCCCTTTGCAATTATCCGGTCAAGATTGGTGGTAATGGTTTTCAGTCCTCTGTCCAAAGCTTCCTGGGATACATCCACCAGATTTACCTGAAATCCGCTCTGCGCAAAAGTGTGTGCAATACCATTTCCCATGGTTCCCGCTCCGATAACTACAATGTTTTTGATCATTTTTCCTTATTTAGTTTTAATTGTTTTACTGGTTGGTATCAGCGTTAAATTCTTTGCATCCAGCAGATCAGCTTTCTTTACAGTCTCGTTCTCATTGAAGTTCACAAGGCCGGTACTTTCCGATTTCCTCGCTTTGTTCTGGCTGTTAACTGTAGCTTTCAGACCTTTGATAAAGGCAGATTTCTGCGTGCGGGATAACCCGTCCGTTCCGATATACAGATTGTATTCGCCTTCCCGGCCGCGGCCTGTCTCCTGGTAAATTTCCAGATTTCTGACTTTGTTCTTACTTTTAAACTGAGCCAGATAATTCATAACCGGTTTATCGGAAGGTGTTCCACAGCACACGCTGGCATATCCTACCTGAAGATAATTTTCGCTTTTCTGGGCAAAAAATAATACTGAGCTGAATAATCCTATGGTTGCTAATACTTTTTTCATTTTTAACGGTTTTAAAATTAAGCTTAAATTTTTACTTATTAAAATAATCCCAGACCGACTTTGAAATATCCGAGATCATTTTGCAGTTTACCTCTTGCGTTTCCGTTGAGTTACTGACAAATACAGCTATTGCATAATGCTTGCCATCGGGCAGGGTAACGATGGCAATTTCGTTTTCAGCACCTGTTAAGCCCGCATTGTTCTTCCCGGAAGCTCCCGTTTTCCGTGCCACAGGCGTCCCTTTCGGAAGCTGGGCGATCAGTTTATTCATTCCTGTGGAGGTAGAAAGCAGAACATTCATTAAGTAATCCGTGGATTTTTCAGATAGTAATTTTCCGTCATAAAACTTTTTCAGAACTTCAGTGGCACAAACTGCAGTGCTGTAATTTTTGTACTGGGCATTCCAGTCCCGGTGCATGTCTTCTTCGGTATACTTAATCTGAAAACCTTTTACGCCTTTGGAATCCATAAACTTCTGCACGGTCTTTGTTCCGCCCAGCAGCTTAAGGAGAATATCGCAGCCATTGTTGTCGCTTTTCGCTACGGTATATTCAATGACTTCGCTCAGGGGAACGTCAACGCCTCCGTTCGGATATTTATCTCGCAGTGGCGACCAGGTATCCGGATGTAAATCCGACGAGTTCAAAGCGACTTTCTGATCTAAAGACAGTTTTCCCCGATCCACAAAATCCAAAACCGCTGCCGCAATATGAAACTTAAAGACACTCTGCATCGGAAGCTTTTTATCCCCGTTTTTACTATACTTAAAACCATTTTCAAGACCAAGGACTGAAACTCCGACGGTTGCATTTTTACCCTGAATAATTGAACTGATCTTTGAATCCAGGCCCTGTTGCTGGGCAAAACCGAACACTGAAACTAAAAGGAATAAAAGAATGGTCTTTTTCATATTTCTTTGCTTATATTAAATTTAAAGTAAGGTAACAAAAGTACTTTTTATAATTGCTATTTAGAGGGCCAAAGTTTTTAAAAGATAAAAATTCAGGAATTTTACTACAGGCAGCAAGGATTTTTACAGATGACAACATGATTTCCAGGACAAAATAGGATTTTAAAATAACATCCGTAAAATTTCAACATACGGTTTGTCATCTCCGCAGGGGATCTCAACGTAGTATTAGAGAACAGTTCGGAAAGATTCTTACTCGGATCTTTACAGAATGACAAGCGTTGTGGATATTAAGTCGAGTTAATGTAAAACTTTGATTTCTTTTTAGGCATTTTATGATAGAATAAGCAAATTGGTTAAATACCAAAAAAAAATCCCTCTTAAAAAAGAAGGATTTAATTTTTAATTACTGTCTCATACCATTCATTCCGGTTAAAATAATACCGACGACAGCAAGAATATAAATTCCAATTAAAACGATCGTGAGGATTCCGATAAACTTATAATGCGATTTTAAATATTCAAAAGCTTTTACCAGGCTTGTCTGATTATTCGAGCGCAGTGCCGTTTTCATATTCGACGAAAATTTATACAGCAGATTGATTGGGATAAAATAAAATGCAGCAAGTGCCAGGTAAAAAATTCCTATCCACGAACCTCCGCTCATGGGTCCCATATTTATTGATGAACCTACGGCAAATAATACAAAGGCGGCCAGCACCATAAAACCGATACCGATATATCCCAGGATGGATAAAAAGGTAGTCCATTTTGCGGCTTCATCCAAAAAGGATTTTGCGGTTGCATCGATTCTTAATTCTTCAAACTGTTCAAAAGGAGATTTTTCCATAGATTATTATTTTTTCTGCAAAATACTTAAAAATATCGTAATCCGTACATTTCCGACCGATTGTTTTTATCAGATCATTAATCGGCTGCCGGTTTTTACTTTATCTCGAAATCTTTCAGATTTATCCCGTCGTTCTCAAAATAAATGCGGATTTTATTTTCTCCTCTTTTTAAGTTAAATCCTTTAGAGGAAGTGGTCTTCCAAATTTCATTTCCGCCGGTTGCCTGTAAAGAAACAATGCCCAATTGTTTTCCGGAAGTATCTTCGATCCTGATCTTTGCAGGACTGGTGCTTGCATACTGGATGTAAATAGTGTAAGATTTTGCGGCTTTCACGTTAATGGTGTACTGAAGCCACTCACCGCTCTCCGTTTTTCCAACATAATATTCGTTGTTTTTACCTTTGTAAATGTCGACACCGTCGTTTCGCAGCTGGTTTCCGGAATTCCATTCGGATCTTTTCGCCGGATCGCTTACCCAAAGGTTGACGAAATCTTTATCCAGATAGGCGGTACCCATTCTGCCCAGGTCATAATCCGTTGCTGAGATCTTTCCGGGAACCTGGAGGTTCCTGAATGGTTTTGTGGAGCTGTCTGTAGTTTGCCTGAACATCGCATCGATCACATCATTTTTAATCTCTACATTGCTGAACTTATAGTTGTCAGCAATTTGCATCAACGCTTTTTCAGCGAATTCTTTAGAAGGTTTTTCACCGCCGTTCTTCCAGTAATCCAGAAGTTTCTGATATTCCGGAGTAATTTTTACATTCGTAATCCCGGCAATATTGTCGATCTTTTTCATCGGCCAGAAGGCATAACCGATGTTGTGCCTGTCTAAGAGCCGGATGAGTTCCGTAAACCAGACGTTGGAATTTTCTCCCGTTTCCCCCAGCCAGATCGGGGCGTTGTATTTTTCCCGGAGATCCAGCGCAAATTTCAGGGTAGCATCATCATTATTGTTCCAGTATTTATGGAAGCTGAACACCATATTATTGTCCCAGAGCGGGGTTAAACCGTTGTAATTGTTGCCCCAGCCGTTTCCTTCGAGAATAATAAGGTGCTTTTTGTCGACCGTCCGGATTGCTTCCGTAATTTCTTTCTGCAGTTTCCAAAGCGGGGCATTGGACCTTTCATCCGTTCCGTTTGGGTTTTTTCCGGTAAAGTTGATGTTCGGCTCATTGATCAGGTCGTAACCGCCGATCCATGGCTCATCCTTATATCGTTCCGCCAGTTTTTTCCAAAGAGCAACCGTTTTCTTTTGGTTTTCCTCACTCTCCCAAAGCGATGGCTTCGATTTATCATTGTCGGAAATATTTACATCGTTTCCCTGTCCGCCGGGAGCGGCGTGAAGATCCAGGATCAGGTACATATTGTTGTCGGCGCACCATTTCAGAAGGTCGTCAGTCATGTCGAAACCTTCTTTCAGCCAGGTATTCTGTCCTTTTACCGGCTCTTTTTCAATTGGCAGTGTGTAAAGGTTGTAGTGCATCGGAAGCCGGATCGAATTGAATCCTGCTTTTTTCAGGAAATCGATGTCCTGTTTGGTGATCCCGTTTTTAAGATACGCTTTGTAGAACTCGTTCATTCCATCTTCACCGGTCAGTTCTGCGATCTTTTCTTTGATTTTGTATTGCGGACCGGCAAAATCGGCCGTTTTCAGCATATAACCTTCCTGCAGCATCCATCCGCCGAGACCAAGGCCCCGCAATTGTATATTTTCACCTTTATCATTAACAATTTTTTGACCCTGTGTCTTCAATAACTGTGATGTCCCAAATTGAGACAATAAGAAAGCGGATAGTAGGATGGCTCGTTTCATAATGGTTTTAAATATTTAAATAATAGGAGATTGTTTTAAGAAATAAACTTTTAAGTATTCGCAAATATATTAAAATTATTTAATCATAAGGAATGATTGAAAAAGTTCGTCAAATAAAAAACGGGCTGCAACAGCCCGTTTTATAAATATTTCAGTTAATGATCAATGTAAATTATAGGACAGCACGGTTAAAAGCAAGCCCAATATTATTTGAGGAAATATTTTTTTAAAAGAAGCGCCCCTAAAATAAAAATAGCTTAATGCAGCAAACAGAACGGCTGATACGATAATGCCTGTAAAACTGACATATACCGAAAAATCTTTAAAATTTTCAGCCCATACGAAAAAATTCAGTGCTATTTCTAAAATGGTAATCACAAGGAATAAAGTATTCCACGGATTTATTACTTTACGGTTTAATAAAAAAGCGATAAATCCAGCCACTCCAAAAATCCCTTTGAAAAGGGTAATGAAGACATTCCAATGATCAAACGGAGAAATCTGTAAAAAAGTTTTATAGGGCTGATAAATGCTTTTCGTAATATTATAATCTTTGATAATAAAGGTATAGCTTACGTATAAGCACATAAGTGCCAGATACAGTAGGATCAGCGGAAACAGATATTCTTTTTTATTTTTCATTGATTACCGATAAGCTTCATAATCTCCAGAGCAACTTTTAGTGCTTCCGTTCCGTCCCCGATAGAAACTTCCACATGCTTGTCTTCGGTAATTGAATCGGCAAAAGAATTTAATTCATCCAAGATGGCATTGTTCGGCTGAATGTTCGGATATTCAAATAAGATCTGATTTTTTTCGCCCTCCGCATTTTCAATAATCATATCGAATGGAGTAGGGGTTTCCGGCGCATCTTTCATCCGGATGACTTCCGCTTTTTTCTCCAGGAAATCCACCGAGATATAAGCGTCTTTCTGGAAGAACCGGCTTTTTCTCATGGCTTTCATCGAAATTCTGGAAGTTGTTAAATTCGCTACGCAGCCGTTTTCAAATTCGATTCTCGCATTGGCAATGTCCGGGGTTTTGCTCACGACACAAACGCCGCTGGCATGGATATTCTTCACTTTTGATTTTACCATGCTCAATAAGATATCAAGATCGTGAATCATCAGGTCCAGTACTACCGAGACATCCGTTCCGCGGGGATTGAACTCCGCCAGGCGGTGAATTTCAATAAACATCGGATTGTTGATGTATTCCTTTGTTGCTATAAAGGCAGGATTATATCTCTCGACATGTCCTACCTGTGCCTTAATGCCTTTTTCCTCGCATTGTCTGAGGATTTCCTCGGCTTGTTCCAGGGTTTGGGTTACCGGTTTCTCAATAAAGAAATGAAGCCCTTTTTCAATAGCTTTTAGAGCATAATCATAATGATAAACCGTAGGGGTCACAATATCCAGCATATCGATCTGCTCAAGCAAATCATCAAAATTTTCAAAGAATGGATATCCGTATTCTGCTTCGAGTTTCCTCCCGTTCTCCGCATCTTTATCATGAAATCCTACAAATTCGTATTTATCCGACTGATTTAAAAGTCGCAAATGGATTTTTCCCAAATGTCCGGCACCTACCAAACCTGCTTTTAACATAGTTTTATTAAATTTCCGTAAAGATAATAAATTTAAGGTTTCAGCCTAGATGATAGATTTTAGGCCGAAAACCAGAACGCAACCATTTAAAATCTCTCCGTCTACTTAAGCATCTTGTTGAAAAAATAAAACGGCGCAAAATTTTCAAAGGAAAAGTCCTGCTTTTAAATCGCAAGAAATTTGACGCTGCCAAATTTATATACCCTAATGCCTATCACTAAAATCATTGTTCTTTTTAAAATTAATGATCCTCACTTTTATCAACTGCTTATTTTTCCAAGTCTTTACGGTATTGCATATTCTAACTTCCGCCTGAAGAGAATTTTTGACGGGTGATTCCGTGAATGGTGAATGTTGAATTTTGCGTTGCAAATGGATAAGCAAGGCCGAATTAGTTTCGTTCATACGCATTAATTTCATATACTCCTTCTGCTTTCGGGGTTGACAGATCATAAATGTTTTTATATTTTTGTGGAAATTACTTTGTAAATCTAATAGTGGCCATAATGCAGGACTCGTTTGTACATAAAGGGAAAAGAAAGATTTTAGTAGATTATCTCCGGAACAGGATCGGGATTTCGGACGAGCATGTCCTTGCCGCTATGAATGAAGTTCCGAGACACCTCTTTATCGAAAGTATTTTTGAAGATTTTGCCTATGAAGACCGGGCGTTTCCGATCCTGGCGCACCAGACTATTTCCCATCCTTCCACGGTAGCGGAACAGTCGGAGCTGCTACAGGTAAAGCCTGGAGAAAAAGTGTTGGAAATCGGTACGGGATGCGGATATCAGACTGCCGTTTTATTAGCGATGAAAGCCCATGTATACACGGTTGAACGGCAGAAAGACCTTTTCGATTTCTCAAAGAAGAAACTTCGCGAAATGAACCTTTATCCTAAATTCCAGAGCTTTGGGGATGGTTTTGCCGGGCTTCCTACCTTTGCCCCTTTCGATAAGATCATCGTAACCTGCGGAGCTTCCGTATTGCCTACGGAACTTCTGAAGCAGCTGAAAGTCGGTGGTAAAATGGTAATTCCTTTAGGACCAATCGACGAACAGGTATTGTATCGCTTCACTAAAGCTTCCCAGACAGAATTTGAGAAAGAGGAATTCGGAGCTTACAAATTTGTTCCGATGCTGGGCAATACCAATCAATGATTCTGATCTTATGGATCGGGACACGGCTGAAATTTAAATTCGGTTCGGAATGAAAATTGAATGCGTTTAAAAATATAATCAATTAAATCTTAATGCAATGGATACCAACAGATTTAAATCATCACAGGATTTCAGCAACATTCAGAAAAACATGGAGAATAACCCGGGATACCATACCGGAAGTTATTCTCAACAGGTAAAAGATTATATTAACGATATGAAAAGTCAGAATCAGGAAGCCACAAAAGAAGGATTTATGACCCATACCCGCAAAACGGCCCGCGAAATATGGGAAGAAATTGAAGAGCTGGCATCCGATGCCTGGGATAAACAAGAAGACCAATAATTTTTAATATTAAAGTTGCAACCTCATTCCGGATTTAGGGAGTGAGGTTTTTTTTGTAAAAGTATCTTTTAATTCAGCATGATTCATTTGAACCGGATTTAATCTGTATTGATTTTATTTTTAGTAATTTAAAACCATAAGCATGAATGCGGCATAAATATAATATTCAAATGTTAATAAAAATTGCATAAAACGTGACACAATTGATGAACTATAATGAATCGGAGGCCGTTAACAAATTTATGTTTACGTCGAACTCAGAATAGAGTTATATTATTTTGGATTTAAAGACCACTCGTCATGAAGCTGACGGAAAAAACTTCCGTCATCCGGCTTTTCTTTTCCTGCCGTCTATCATAGGCTTGCTTTACTTAATACTGATGACCGGTACTGAAATTCTTATCGCTTTATGGTTTGCTTTTTGTTGGTTCAAAACTTTTAAAGAAAAGGAAACCAGATAAAAGATTAAGTATGAAAGTATTCATTACAAAAAGAATTCCTGAAGCAGGCATCCGGATGCTGAAAGACGCAGGATTGGAAATTTTTATTCCCGAACACGAAAATCTGTCGCATGAAGAATGGCTGAATTACTGCAAAAGTACCGATCTGATCCTGAGTGTGGGAAGTGAATTCAGATACGATAAAGACTTTTTTAATAATTGTCCGGAAGTGAAAGCTATTGCCCTATATTCGGTAGGTTTCGATCATGTAGAAATTAAAGAGGCTACCATGAGGAGTATTCCGGTGGGTAATACACCGGATGTGCTGAGCAAAGCAACTTCCGATGTTGCTTTCTTACTGATGCAGGCAGTAGCAAGGAGGGCCAGTTATAATTTTGAAAAGGTAAAATCGGGAAACTGGGGCGATTTTGATCCGCTGCATGCGCTGGGACAGGAGCTGTACGGTAAAACGCTGGGTATTTTCGGGCTGGGAAGAATCGGAATGGAAATGGCTAAAAAGTCGAAGGCTGCTTTCGGAATGGAAATCATTTACCACAACCGCAACCGTAATGAGGAAGCCGAAAAAGAGCTTGGAGCGAGATACGTTTCTTTTGACGAACTGATTGCGGAATCCGATGTTCTGAGTATTCATGCTAACTTTAAGGCGGAGCAGAAAGAACTGTTCGATGCTTCGGTTTTTGAAAAAATGAAAGACAATGCCGTTTTTATCAATACGGCAAGAGGTGGATTCCATAACCAGAAAGACCTGTATGATGCTTTGGCGGAACATAAGATCTGGGGTGCAGGACTGGATGTCACGAATCCCGAACCGATATTTAAGGACGATCCTATTCTGGAGCTTTCAAACGTATGCGTGCTGCCTCACATCGGCTCCGCCACCGTTGAGGCGCGGACGGGAATGGCAGAAGTAGCGGCCAAGAATCTGATCGCCTTTTCTGTGGGCGACCGTATGCCGGCATGTGTAAACCCGGAGGTCTATTCTTAATCTTGGAATTATTTTTGTTTTATTTCAAAGACACTAAAAAACAACAGTATGATATCTGAAAACAGTGAACAGGAACAGGAAAGAAGACTGGAGCAGAGAGAATATCAGCCCAGTGAAGATATTTTCAATCAGGAAGACCATATTCCTCTGGACGGCGACGGAAGACCGGTTTACAACGAAAAAGAGGAAACCGATGAAGATAAAATAGACAAAGGACTCGATATTCCCGGAACGGAAGATGATGATGAAATGGAGGAAATAGGTGCGGAGGACGAGGAAAACAATTACTGGAGCATGAGCGATAACGACGACGATCATGAAGAACAAAATGATGATGTGTTAACGTAATGTCTCTTTTGCAAGCATAATGTGAACCTTACTTTAAGAAGTAAGGTTTTTTTTATGCAGCACTTATGATTTAAATTATTGAAATACAATTTTATACACTTTTATGGTATTAAATTAACATAAATAAATGGTTATGATTGAAAATTGTATCTTAAAAAGTATTAATTTTATCTCTAAAAGGGGAAAAACAAATATACGATTATGGGGAAAATTTTACGTTTTTTATTGATACTTATCAGTGCTTACGGATCTTCGCAGGTGCCCGGCAGCGTGAAAGTGAAAGACAACTCTGGAAATGAGAGTTTCAATGTAACCTGTACCAATACACTTGATGCCAACGGCTGCATCGCACTTAATGTGGAATATCCTGTTATCAGACAGACTATTGGATATGAGGTGTCTTCCGAAGCCTATACGCCGCCGGTTCCTATGAATCAGGGAACTTCACTGAATGCCAATTATGACGATCTTTTTGCGGCAAAACTGGACATGCCATTTAAATTCTGTTTTTACAACCAATATTTTCAATCGCTGGTTGTAGGCTCCAACGGGATGGTAACTTTTGATCTGAGCCAGTTGGGAAATATTAATTATCCGAATGTCCAGTGGACTAATCCCAATACCGGTTTGCCGAAAAATTCGGTCTTCGGGGTATATCATGACATGGTTTTCTCGTCAACCGACCCTTCGGAAATCTATTATACCACCATCGGAACTGCGCCTTTCAGAAAGTTTGTCATCAGCTTTTACGAAGGAAGGATTGCAGGATGCACCGAGCGTTCTTCCTCGCAGATCGTACTTCATGAGACAACGAATGTGATTGAAGTGTTTGTGGATAAAAAGCCTACGCCGTGTCCGACAAGGAAATTCCCAAATGCTTTGATCGGAGTGATCAACAGCGACGGAACACAGGGGGTTTCTCCGGCCAGCAGGAATACGGGGAACTGGCAGGCACAACAGGAAGGCTGGAGATTCAATCCGCTTGGAAACGTGATCCAGCCGCAGGTAACGTGGACGAATTCGGCAGGACAGACGGTAGCTACCGGTATTCAGGCAACAATATGCCCAACACAAAGCGATGTCTTTACGGCAAATGTTACCTTCAACAGTTGTGGAAACGAGAATCTCACTTTAACGGATGATTTTCCGCTCACTTTCGATGCTACCTATCCGGCAGCTAAGAATTATACGCAGGATTTCTGTGGAAATGCTCCTGTAAACCTTACGCTTAACAGTTTTCAGGCAAATGTAACGACTCAGAATCCTGCCAACTTTACTTTCAGCTTTCATACCAGTCTTCAGAATGCACAGAATAATGTAGGGGCATTACCGAACAATTATACATTAAATGCCAATACGGTGTTGTATGTCAGGATCCAGAATCCCAATGTTCCGACTTGTTACAGGGTTGCTGTTTTAACACTGAATTTACTTACCAGAGCTCTCCTGAAAAATACCGTGGAGATTTGTGATACGAACAACGACGGGGCGGAACCCAATTATAATTTAAGTGCGTTGAATACCGAGCTTTTCCCGCCGGGAACCACCGGAATTTCATATTTCGCAACCCAGTCAAATGCACAGAATAATACCAATCCTCTCACAACCGCCAGTATCACGGCCAATACCCAGATCTGGGTAAGGCTGGTGGACGGAAACTGTACCTACATTTTAGGGCCTGTAAGCTTTCAGTTCAGGCCGGGTGTAAATATGAACTCACCGATCAATTTTCCTTTTACGATCTGTGATATTAATGCCGATAATCAGGAACCTTTCGATTTTCCTTTAAATATCGGTCCGCTCATTACGACCCAGCCGGGAGCAACCTTTGCCGCTTATGCCACGTATGACGAGGCTTTCAGCGGATTGGGTACGGTTTTAAATACGATTAAAGAAGGAACCTATATGGTCTATGTAAGGGTACAGATCCCGAACGGCTGTTTTGCCGTAGCGACCGTCAATATGAATATTACCTTCACAAAAATCCAGGCCAATGATAAGACGGAGTACATCTGTTTCAACGGAACGGATGATATCAGTGTGAATCTAAATACACTTTCCGCAGGCATGCTCCTTTCGCCCACTACAGTTCCGGTTACTGAATATTATTACACATTTATCAGTGCGACATTGGGCAACAACCCGATCAGCCCGAACCAGACTATTACCACGGACGGGAATTTCGTGACGCAGACCTTTTATGTGCGCTTTGAAAATTCAGATGATTGCTATACGATCCGTCCGATCAACGTAAATCTAGTACATCCGATGATTGTTCAGTCCAGCTTTACGGTGTGCGATGTCAATAACGATAACTCGGAGAATATTCAGCTGTCTCAGTTTTCTTCAGCTATTATCGGTAATCAGAACGCGACGACCACCTTTTATCTCACGGCTGCAGATGCAGCAAACGGTACCAATCCGGTGAATACCTATACCCTGAACGGAAGTAAGCAGTTTTTTGTTAAAATCAACTCTTACAACTGTCAGCAGGTCTATCCTTTTACCGTAAGTTTAACCTCGACACCGGTGGTAAACCCTGTGGTGACGATTAACCTGACAAACATTTGCGATAATAATAATGACGGTATTGAAATCTATAATCTAACCAATGCGCAGAGCCAGATCTCTTCCAGCGCGAACGTCAGCTTTACCTATTACTTGAACTATAATGCCGGTACACAGATTTTTTCCAATGAGATTACAAACCCTTCTCAGTTTACGGTTTCAGGAGGAAGCGCAACGGTTTTTGTGAAAGTTAAATTTAATAACAACGAATGTTTCTCGGTTTCTAAGCTGAATGTCATCATGACGTTTTTACCTACGGTTGTGCTGAACAATGCCACTTTAAACCGATGTGACGAAGATTTCAACCTTAGCGAAACCTTCCAGCTAAACGATGCCATTTCGCAGATGTTCCTTGCGTCACAGAATACTTACACGCTGTCCAATATAACGGTAACCTATTACAACACGGCTGCCGACGCCAATGCCGGCAATCCTTCCACGCAGATCGGAAATACCGTAACCACCAATGTTTCAACGGTACAGGTTTGGGCACGCTTCCAGGCAAACACCACCGGTTGCTATTCGGTAGCGCCAATCCAGCTGAATACTTTTTTCCCGCCTAAATCCATCAATTCTACGATTACGGTTTGCGACGAAAACCTGGACGGAAGCTATGAAGTCAACCTGCTGAATTTTACCAATCAGATGGTGGATCTTCCAAACCCAAGCAATGTGTTTACTTTTTACCTTACCCAGCAGGATGCACAGAACAATGTAAACCCAATCGCAAATCCTTCCAATTTTACGGCTAATCCTTTCCCTGCAAAGATTTGGGTACGGGTTCAGAATATTCCGGGATGCCAGGATATAGCCACGGTTAGTTTTATTTTAGGAAACAAACTGACTTTACAGAACGGCGGTCCGTTTCAGCTTGCCGCATGTGACACCGGAAACAATGGTACGGAAAATGTAGACCTCACGCAGTTCCAGAATCAGATCTATACAGGATCCAACGTTACCTTTACTTATTATCCGTCCCTTACAGACCTTAATGCCGGTACAAATGCAATTGCGACGCCTTCCAGCTATACCTATACTCAGGGCACAAGTTCCGATACGGTATATGTAAAAGTAAGCGCTCCGGGATCGTGTCCGAATGTCGTAGAGATTAAACTCTCATTGAAAAACACTCCGGTATTCGATATTCCGACCCTGTATTTCTGTCCTGAAGGCACCCTGGATTATAAGGTAAATATAGAAGGCTATACCATTACAAGTTATACCTGGACGAATCCTTCTGGACAGGTGATCTCCACTACCGATACCATTACCGGTATTAAAGTCGTGGGAACGTATACGCTTACAGTTACCGCCAGCAACGGATGTTCATACACCGATACTTTTGAAGTTAAGCATTATGAAGTTCCGGTCATCGAAAGTCTGGAATTCAACGGAAGCAATGCGATCGTTCACGCTACAGGAACCAAGCCGATGCTGTATTCCATCGACGGGATAAACTGGCAGTCTTCCAACATGTTCTATAACCTTCCGACAGGCATTACCACTTTTTACGTGAAATATGCAGGCAGCGACTGTATCGTGAAACAACAGGGCGTTGTTCTGGATATAAAAAATGCCATCACGCCGAACGGCGATGGAATGAATGACCAGTGGATCGTTAAAAACCTTCAGGTGTTCGGGAACAGAATGTCGACCGTTAAAATATTCGACCGTTATCAGGCCCTGATATTCGAGCAGAGTTCCAACACCCAATTCTTATGGGACGGAACCATTAAAGGAAGGGCTATCCCGACTTCCAGTTATTGGTACGTAATCACTCTTCCGGACGGAAGAACCTTCACGGGATGGATTTTGGTTAAAAATAATAACTAAATAAATGATCTTAAGTAGTTATAAGTAATGATCAGGATAAAAAAATATAGTTGTCGGAATAATCTGGCAACTATATTTTTTATTGGAACCCGGCCTTATTGTTTACAGACCGGTTTTTAAATTAAAGTGAATTCGGCTGTATTTGATTTATTTTCAGCAGCTTTCTGAAATAGAAGATCGGAGTTCGATTCTGTGAGTAAGGATTTTAAATAGAACTTTTATTGATCGTTATCCAACTGTTTAATGGATACCGTTAACAATAATGCTGACAGGAGAAATTTCCGGTATCAGGCTTCCTTCTTCCAGTCTGTTAATCTGATCCTAATTTCATGTTGGCGTTAAATCAAATTTTTATCGGAATATTTAATATCATGATTTTAATCATATCGCAGATGCCGGATTCGGGACCATCTGCGTCTTTTGCTGTACATACTTCCGTTATTGCAGCATGCAAAGAAAAATTCCGCCTTTGGTTTCTTATCAGTGAATTTGGATTTTTCTTCTTCCGGGCATCTTTAGTAAATATATGGGCATAATATTTGGTCTGTGTGAAAAGAATAATCGAAAACTTTTGAGCATGGGTATCAGAAGTCATTCCGATTTGTAAAATGTGAAAGTAATATTATGCTTTATGGATGACAATAATCTCGAACTTTATTTAAAAGCACTGGATTCCGCAAATTCAGGAATTATTATAACAGACAATAGTCTGCCGGATAATCCTATCATTTACTGTAACAAGGCCTTTGAAAAAATTACAGGATATAGCCATGAAGAAATTATCGGCCACAACTGCCGTTTTCTGCAGATGAAAGACCGTAACCAGCCCGAACGTACCATTTTGAAGAAACATATCGAAGAAGGAGAAGAATGCCGGGTTGAAATCAGAAATTACAAAAAAAACGGAGATCTGTTCTGGAATGAACTTTATATTTCTCCGGTAAAAGATGCCAAAGGAACCATTACCCATTTTATTGGCGTTCAGAACGATGTTACCGACCGTAAAAAGGCAGAACAGGATCTTAGGGAAGAAAAAGCCAGCGTTGAGAAAAAGATAAGCGAACGTACCCAGGAACTTCAGGAAAATGAAGCTTTCCTATCCAGTATCATTCAGACGGTAAGGGAAAGTCTGCTGGTACTTGACCCCGAGTTCAGGGTCATCAGTGTAAATTCTTATTTTCTTAAAACCTTTAAGGTGACCGAAGAGGAGACGATAGGCCAAGTTTTGTACGAACTGGGAAACCATCAGTGGGATATCGAATCCCTGCGGGAACTTTTAATAAAAATATTACCTACCAATAATCCGGTGATCGACTTCGAGGTGGATCACGATTTTCCTTACATCGGCAGGAAGCTTATGTTGCTGAATGCCTACCGGATCGAGTTTGACGGGCAGTATAAGGATAGAATCCTGCTGGCCATTGAAGATATTACGGATAAGAGGGAAATAGACCGTCGTAAAGATGATTTTCTTTCCATAGCCAGCCATGAACTGAAAACACCGCTCACCACAATAAAAACCCTTGTCCAGCTGCTTGAAAGAATGCTTGAAAAGGGGATTGATGATAAATTCAGATCTACGCTCCACAAAGTATCCGTCAATATCGAAAGGCTCAATAATCTGATTACCGAATTGCTGGATACTTCAAAAATACATTCGGGCAATATCGAAATCAACAGAAAACCATTTGAAATTAATGACCTTATCCATGAGACGTTAGAGAACAGCATGTTCAGTACTTCGTCGCACCGTATCGAGATCAAAGGAAGCACTACTGCAATTGTAGAAGGGGATGAAATAAAAATATCCCAGGTGCTCAACAACATAATTTCCAATGCCGTTAAATATTCCCCGGAAGCCGATAAAATAGAAGTTCTTTTAGGAAATGTCGGGAATTTTGTAAAAGTCTCGGTAAAAGATTTTGGCGTAGGAATTGATTATGATGACAAATCCAGGATCTTCGAAAGATTTTTCAGGGTAAAAGATGTGCAGCAGAAATTCTCGGGGCTGGGCATCGGGCTGTATGTAAGCCAGGAAATTATTAAGATGCACGGTGGTACGATCTGGGTGGAAAGCGAGGTCGGAAGCGGGTCTGTTTTTAGTTTTACATTACCGATTTTAAAAATGAAGAAAAGTGAGAAATAAAGTTATATTAGTGTGTGACGATGAAGAAGGAATACTGGATGTCGTCGAGATGATGTTGGATGCCGAAGGTTTTACGGTAAAAACCGAACTGGAAAGCACCCATGTCTTTGACCGTATCAGGGAACATGCTCCGGATCTGCTGATCGTCGACCTCTGGATGCCCGTGATGTCAGGTGATGAGGTAATCCGCAAAATCAGGGGAAATGAAGAAATGAAATCTCTGCCGATTATGGTGATGTCGGCGAGCCGCGACGGGGAAGGAATTGCTTTCGAAGCAGGTGCCGATACCTTTATTTCCAAGCCTTTCGATATCAATGCCTTTGTGGGAAAAGTAAATACGCTGATCGGATAGACGATTGGTAATCCATATAGCGTCGAAATTCTTAAATTATATTATTCTTTGTCAGCATGTTGATACGAAAAGAGAAAAAGAGAAAAATCCTTATTTTTGACGATGATGTCATGACCCTTGAGGTTATTTCTCTGATTTTTAGCGAGAAAGGATATGAGGTTTCCGTATCGGAAACTACGTACAATATTCTCGGAATCGTGGATCAGATTAAGCCGGATTTAATTATCATGGATAACTGGATCCCGGATCGGGGTGGGGTAGAAGCGACTCTTCTTCTGAAAAATAATGAAAAATATTCTGCAATCCCTGTATTGTTTATCAGTGCTAATATCGATATTGAAAAGCTTGCATCCTACTCCTATGCCAACGATTATATCCAGAAACCTTTTGACCTGGATCATTTTGAGCAGAAAGTCACCTTTTTACTGAATATATAGTTCTCATCAATTATCCGTACTTTTTTTTCCATTCGACTTTCAATTGCTTGTAATAGGGGTAATCTTCCGCTTCTTTCCATTTTTTGTAGAAGATCTCAGCGGATTTCGCTTTTTCAGGATCTCCCGATCCACGTTCAAGCTGTTCATAATTATTTGAAGAATCATATTTCTTTCCGCCTTTATAATTAAAGTACCGTCTTGCCCGGGTAAAGCCCATCTGCAGATATTTCCTTGCCATATCCGCACCCACGAAATCATCTTCTTTAAGATATAGGAGAAAAAGATCAAATATTTTCTCCGAACTTTCCGAAGCAATTTTTTCATCTTTAAAACGCCAGTATTTTCCGATCTCACTCTTGTAGGGTTCACAGATCAAAACTCCTTGTTCACCTTTGCCTATCCGGTATAATTCAGGATGATGGCGGTAGTTGATATCAGGTTTCCATCCATAATTTTTGGCATTGAAATTCAGGTAACTTGGCGTTGTTTTTTTCATGAGATGTAGGGTTGAAGCAAGGTTTATTTTTAGGCTAAGCGTGATATCGAATGCGAGAGTAATTCTAACTTATTTAATGTAGTTTTCAGCATTGAAATGTTATCCTTACATCCAAGCATCAGTGTGATTTTTCATATTCACTATGTAGATAAATTCTCAAAAATAGGGCCACTTCATTTAGAAAAGATAACTCTTATCATTGAAAATAAGAATACCACAAAAGCTGGCATAATAATTTCAGGGTATTTAAGCTGATTTTAAAAAGAGCTGTTATGAATGGAAAATTTATCAGGATACTGGGATGGGTTGCTACGGTAACGGCAATGGCCATGTATTTTTCTTATATCCCCCAAATCTCCGGGAATCTGAACGGCCATAAAGGCGACTGGCTTCAGCCGTTGGTTGCCGCCATCAACTGCAGCCTTTGGGTGACATACGGATTTATCCAAAAGCCTAAAAAAGACTGGCCCATTGTGGTGGCCAATTCCCCGGGTGTATTTTTTGGGTTATTCGCGTTTATCACTGCACTGTAAGCCATCCATCAAACCTTTTCTGCTTAAAAGTTATTTTACAGTTTTGACTTGTGCTGCAAATTACGCCAACCTGCTTAGTAGTATAATGAACCCAGTCGTATTAAATTTATCTTCAGATAATTATTGGAATAAAAAGATGGGTATTCAGTTCCGTGAATCAGGATTTTAACTAGGTATCCTATTTAATTTGATAATCAATACCTTTGATATAAATGTTAAAAAAAGGAACTTCCTTTATCGATTATCCCTTTTCCAGTCTCCTAATCCGGTTTCTTTCCGGGTTCAGGTTAAACTTAATTTCTAAAGATAAAGAATAAAACCAAATTTAGAAAAGCCCTTAAAATCTTAATGTTTTTGGAAAAGGTGTAAAACAAAACATGAAAAGCAGGCTTAAAAACCTGCTTCACATATTTAATAATTCGATGGTTAATGCTTATACTTTCCGGCATCTTCATCTTCATCATCATCTTCCTCGTAATCCTCGTTATCATAGTCTTCATCATCATCATCATAATCTTCGTCATCCCAATCTTCATCATTGTTACCATATTCTTCATCCTCATCTTCGTCTTCTTCAGAAGCATGGAAATTGATAGAAGTTTCAGCAATGTCGGTAAGCAGATGGTCAGTTTCTTCTTCTTCGTCCAGGGTTATATGTAAAAGATCGGCAGCCTTGTAAAGTTCCAGGGTTTCTGCTAGGGCAACCAGTCCGCCGTAGGTAGCTATTTCATAATGTTCCACCTTCTGTGCAGCAATGATAAGGGCTGCATCCCTGGTCATAGTACCTTCTTCAGTTTCTTTAATGATGTTTTCACTTTCTTTTACAATTCCTACAATGGCATCGCATTTCTTAGCTTCAGGTGCTTCATCAATAGATCTGAAAACTTTTTCCAGTCTTGAAATCTGTTTTTGTGTCATCAGATGATGATCTTCAAAGGCTTCCTGAAGTTCTTCGGTAGTGGCTGCCTTCTGCATTTTAGGCAAAGCCTCCAGAATATGTTTTTCAGCAAAGTAAATATCCTTTAGGGCATCTAGGAAAAATTTATACAGTGGTCCCTCTTTTGACGTTTCGGAAACCGGACTTTTTTCAGCAGATTGTGCTCCTGTTTTCTTATCCTGTTTATCGGTATCCTGTTTATTTTCTTCTTTTTTGCTCTCATCCTGCTTTTTGGCAGCAGCTGTTTTGGCAGCGGCTTTTGGCTTTGCAGTAGTTGTTTTTTTTGCAGCCGTTCCTTTAGGGGTTGCCGCTGAAGATTTAGCGGTTGCTCTCTTCTTTGGAAGAGGCGGCTGTTCTTCAGCCGTTGTTTCAGGACCTGCGTTAAGAAGATCTGAAGCTATTTTTTCCATATTATCATTTGCTTTTGTCGTATTCGTTAAATTATTGGTATCCATGATTTGATGTATAAAGGTTAAGTAAAAAGCCGGCTTAGGCAGCCGGCCTGTATAATTTGATATTAAGAATTTCTGCCTCTTCCGTTGTTTCTGCTTCCGAAACCGCCTCTTTTTGATGATGTAAATCTTCCGTTTTCATCTCTCTGCTGATTGCCGTTTCCTCCGGAATTTCTGCCGGAACCGGATCTTGAAGAAGAACCATTTGAGCTTCTTCCGTCCCCGTTTCTGCTTCCTCTCGGTCTTCCCGGATTGTCGTGTCTTCTGTCATAATTATCGCTGTTTGAACTTGAAGAACGTCGTGATGAAGAACCGTTGGAACTTCTTCCGTCTCCATTTCTGCTTCCTCTTGGTCTTCCCGGATTGTCGTGTCTTCTGTCGTAATTGTCGTTGTTTGAATTTGAAGAACGTCGTGATGAAGAACCGTTGGAGCTTCTTCCGTCTCCATTTCTGCTTCCTCTCGGTCTTCCCGGATTGTCGTGTCTTCTGTCGTAATTATCGCTGTTTGAACTTGAAGAACGCCCTGATGAAGAACCGTTGGAGCTTCTTCCGTCTCCGTTTCTGCTTCCTCTCGGTCTTCCCGGATTGTCGTGTCTTATGTCGTAATTGTCGTTGTTTGAATTTGAAGAACGTCCTGATGAAGAGCCGTTGGAGCTTCTTCCGTCACCGTTTCTGCTTCCTCTCGGTCTTCCCGGATTGTCGTGTCTTCTGTCGTAATTATCGCTGTTTGAATTTGAAGAACGTCGTGATGAAGAACCGTTGGAGCTTCTTCCGTCACCGTTTCTGCTTCCTCTCGGTCTTCCCGGATTGTCGTGTCTTCTGTCGTAATTATCGCTGTTTGAACTTGAAGAACGCCCTGATGAAGAACCGTTGGAGCTTCTTCCGTCTCCGTTTCTGC
>CAJYXJ010000005.1 GCA_913778085.1 uncultured Chryseobacterium sp.
AGACGGCTGGATAAAGACCATGAAAAGACACCTGAAAGTCAGCAATATTGGATATTATGGCAGAATTGTCAAATTATCCTCAATAAAATCAGATAAATAATACAAATCTTTTTTAAACATACTCTAAATTGTTATTATCCTTATGAAAACACAAATACAAAATTAAAACCCAATATCATTATTTATTACATACAAATATCACGATCCCATTTGACTTTTTAATCTGTCAAGAGACATGTCTTCGGGTAGTCTGTGTAACATTCTATGGCAATTAGAGCATACTAATGCAAGATCATCTAATGTCGTTTTTTGATTAGTATTGTAAGTTGAAAGTTGTTGCGTGTGATGACATTCGATAAATCCTTTTCCTATTTCTCCATATTTTTTATGAAAATCAAAATCACAGACTTGACATAATAATTTACCAGTTTCTTTAAGAACTTGCAGTTTCTTTGAATTTATGAGTTTTTGGTTCCTTTCTCTTACTTTATGTAATTTAAAAATTATTTCACCTTCGATTGCCTCTGTAATAGGTGCTTCCGAAAGTTCCTCAATTTGATAGATCTTAGTATTTAGTTCCTCATCACCTAAAGTTTCAATAATAACATTAGAAATATTTTTTAATACAGTTTGATTGTTCTGAAATTCGAAAAAAATCTGTTTGTCTAATTTAGAGAAACGTTCTAGACCTTTTGAAGGATTGTTAGGATCAATTGATGTAAAATTATTTAGTTTCATTGCAACACCATTAGGATTTCTAAAGTCAGAATTTCTGTTTTGTTTAGAATGCAATGGTAATTTGTTCAAAATTTCAGAGAGTTTGATAATCTCTGGGTTGATACTAATAAATGAACTTGATTCCAAATTAAAGTAGAGATTCAATGTTAGGATAAGTTCGTCTCTTTGCCATTTGGGGTTTTTCATGGTTGTTATGGTTTTGATGATTTGAATTGCTTTAAAAAATTCTAAGATTATAAAAAAACGTCTTCAAAATAGTGTTAATAGCTTAATAGTTATATTTATAAATAAAATCCTAACTGTATTTAGTTAGGATTTTCAGAGTTGTACTTTTCAAAATCAAACTTAAAGTCGAGTAAGTCTTTAGGCTTAACTTTTAGAGCATTTGATAATTTTATAAGTGTTTTCATAGTTAGATTTATTTTACCCAACTCATATTTATTAATGTCACTTGAATCAATTCCAGTCAGAAATTCAATATCATCCAAAGTCTGTTCATTTTTACTTCTAATTTCAGAAATTCTCTTTCCAATTGCACTCAAAAAGTCCTCTGTAATATTCATTTTAATGATTTGAAGCTAAAGTCCTGACTTTTATAAAATTTATTTTGGGGATATATCCCCAAAATGAAAATAATTTAATATATTTGTGACATAAGTTATATATACTGTAACTTTGCGATACTTCAAAGAATATTAGAAGCTATTGCTTAGAATCTCTAACTGAAAACTGGTAATTTTTAAACATACGAGATGATAAGCAGGAAACTCACGACCTAGGCGTTGGCTCTCTTATCTGTATGTAAGGTATACCAGTACCTCAGTTAGGATAATGTAGAGTCCCATGCCGTTTTATTTTCCATGCCGTCCGCCTTTCTACAGACCTTCTAAGCTTGCTTTACCATACAGAGTATCAGAAAAAGATACAATAGGAAGGTACCGCTTATTGCCGCGGGGTTCAACAGGCCCGGCTATTAAAGATCATTTATTATTGTATTGAGCCATAGGGTCATTCCTGCATGGCCGGATAACACGCAAGCCTAAAAAAACAAAACAAATGAAAAAGAAAAAAACAGACCTTGAATCCCGGTTTTGGTCCGGCCGGAGCAACCTTTCACCCGTATCGCTGCTGGAAGCGTTTTTCCAGTTCCATGATCTGGCTACGGCCAAAGAACGGCTTAACTGCATCATGGCGCATGCGGTTCAGGGGAAAGTCCGGATCAGCGAAGATCCTTCCGTTATCTTTCATTTCCACCAGTCGATGCGGTCGTTCATCCTCGCCGGATATGGCCTGAGGAAGAAATCCGGGAAATGGTTGGTCAATACACTTTCCGGGCAGGGGAGTGCGCTGGAGCTGGGTTCGCTTTCGGAGGAAGAATACCGCGATCCGGTTTTGGTCTTCCGCAAAGCCTTTCAGGAATACCGTCCGGCGCAGTTCCTGGATTTCCTGGCGGACGTGGTGTATTTCTCGCTCGGCACTTTTAATAACGTACCGGAAGGCAATATCGTGGGGCCGTACCTGCACCTCTGCAAAATGCTGGATGCCGCCGGGCTGATCGTGGAGAGAAGGGCTCAGGAAGGGAAGGATCAATGACCGGCGATGGTTTGTCCGGCTGTGAACCGTCCTGCAATTGGAACAAGTATTGCTGGTTTTGGGGAACGCTAAATTAATCACTTAAGCTATTCCAATGAACGATTTTTATGATAAATTCAGGCATAGAAATAGATTTGACGAACATGCGGAAGCCATATCCGCGCATCTGGATGAGCGGTTTACCTCTGATGAAATCACCGTTTACCATGAAATGTTTTCCCCCGATTTTCACCTGGATGTCTATTTTGTACAACCTGAGAAATACAATTTCAATATCTTACTCACGGCCGGCATGAGTACGCTCGAAATGACTGTTCCTCCGGACGTGGAAAACCCGCAGGAGTATCAGTTTGCGGAGCTCATGCTCCTGCTTCCGAAATCCATTGCTTTCGGTGAGGTCACCGGCGATAATCCCAACGACTGGCTCATCGATATGCTGAAAGAAAATGCCCGGTTCCCGCACCATTACGATACCTGGCTGACGATCGGCCATACCCTGCAGGCCACGGCCGATATGGAACCGTATGCGGAACAGACGGAGTACACGGGCGTCGTAATCCTGCCGTCCGTGAACTTTGACGAAGATTTTACGACCCTGCAGGCCGGAGAAAACCGGATCAACATCTATTCTGTGTTCCCGCTCTACGCTGACGAAATGAATTATAAGATACAAAACGGATACAACGCCCTTCTGGACCGGCTGATCGTGAAAAATGCGAAGGAGGTTTTTGATGAAGGCAGGGAAAGCTTATTGAGTTAAATGATCTGTTGGTCATGCGATCCATATCATTTGCCCGCATTAAATAACCGGATCAACTGCTAAACCCGATCAACCCTGATTCAAACAAAAAAGCTGAAGTGAAAACCTCAGCTTTGTTTGATATGAACCCGGCCGTATTCCGTTGTTTACTGAATGGCAAAATAAAACTTAAGCCTCCAGTCTACATCTTCCAGCCTGTTAACCTTACTCTGATAATCATCATACCTTTGACTCTGTTATCGACACCGGAAACACCCAGCCTCCAGCATCCCTCTTCCAGCCCATTAACCTTATTTCTGATAATCCTCATACCTCTGACTCTGTTTTCGACACCGAAAACCTCCGGCACCCAGCTTCCCTCTTCCAGCCTGTCCATCTGATTTCTGATAATCATCATACCTCTGGCTCTATTGTCAACACCGGAAACATCCAGCTTCCAGCACCCAGCTTCCGGCCTGTCAACCTTATTTCTTCTTCGGGTTTAGGCTAAGTACCCATCAGCCGCTTATTTTCAGCGACTCAATAAGCCCGTCAGCCAACTGGAAACGGTATTTCAATACGATGGGGCTGCCCGGGAAGTTTCCTGAAGTTTTGGCGGAGAGGATGTTTTCTTTTTCGTCATAAGCTACAGGTTCCATCGTGGCCCGGTATTCTTTATTGGCCTGGTCGATCCAGCTTTCAATTTCGGATTTGCCGTGGTGGGTTTTGCCTTCGTCGAAGACCTGTGCGTTTTCAGCAAAACACCGGGCGTAGGCGGCACTGTCAAATTCATTCTGGGCTTTGATTAATACTGAGATGATGTGAGGTAAATTCATAGGTTGGTATTTTAAATTAATTTAGTTGTATTGTGTTGATATGCATTATTTTGTTGAAGCAGAAATAAGGCTAAGAGTTGTGGGTAGGATTTAGATAGAGTCCGCTTTTACAGAATGCTCAACCATCTCGTTTACCTGTCAACACTTTTGACCGTATTTTGACAAAAGGAACCTCCGGCACCCAGCTTCCCTCTTCCAGCCCGTTAACCTTCTTCTGATAATCAGCATACCTCTGACTCTGTTTTCAACACCGGAAACACCCAGCATCCAGCACCCATCTTCCAGCCTGCTAACCTGATTTCTGCTTCAGGTTCACCTTATTTAAAATCATTAAACGGTAGGTACGGTACCGCCGTCAATGACAAATTCGGTCCCGGTTAAATAACCGGCTTTCGGTGAAACGAGGAAGCCCACGAGTTCAGCCACTTCTCCGGGTTCGGCAGGTCTTCCGAAAGGAATTCCGCCCAGGGCATCCATCACCCCTTGCTGCGCTTCCGCTATCGTCGTGTTGGCGTTTCTTGCAATTTCACCCAGCCAGGCTTCCGATGCAGAGGTATTGATCCATCCCGGTGAAACCGTCAGTACGCGGATGCCTTTTGGCGTGACTTCATTCGATAAACTTTTGCTGTAGTTTCGCAGTGCTGCTTTGGCGGCGGCGTAGGGCAGCGTGGAATCATAAAGGGGAAGTTTACCCTGGATGGAGGCGATGTGAATGATGACCCCGCTTTTCCGTTCGATCATCTGTGGGAGAAATCCCCGGTCCAGACGTACCGGAGCCAGAAGGTTAGCCTGCAGGGTCGATTCCCAGTCTTCATCGCTGAGGGCTGCAAACCCGCCGGCGGGGGTGGATGATCCGCCCAGGTTGTTTACAAGAATATCCAGCCTTCCGTAAACCGACAGCACGTCGCCGATCAGTTTCTGGGTTCCTTCCGCTTTGCTTAAATCCGCCGGGATAAAATGCAGGTTGCCGTTTTCTTTTTCAGGGGCATTCCTCGCAGTGATGATCACCGTTGCGCCGGCCTGTAGCAGTCTTTCTGCAATAGCTTTGCCTGCGCCTTTGGTTCCTCCGGTGACCAGGGCAATTTTACCCTGAAGTTCGTTGTTGTCATTGAATACATTTTCCATTGTCGAATTGTTTGATACAAATTTCCGGAGTATCTCCTTCCCGGGCAATAACGGAAAACCGAATCGCATAGGGATAATTTTTTCCCCTATTGTCCGGTTTGGCACATTGGGTTAAATTTGTATATGCACGAAAGAAAAATACCTCTGAACTTAAACTGCGGCCTCGACCTGATCGGCGAGGTGCTTTACGGCAAATGGAAAATCCGCCTGCTATGGTTTATCCACCAGGGGCATCTGCGTCCGAGCGAATTGCAGCGTAAGATTCCGGATGCTTCAAGGCGTGTTCTCAATCTCCAGCTGAAAGAACTGGAGGAACATGAACTGGTAACCAAAAAGATTTACGCCCAGATTCCGCCGAAAGTCGAATATTACCTGACCGATTTCGGCAAAACCCTGATCCCTGTAATTTCTGCTTTGGGAAACTGGGGTGACCAGCACGAAGAACGGCTAAGGAACGTCATCATGAAAAGGATGGGGGAGAATGCGTAAATATCTTGCATTAAAAAGGATTCGTCATTGCAGGAATAAAAGGAATCTGCAGAATTTGTGTGAACCGATAAAATAAATGCCGTCACAACCGGCGGCATTTATTTTTCACGAAAAGAACTTCCGGCATCCAGCTTCCAGTTTCCAGTCTGTCAACCTTATTTCTGATAATCACACCTCTGACTCTGTTTTCAACACCGGAAACACCCAGCCTCCGGCTTCCCTCTTCCAGCCTCTTAACATGATTTCCATTGTGAGCTCAAACTGATCCTATTTACTTTTTATCCGAAGAAGGCTTCGCTCCCGCGACCACTTCCTCGTTATCTTCCTGCGGAATGGTCTGCGGGTTCCATTTGGCGTGTTTCGACGGTTTAAGCTTATATCCGTTTACTTTCGTGTATACTTTAGTGAATTCGGCACCGAAGAAGATGAGCTGGCAGGTATAGTTGATCCAGAGCAGAAGCAGGATTACGGTTCCCGCTGTCCCGAAGGACGAACTCGGGTTGAATTTATCAAAATAAAACGTCAGGATGTATTTTCCTAAAGTAAAGAGAACGGCCGTTACTGCCGCACCGACCCAAACGGATTTCCATTGCAGCTGCACATCCGGCAGGATCTTGAACATCGCGGCAAAAAGGAAAAGGGAAACAAGAAAGCCGATGACGATATTTAAGATGTTGACGAAAACCAAAGTTTCAAGACCGAAATGACGGACCACCCATTCACTTGCCAGGCCGATGACTGAACTTAAAAGCAGGGTAACCAGTAGCAGGAAAGCAATCACGATAATTAGCCCCAAAGAGTTCGCTCTGTCAAGAAGATATTTTTCCCAGGCTTTTTTCGGGGTGGCTACCACATCCCAAAGCTTGTTCAGTGTTTTCTGGAACTGGAAAAACAGGGAAGTCGCCCCGAAGATCAGCGTCAGGATTCCGACTATTTTCATGACCACATTCTTTTTATCGACCATCCCGCCGATGACCATTTCTTCCAGGCTTTTGCCGACATCCTTGCCCATCATGCTGCCGATGAATTTTGTAATTTCACCCTGTACCGCTTCTGAACCGAAGAAAATTCCGGCGATCCAGATCACGATAATCAGCAGGCCGGGGATTGAAAATATGGCACTGTAAGCCAGGCTGGCCGCTTCTGCCCCGAGATCGCGGGCGCTCCAGTCTTTATACGTTGCTTTAAGAATGTCCCAAAAGTTGTTCAGTATTTTCATAATTTAATTTTTTCGATTAAACAGTCTGCAAAAACTCAATACTGAAACGCTCTGTAAGTGATGGTATGACCTTCAAATTCCGTACCCACTTAAAATAAAGAGAAAAAACTTAGAAATTTACCGGGAATTTTTAGTCTGAAATAAGAATAGAGACTTTTATCTGTTCAGAGGTGGAGCGTTGCGCGAAATAATGCTGAATAGATCTCGGATCGTAATTATTATTTATAATGGTTATTAATTACAAGTCCGTCTATCAAAGGGGTATAATTGTTGTTCCATCATCGCCGACTTCTAAATCACAACAAATTATTATATTATGGAAAAAAAAGATTTTTCTGACGAAAAATTAGATCAGCTTCAGGATCATACCACCGATAATTCCGGAGCGACGCTGACCACCAATCAGGGTTTGAAAATTAGCAACAATCAGGATTCCCTGAAAGCGGGCGAAAGAGGGCCCAGTTTGCTGGAGGATTTTATTTTAAGAGAAAAAATTACCCATTTCGATCATGAAAGAATTCCGGAAAGAATTGTTCACGCACGCGGATCGGGTGCACATGGAACTTTTAAGCTCAATAAAAGCTTAGCCAAATATACAAAAGCTAAATTTCTTTCGGAAGAAGGCAAGGAAACCCCTGTTTTTGTACGCTTTTCTACAGTGGCAGGAAGTGCGGGCAGTACGGATCTCGCCAGGGACGTAAGAGGTTTTGCCGTTAAATTTTACACCGAAGAAGGCAACTACGATCTGGTAGGAAATAATATTCCGGTATTTTTTATCCAGGATGCGATGAAGTTCCCGGATCTGGTTCATGCCGTAAAGCCGGAGCCGGACAACCAGATTCCGCAGGCGGCCTCTGCCCATGATACGTTTTGGGATTTTATCTCCCTGATGCCGGAAAGCATGCATATGATTATGTGGGCGATGAGCGACCGGGCGATCCCGCGAAGCTTGAGAATGATGGAAGGCTTTGGGGTTCATACTTTTAAATTCATTAACGAAGAAGGGAAAATGCACTTCGTGAAGTTCCATTTCAAGCCGAAATTGGGAGTCCATTCGGTGGCTTGGGATGAGGCTACTAAGATCTCGGGTAAAGATCCGGATTTCCACAGGAGGGATCTATGGGAAGCCATTGAAAACGGAGCGTTCCCCGAATGGGATTTCGGTGTGCAGATCGTGGCAGAAGAAGATGAGCATAAATTTGATTTTGATCTGTTGGATCCTACCAAGCTGATTCCCGAAGAAGAAGTTCCGGTAGAATTGGTCGGAACACTGACGCTTAACAGAAACCCGGATAATTTCTTTGCGGAAACCGAACAGATTGCTTTCCATCCGGGACATTTGGTGCCGGGAATCGATTTCACGAATGATCCTTTATTGCAGGGAAGACTATTTTCTTATACCGATACGCAGTTATCGAGATTAGGTTCACCCAATTTCCACGAGATTCCGATTAACCGTTCCATCAATACCGTTCATAATAATCAGCGGGATGGCCATATGCGCCAGCAGATCGTAAAAGGAAAAGTGAGTTACGAACCGAATTCCATGGGCGGTGGATGTCCTTTCCAGGCGATGATGAAAGAAGGCGGTTTCGCAACACAGGAGGAAAGAATCGACGGGAAAAAGATCCGGGCAAGAAGCAAAAGCTTCGTCGACCATTATTCCCAGGCTAAGTTATTCTACAACAGCCAGTCTGCTCCGGAAAAGAAGCACCTTCAGAATGCATTGATCTTCGAATTGTCGAAAGTAACGATTCCTGCCATTCGGGAAAGGGTAGTAGGGCAGCTTGCATTTATCGATAAAGACCTGGCCGGTAAGGTTGCAAAAAAAGTCGGGGTCCAGGTAACCAAACTGGATCAGCCTAACGGAAGCATCCCTGCAGATGCAGATCCCAAAACGCTTCAAAGCGAAGAAAGGGAACCTTATACAAAAAGTTCGGAAGCTTTAAGCATGAAAAATACCGTCAAAGATTCTATTGAAAGCCGGATCATTGGTTTCATTATGGAAGACGGTGTGGATGCGGCTGAAGTGAATGCGCTGAAATCAAAACTGGAAGGCAAAGGAGCAACCGTTCAGGTTATCGCCGGAAGCCTTTCACCGGTTACTGCAGATGACGGAACCAGCTTTACGCCGAAACATTCGCTAACCAGTACGGCCAGTGTGTGCTTTGATGCCTTGTATATTGCCGGCGGAAAAAAGTCTGCCGAGAATCTGTTGAATGAAGAAAACAGGCCGGGAACCCTTCTGTTTGTCAACGAGGCTTATAAACATTGCAAGACTATCTATTTCGGAAGTGAGACCGATGATATCCTGCAACAGAGTAATGTAGGCAGTAAGAAACATGAAGATCCTGCTGTCATCAAGGCAGATCAGCAGAATGCCGACGATAATTTTATAAAAGCAGTTGCCAATCACAGAGTATGGGAACTGGAGGCTGAGAGAAATAATCCGGCCTAAGCATATTGTAGGTAGTTTAATAACTTTAGATAACTAAGAAAAGACCGTATTTACGGTCTTTTTCTATGAATAATCATGATATAAATGGGCCGGTCTTTTCTTATTTTCAAAAAATATTCTAAAACGATCGGCATTGTAAAAGCTAAAACTATTTCTTTTCGTGCCGGGAAATAAGTGGTTGTAAAGGATTGAATTTTGTAATCTTGAGAAAGTATTTCTCTAAAATGGATTTAATTGTTTTTATATTTTTCGTTGTGTTTTACCTTAATCCATAAAATGGAACAGGAGGAAAATTTGTATTCTGTAAATAGAGAAGAATGCTATTTTAGATCTGCTAAAATTGAGGAAACCAGCGATATTGTCAGCTTTGAATCTGATTATTCCTGATAACAGGTAATCCAATCGGAGTGCGATATTCATATTTCTGATGCATCTTAAAACCATTTTTATAATAGAATAATAAGCCGAAAGTCTTGATCGGACTTCGATTTTACCTTATCTTTACTGAGAAGGATGCATATATTGGTCATGCACATATATGTATAACCCGTATTTGAATTCGACTATATAAAATGCATTATGTTCGGAATATTAGCCAAACACATCAGGCAGAAAGTGGATTTAAGCGAACAGGATATGGTTCTGCTGAAAACCTTTTTCGTACAGAAACGCCTCGGAAAGAAACAGTATTTGTTGCGGGAAGGAGAAATCTGCAATTACCTGACGTTCGTAAGCCGCGGAATTCTGAAGTCCTATGCAAGCGATGAAAAAGGGCAGGACCGCATCAGCCTTTTTGCTTTTGAAGGCTGGTGGATTTCGGATTTCAACAGTTTTATCAACCGGGAAAAAGCACGGTTAAGTATCGATGCCATTGAAGATTCTGAATTGCTTCTGATCAGTTTTGATGATTACGAACGGTTAATGCTTCAGATTCCGGTAATGGACCGTTACTTCAGGATTTTATACCAAAACAGCCTGGTGACCAAAGACCGCCGGCTGATGATTTCCAATAAATCGACCGCTGAAGAAAAATATGTATCGCTGGTAGAGACCAATCCCGAAATCGCAAAGAGAATCCCGCATACCCTGATTGCTTCCTATTTGGGCCTGAGTCCGGAGACAGTAAGCAGGATCAGAAAAAAACTCCTGTTTCAATAATTTTAGTTTTTTCTTTTTTAAACGCTTGATCTCTGTCAAGTTTTTTAAGGCCGGTCCGTGCTTATTTTTGTTAGGCTTAAACAAGTTAAACAAAAATATTCTTATGAAAAATATAGCCTTGGTTGTTGGCGCAACCGGAATTACAGGAAGCAATCTTGCTGAAGAACTAATCTCGCAGAACTGGATCACTTATGGTCTCGCACGAAATCACCGGTCGGCTGTAGCCGGTTTAAAGCCGGTTAAAGCAGATCTGCTGGATGAAGAAAGCTTATCGGAAGCCCTTAAAGATGTTGTTCCTACTCATGTTTTCTTTACCACATGGATGCGAAAGGAGAATGAACAGGAAAACATCACCGTCAACAGGGCGATGGTTCAAAATCTGCTCAATGTTTTATCGTCGAAAAAATCGGTCCGGCATGTAGCGTTGGTTACAGGATTGAAACATTATCTGGGACCATTTGAAGCCTACGTCAATGCAGGGATTTTACCTCAAACCCCGGTGCGGGAAGAGCATCCCAGGCTGGAATATCCCAATTTCTATTATGCCCAGGAAGATGCGGTATATGAAGCGGCGGAGAGGGATCACTTTTCATGGAGCATTCACAGGCCTCATACCGTGATAGGATATGCCATCGGCAACCTGATGAATATGGGAATCACACTAGCCGTTTATGCAAGTATATGCAAAGAAACGGGGGCGAAATTTGTATGGCCTGGTTCTGAAGCGCAGTGGAACGGGTTATCAGACGTTACCGATGCAAAAATTCTGGCAAAACAGTTGATCTGGGCATCAACCACAGAGGAAGCAGGAAATCAGGCTTTCAATGTTACCAATGGGGATGTTTTCCGATGGAAATGGTTATGGAACAGAATAGCAGACTATTTCGGAATCGAGGCAGACGGTTACAACGGTACCATCAGACCTCTCGAAAAAGAAATGGAAACCAGACAGGAAGCCTGGAGCAAAATTGCCGATAAATATGATCTGAAAGAAAAAGACCTTAACCGGCTAAGTTCAGCCTGGCACACCGATCTGGACCTGGGGAGGCCGCTGGAAGTGATGACCGATATGTCTAAAAGCAGGAAACTGGGATTTACGGCTTTTGAAAGTACGGAAGATTCTTTTATCCGTCTGTTTGAAAAACTGAAAACGGAAAAAATAATCCCTTAACCAATCCAGGCAATGCCTGCTTGTTTTTACATTTTTTTTTGAATGAAGAATGCAGGACTTCTATCCTGCATCTTTTATTTTCTGCTAAATGATTTACAATCACAGGGTAATCTTGAAAACAGGTTTCAGATTGACTTTCAATTCATCCGGATTAAATTTTACGCCTTTTACTTCTAAAATCAATGAATTCTGTTTGGATTTGAAATACTCGATGAGTTCTGCATCAATCCAAAGTAGCTGTGCCACTGAACAAAACGGTAAAGTTGTGTTCAGGTTTTTTCTTTCTTGAAAAGAGTTGCCCGGCCTTTAGATAATCGGTACACCTTTTGGTTATACTTAAAATATAAAGCAGTTACATCCTTTATTTCAATCATTTAGTACTACAATGAATAAAAGAGAGGAAAATAATTCGTACAAACCAAACTTCACAAAAAAATAAAATGAAAAAAGCATCCTTAGAAACCATTGCGGAACAGATGAAAGACCTCGACTTCTGCATGATGATTACACAAGATGAAAACCAGGTACCTCATTCCAGACCGATGAGCAATAACGGTAAAGTAGAATATGACGGAGACTCCTGGTTCTTTACCTACGACGACAGCAATAAAGTGAGGCAGATTGAGAGTAACAATAAGGTAAGTCTGATCTATCAGACTGACGATATGTTATTCATCGATTGCTATGGCAAAGCAACAGTCGTGAAGGACAAAGAAACCTTAGAAGAAAAATGGGTGGAAGGCCTTGAGCAGTGGTTTCCCGAAGGGACCGACACACCGGGAATCTGTTTGCTGAAAGTAAGTGCGGAACGGGTTACTTTCTGGCATAAGGAAGAAGAAGGAGAGTACACCGCTTAAAAGACAGATCTTATTCTTAATAACTGATCATTATAACAGGACACCGGAACAATATTTCGGTGTTTTTTTATGTGTTTGAAATCCTGCGCTATTCAGGATGGTTCCTTCGCTGTCTTTAACGATAGGCAGCCGGTTCACCGAGCGGTAAAACGAATGAGAAAACGGAACCTTCATCCTGTGAGCTTTGAACATCAATATGGCCCTGATGAAGCTCAATGATCTCCTTGCAGAGATAAAGTCCTATGCCAAAGCCTGCAATAGAGGAACTCTGAGCATCATTTACCCGGTAATACCGCTCAAAAATCCGTTGCTGATCCTCTTCTGAAATTCCTATGCCCTGATCCTGAACTTTAATTATCAGGCTGTTGTTTTCTGTGATTAAATATTCAACCGTTACCGAAGCTCCCATCGGAGAATATTTTACCGCATTGCCAATTAGGTTATGGATCACCTGTGATATCTTATCGCGGTCCGCGGATACATATACGGAACCGGAGGTCCTGAAATCGAACGAATGGCTATGAATTACCGAAAGCACCTCATCCTCGATTTCCGAAAATAACACCTGAACATCAAAAGATGTTTTTTCAATATGCATCTGTCCCGAATCGAGACGGGATACATTAAGGAAACTGTTGATCATCGTAGCCATATGATCGATCTGCTTCAGCGATTTTTCCAGGGTATTCTGCTGTAAGACCTGTCCCGTCTTCATTGCCATGCGCTGCAAAACCTGGAGATAAGCTTTCAGGGAAGTGATCGGGGTTTTAAGCTCGTGGCTTACCATCCCCATAAAATCATCCTTACGTTCTTCCTCTTTTTTCTGTTCCGTAATGTCCCTTAGGGTCCCGTTAAGGCTTAAGGGCAGGCCCTTCGTATCATAGAAAACCCTTCCGCGGGCCTGGAGTAACCTTACCTTATGATCCGTTTTATTTCTGATCTTATATTCGATGAAGTAATGGCCGTTGGAACTTTCACTTAATGTTTGGGCAATCGTATAAGCCACGCGTTCACGGTCTTCCGGAACGATTACTTCCAGGGCAATCGACAGGTCTAAATTTTCAGTGGATGACAGGCCAAACCAGTTCTTGAGCAGCGTATTGCCGGAAAACAGGTTGGTGGCGGGCTGATAATAGAAGGTTGCGAGGTCTCCCGCATCAATCGCCAGGGCCAGCATCTGCTGGTCGTTTTCATTTTTCCGCCGCTCCAGTACCTGTTGGGTAATTTCTTCAAGGATGATCAGCACTCCGGAAATTTCCCCGTTCCCTGAAAATATGGGCTGATAGATGGAGTTGACAATGGCTTCCCGAAGGCCGTCTTTGTGGTGTAATCTCACCACAAATTCATTATTGATTTTCGGGATTCCGCTTTCGTAAACTTCCCGGAGCCAGCCGTTTACCGGCTGACCGCGCAGCTCAGGACGTACCTCTTCGTGTGGCTGACCGATAACTTCCGCTTCCGTGCGTCCCCAGATTTCCAGAATCGCCGGATTGGCAATTTCGATGATATGATCGGGACCTTTCAGCATGGCGATTCCCACGGGAGCCTGTTCTATAATCGCGCGGACGTATTCCCTGCTCTGGGCAAGCTGCTGAATAGAATGGCCCAGTTCTTCATTGGTGAAAGTAAGCTCTTCTAAGGTGGCGGCCATTTCTTCGTTCAGGGCCTGCTCCCGTTCTTCCTTCACACTGATCTGTTTCAGGAATTCACGGCGCGAGGTAACGTTCAGGGCCGTGTTCAGGATGCACCAGGTTTTCTGGCTATCATCCAGAAGGGCGCGGTATTCGTAATCGAAATAATCCAATGTTTCCTTACCGTTCTTCATGAGCTTTGCCGGAGCCTCCGTTACGGAATACGTTTCCCCGGAACGCCAGACCTGCTGCAGCAAACCCAGGAAAGGCTGTCCTTCCAGTTCCGGAAGGGCCTCCATCAGTGGTTTCCCGATCACAGAAGCATCTTTGCCCCAGAGTTCCAGCATTCCTTTGTTGGCAAAACGGATAACAATATTTTCGCCGGAGTAAAGGGCGGTGGGTGCGGGAGAGCAGGCGAGGGCCTGAATCAGTAAGTCAGAAGTAAAATTGTTTTCGAATGAACGGTCTGCAGTTATCATAAAATTCAACAATACTAGGCAGAAGCAATTTTGTTGCCATTGGGGTGGAGTTGATGAAATTTATGGAAGGTTGCAGTAGAAAGGTTACCGGAACTTATAATATTTTCAGTAGACCTATTTAGACTTTCACACATCAAAATTCGACGGAGTCAAAAGTCACAAAAAATATTAACTGCACACATTAAGTTATATATGCCAAATCAAATAAGTACGCGAAAGTTTGAAAATATGGGATTATTAATCTGATGGATTGGGATTGTTAATTTACAATTAGTTTAATTAGATTCCTGTAATTATTGAGAATATTCAGCACTATTAGAATTCCCTTCCTCTGGAGGGGTGTCGAAAATTCAAAGAATTTTTGACGGGGTGGTTATCAAGAATAATCTGTTTAAAAACTTTGCAGGAAAATTTTGCGCTGTCCATAAAAATTGGTTTTTAAATTTAATCTCTTTCAATTGATTTGAAATATAAACTACTGCAAAATTATCTGTCAGTATTTTCACGGAATTTTTTGATTATTTAAAATTTGTACATTCAAAATCCCAACTCTCGTGAAGATTTTCCGTCAATTTTAAAATTAAATAATTCTTGAGGATGAACTTCCAAACCTTTGGACAGCTCATATATGGTTGAAATTCTTAAATCGACTTCGCCTTTTTCAATCTTGCTGATGTTGCTGTGATCCACGTCGCATTTTTGAGCCAACTGCCGGTAACTCAGACCCAGGCTTTTTCTAAATTTTTCAACATTCTTTTCAAAAGCCAACCGGAATTCAATTTTATCCATTACACTTGATTTCGTCAGTGCTTATTTAAACAACGGATCATCAAAAAATTCCTGCAGGGTAATTTTTACGAGCATACAAAACTTTTGAATGGTGTAGATGGTAACGCCCCTTTCGCTTTCAAAGCTTTCCCAGCGGTTGACCTGTTGTCGGTCAATTTCATGAAGTTTAGCAAACTCACTCTGATTCAGCCCGGTAGATTTTCTCAGATTGATTAATCTCTGAGTAATCTTATTCCTCAATTCTATATCGTCTTTGCTAAGTTTGCTCATAAGACAATTTTAGAATATTTAATAAAATTTTTTGTAATCCATTTGGTTTACAATTGTCTTTTTGTATATATTTGACAACGATAACTGAATAAGTTAAAACTCAAAAACCAAATGATGAAAAAGAATACAAAAAAAACAGAATTTACGTCAGAACTGTTTACTGATCAAGTTCAGAATAATATTCTTCAAAATCAAAGGCAATATCGAAAAGTTCCTTGGGATGAATTCTCAGACCGGTAGCGATTTCAAGTAAAGTGCTCAGCTGACAGTCGATTTTATTGTTGGCCACATCACTAATTCTGGCTGAGGTGACATTGCATTTTTCGGCAATTTTTGAGTAAGGAATATCACCTTTTGCTGCTTTAATTTTTTCAGCGATTAACCTCTTGATTTCTTCCGTCTTAAATTCATTCATAATTGCATGTTTCATGCAATTTGATATTTAATTAAAAAAATATCGTTACCGAATTCGGTAACGAATAAAAATTATTATTACATTTGTATCCGAAGCCACAGCAAAATAACCTGTCGCTTCAAAAATTCCGTATACCGGAAAGAAAGAACTCTAAAAAACAAAATGATGAAAAAGAAAAATTTAGATCTGGAAGCCCGGTTTTGGTCCGGCAGTAAAATGTATTCAGCGTTGGGGCTTATGGAAACATTTTTTCAGTTTAACGATCTGGCGGCGGCTAAAGAAACGTTAAGCACGATGATGCAGCATGCGGTGAAGAAAAACAGCCGGATCGGGGAGGAGCCTTCCGCGGTCTTTCACTTTTACCTGTCGATGCGCTCGTTGATCCGGGCAGGTTATCTTATCAGGAAGCAGTCAAAGCAAGGGAAGCTGAACCTGCATTCTGAAATCCGGTCTCCGCTCATGCAGGGTTCTCTTCGCGAAGAAGAATATCGGGATCCGCTGCGGGTTTTCCAAAAAGCCTTCAAAGCCCACAGCCTGCAGGAATTCGACGGTTTTATGGCAGGAATCGTGTATTTTTCCCTCGGAAGCGGCAGCTGTGAAACGGAAAGCAGTATCGTAAGTCCTTACCTCCACCTTACCAAAATGCTGGATGCCGCATGGCTGCTCTTGGAAAGATCTTCAGCAGAAAAGGCAACCTGATTTTCTTCTAATGTGCTCTAAAATATTTTCAGCCTATCAAAAAAATCTTCTATGACTTCTGTGTTAAAATCTTTTATGAACTTTAAAAGCATACCGTATTTTACTTTATAAAGCAGTATCAAATTCTTTTGTGACTTTTGTGGTAAATGTATTTTCAAAGTTGTGAAACATTTCGGCTACAACAAACCGACTTTTGGCTACATTCGGCTTCAGCATTTGTTGCAACTTTGCTTCAACAAAAAATAATACAATGAAAGTATTGGTAACAGGCGCATCGGGCTTCAATGGCACGGCGGTCGTAAAAGAATTAATCGATAACGGACATCAGGTGGTGGGGCTGGCCCGGTCTGAAAAATCAGCTGAGGTTATACAGCATCTTGGTGCTGAAGTGCTTCGCGGCAGCCTGGAAGACCTGGAGATCCTGAAACAGGCGGCTGCCGGTGCGGACGGCATCATTCACTGTGGGTTTAACCATGATTTTATGAAAGGCGGGTCCGCTACATTTTCGGAAGCTGCCGCAGCGGATGAAAATGCCATTCTTGCCATGGGCGAAATGCTCACAGGAACGGACAAAGCCATCATCGTAACTTCAGGAATGTTGGGATTACCCGCTGGCAAAGGAGCTGTCACCGAAGATGACAGGGCTGAAAATTCACCGAGAAAATCGGAAGCCGCCGCATGGGCGCTGGCCGAAAAAGGCATACATGCATCGGTGGTCCGCCTGGCTCCTTCCGTACACGACAGAGGGGACGCAGGTTTTATACCGGCTATTATCCAGATGGCCCGGAAGAACGGTGTTTCGGCGTATCCCGGTGAAGGCACCAACCGATGGGTCGGCGTACATCGGCTGGATGCGGCGAGGGCTTTTCGGCTGGCGTTGGAAAAAGGGCATCGCGGAGCAGTGTACAACGTGGTGGACGAAGATGCGATTGAAATGAAAACCATAGCAGCACTGATTGGGGAACAGCTCCATATTCCCGTGGCTTCCGTTTCCGGCGAAGCGTTGCAAAAGCATTTTGAGTGGATGAGCCACTTCATTTCTTTGGATTGCCCTGTCAGTACCGTCAAAACAAGGGAAATGCTGCGCTGGAAACCCGAACAGATAGGGCTGCTGGAAGATATGCAGCAAAATTATTTTTAGGTCTTTATCCTATCAAAGGAAGTGGCATTGTCATTCTTGGTCAGTCGAAGGGAGCTTATCTACGCTGTGAAGTCTGATGATCCGGCTTTGGCTAAAAAGTATGATAGGTTTTGGCTAAAGCCGGATCTTAAACGGCTATAATGACATCGGGCTGAAGCCCGACGCTATTGATGAATGTGTAATGGCTTGAATTTTAAAGTATTTGAATTGTTTATAATATCAGAACTCAAATTATAATACAATTAAGATAAACCAGACTCACTTATCACAAGCTCTTATAAAGTCCAAATAACATTAAAAAATGAAGAAAATACTTATCACCGGAGCCAATCAGGGTATTGGCTTTGAAACGGCGAAACAACTGGCTGCGCTTGGTCATTACGTTTATCTCGGAAGCCGAAATTATTCCAATGGAATGGAAGCGCAGAAAAAACTGAATGATGCCGGTTTCCGACAGGTAGAATGTATTGAAATAGATGTTACCGATATTCAATCCGTACACTCTGCAAAAGAGCTGCTGGAATCCAAAACGCAAGGGTTGGATGTGTTAATCAATAACGCTGGGATTGCGGGGGAGCAGCCTCAAAATTTTTCGACGGGACACATAGGTAACTTACGGAATATTTTTGAGACCAATTTCTTCGGAGCGGTACAGACGACACAGATGTTTCTGGATCTGCTGAAAAAATCGGATGCGCCAAGAATAATCAATGTGTCGAGTCCGTTAGGTTCGCTTTCCCTGCAGAGCCAATCCTCAAATCCCAACTTCGGAGGATACGATGCTTACAGCGCATCGAAAACGGCACTTAATGCTTTTACGGTTTTATTGTCAAAAGAATTGCAGGAAACGAATTTTACCGTCATCAGCGTAGAACCCGGTTATACCGCAACGAATCTTAACCAATACCAGGGGACCCAGACCGCTGAAGAAGCCGCAGGCATCATTGTGAAATCCGCAACAGATCGCGAGATGCCGACCGGTAAGTTTTTTGACCGAAATGGCGATGAATTAGCGTGGTAACCACCATAACCTCAGAAACAATTTCTAATTTTGTATCATGGAAAAGCGTGAGACCCAGAGAATAAAGACCATTACCGAATTTCACCGGCTGCGTGGTTTGCCGGCGCCGGAGCATCCGCTGATCAGCGTAGTGGATTATGCTTCGATCCAAAGACCGGCAGATATTGGAGAAATCAATCTGATGGTAGGCTTTTATATGATTTCCCTGAAAAAAGGTATTGGCGGAAAGATGTATTACGGGCAGCAGGAATTCGATTTTGATGAAGGCGTCATGGCTTTTATGGAACCGAACCAGGTTTTCAGGATACAGTCTAACCCGTCTGCTGTTGAAAAACGTATGGGATGGATGCTCCTCATTCATCCCGATTTTTTGTGGCATACTTCGCTTGCCAAAACCATTAAAAGGTACGATTATTTTCATTATTCGGTACATGAGGCATTGTTCCTGTCGGAAAAAGAACAGAACATTCTCACCGCCATAATTGAGAATATCCGGCTGGAATACCATACCAATATGGATAAATTCAGTAAGCAGATCATCGTTTCGCAGATTGAAACCCTGCTCAGCTATTCCGAACGTTTTTATCAACGGCAGTTCATTACCCGGGAGAAAGTGAATCATCAGATTTTAGATCGTCTTGAAAGTCTGCTGGCCGGTTATTTCAGCAGTGAAGACCTGTCGGTAAAAGGACTGCCGACCGTTCAGTACATAGCCGATGCTTTAAACATTTCGCCGAAATATCTCAGCGGTCTGCTCAAAACACTTACCGGGCAAACCACCCAGCAGCATATTCATGAAAAGCTGATTGAAAAAGCGAAAGAAAAATTATCGACCACGAATCTTTCGGTGAGCGAAATCGCCTACGAAATGGGGTTTGAGCATTCGCAGTCGTTCAGCAAACTGTTTAAAACCAAAACGGAGATGTCGCCACTGGAATTCCGGGCTTCTTTTAATTGAAGGAATACCGGAATTTTTGAAATAAAATAAAAAAAAACGAATTGCCTGCTACATGATTTGGCAAAAAATATCAACTTCCGCTGCGGGCAATGGAAGCAAAGGGCATTCTCGAATAAAAATTATTTTCTCTGTTTGACCTATATGAATGGATATTAACGGGAATAAAGAAATTTTAGTTATAAATTAATTTTTACGTTTTTACATATGGTCCTTATAGTTGACAGTTTTCATTAAAGCATCAGATCTTTTCGTGAGAAAATCCGATCGGCATCGCAGTTTATGTTCTTTCCCCGGCGAATATTTCTATTAAGCCAAACTCATCTCTTTCATATTCATACCGATACAGTCCTCTTGTGCTTCCTATATACAGATAACATCCGTCTTCCGTGAAACCGTATCCCTGCTGTAATGCGGGAAAGTTCTTAAAATGATACTTGAGATTATACACCTTTACCGTAGAGCCGTCATAGCGGTTAAGAGCATCGTTTCCGGTGATCCACATAAAGCCGTGGCGGTCCCTCAAACCGGAAGTAATTAGACCCCTGGAGAGGCCGTCATCCTGTGTAAGCCTGGTTGTAGAAAAATAATCAAAATTGTTCTGTGCCTTGCTAATGATCAGAAGGAAAATAAAGGATAAGCAGAGAAAAAATTTAGGCTTTTCCAAAATAGGGTTATTATAAACGAATGTAATAAATAATTCAAGCCGGCTGATATCTTCATATGTATAGTTATACTTTTATTTAACGGAAGCTTTTGCAGGATAAATCCACGGCATCCACTGCAACTATTACGAAAGGGCGATTTACATCTACTTTTATTATCATCTGCTTCATGATCGGTTAAAATGAAAGTAAATTAAAAAAACGTCTCAAACCTTACCAATTATTTGTCCGAATTCCACTTTTTACAATTTTAGATACGCTAACATACAAAAATGGTAAAAAAATTAATGTTTTTTTAATGCTTTTTTGGCTGTAAAAGTGTTTTTTTTACACTTGTTTATATTTTTTTAGAAATTTTTTTCAACAATTCTTATCATATTATTTTGCCGGAAAAAATAAGGTCATTTTTGTGTGAATTTTGTCTATAAATGCTTGTAAAATGATCTTTTACATTGTTTATAAGTGTTATTTTTATGATAACCTTATCATTGTTTATATACAATTGTTATCATAAAAAATCGATATGTAAATTGCTGATATTTAAGTGTTAGCAATAAAAATATTTTTTTTATTCATCTGAATTTTTATATTTGTCATGTTACATAAATGTTAACACCTTAATGAGCCCTGAATTTATACATACTTATGTTTCTGTTGATTGTGTCGTTTTTGGATTTGACCATGAAAACAGACTGAATATTTTACTCGTAGAGCGACATCTTGATGCAGAAAAGCAGATCAAGCTTCCTGGAAGCTTAATTTTCAGTGATGAAGATGTGGATGATGCGGCAGAAAGAGTTCTTCACGAGCTTACGGGGATCAGGAAAATGGTATTAAAGCAGTTTAAATGTTTTGCAGACCCGATGAGGGCAAATAATGAAAAGGACATCAACTGGATGGGAGAGGAGTATAAGCATCATATCGATAGGATTATTACCGTAGCTTATCTCTCGCTTTGCAAAATCGATCATAAGATCAACAGCACCAAGTACAGCACGGTAGACTGGTTCCCGATCGACCAGGTACCTTCGCTGCCTTTCGACCATAATAAGATCATCAGCGAATCGCTGATCGAAATCAGAAAATGGATCGAGTCGGACTTCTCGATTATTTTCGAGCTTCTGCCGAAGAGATTTACCATAAGGCAGTTGTACCAGCTGTATAGCGCGCTGAGCGAAAAATATATAGATATTAAAAACTTTCATAAAAAAATATCATCCTTCAACTATATTGTACCGCTGGATGAAATCGAAAAAAACGTATCGCACCGTGCCGCCAGATATTATAAGTTTGATGCCAAGGTCTTTAAGAAAAACAATACTAAACTAATTAAATAATACCCTCCTTTATACTATGTACTTATTAGGCTATGACATTGGCAGTTCTTCTGTGAAAGTGTGTCTCATCGAGGCATCCAGCGGAAAAGTGATTGCTTCAGAATTTTCTCCGAAAAAGGAAATGAAAATTACGGCAATCCACCCGGGCTGGGCAGAACAAAACCCGGGGGACTGGTGGACCAATCTGAAGCTTGCTCATGAAGCCGTGATGCACGAATCCGGTGTACAGGCAGAAGATATTAAAGGAATCGGGATTACCTGGCAGATGCATGGGCTGATTCTTGTAGATAAGGACCAGAACCTGCTGAGACCTTCGATCATCTGGTGCGACAGCCGTGCCGTTCCTTACGGCGAAAAGGCTTTCAAGACCATCGGAGAAGAAAAATGTTTATCGCATTTACTGAATTCGCCGGGAAACTTTACCGCTTCCAAACTCGCATGGGTAAAGGAAAATGAACCTGAGATTTTTGAAAAAATAGATAAGATCATGCTTCCGGGAGACTATATCGCGATGAGACTCTCCGGACAGATCGGAATCACAATAGAAGGATTATCCGAAGGGATTTTCTGGGATTTTAAAAACAACTGCATTTCGGAAGATGTCATCAATTACTACGGAATCCCGAAAAGCTTTTTCCCGGAAATCGTACCTACGTTCGGAATCCAGTCTACGGTTTCTGCAGCTGCTGCTCAGGAACTGGGATTAAAGGAAGGTACCCCGATTTCATACAGAGCTGGGGACCAGCCGAATAATGCATTGTCACTGAACGTTTTCAATCCGGGGGAAATTGCTTCCACCGCAGGAACTTCAGGCGTCGTTTATGGAGTACTTGATCAGCTGGAGTACGATAAACTGTCCAGAGTAAACACATTTGCCCATGTAAATTATACACCGGAACAGACCCGGCTAGGAGTCCTGCTTTGCATCAACGGAACCGGGATTCTTAATTCATGGCTGAAGCACAATTTCGCCACTTCGCTTTCTTCTTACGGAGATATGAATGATATGGCTTCGCTTTCGCCGATCGGTTCCAAAGGATTAAGCATTATCCCATTCGGAAACGGTGCTGAAAGAGTATTGGAAAATAAGGATACCAGCTGCTCGATCCACGGGATCAATTTCAACATCCACTCCAAAGGGGATATTCTGCGCGCGGCGCAGGAAGGAATTGTTTTCTCTTACGAATACGGAATGAATATTATGAGAAACATCGGGATGGATATCCAGGTAATCCGTGCAGGAAACGCCAATATGTTTTTAAGTTCGATTTTCCGGCAGTCGCTCGCCAGTGTCAGCAACGCGGTTATCGAATTATATGATACCGACGGAGCCGTGGGTGCTGCCAGGGCTGCGGGAATGGGAATCGGATTCTATGCGGATTCCAAAGAAGCTTTTTCATCACTTGAAAAAATCGCCGTTATAGAGCCTGAGCATGAAAAGCGCGAGCAATATTTAGAGGCCTATTCAAGATGGAAAAATCATCTTAACGAAATTATCTAAAAAAATCACAAAGAAAATTCCATTGTACTTGCTGACCTTCAAAAATCAGTGAGCCGGGAGTTTTTATGCAAAAAAATTAAAGAAAATTAAAAAATAAATAAGACAAATATGAACACTTTAACAGGTACGAAAGAGTTTTTCACAGGGATCGATAAGATTAAGTTTGAAGGGAAGGAAAGCAGAAATCCGATGGCGTTCCGCTATTATGATGCAGAAAAAGTAATCATGGGGAAACCTATGAAAGACTGGACCCGTTTTGCAATGGCCTGGTGGCATACATTATGTGCCAACGGAAGCGATCCATTCGGTGGAGCAACTATTCACCACCCTTGGGATATCGGAAACGATGCCGTTAGCAGAGCAATGCACAAACTGGATGCAGGTTTTGAATTTATGTCCAAAATGGGCTTTAACTTCTACTGCTTCCACGATATCGATCTTGTAGATCCTGCAGATAACTGGAAAGATTATGAGAAAAACCTTCAGGCTGTGGTAGAATACGCCAAGCAGAAGCAGGCAGAAACAGGAATCAAGCTTCTTTGGGGTACCGCAAACGTTTTCACCCACGAAAGATACATGAACGGAGCTTCTACCAACCCGAACTTCGATGTATTGGCTTGTGCTGGAACTCAGGTAAAAAACTCAATCGATGCAACTATTGCATTAGGCGGAGAAAACTATGTCTTCTGGGGAGGAAGAGAAGGATATATGAGCCTTTTGAACACGGATATGAAGCGTGAAAAAGACCATCTGGCCCGTTTCCTTACCATGTCCAGAGATTATGCCCGTCAGCAAGGTTTCCAGGGGAACTTCCTGATCGAGCCTAAGCCGATGGAGCCTACCAAGCACCAGTACGATTACGATTCTGAAACGGTAATCGGATTCCTGAGACATTACGGATTAGACAAAGATTTTAAATTAAATATTGAAGTAAACCATGCTACCTTGGCAGGACATACTTTTGAACACGAACTTCAGGCAGCAGTAGATGCAGGAATGTTAGGAAGCATCGATGCAAACAGAGGAGATTACCAGAACGGTTGGGATACCGATCAGTTTCCGGTAGATTACCTGGAAATGGTTCAGGCCTGGTTGGTATTGCTACCAGCAGGAGGTTTAGGAAAAGGAGGAGTAAACTTCGACGCTAAAATCAGAAGAAACTCTATTGATCCTGAAGATTTATTCATCTCTCATATTTCAGGAATGGATGTATTTGCAAAAGGCCTGTTGGCTGCTGCCGACATTCTTGAAAACTCAGACTACAACAAATTAAGAACAGACCGCTATGCTTCTTTTGACAACGGGCACGGAAAGGCATTTGAAGAAGGATCTCTTACCCTAGAGGATCTTCAGAGAATCGCACATGAAATCGGGGAACCTCAGCCAAAAAGCGGAAAACAGGAATTGTTTGAAGCTATTGTGAACATGTATATCTAAAATAAATGAAAAGGCTGCTAAACACTAAGGATTTTTAAAATAATTATTACCAGCCTTTTTATTTCAACCCTAATATTTAAAAATAATAATTATGAACCGATTTTATTTTTCAAAAACCAATAAGGCGGCCCTCTTTTTTGCCATGGCCTTATTACCTGCCGGCATGGCGTATGCTCAGGTTAAAAAAGATACGGTGCCGAAGGAGAAAAAGATAGAGGAAGTTGTTGTCATCGGATATGGTACCCAGAGAAAAGAAGCTGTAACGGGGTCCGTAGCTTCTGTAAAAGGTGATGTTCTTCGTGAGGTGCCTACCGCCAATATTACGCAGGCATTACAGAGCAGAACTGCGGGGGTAGATATTTCCCAAACTTCTACTAAACCGGGTGCAACAATGCAAATTCGTATTCGTGGAGTAAGATCACTAAGTGGTGATAATGATCCTCTGATCGTTTTGGATGGAATCCCTTTTGTTGGTTCGCTCTCAGATATCAGCTCCAGTGATATAAAAAGTGTTGACATCCTTAAAGATGCTTCTGCAACGGCTATCTATGGTTCGAGAGGAGCAAACGGGGTTATTTTGGTAACGACCAATAGAGGCTCAAAAGGTCAAAAGCCAAGATTTACTTACAATTCTTTCACAGGTGTTCAGACTTTGTTCTCAAGATATCCGATGATGGATGGTCCAACCTTTGCTAGGCTAAGAGCTTATGCTATACCTGCAGGAAATACTACACCTTTATATACTAACGGTGCTGATGAAAGCAGTACAACTAATACCGACTGGCAAAAGCTTTACTATAAGCCTGCTATGATCACCAATCACGATATCGGTGTATCCGGAGGTACGGAAGGAGGAAATTATAACGTAGGTTTATCTTATTTCAAACAGGATGCTGTAATTCCTTTACAAAGTTATGAAAGATTTGCACTTCGTGCTGCTATTGATCAACAGGTAGGTAAAGCGTTCAAATTTGGATTAACTTCAAATACCAATTATGCTATATCAGAGGGGAATGGAGTAAACCCAGGAGCAGTCTTAGGATATTCTCCATTGGTAAATCCTTATAATGCTGATGGTAGTATGAAAAAATTAATGACTACAGCCGGAGGTATTGATCAAACCTGGATTTATTCCCGATCTAATTTGGAAAGTCTGGGGAATAAATATGTTGATGAGACAAAATCTTTTGCTTCCTATAATAATTTGTATGGTGAAGCAAACCTACCTTTAAATGGATTAAAGTACAGATTAAATGTAGGTTTGGATTATCGTACTTCCAATAGTGGAAACTATACAGGGGTAGGTGTATTTAGTACTAATCCTACTGCTCCCTCTAATGCAGGAAGGGGTAATGATCAGACTTATCACTGGACATTGGAAAACCTTTTAACATATGACCGTACTTTTGGTAAACATAAAATTAATGCAGTTGGTCTATATTCTGCGGAAGGTAGTAGATATATAAGTAGTTATTTAAGTGCTAAAAATGTACCTGCAGACTTTTTTCAATATTATAATTTAGGCCAGTCACCACAGGCTGATATTACGGTTGATCCAAATAATCAAAATTATGTTCAATGGGGATTGTTATCTGCTATGGGGCGGGTAATGTATACTTTTAACAATAAATACATGCTTACTGCAACTTTGCGTGCAGATGGATCTTCTAGACTAGCCCCAGGAAATAAATGGCATACTTATCCTGCTTTGTCTCTTGGATGGAATGTTACCAATGAATCTTTCATGCAAAATGTGAAGTTTGTTAACCTCTTGAAATTCAGAGCTGGATGGGGACAGACTTCAAACCAAGCTGTTACTCCATATTCAACTCTTGGCAGACTTACTATTACACCATATAATTTCAATACTACAAATTCTACAGGTGTATATGTAAGTGTTGCTCCAAATTCTACCCTTGGCTGGGAATATTCCAAAACGCAGAACTACGGGGTTGATTTTGGATTATTTAATAATAGGCTTACGGGAAGTGCAGAATACTATAGAACCCATACTTTTGACCTTTTAACCAACAAAAATTTACCACCTTCTTCTGGTCTTAGTTATGTAACAAAAAATGTTGCTGAAACCGAGAATAAAGGGGTAGAAATAGCACTTAATGGGATTATTTTTGATAACAAAAATGGTTTCTCTTGGGATGCAGGGGTGAATTTTTATTCCAACCAAAATAAAATCTTATCTTTAGCCTCTGGTTTAGACAAAGATCCCGGTAACTTATGGTTTGTAGGCCATAATATCAACTCGCTTTATGATTATCAATATGTTGGTCTGTGGCAGGCTGGTGATCCTTATCAAAATATATTAGAGCCAGGATCTGCAGCTGATGTCGTAGGATCGATTAAAGTTCTCTACACCGGCGGCTATAATGCTGATGGAACACCTGTTAGGGCAATTAATGCTGACGACCGACAAATTATTGATACTGCTCCAAAATTCCAGGGAGGTTTTAATATGCGTTTTGCGTACAAAAATTTTGAATTAAGTACTGTAGGAGCATTTCAGGACGGTGGTGTGTTAATCAGCACATTATACGGATCTGCCAGTTACCTAAACAGACTGACGGGTAGAGGAAATAACGTTGATGTAGATTACTGGACTGAAGATAATACAAATGCTTATTTTCCACGTCCAGGCAGACATTTGAGTGGAGATAATCCAAAGTATGCGTCTACATTAGCTATGTTTGATGCGTCCTATGTTAAATTGCGCACAATTACCTTAGGATATAATGTGGATAAAGATTATTTGAAGGATTTGAATATTACCAATTTAAGAATATATTTTACAGTAACAAATCCGCTAATTATCTATTCTCCTTATCATAAATTCTCAGGAATGGATCCAGAACCAAACTCGACAGGTAACCAAAATCAGGCCGTAAGTGGTTATGCGGCACGTCAATTGGTAATTGGTACAAATAATCCTACAACCAGAAATTTCTTAATGGGAATTAATTTAACTTTCTAAAATTACAAGGTCATGATAAATTTCAACAAAAAAATATTAATCGGATCAATATTTCTGTCATTAGCATTTACAGGGTGTAATGAGATCCTTGATGAGCAGCCAAGATCAATCTATACTGTGGATTATTTTAGCACTGCCGATGGTGTTAATCAAAGTTTTACTTCATTATACAGAGAGCTACGTTTATTATATGGAAATGGTTATTTCATGAGTAACTGTCAAAATGGTACTGATGAATCAACCTATGCACAAAGTGCTGATGGAAACTTCAGAGATTTAGATATGTCCCCTGGAAGCGGGGCAATCAATTCAAATACTTTTCCTACAAGTATGGTTTGGGGAGCTGTTTTTCCATATATCAATACGGCAAATGGAATTATTGAAAAAGGACCGGGTTTTGGAATCGCAGAATCAAAAATATCAGAAGCAAGATTTTTTAGGGCATTTGATTATTTCATGCTCGTTCAGACTTATGGCGGAGTTCCATTGGATCTAGGATCTGGTGAATTAAAATTTAATATAGAACCTGTAGCTACTTCCGTAAGAAATACGGTGCCGGAAGTTTACACAAAATCAATTTTCCCCGATTTACTTAAGGCAATTGATAATTTGCCTACTTCACCAAGAGTACCAGGCGGAGTTACACAGAATGTTGCAAGGCTATTTTTGGCAAAAGCTTATCTAACATATGGTTGGTGGCTTCAAAATCCAAATAATATTCCTACATATCCAAATGCCCAGCGAGTAGATCCTAGTGGTCATGATGCAAACTGGTATTTTCAACAAGCATATAATGTAGCTCTTACAGGGATCAGTAATCCTGGCCCATATGCATTGCAGTCTACATTCTACGATGTAAACGTAGGTTCAAATGATAGAAGCAATAGTGAATCAATGTTATACGCTGATCATACTGCATCAAGTTTATATTATAATGAGTCTGATCCTGTTGGCTTTGGTTCTGGCTGGGCACCAGATAATTTTGCAGCTTGGATGCAAACCTGGAATTATACGGCTATTAAAAGTAGTTCTTCAGCAACAACTTTTAATGGAGTAAGTTCTGTGCAACGTGAGGCAGCTCAGTCATTAGGACGTCCTTGGGTACGTATGTGTCCTACTATTGGTGTTATCAAAAATACATTTGCTGATAAGACCAATGATTCTCGATATGACGGTACTTTTGTAACAACTTACAGAGGTAACTGGAATAAAGGAGCGGCTCCACTTTCTACTACTCCAACATTGTATAATGCTAATAACTTGCCTGTACAACCTGGAGGAGCTATCCTAAGTTTCCTTAGTGATGACTCGCAGACGCCTACTTACCCTTCAGGAGCAGGACAAAATGCTGTAGGAGCTGGAACATTACCTGGAAGAGCAGACTGGGTGATTGCACCAAATGGAATAAGCAGAATTGTATATCCTGGACTTTGGAAGATTGGTACTTATCGTACAGATGATCCAAATGGATTAGGATATCCAAATGCGGGTCTTACTCGTCCTTTTAGCGTAGCTAAGTTTTCAGAATTTTACTTTATTGCAGCGGAAGCAGCCGTGAAAGGAGCTTCTGGAACCATGAGCGCCAGAGATCTGATTAATGTGATCCGAGCAAGAGCGGGTAAATGGAAATTTAATAATGCTCAGAATACAGCTTATGTAGCTGATAACAGCGCAGCTATGATTGCAGCAACACCGGCAACAATTACTATTGATTACATACTTGCAGAAAGATCTAGAGAATACTATGGAGAATTCTACAGATGGTATGACCTGGTGCGTACACAGAAATGGGGCGAATATGCGGCTACTTATCAAATCGGAGGATCTTCATATGGAAACCATACTCCTCAGACGGTTACAAGAACGATTCAGCCATATCATTATTTGAGACCAATTCCTCAAAATCAATTGGACTTAATGGAAATGTCTGCGGCAGATAAAGCAAAATACCAGAATCCTGGATACTAATTAAATTTTATTCTACATTCATATTAGCAGCAAAATAGGTGTTGAAAAGCACCTATTTTGTTTAGTATGAAGAAAAATTCAAAACTTATGGAAAAAACCTGGCGTTGGTTTGGTAAAAAAGATAAAATAACATTGGAGACACTCCGTCAGATCGGGGTCGAAGGAATTGTTTCGGCACTACATGATATTCCCAACGGGCAGGTCTGGAGTCTGGAGGCGGTGAATGATTACAAAAATTATATAGAAAGTTACGGTCTTCGGTGGTCTGTGGTGGAAAGCCTGCCGGTAAGCGAAGCGATCAAGTATGGAGGTGGAGACCGCGACTTTTTGATAGAAAACTACATCACAAGTCTCGAAAACCTGGGCAAAGCTGGTGTAACAACAGTTTGTTACAATTTTATGCCGGTGCTCGACTGGGCAAGAACAGACCTTTTTCATGCATGGGAAGACGGTTCGTCATCCTTATATTTTGACAAAGCCAAATTCGCTTATTTTGAGATCCATATCTTAAAAAGAAAAGGAGCGGAAAACGATTATACACAGGAAATCCTTCAGAAAGTAGAAGAACTGAAAAATACCCTCACTGAAGAAGACAACAATCATCTGATCGATTCGGTGATCGTAAAAACCCAGGGATTCGTCAACGGGAACATTAAGGAAGGCGATCTGAACCCGGTAGAAAAGTTCAATAATTTATTGGCTTTGTACGATGGAATCGATAAAAACCAGCTGCGTGAAAACCTGAAATATTTTCTGGAAAGAATAATGCCGGTTTGTGAAGAATGGGGCATCCAGATGTGTGTACATCCTGACGATCCGCCTTTCGCTTTACTGGGCCTTCCAAGGATTGTTACCAACGAGGAAGATATCGACTGGTTCTTAAACGCCGTAGACAATCCTCACAACGGACTGACGTTTTGCGCAGGATCACTAAGCGCAAACCTTAACAATGATGTTCCGAAACTTGCGCAGAAGTTTGCGCACCGTACGAAATTCGTTCACCTCAGAAGCACCAACGTTTTTGATAACGGCGATTTCATCGAGGCCCATCATTTGGGCGGAAGAGGAAAACTGATCGACGTAATCCGCGTATTTGAAAAAGAAAACCCGGATCTGCCAATGAGGATCGACCACGGAAGACTGTTAACGGAAGATATTGATAAAGGTTACAATCCGGGCTATTCATTTTTAGGCCGAATGCTGGCTTTAGGACAGATTGAAGGCGCAATGGCTGCCATTCAAAACGAAATGGCCAGACAAAATTAACACTCATTTTTGATCAATCATCAATTATCAATCATAAAAATGAACGAAATATTCAGCATAAAAGATAAAATAGCCGTTATTACAGGAGCTTCCGGTGTTCTGGGAGGAAGTCTTGCCAAGAGTTTCCTTGCAGCAGGAGCAAAAGTAGTGGCGTTAGGCAGAAACCAGGAAAAACTGGATGCCTGTATAAAAGAATGGACGGACCTCGGCGGCGATGCTTTTGCCGTTGAAGCTAATGTGATGGACATTGAAAGTCTTGAAGCGGCTTCAAAAAAAATTACCGAGAAATATGGAAGGATCGATATTCTGCTAAATATTGCAGGCGGAAACATTCCCACTGCAACTTTATCTCCCGAACAGTCATTCTTCGATATGAATATGAAAGGATGGGATGAAGTTACCGATCTCAATATCAACGGAACCGTTTATCCGAGCTTTGTCTTCGGAAAAGCAATGGCAGAACAGGGAAGCGGTAGCATCGTCAATATCTCTTCCATGGCAGCCTATTCAGCGATCACCAGAGTAGCAGGATATTCGGCCGCAAAATCAGCGATCACCAACTTCACACAATGGCTGGCTTCTGATGTAGCTTTAAAATTCGGAGATAAAATCCGTGTTAATGCTGTAGCACCGGGATTCTTCATCGGCGATCAGAACCGTGCGATTCTCCTGAATCCGGATGGTTCGTTAACCGACAGAAGTAAAAAAGTAATCGCCAAAACCCCGATGCAGCGTTTCGGAGAAGTGGAAGAGCTCAACGGAGCCGTACAGTTCCTGTGTTCCGAAGCCGCAAGCTTCATTACCGGTGCCTTATTGCCGGTAGACGGAGGTTTCAGCGCCTTTAGCGGCGTTTAACAAAGTTTGTTATTTTTCTTCATATATAGTTAGAGAGACCTTGACTATAACACGTTGAGGTCTCGTTTTTTAAATTTTGTTTGTCAATACGCAGATGATGATGCCTAAAAAGAAACTGTTAAGTTTAACAGACAAAATAAAAATTAATGAAACCCAAACATTGCATATTTATCCTCTGTCTACTTATAAGCGGATTTTCCTTTGCTCAGAAAGGAGGAAAATACAAGCTGTGGTATGACAAGCCTGCCAAACAGTGGGTGGAAGCATTGCCGATTGGAAACGGTAGGCTGGCAGCAATGGTTTTCGGAGATCCTCTTAAAGAAAAGCTTCAGCTTAACGAAAGCACTTTCTGGTCCGGCGGTCCTTCCCGCAACGACAATCCGGATGGTCCTAAAGTCCTGGATTCTATCAGATATTACCTTTCTAACGGAAATTACAAACGTGCCCAGATTCTTGCGGATAAAGGTTTAACGGCAAAAACCCTTCACGGTTCAGCCTTCCAGAATATTGGTGATTTAATTCTTGATTTTAAAAATAGTAGTGATTTTAAAAATTACTACAGAGAATTAGATATTGAAAAAGCAATTACAACAACCACTTTCTCAGCCAATGGGATCAATTTTAAAAGAGAAGTTTTCGCTTCGATTCCTGATAATGTAATTGTTATCAAATTAAGTTCAGACAAAAAAAATACACTGAGTTTTTCAGCTCAATTCAACAGCGAACTCAAAAAAAATAGCAAAGCAATTAATACTAATACATTGCAAATGGACGGTTTGTCTTCAACTTTAGACGGCGTTCAGGGACAAGTCAGATTCAGTGCAATTGCAAAAATCCTTAATAAAGATGGCAAAACGGAAGTTTCAGAAAACAGTATTGCCGTAAGCAACGCCAGTGAGATTACCATTCTGATTTCCATTACAACCAATTTTACCGATTACAAAACTTTAAACACCGACGAAGTTTTAAAAAGCAAAAAATACATTTCGGAAGCAGAACCTAAAAGCTTCAACACTTTACTTAAAAATCATCTGAATACCTATCATAGCTATTTTAAAAGAGTTAATTTAGATTTAGGCACTTCCGATGCGGCAAAAAATCCCACCGATATTAGGATTAAAAACTTTGCCACATCTTACGATCCTGAACTGATTGCATTGTACTACCAATTCGGACGTTATTTGCTGATTTCCTCATCACAGCCAGGCGGTCAGCCCGCCAATCTCCAGGGAATCTGGAACAACTCCAACAAACCAGCCTGGGACAGCAAATACACCATCAACATCAACACGGAAATGAACTACTGGCCGGCCGAAAAAACAGGACTTCCGGAAATGCACGAACCGCTGATCCAAATGGTAAAAGACCTGAGCGAATCCGGAAAGGAAACGGCAAAAACCATGTACAACAGCCGTGGCTGGGTCGCTCACCACAACACCGACTTCTGGAGAATTACCGGAGTGGTGGATTTCGCCAACGCCGGCATGTGGCCGATGGGCGGAGCCTGGCTTTCCCAGCACCTGTGGGACAAATACCTGTACAGCGGGGATCTGAATTACCTCAGATCGGTCTATCCGGTTCTGAAATCTGCTGCTCAATTCTATGAAGATTTTCTGATAGAAGAACCGACGCATCATTGGCTGGTTGTGAGTCCATCGATGTCTCCTGAAAATATTCCGCATGGTCATCAGGGAAGTGCCTTGGCAGCAGGCAATACCATGGATAACCAGTTGATCTTCGATCTGTTCACCAAAACCAGGAAAGCAGCGGCGATACTTAATCTCGACTCAGATAAAATTCCGGTTTGGAACACCATCATTTCAAAATTACCGCCGATGCAGATCGGAAGATACGGACAACTACAGGAATGGATGGGTGATTGGGACGACCCGAAAGACAACCACCGCCACGTTTCCCATCTGTACGGATTATTTCCGTCCAATCAAATTAACCCGTTCACCACACCGGAACTGACAGACGCAGCAAAAACCGTTCTCATCCATCGCGGCGACGTTTCCACCGGCTGGTCGATGGGATGGAAAGTGAATCTCTGGGCAAAACTGCTCGACGGAAATCATGCTAATAAATTAATCAAAGACCAATTAACTTTGGTGGAAAAAGACGGCTGGGGAAGCAAAGGCGGAACGTATCCGAATCTGTTCGATGCCCATCCGCCGTTCCAGATCGATGGAAACTTTGGCTGCACTTCGGGAATCACCGAAATGCTTTTGCAAACCCAAAATGGTTTCATCGACATTCTTCCGGCCCTTCCCGACGAATGGAAAAACGGCCATATTTCCGGACTGAAAACGTACGGAGGTTTTGAAATCGATATGATTTGGGAAAATAATAAAGCGAAAGAAGTCATCATAAAATCAAATTTAGGCGGAAACTGTAGACTGAGAACACCTAACGAAATGCAGCTCACCGGAAACATAAAGCTAAAAAAAGCAGAAGGTAAAAACCTGAATTCCTTTTTTGATACCCCGGAAATAAAAATACCGTTGATCTCAAAAGAGGCAAAACTGAATCCCATTGAAATTAAAAACCATGTGATTTACGATTTCCCGACCGAAGCCGGAAAAATTTATAAATTAAAATTTAAATAATCAGTAGGAACGGACAATGTCATCCTGAGCTTGAGTTTATCGTGAGCTTGACGAAGGGAAGGAAGCCCGTTCACAAAGATCAATGTAGCAATTGGCTTTAGCCAAATTTAAATAATATTAATCATAGTCCCGAAGGGACGGCTTAAACCAGAATAGGACGAAATCCTATTAAAAATATTATAAGAAAAAAATAAGAAATTTATATATGAAAAAGAGACCCATGAATCCGAATTTTTTAAAGAACAGATTGACCCTGCTGACGGCAGCAGCGTTCTTAAGCGTGAGCAACATTTCTGCCCAGACCTTTTCCGATTTCAACTACCGTGGAAACGATAAAATATACAACGACAATCCGCTGAAGCCGGATGAATTCTACTCGCCGATCCTTCAGGGTTGTTATCCGGATCCGAGCATCACCAAAAAAGGAGACGACTATTACCTGGTGAATTCCTCATTCTCCATGTTTCCTGGAGTTCCGATTTTTACATCTAAAGATATGGTTAACTGGAAGCAGGTGGGCCATGTGCTGGACAGGCCTTCACAGTTGAAAGTAGAAAAAGGTGGAGTATCGCAGGGAATTTATGCACCGGACATTAAGTATAACAAATACAACGACACGTTCTATATGATCACTACGCAGATCGCGGGAGGAGTCGGAAATATGGTCGTAAAAACCAAAGACCCGGCAAAAGGCTGGAGCGAAGTTCAGAAGCTGAATTTCGACGGGATCGATCCTGCGATCTTCTTTGACGACGACGGAAAAGCCTATATCGTCCACAACGATGCGCCGCCGAAAGGAACCGAGCTGTATCAGGGGCACCGCGTCATCAAAATGTGGGATTACGATCTGGAAAAAGACCAGGTGGTAGCAGGATCCGATAGGATTATTGTTAATGCCGGTGTCGATATTACTCAGAAACCGATCTGGATCGAAGGGCCGCATTTATACAAATACAAAGGAAAATATTACCTGATGTGTGCGGAAGGCGGTACCGGCGGATGGCACAGCGAAGTGATCTTCATGGCCGATTCCCCAAAAGGACCTTTTGTTCCGGCAAAGAACAACCCGATCCTGACACAGCGTTACTTCCCGAAAGACCGTAAGGAAAAAGTGGACTGGGCAGGCCACGCCGACTTGGTGGAAGGACCGAACGGACAATGGTACGGCGTATTTCTGGCCATTCGTCCTAATGTCAATAACCGCGTGAACAAAGGCCGGGAAACCTTCCTGCTTCCGGTGGACTGGAGCGGAACGTATCCCGTATTCCAGAACGGATTGGTACCGATGAAGCCGACATTGAAATTGCCGGCAGGAACCGAGAATAAGACCGGACAAAACGGATTTTTCCCGAACGGAAACTTTACCTACAACGATAAGCTGACCGATAAAAACCTGGATTTCCGCTGGATCGCTATGCGCGGACCGCGTGAAAACTTTATTACTTCCACGAAAAACGGGGTAAAAGTAAATCCGATGGATACGAACATCAAAGCTTTGGCTCCGGTATCCGCCTTGTTCCACAGGCTGCAGCATGAGGATTTTGAAACGTCCGTAACCCTGGATTTCAAACCGAAATCAGAAAAGGAACTGGCCGGAATCACTTGCTACCAAAGCGAAAGGTTCAACTATGTCTTCGGAATTACGAAAAAAGACAAAGATTATTATATTGTTCTCGAAAGAACCGAAAAAGGAGCCTCCAAACTGGTTGCCAGTGAGAAGATTTCATTGTCCAAAACCATTAAACTGCAAGTAGTAGGTGAGAATGATAACCTCAGCTTCAACTATACCGTGGACGGAAAGAGCTTTAAAAACCTGGGAGGACCGGTTTCCGGAGACATCTTATCTACCGATGTGGCCGGCGGTTTCACCGGAAGCTTGATCGGGCTATACAGCACGTTGTCTAACGATATTGTACCAAATTAATTTTAACGTTATTGGACATCAATAGGAACGGGCTTTAGCCCGTTTTCAAAAAGAAAAATGCGTTCGGCTTTAGCCAAAACTTAAAAAGGTTGAGTTGGATGATAAAACCACAAGTGGTTGTTAATCTAAAACGTTGAAAATAGTATTGCTTTGCTGAGTTTACGCCTTTGCGAACCTAAAAGCAGTTGGTAGTTAAAAAATCTTTGCGGGCATTGCGTTTAAAAATAAAATTTTCAAATCTTGAATAGTAAAAAATCATTTTATATAGTTTCTTTTTTGGGATTTATCGGGCTGAATTCACTTTCGGCCCAGATAAACCCTTTTCAGAAGGCAACGACGCCATTTACCAATCCCATCATCTGGGCAGATGCCCCGGATTTATCCATTACCCGGAAAGGTGACGATTTTTATCTCATCAGTACCACGATGCACCTCATGCCGGGTGCTCCGGTAATGCATTCCAGAGACCTGGTGCACTGGGAAATGTCTAGCTACGTTTTTCAAACTCTGAATGACAATTCCAAATACGATCTGCTGAACGGAACCGTCTACGGGCGCGGACAATGGGCATCGTCCATCCGGTATCACAAAGGAAAATATTATGTTCTGTTTTCCCCGAATGACGAACCTTTCAGATCCTATTTCTATGTCACCGAAAATCCCGAAAAAGGAAACTGGAAGCTATTGACCAGAACAAGACATTTTCACGATGCATCCCTGCTGTTTGACGATGACGACCGCGTTTATGTTTTCACTTCTAATAAAGTTTTTGAGCTGAGCCCGGATTTTAAAACCATTATTGGGAATCAGGACGGTACAGAGGTTTTCCAGAGAGATGAATCTGAAACAGGACTTCTGGAAGGCAACCAGATCATTAAAAAAGACGGAAAATATTACATGATGATGATTTCCTGGCCAAGAGGCGGAAAACGTCGTCAGGAAGTGTACCGGGCGGATCAAGTAACCGGGCCTTTTGAGAAGAAAGTCGTGCTTGAAGACAATTTTTTAGGATTTTCCTACGCAGGGCAAGGTGCTCTCATTGATGATAAAAACGGCAACTGGTATTCCCTGATCTTTCAGGACAGAAACGGCGTAGGGCGGGTTCCTGTTTTACTTCCCGTGAAATGGGAAGACGGCTGGCCGGTGTTAGGTGACAACGGAAAAGTCTCTTTAAAAGGAGAGATTCCGCTTCCGCCGTTCAAGCCGAAAAACCATCTGGTGGAAAGTGATGAATTTTCAGATAATAAAATGAAAATCCAGTGGCAGTGGAACCACAATCCGGTGAATGAAGCCTGGTCCTTATCTGATCGAAAAGGCTTTTTAAGACTGAAAACCAGCAGGGTAGTGAACAACCTTTACCTTGCACCGAATACATTGACGCAGAGAATGGAAGGCCCGAAATCCAGCGGAGTAGTAGCCGTGGATGTAAAAGGAATGAAAGACGGTGATGTGGCTGGGTTCAGTGCATTCAACGGAGATTCCGGAATCTTGTCAGTCATTATGGAAGGTGGCAAAAAGTACGTGGTATTTTCAACCGATGAAGTCAGTTTAGACAATAAAACCAAGGCAGTGACCGGCGTAAAAAAGGAAGAGAAAAAACGAATTCCTTTAAATGCTGATAAAGTCTATTTTAAAATCGATGCCGATTTTAATCTCGGAAAAGATTTAGCGGATTTTTATTACAGCACCGATCAGAACAACTGGACCGAAATGGCAAAAGGCTATAAAATGATTTTCGATTACCGTAGGTTTTTTATGGGATCTAAGTTTGCAATCTTCAACTACGCGACCAAAAGTTTAGGAGGCTTTGTGGATGTTGATTTTTTCAGGGTTAAAACTGATGTAAAATAAAATTGAATAATTTCGGAAAACTTTAAATGCCAAAATGTTCCACTGATAAAAATGCAATAAGCCATAAAATAGCAAAACCATAGCACATAGAATACAGCATTATAAAAGCGATAAGAGATTTAGTAACCGATAGAATCTTTGAGCCCTGAAAGGGCGACATCATGAGCGTAGGGTGCAGCCCTATGAAATCTACGAAAAAACAGATAGGATGAGGAACCAGACCGAATTGAAAGCCCTGAAAGGGCGGCTTAAATCAGCATAGGGTATTAGCCTACGACAAAAAAGCACAACGGAAAAACCAAGCCCTGAAGGGGTGGCATCAATAAAAAACCAAAGGAAAATTCAATAAATTAACAATAAAAAATAAACCCTTGCCGGTCTTATTTTTTTGTCTAAATTAATAAGTGTAAAAATTACAAATAAAAACCAATGAAAATTACATCTCTACTCATTATAGGCGCATCGCTGATTATAGTACCGGTAGCTGCCCAGAATACACAGAGGCAGGCTCCTGCGGGATTCGATATCGCCAATGCCGGTATTCCCCATGGCAGAATAGACTCCATCCAGTACCCGTCCAAAACGGTAGGCGTTACCAGAAAAGCACTGATCTACACGCCGCCGGGCTTCAAAAAGGGAACAAAATATCCGGTCCTCTACCTGCTTCACGGCATTGGCGGGGATGAAAAAGAGTGGTACAAAAACGGAACGCCGCAGATCATCCTGGACAATCTGTACGCACAGGGCAAACTGACGCCGATGATTGTCGTGCTGCCGAACGGAAGAGCAATGAAAGACGACCGGGCGACCGGCAACATCATGGCCAAAGACAAGGTGGAGGCATTCGCAACCTTTGAAAAAGACCTGCTGAATGACCTGATCCCTTACGTAGAAAAGAAATTACCGGTAAAAAAAGACCGTGACAACAGAGCGATTGCCGGACTTTCGATGGGCGGCGGGCAAACCCTGAACTTCGGGCTTGGAAACATCGACAAATTCGCATGGGTAGGCGGGTTTTCATCTGCTCCGAATACAAAAGAACCTCAGAAGCTGCTTCCGGACCCTTCCAAAGCAAAAGACTTAAAGCTGTTGTGGATCTCCTGCGGTGATGCCGACGGACTGATGCCGTTCAGCAAAAGGACCCACGATTATCTGGCACAGAATAAAATTCCGCATATTTTCTACATCGAACCGGGCGGCCATGATTTCAAAGTATGGAAAAACGATTTGTATATTTTCTCACAGCTCATTTTTAAGCCGGTTGACAAAACCACCTTCTCCGATTTTACCGTATTGGGTCTTCCTGCAGAATCCAACATCAGGAACGCGCAGTACCCGCAGATCATGCCCAACGGAAAAGCCATTTTCAGGGTAAAAGCGCCGGAAGCACAAAAAGTCCAGATCGATCTTGGAAAAAAATACGACCTGACCAAAGATTCGGATGGCGTTTGGAAAACAACGACCGATTCTTTAAGCGAAGGCTTTCATTACTATTCGATGGTCATTGACAATGTACCGGTGGCGGATCCCTCCAGCAAATCCTTTTACGGAATGGGCAGGTACGCCAGCGGGATCGAGGTACCGTTTGCAGGTGATGGCTATTACGCGATGAAAGACGTTCCTCACGGAGACATCAGGATTCAGAATATCTTCTCGAAAGTAACCAATTCCTGGAGACGGGTGTTCATTTACACTCCGCCGGGATACGATAAAAATACAAACGAATCTTATCCGGTGCTGTACATCCTTCACGGTGGTGGCGAAGATGAAAGCGGATGGGCGATGCAGGGAAAAACCAACCTGATTCTGGATAACCTCATTGCCGAAGGTAAAGCCAGACCGATGATCGTCGTTATGCCGGATGCCAATATCGGGCCTGCAGGATTCGGAAGTTTCGGGGACCGAAACCTTCAGATGTTCGATAAAGAATTGAAAGAATCCGTTATCCCATTTGCTGAAGCGAATTTCAGGGTTAAAAAAGATGCGGCTAACCGCGCGCTGGCCGGACTGTCGATGGGTGGAATCTACACATTGCACACCGGTATTCAGAATTACAATATGTTTTCATCACTGGGCGTTTTCAGCTCAGGGTGGATCCTGCCTTCGCTTCAGGAAACCGCGGATAAAGAGTACAAATTTATGACGGAAAATAAATCACAGATTAATTCCAACATCAAAAACTTCTGGATTTCCATGGGCGGAAAAGAAGACATCGCTTACAAAAACGGTCAGATCATGATCAAAAAACTGGATGATCTGGGAATAAAATACACCTACTCCGAATATCCGGGCGGTCACACCTGGCCGGTTTGGAGAAACAACCTGTACACTTTTGCGCAGCTGCTTTTCAAATAGGAATACACAGAACCCATCTTTTGCTGAATCGTAAATTCAGCAAAAGATGTAAATCTAAACCGTATAGTAAAGACCTGTCAGACGGCAAGCCTATAAATAACACTCAAAAAAACACCATCGGCCATCTGCATGATCCTGCAGCCAAAGCTTTGAAATTTGATGAAAAAAAGAGATCTGAATCCGATTTCAATTCCTCTTATGTCATGAAATACAAAGATATCAACCTTAAAAAAGCAACCGTTACCGTCATCATGATCACGGCGGGATGGTACCAATCGGTCTACGCACAGGCCTACGTTAAAAATGATTCGGGACTGAGCTTTACCGCTGATCGTATGGAAGTAAAAGTCATGTTTTACGGGCCGGATATCATCCGGGTGGTCAAATACCCTGCCGGTAAGCCATTTGCAAAAAACAGCCTGGCAGTTATTAAAAAAGAACGGAAAACCCGATTTTCCGTTTCAGAAAAAGAAGGTTTTATTGTATTGGAATCAGATGCTTTACAGCTTTCTATTGATGCCGGAACCGGAAACATAGTCTATCGGTCAACCTCAGGGCAGGAACTGCTGAAAGAAGCCGGAAGCGGTTTTAAACCCTTTAATGATGCCGGCAACCAGACACTTTCCGTTGCACAATCGTTTCAGCTGGAAAAAGAAGAACCCATTTACGGTTTGGGAATTTTACAGAACGGAAAAATGTCCCAGAGGAATACGGATGTCAGGATGGTTCAGAACAACACCTGGGATTTTGTACCATTCTTTCAGTCGGTAAAAGGATATGGCGTCTTCTGGGATAATGAGTCGCCGACCCAATTTACAGACAACCTTCAGAACACCTCTTTCTCTTCCGAAGTCGGAGAAGGAATCGACTATTATTTTATCTATGGGAAGAATGCCGACGGCGTGGTGGCCGGAATGCGTAATCTTACCGGCAATGTACCGATGCTCCCCTTGTGGACCTACGGCTACTGGCAGAGCAAGGAACGGTATAAAAGCCAGGACGAGCTGACAGAAGTGGTTAAAAAATACCGGGACCTGAAAGTTCCTCTGGACGGCATCATCCAGGACTGGCAGTATTGGGGCAACAATTACCAGTGGAATGCCATGGATTTCATCAGTCCCGATTTTTCCGATGCCAAAAAAATGATTCAGGAGATCCATGACAGGAATGCCCACCTTGCCGTTTCCATCTGGTCCTCTTTCGGGCCGATGACCAATCCTTATCGTGAAATGGATCAGAAAGGAATGCTGTTCAACTTTAAAACCTGGCCGGAGTCGGGAAGGGAAGTCTGGCCACCCGACATGAATTATCCTTCCGGGGTCCGCGTTTATGATGCCTACAACCCTGAAGCCCGGGATATTTACTGGAAATACCTAAATAAAGGCGTATTCAGCCTTGGGGTAGATTCGTGGTGGATGGATTCTACGGAACCGGATCACCTCAGCCAGAAACCCGAAGATCTGGATACCAAAACCCATCTCGGCTCCTTCAGAAAAGTAAGGAATGCCTATCCGTTGATGACGGTAGGCGGGGTCTATGATCACCAGCGCGGAACAACCAATGATAAAAGGGTTTTTATCCTCACGAGGTCAGCTTTTGCCGGCCAGCAGCGATATGCGGCCAATACCTGGTCGGGCGATATCAATTCCTCCTGGGAAAACCTGCGCAATCAGGTTCCTGCCGGACTGAATTTCAGCCTCACCGGAAACCCGAATTTCAATTCCGATATCGGGGGCTTCTTTGCCGGAGTCTATAAAAGAAACGGCGGTGCACAAAACAAAATGTTCCAGGAATTGTATGTTCGCTGGCTTCAGTACGGGACTTTTACCCCGATGATGCGTTCCCACGGAACCGATGTGCCGAGAGAAATCTATCAGTTCGGAAAAAAAGGTGATGTGGTTTATGATGTGATAGAAAAGTTTATCCGATTGCGTTACGCGATGCTGCCGTACATCTATTCCGTTTCCCATGACGTTTCCCAAAACGGCTCTAGCTTTCTACGAGCACTGTCGATGGATTTTTCTTCAGATAAAAAGACCTGGGATATCAATAATCAATATCTCTTCGGTAAATCATTCCTGGTCGCTCCCGTACTGGATCCTCAGTACACCCCTGAAAAAATCGTGAAAACCGATGAAAATCAGGGCTGGGATAAAAAAGACGAAAGCAAAGAAAACTCCGTTACCGATGTAGATTTTACTCAACCGAAAACCGTAAAAGTCTATCTTCCTGCCGGAGCCGGCTGGTTTGATTTCTGGACGAATCAGAAATACAACGGCGGCCAGGAAATTGAAAAAAACGTTAACCTTCAGAGTATTCCATTGTATGTGAAAGCGGGAAGCATTATTCCGTTCGGTCCTGATGTGCAATATGCAACGGAAAAAAAATGGGATTACCTTACCATAAAAATCTATCCGGGAGCTGATGCGGATTTTGTGCTGTACGAAGACGAATTCGATAATTACAACTATGAAAAAGGCGACTTTACCGAAATCCCTTTTCACTGGAATGAAAAATCAAAAACTTTAACGGTTCATACACGGAAAGGAAAATATCCCGGAATGATTGAGAAACGGAAGTTCAACATCATTCTTCCTGACGGCCGGCAGAAAACGGTGGATTATTCAGGAAAGAAAATACACATCAGTTTCTGAAGATGAATGGAAATCCGTATAAAAAATTAATATGAAAAAAAACTTCACCAATATTCTGACCGCTTCGGTATTCATTTTTCTGATGAATAAAAACTTTGCACAGACAGGTAACGCTGACAATGCGGTGAAAAAAGAATTCCGCTATACCAATCCTGTGACAAGGGATTCCGCGATTTCCATGCGAGACCATTTTATCATCAAAGAAGGCGACACCTGGTATTGTGTAGGAACCTCCAACCCGGTCTGGGAAGGGCAGAACCCGGGAGTCCGGCTGTTAGTTTCAAAAGACTTAACCCACTGGAAGCAGCATTCTTTCCTGATTGACGCTAAAAAACTGCCTCCCGATACCCTGTACAACGGAAGATTCTGGGCACCCGAAATTCATAAGATAAAAGGGAAATTCTATATGACGGTGAACAGCGGCCAGGTGACCAAAGAAGACCCGAAAGGAATGGCCACGCACGGCATCTGGCTTTTCTCTTCCGATAAAGTGACGGGCCCCTACAAACTACTCAACGGTCCGCTGACTTCACAATATAATAACGATGCCACGCTGTTTGAGGATGAAGACGGACAGGTCTATCTATACTGCAGCGGCAACGGATTGTTTCAGGCTAAAATAGACCTAAAAACAGGAAAACTTACCACGCCGGTTCAAAAATTTCTGGATAAGAAACAGCCTGGGTGGCCAGATTGGATGCAGGGTGGCATCGAAGGCCCTTTCGTCATCAGGAAAGAAGGGATGTATTTCATGTTTTTTTCTACATGGACAAGAGGATATGAAGTGGCTTTACTGAAATCCAAAAACCCGATGGGTCCCTGGGAACTCGCTGCTCCGGAACCTATTTTCGGAACCCGCAAAAGGGGATACCGACAGGCCATGGCCAGAGAAAACGGCTATGAAAACCTGGAATTTACCGACACCCCCGATCCTTATCAGGAGACAGGGCACAATGCTTTATTCATCGGACCTGACGGGAATTTATGGAATTCCTGCCATTACTTTATGGATGAAAAACGGCCGTATCCGTACAGCCGGAGCTTCCAATCCTGGGAACTCGGTCCGCAAATGGGAATCGAGCCGGTCCATTACAGGAACGGGATGTTCTATATCGACGGACCTACCTGGACGGAACAAATCATTAAATATTAAACTAAAAATCAATCATGATCACGAAAATATTTTTAAAACATATATTTACTGCAGGTCTGGTATCGGCAGGATGGTCACTGGCTGCCCAGAATCCCATCATCCAGACCAAATTCACCGCCGACCCTGCGCCAATGGTATACAAAGACACCGTTTACCTTTATACCAGCCACGACGAGGACGATGCTTTCGGATTCAAAATGAAAGACTGGCTGCTTTACACTTCCACCGATATGGTCAACTGGACCGATCACGGGGTGGTGGCTTCCCTCAAAGATTTCAAATGGATAAATACCGACAACGGGGCCTGGGCACCGCAGGTCATCGAAAGAAACGGTAAATTTTATATGTACTGTCCCATGCCCAACAATATGGGAATCGGTGTCCTGGTAGCGGACAGTCCGTACGGTCCTTTTACGGATCCGATAGGAAAGCCGCTGATCAAAAATTCTTTGGATGACATTGATCCTACGGTTTTTATTGATGACGACGGGCAGGCTTACCTCTACTGGGGAAACCCGAACCTCTGGTATGCAAAGCTGAACGAAGATATGGTTTCGCTTGCCGGACCCATTACCAAAGATCCGTCGTTTGCCAAGGTAAAAGATGCACCTGATCCTTTCCACTACCAGGAAGGGCCATGGGCATGGAAGAAAAACGGCATCTATTACATGGCCTACGCTTCCAGATGCTGTCCTGAAGGAATCGGCTATGCAACGGCAAAATCACCGGTCGGCCCGTGGAAATATGGCGGCGTAATCATGGAAGGCGATCAGCGGTCCAGTGGAAACCACCCCGGAATCATCGATTTCAAAGGAAAATCCTATGTATTCGGGTTCAACCACATGCTCAGGATGCAGACCATGAGCAAACATTACGAACGCCGGTCCGTCAGTGTCACGGAACTTACCTACAACACGGACGGTTCGATCCGGAAGCTTCCTTTCTGGACAGCGGAGGGCGCAAAGAGAGTGGGTACGCTTAATCCCTATCAAAAAGTAGAAGCGGAAACCATGGCGTACAGCGAAGGCCTGAAAACAGAAATGGTGACGGAATGGGAACGCAATCAGCCGTACAACCGCGGTAAGAAAATTACTGATCGTATCATTGTCACTTCCATCAATCAGGGAGATTACATCAAAGTACAGGGTGTTGATTTTTCGAAAGGAATTAAATCTCTGGATGTGAATACCGCTTCCCTTCACGGCGGAAAGATAGAAGTGCGCACCGATGCGCCGGACGGGCCTTTGCTGGGAACCGTACAGATTACCGGAAAAGGCGAAGGCGATCTTTATAAGACCATCAAGACCCCTATGAAAAATGCTAAAGGCATCCATGATCTCTATTTTGTCTTTAAAGGAGATAAAGACCTTTTCTATTTCGATTGGTGGAAGTTTAATAAAATGAATTAAAAAATGCTGAAGAACAAAATACTCATCCTTTCCACGGCTTTCTTATTGGCAGGTCAGATTTCCAAAGCCCAATCCACCGTATGGCTGGATAAAATGGACCTGAGTGTTGCCACACAGGGGAATGGCAAACCTAGAATCAATACGTCCGTCGACGGAAAAAAACTGACGATTGCCGGCAAAACTTTCGACCGGGGTTTCGGAACCCACGCTGAAAGTTCTCTGCTGATTAAACTAAATGGAAAAGCCACAAAGTTCTCGGCATGGGTCGGGATCGATGATGAGATGAAAGGCCATGAGCCCGCAGTGGAATTTGAAATTTACGGCGATAACAAAAAATTGTGGTCCAGTGGCATTATGCATCTGGATGATAAAGCAAAACCGGTTTCAATATCTTTAAAAGGAATTAAACAGCTGGAACTGATGGTTACGGACGGCGGCAACGGACCTTATTACGATCATGCCGATTGGGTAAATGCGAAGTTCGAAACCGCCGGAGTTAAAACCCTGGAAACCTTCAATCCTATTTCTTCCGAACCTTATATTTTAACCCCGAAACCTGCGGCGGTACCGAAAATCAATTCCGCAGGGATTTACGGCGTCCGTCCCGGCTCGCCCTTTCTGTTCAGGATTCCGGCAACGGGTGACCGTCCGATGACATTTTCAGCAGCAAATCTTCCGGCTGGTTTATCCATCGATCTGCAAACCGGAATCATTACGGGAAAAGTAAACACCGGAGGAACGTACGAAGTGGTCCTGTCGGCAAAGAATGCCAAAGGTACAGCCTCAAAAAAATTAAAGATTGAATGCGGTGATAAAATAGCTTTAACACCAACAATGGGCTGGAACAGCTGGAACTGTTTCGGGCACGAAGTATCTGCCGACAAAGTAAAAAGGGCAGCGGATGCGTTAGTGAGAACCGGGCTGGTTAACCACGGCTGGAATTACATCAATGTTGATGATTCCTGGCAATACAACCGGGACGAGAAAGACCCGTCTTTCAAAGGGCAGTTCCGGGATAAGGACGGTTATATTTTAACCAACTCCAAATTTCCGGATATGAAAAACCTGGGCGATTACATTCATGCCAACGGACTGAAAATGGGGATCTATTCCTCTCCGGGACCCTGGACCTGCGGCGGATGTGCCGGAAGCTACGGCTACGAAAAGCAGGATGCCGAAAGCTACGCCAGATGGGGCGTCGATTACCTGAAATACGACTGGTGCAGCTACGGCGGCGTGATCAACGGTCTGCCGGATAACGACCCTAGCAAAGTTCCTTCACTGGCATTCAACGGCGGTGGCGATCTGGATAAAGGGGTAAAGCCATTTAAACTGATGGGCGACCTGCTCTACGGACAGCCGAGGGATATTGTCTACAACCTCTGCCAGTATGGGATGGGCGATGTCTGGAAATGGGGTGATGAAACCCACGCCCAGTCCTGGCGCACCACCAACGATATTACCGATACCTGGGCCAGCGTGAAAAGTATTGCGCTTGCGCAGGATAAAGCCGCTCCGTATGCAAAACCCGGCAACCGGAATGATCCGGATATGCTGGTCGTAGGCGTGGTCGGCTGGGGAAATCCCCATCAGAGCAAGCTAAAACCCGATGAGCAGTATCTCCACATCAGCCTTTGGAGCATCTTTTCCGCACCGTTGCTGATCGGCTGTGACCTTGAAAAGCTGGATGATTTTACCTTAAACCTTTTAACCAACGATGAGGTAATTGCTGTCAATCAGGACGCTTTGGGAAAACAGGGCGTCTGCCTGGACACCGTTGGCGAACTGAAAATCTATGTCAAAGACCTTGAAGACGGCGGCAAAGCGGTGGCTTTTGCCAATTTCGGAAGGGAAAAAGTGAAAATGTCTTACAAAGATTTTAAAACATTAGGAATTTCAGGAAATTGGACGGTGCGCGATCTGTGGAGACAGAAGGATATTGCAAAAATCAATACATCGAATCAGGCATTATCATTAGAGATTCCGGCGCACGGTGTAGCTTATTATAAGTTTATTTTATCAAAATAATTAAATATGATTCAATTTAAATCAAAATATATTGCCTTATCATTTTTGTTGGGAGGGATTTGTACTTCTGCACAGAACCCCGTGATCCAGACCCATTTCACACCTGATCCGGCACCAATGGTTTACAAAGGCAAGATGTACCTGTACACGGGAGACGACCAGCCGGGATTCGATTTTTATACGATGACCAGGTGGCATGTCTATTCATCGGATGATATGGTGAACTGGACCAACCATGGATCTCCGATTTCGCTCGAATCGTTCACTTGGGCAAGAGACCGGGCGTGGGCGGCACAATGTGTAGAGCGCAATGGTAAATTCTACTGGTACATCTGCGCGCAGACCGTAGACAACAATATGGCCATTGGGGTAGCCGTTTCAGACAGCCCGACCGGTCCTTTCAAAGATGCGTTGGGAAAGCCGTTGGTAACCACCGGAACCTGGGACAATATCGATCCGACGGCTTTTGTGGATGACGATGGGCAAGCCTATCTCTATTGGGGAAACAGCAAATTGTTTTACGTTAAACTGAACAAAAACATGACCACCTACAACGGGCCCATCACGGAAGTTCCGCAGTCAGTGGAAGCTTTCGGCGGACTCAGACGGCCCGGAAAAAGCGATGAAGTTTTGCAGAAACAGGAAAAATTCGACGATGTTTATGTGGAAGGTCCGTGGTTTTACAAACGGAACAAACAATATTACATGATGTACGCAGGAATGACCAACAGAACGGAATGCCTGTCGTATGCAACAAGCAATTCACCTACCGGACCATGGAAATACCGTGGAAAAATCATGACCGATCAGCCGACCAACAGCTTTACCAATCACGGTGGAATCATCGATTACAAAGGAAAATCCTACCTCTTCTATCATAATGCTTTATTGCCGAACGGCGGAAGTTATGGGCGGGCAACAGCCATCGAAGAATTTAAATACAATGCCGATGGCAGCATCCCAAGAATTACCATCACCAAAGAAGGAGTAAATCCTGTAGGAACCTTAAATCCATATCAGAAAAACGAAGCCGAAACCATGGCGTGGTCGGAAAAATGCAGCACTTCCGAAAATAAGAAAACCGGGGTCTACGTTTCCGATATCCGGACCGGAGGCTACATCAAAGTCAGGGCGGTGGATTTTGGAACCAAAGGGCCTGCCGAATTTTCAGCTTCGGTGGCTGCAGGAATCGACGGCGGGATCCTGGAAGTTCATCTGGATGATGTAAAGGGAACCAAGATCGCCCAGATTGAAATCCCGAGAACAGGCGGCTGGGAAGACTTCAAAACCTTAACCGCAACGATATCAGAACCTATTTCCGGCGTCCACGATGTCTATTTTGTCTTTCAGGGAAAAAACATCACCGCCGGAAGAAAGCTGTTCAACTTCGATTCCTGGAGCTTTCAGAAAAGATAAATGAAACGTTTGGATTTGATCAATAAAAAACTTTAACACATAAGAAACATGAGATTAGATTTTATACGTCGCAAATATTTTAGATCACATGAGATTAAAAATCAAAGATTTTCAGTAATGCAGCCAAAAGATGACTTGAACCATTAAAGAAAAATCTTAACCACAAAAGCTACAAAAGCTAGTGACGCCGATTATTAAAGATGTATGTCATACGTTAAACAAGCTCACAAAGTTTTTAAAAATCAAAGATTTTTAATCTGATGTGTTCTAAAAATATACGCAATACTTAAGACTAAATCTTATGTGACTTATGTGTTGAACATTAAAAAATGAAATGTAAAATGTCAAATATCAACGGAATAAAAATTCCCCTCCCTTGGAGGGGTGGCGAAAATTCAAGGAATTTTTGACGGGGTGGTTTATCACGGACGGAGAAAATCTAACCACAAACCGCAGGTTCGACGAAGTCAAAAGTCACAAAAGATATTGATACTGCTTATTAAAGTTAAATGGAATACGTTAGATAAATACACAAAAACTTTTACAAAATCTTTGATTTTTAATCTCATGTGATCTAAAATATACGCAATAATTAAAACTAAAAAGATCTAATGTGCCTCCTGTGTTAAAGCTTTTGTGACTTTGGTGGTCATAAATAGACATTCAGTATTCAAACAATAAACAATGAAATAGAAAATATGAAAAAGACTCTACAATCCATACTCTGCCTCTTCCTGATCGGATATTCAGCGGATGCATTTGCCCAGAATCCCATCATTCAGACCAACTATACCGCTGATCCGGCACCGATGGTCTACAACGGCAGGTTGTACGTGTATACGACCCACGATGAAGACGATTCTACCTGGTTTACCATGAATGACTGGAAAGTCTATTCCACCGACGATATGGTGAACTGGACCGATCATGGAACCATTCTTTCCTATAACGATTTCGATTGGGCCAAGCGGGATGCCTGGGCGGCACAATGTGTGGAAAGAAACGGCAAATTTTTTATGTATGTGCCGATGTGGTCCAAAACCAATAACAAAGGCGCAATCGGTGTGGCGGTGGGCGACAGTCCGTTCGGACCGTTTCATGACCCGCTGGGAAAACCTCTGGTACAGAGCGAATGGGGCGACATCGATCCGACCATTTTTGTGGACGATGACGGTCAGGCCCACATGTACTGGGGGAACCCGAAGCTGAAATATGTAAAACTCAATCAGGATATGATTTCCTATTCCGGCGATATTGTGGAGGTTCCGATGACCGCTGAATCCTTTGGGAAGAGGGACGGAAAAGAAAACCCGGAAAGACCGACCAAATACGAGGAAGGACCGTGGCTCTACAAAAGGAAAAACCTGTATTACTTGTTCTGGCCGGGCGGTCCGCTTCCTGAATTCATTGGTTATTCCACCAGCAAAAGCGCGCAGGGACCGTGGAAATACGGCGGAATCGTGATGCCCACCGAAGGGAAATCCTTTACCAACCATCCGGGAGTGATTGATTTCAAAGGCAAAACCTACTTTTTCTATCACAACGGCGCGTTGCCCGGCGGAAGCGGATTTACCCGTTCCGTCAGTGTTCAGGAACTGGAATTCAATAAAGACGGTTCCATTTCGCCTATCAAAATGACGAATGGAATTACTAAAGCTATTGCCTCCGTGAATCCGTACCGCTTCAACCAGGCTGAGACCATCGCCTGGTCGGAAAACGTCAAATCCTATCAGAACAAAGAAGCCGGTGTGTTTGTCAAGGCTAAAAAAAGCGGCGCTTACACCCGTGTGAAAAATGTAGATTTCGGCAAAAAAGGAGCAGCGGGTTTTACCGCAAGGGTAGGAACTACGCATAACAGCGATGTAACGATGGATGTCCGCCTGGACAGGCTTACCGCGCCGGTGATTGCTACGGTAAAAGTACCGCTCACCGGAGGCGACGACCGTTGGGAAACCGTGAAAACCCAATTAAAAGAAAAAATCACCGGGGTTCACGACCTGTATTTTATATTCAATGGGAAAGCAGCAAAGGATGTGATGTTTTTCGATTACTGGACTTTTCTTGAAAATAACTGATTATGAATAAACTTTTTTTAAAACTATTATTTACCCTGGGTATTCTCCTGGTGAATACCGTGAAGGCGCAGGTTGCCGAAGTTTCGAGCCCTGACGGAAAACTGAAACTGAGCGTCTATTCGGAGAACGGGAAAGCGCTGTACAACGTGACCTTCCAGGGAAAAGCCATGCTGGAAAAATCTCCGTTGGGCCTTGTAACCAACGAATCGGATTTTTCCCAAAACCTGAAATTTGCCGACAGTAAAACAGACCGGATCTCAAAAACCTACACCAATGAAAAAATCAAAAAATCTCAGGTGGCTTACAACGCCAATACCTTGGCCGTTCATTTTACCAATGCCGACCAGTACCAGCTTGGTATAGATTTTCAGGTGAGCAACAATAACATCGCTTTCCGGTATGATCTTCAGCCGATGAAAGACCGTTTAAGCGCCGTGGTACAGTCGGAAATAACGGGATACCGTTTTCCTTCGCAAACCACAACGTTCATTTCTCCGATGATGAAGCCGATGACCGGTTTCGCGAGAACCGCTCCAAGCTATGAAAGCGGCTATAAAGCGGATGCGGAACTGGGAACAAAAGCGGATTACGGTTATGTTTTCCCGGGACTGTTCCATATCGGAAACGACGGCTGGATCTTACTGTCTGAAACCGGTGTGAACAGCCTGTACTGCGCGTCCCATCTCGATACGACATCCGAAAAAAATCTCTACCAGATGGCGTACCCGAATATGGCGGAAAACAACGGTTTCGGAAGCACCGGGGCGGCCATTTCACTGCCGGGAACAACACCGTGGAGAACCATTACTATCGGTGAGTCCTTGAAACCGATTGTGGAAACCACCGTTCCCTTCGATGTTGTGGAGCCGATATATGCGCCTTCACAAAAATACGGTTTCGGAAAATCGACCTGGAGCTGGATCCTGTGGCAGGACAACAGCATGAATTACGACGATCAGAAGAAATTCATCGACCTGGCCGCGGCCATGAACTACCAGTTCATCCTGATGGATGCGCTTTGGGATAAAAATATCGGTAAAGAACGGATGAGGGAACTTGTTCAGTATGCGCGATCTAAAAATGTAGGCGTGATGCTTTGGTACAACTCCAACGGAGCGGCGAATGATGCACCGATGGGCCCGAGGAATAAAATGAGCTCTGCCATCGAACGTAAAAAAGAAATGAAGTGGCTGAAAGAAATCGGTATCAAAGGACTGAAAGTGGATTTCTTCGGTGGTGATAAACAGGAAACGATGCGCCTGTATGAAGATATTCTTTCCGATGCCAACGATTTCGGTATTACCATCATTTTCCACGGGGCCACTTTACCGAGAGGCTGGGAAGTTATGTACCCGAACTACGCCGGAAGTGAAGCCGTCCTGGCTTCCGAAATGCTGTATTTTTCAGAAGATGTCCGTAAGCAGGAAGCCTTTTTTGCGTCACTCCACCCATTCATCCGGAACACGGTCGGAAGTATGGAATTTGGCGGAACTTTCCTGAACAAGTATTTAACTAAATCCAATAAAGACAAAAACAAACGCTATACGACAGACGGCTTCCAATTGGCAACGGCGGTATTATTCCAGAACCCGATACAGATGTTTGCCGTAATGCCGAACAATCTGGAGGACGCTCCGAAATTCGAGCTTGATTTTATGAAGGAAATCCCGACCTTGTGGGACGAAACGGTTTTCATCGACGGCTACCCCGGGAAATATTCCATTATTACCAGAAGGCATCAAAACCATTGGTATGTGGCCGGCGTGAATGCTGAAAACAACGCTCAGAAATTAACGCTGAAATTTCCGATGCTGGCCGGAAAGACGGTAAAACTCATCAATGATGATGCAAAAGGGATGACTTCAGAGAAATCCGTGACCATCAATAAAAACGGGGAATTAAAAATAGAAATCCAGTCCAAAGGCGGATTTGTTATTCATTAATCCTGATTTACAACTTAAAATAAATCTTAAAAATGAAAACCGGATATTTCAGACCGTCCCTGATTTTTAAAATACTCTTCCTGATGGCTTTTTTCAGTCATCAGCTCTCGTTCGGGAAAATAAAGCTCCCGGATCTGGTCAGTGATAAAATGGTGCTGCAGCGTGATGTAGAACTTAAGATCTGGGGCTGGGCGGACCAAGGCGAAAACATTACCATCAGGTTCCGCAATGAAACCTACAATACTTCACCGGATAAAAACGGAAAATGGTCTGTACAACTGAAACCGCAGAAAGCAGGAGGTCCGTTCGTGATGGAAATTAACGAAATTACGATCCGGGATATCCTGGTGGGCGATGTCTGGCTGGCTTCTGGACAGTCAAATATGGAAACCCCGATTGCCCGGTTGACAGACCGTTTTCCGGAAATTAACGTTTCGGACTTTAATAAAATCCGGTATTTCAAAGTACCTACCCAAAACAGCGTGGAATCCGTTCAGGAGAACATCGCACCCGGTGGAAAATGGTTCACCGGAACGGCTTCGGAAGTTATGAACTGGACTGCTTTTGCTTATTTTTACGCACTTGAAGCGTATGAACATACCAAAATTCCGCAGGGAATGCTGGTTTCCAGTCTGGGTGGTTCGGCCATTCAGAGTTGGATCAGCCAGGAGCATCTGAAGGATTTTCCCAATGACCTGATTGACAAGCAGGCATTGTCCGCACTCAATTCCTCAAAACTCGACAAAGGAAGGAATCTTTGGAATCAGAAGGATTTTGACGACGCAGACTGGCAGAAAGCAAAAGTTCCCGGAAAATGGAAAGACAACGGCATCCAGGCCAAAGGTACCGTCTGGTTCAGGAAAAATTTTGAGCTTCCGGCTTCCATGGACGGGAAGTTTGCCCGGCTGTACCTGGGCGTCATGGTCGACAGCGACTCGGTTTTCATCAACGGAAAATTCGTAGGCGCCACTTCATACACGTATCCGCCAAGGAAATATGATATTCCCGGCGGAATATTGAAACAGGGGAAAAATACCATTGCCATCCAGCTGACTTCCAACTTCGGGAACGGTGAATTCGTTGCCGATAAGCCTTATAAGATCGTGGGAGACGGCGTTTTGGTTGATCTAACGGGCGAGTGGAAATACAACATCGGCCGGGATATGAGTAAGGATGAAGACTATAAATCAAAGCTGAAAAACCTGCGGAATACGCCTTCCGGATTGTACAACGGGATGATTTACCCGGTCCGCGACTACAAAGTCAGGGGTGCCATCTGGTACCAGGGGGAAAGCAACGCCGGTCAGTCTGAAAACTATGCCGGTTTACTGAAAAATCTGATCGGAAACTGGCGGGAAGTGTTCCAGTGGAACCGGATGCCGTTTTTATTGGTTCAGCTTCCCAACTTTATGGAAAAAATAAACGATCCCAATGCACCAAGCGGGTGGGCGGGAATCCGTGAAGCCCAGTTTAAAACCTCACAAACTATACCGTACACAGCAATGAGCGTGAATTATGATCTCGGGGAATGGAATGACATTCATCCCCTTAATAAAAAAGATATGGCAAAACGCCTGTTCCTGGCCGCCCGGAAACTGGTGTACGGCGAAAAGCTGGTCAGCAGCGGTCCTGTCTTTAAGTCGATGAAGGTAGAAAATTCAACGGTGATCCTTTCATTCGACAACGTAGGAAAAGGATTGAAAAGCAGAAACGGAGCACTGAAACATTTTGCCATTGCCGGAAGCGATAAAAAGTTTGTCTGGGCCGAAGCCAAAATCAAAGGCAATACCGTTGTGGTCAGCAGCAAGGACATCAAAAACCCGGTAGCGGTACGGTATGCATGGAGCAACAATCCCGAAGAGGCGAATCTTGAAAATGCGGAAGGTCTGCTGGCATCGCCGTTCAGAACCGATGACTGGTAAGTTTTGATTACTTAATCTATTTAAACTAATTTCAAAAATTAACCACAAAAGTTACAAAAGATAATACTGTAATGATGAGAATATGGAAAGTTCATGTGGTCTAAAATATCCGTAATACTTTAACCTAAATCTTATGTGACTTATGTGCCAAAAAGCTTTTGTGACTTTGTGATTAAATAAAAAGTTTAAACGATCTATTAAATAAATACGCAATAAATAACGATTATGAAGACGATATTCAACTATTTTTCTCTTTTGGTCACTTTGGTTTTTACAACCATGGTAAAAGCCGCCGACCCGTTTATTTCTTTTGTGAAGACGGAAAATTCGATGGTATTGAAAGAAGGCAGTTCAGGACTGATGCTGTTTTCGGATAGCGATTCGGACAAAGGAATTCTTCGGGCAGTGGCGAACCTTCAGTCCGATTTCCAGAAAGTCACCGGCATTCAGCCTCATCTCATTTCCCAGAATTCCGGGGTCAACGGGATGCTGATCATCATCGGCGAGGCTGGTAAGAGCAAAACCGTCGATGCTTTAATTAAGCAAAAGAAGATTGATGGAAATTCGCTAAAGGGCAAGAATGAGAAATTTATCATTCAAAACATAAGCAATCCGTTTCCCGGTGTTTCCGAAGCGATTGTGATTGCGGGAAGCGACAAAAGGGGAACGATTTACGGCATCTATGAAATGTCGCAGCAGATCGGCGTTTCGCCCTGGTATTACTGGGCGGATGTTCCGGTTGCGAAAAAGGAAAATCTATACTTTAAAAAAGGGATCTATACCGACGGAGAGCCTGCCGTTGAATACCGCGGGATTTTCTTAAACGATGAAGAACCTTCATTAGGAAGTTGGGCCAGAGCCACTTTTGGTGGCATCAATTCCAAATTTTATGAGAAAGTTTTTGAGCTGATCCTGCGGATGAAAGGGAATTATATCTGGCCGGCGATGTGGGGAAAAGCATTTTATGACGATGATGCTTTGAGCGGACCATTGGCGAACGAAATGGGCATCGTCATGGGAACTTCCCACCATGAACCGATGGCATTGGCGCAAACCGACTGGCACCGGTACATTAAAAGAAACAACCTGCCAAATGTCTGGGATTATGCTAAAAATGCTGAGGTCCTGCAAAAATTCTGGAAATCCGGGATGGAAAGAAGCAAAAACTGGGAAAAGCTGGTAACGGTAGGCATGCGTGGCGACGGTGATGAAGCGATGGGAGAGGGTACCAATATTTCCTTACTTGAGAAAATCGTGAAAGACCAACGGAAGATCATTGCCGATGTCACCGGGAAAAAACCGGAAAGGACACCGCAGGTCTGGGCTCTGTACAAAGAAGTTCAGGATTATTACGACAAAGGAATGCGCGTTCCTGATGATGTGATTCTGCTGTTCTGCGACGACAACTGGGGCAACGTGAGAAAACTTCCGGACCTGTCAAAACCACTACACAAAGGCGGTTACGGGATGTACTACCACTTCGATTATGTGGGCGGACCGAGAAACTCCAAATGGATCAACATCAGTCCGATCCAGCGCGTCTGGGAGCAGATGAACCTTTCCTACGAGCATAAAGTGGATAAGGTTTGGGTCGTGAATGTCGGTGACCTGAAACCGATGGAATTCCCGATCAGCTTTTTTCTCGATATGGCCTGGAACCCGAAACAGTTCAATGCCAATAACCTGTTTCAGTATACCGAAAAATGGTCGGCTCAGCAGTTCGGTGAAAAACACGCGAAAGAAATTGCGGAAATGATCAACACGTACGCAAAATACAACCGCAGGGTAACACCTGAAACCCTGGACTGGAAAACCTACAGCCTTCAGAATTACAACGAGTTTGAAACGGTTCTCAATGATTACCGCGCTTTGGCATTAAAAGCATTGCGTTTGAAACAGGACATTCCGGCGGAATATCAGGATGCCTATTACCAGCTGGTGCTGTACCCAATTGACGCTTGCAGCAACCTGTACGAAATGTATTATGCCGTTGCCAAAAACAGGGAACTGGCTGCTAAGAAAGATCCAGAAGCCAATCAATATGCCGATCAGGTAAAACAATATTTTGAAAGAAATGCTGAGCTGGACAACTATTATAACAATGTAATGGCCGGCGGAAAATGGCAGCACATGATGGACCAGATGCGGATCGGTTATAAAACCTGGGCCGACGGAAAGGAAAATATCATGCCTGAAGTAACCTATGTTTCTGAAGCGGACATTCCGAAAGAAAAAATTTTCCTGGAGAAGAATGGCTATGTTTCGATAGAAGCGGAACACTTTGCCCGTATGCACAATTCGGACCGGATCCATTGGGAAGTGATTCCTGATTTTGGGAAGACCAAATCCGGCGTAACGACTTTTCCGCAAAATGCTTATCCGAAAGCTGACGAAAACGTGTATCTGGAATACGATATGAATTTCGAGTCCAAAGGTGAATTTGAAGTGCAACTCTTGCTGGCTCCAACCTTGAATTTCAATCACAATAAAGGATTACGCTACGAAATCTCATTCGATGGGCAAGCTCCGCAGGTGGTGAATTTCAACGGCCACTACAAAGGCGAACTGGGAAGATGGCAGTCGGAACACATCATCCGGTCCATTACCAAACACCAGATTTCAGAGCCCGGAAAGCATACGCTGCGGTTCAGGGTGTTGGAACCTGGAATCGTCCTGGAGAAAATCCTGATCAATACCGGCGGACTGAAACCGAGTTATCTCGGTGCTCCGGAAAGTGATTACACCGGAAAATAATTTTGTCACCTCTAAAACCATCGGATTTTTCCGGTGGTTTTCCTTTTGGTGATTTTAAAATGCAATTTAATTCAACCGGAAAATTCGGTAACTTTAATCTATCGATGTTAAATTACGTAAATTACATATTTAAATAATTTAAAATAGGTAATAATTAGTGAGTTAGGTGATTATCAAGAGCGTCGGGCTTTAGCCCAATGTCATTAAGTTAAGGTCTTATAGATTTTTTTTATAGTTTTTAGTGACCTTTGGTTTCGCTCTGACTCTGTATTTTAAAATATTCCTTTTAAAAGATCTTTTGGGCCTGAT
>CAJYXJ010000006.1 GCA_913778085.1 uncultured Chryseobacterium sp.
ATTTTATCATCAGAAATCATAGCAGAAAATTTAGTTAAATATTTGAACTTCAATACCTTAAATATACTAATTTTTCTGCTTTTTTATAGCATAAATTTTATTTATTCTTATCCCGAACTCACGTTAATTAATATAAATTAAATATGGTCGAAGTCACGTTAAATTAAAAAAGCCTGTCCGTAAAAGACAGGCTTTTTTATTAATTAGCGACTTTCCCAAATCAATTACGGAAAGTCATAAAAAAACGGCTCTTAAAGAGCCGCCATATCTTTTACCAACGTTTTCCACCGCCGTTTCCGCCACGGTCTCCACCGCCGTAGCCACCGCTACCGCCGCTTCTGCTTCCGCCACCGTAGCCACCGCCACCGCTTCTGTTTCCGCCACCGTAACCACCGCCACCGGTTCTTCCACCTCCTGCGTTGTTACCGAAAGTTCTTCTTGGCTTTTCTTCTCTTGGTTTAGCTTCTGAAACATTAAGGGTTTTTCCGTTGAAATCCTTCTGATTAAGAGCCTCAATAGCTTGCTGTCCTTCTGCGTCCTCCATTTCGACAAATCCGAAACCTCTTGAACGTCCGGTTTCTTTATCTGTAATGATTTTTACAGAAGAAACCTCTCCAAATTCTGAAAATAAATCCTGCAACTCATAATCTTTAGTTGCGTAGTTGATGTTTGAAACAAAAATGTTCATCTTGATTAATAAAATTAAATAAGTTAAAAATGATTTGGTTTATAAAGGAAAAACAACATAAAGAATGAACAAATATTGATTCCAGCTATAATACAGGTGCAAGATACAACTATTAATTTCATGACCAAGCTTTTTTTGAAATTATTTTGATAAAATTTTCAATTAAAATATTATTTCGTTAAAAAGTATTAATTTTTCATCAAATATTTATGAATAATTATTAAAAACCGTGGTATCTGTAAAATTATAAATAAAAAGAAGGATTTTAATTTAATTCTTCATTATGATCAGCTTTTTTGGTATGTAATTAAATACATCCCCACAAGAACTTATTTACACAAACCTTCTTAAAACGTCATTGAGAATCTTAATCACATTCTTTGCTTCAGTGAATCCTGATTTTTTGACAGAAAGAAATTTTAAAGTTAAATTTGTACCACAAAATTTAAACGATGAACTATCATACCAGAAAATGGGTAAAACCGGAAGACCTTAATCCCAATCAATCCCTTTTCGGGGGCAGATTGTTGCAATGGATTGATGAAGAAGCAGCCCTGTACGCCGTTATTCAGCTTGAAAATAAGAAAGTGGTAACCAAATTCATTTCTGAAATCAACTTTGTAAGCTCGGCCAAACAAGGCGATATTATTGAAATCGGTATAGAAGTTTCGGCATTTGGATCTACATCCATCACTTTAAGATGTGAAGTGAGGAACAAAATGACACACCAGACTATCATTACCGTAGACAGAATCGTAATGGTAAATCTCGACGAAGACGGAAATCCCGCTCCTCACGGTAAAACAAAAGTGGAATTCGTAAAAGACCGGTTAAGTAATCAGAACCCGTTATGAAAATTTTCATCAAAAATATGGTTTGCGGCAGATGTATTTCAGCGGTGCAGGCCATTTTTAATGAAACGGGCGTTCCTCTCAAATCCGTTATTCTGGGAGAAGCAGAAACCGTATCCGAAATTCCTGAAAACCAACTGGAAATATTGGAACAGCAGCTGGAACGGATAGGTTTTGAAAGAATAAAAGATTCTGCACGGCAACAGGTTGAAAAAATCAAGAATTTAATTATTGCCGAAATAAGCGGGCTGGATGTTGCAGAAGATTTTCTGCTATCGGAGTTTTTAGCTTCGGCCTTCCATAAAGATTACAGTACACTCTCCAAAGCTTTTTCACAAAATGAAAATATCACGCTCGAGCAGTTTTTTATCCTTCAGAAAATCGAAAAGGTAAAAGAATTGCTTCTCTATAATGAATTTACTTTAACGGAAATTGCCGGAAAACTGGGCTACAAAAGCGTCCAGCATTTATCTTCCCAATTCCGGAACATTACAGGCTTTACCCCCACCGAATTTAAAAAATTAAAGGTACACAACCGCAAACCGCTGGATCAGGTTTGAGTGTCTCAGAGTTGGAGAGTATGAATGTTGGAGGGTTTTAGAAATTAATAAACGAGAGAGCAATTTTTCTAAATCAAAAAATTAAGTTTACGGGAATATTATCTCTTAAATCAGGAAAGATCATTGTTAACGGATCATAATCTATATTTCATTACTCTAATACCCTATCACTCTATCACCCTATTGCCCTAAAACTCAAAAAAAAACACCGAATTCTAAACATATTATCCTTAAATTTATAACAGGCTTCCGGCCGCTTGTCGGAAATTTGTAAAATAAATCGAAGGATCATGCAAAAGAAATATACCATTACCGGAATGAGCTGTTCCGGCTGCCAGAAAAAGATCTCTGAAAAGCTGAACGCCATAAAAGGCATCAAAGCCGATATTAATCTGGAAACCCATACTGCCACCATCACTTCCGGCCACGAATTAGATATAAACATTTTAAATAAAGAACTTGAAGAAGCCGGAAATTACAGGCTTGAAGATCAGGATCATCACCAAAAAGAATTTGTAAAACCCCAGGACCGCGTTTCCCCGTCCTCGGTATATTACTGTCCGATGGAATGTGAAGGCGATAAAGTGTATTTCCAGCAGGGAAAAAGATGCCCGGTCTGCAATATGTACCTGGTTCCTATCGAGGAAAAGCAGGCTAAAGACCCGAATTTTAAACCGGCTTATTCCAAAACCCACCTTCCCGAAAATTTTAAGGATCATATCGGAGAATATTACTGCCCGATGTTTTGCGAAGGGGACAAAGTATATCATGAAAAAGGCGACTGCCCGGTTTGCCACATGCACCTGGAGGAAATAACGGAAGAATTGATAAACAGTTCCGGAATGCATAATCATCAGCATTCTCACCATCATCACCAACCTCATCAGGAGACACCAAAAGTCACCGATGAAATGGCGGGAAAATACTATTGCCCGATGTACTGTGAAGGAGACAAAGTCTATGACAGCAACGTCGGCTGTCCCGTTTGCGGAATGGATCTCGTCAAATACCCGGAAAAGAAAGCAGCAAAATATACCTGCCCGATGCATCCCGAAATTTTACAGGACGAACCCGGCGACTGCCCGATCTGCGGGATGGATCTGGTAAGAATGCCTGATAAAAATGAAAATGAAGAAGATGAAACCTACACTATTTTAAAAAAGAAATTCATCATTTCCCTGATTTTTACGGTTCCGGTTTTCGTTTTTTCCATGGGCGGAATGCTGATCGATTTCCCGTTTTCCCACCAGACCCTGGGCTTTATCGAACTGATCCTTTCGCTTCCCGTGATCTTCTATTCCGGATGGTTCCTTTTAAAAAGGGGCTGGATTTCCTTCAAAACCCGGAACTTAAATATGTTCAGCCTTATCGTACTTGGAGTTGCAGCGGCATTTATTTTCAGCATCATTGCTTTGATTTTTCCGGATATAATCCCCCATGAAATCCGTGGACACAACCACGAAATCCCTCTGTATTTTGAGGCGGTCTGTGTCATCTTGACATTGGTGATCTTAGGTCAGCTGATGGAAGCGGCGGCTCATAAAAAAACAGGAAATGCCATCCGGGAACTGATGAACCTTTCCCCTGATGAAGCCAACCTCATTGTCGGCGGACTGGAGAAAAAAGTACTGCTTTCACAGGTAAAGGCCGGTGATCTTTTAAGGGTAAAACCCGGAGAAAAAATTCCGGTAGACGGAAAAATCACGGAAGGAAATTCGATAGTCGATGAAAGCATGATTACGGGTGAGCCGGTTCCGGTTCAGAAAAATGTAAACGATCCGGTAACGTCCGGAACGATCAACGGGAACCAGACTTTCGTGATGAAAGCAGAAAAAGTAGGTGATGAAACCCTGCTGTCCCAAATCATCAAAATGGTAAATGAAGCCAGTCGCAGCAAAGCGCCCATCCAGAAGCTAACGGATAAAGTTTCAAAAGTCTTTGTACCAACCGTAATCGGTATTGCTGTTCTTACTTTTATCTTATGGCAGCTTTTCGGTCCGGAAGGCCAGAAAACCTTATTTGCTTTCGTCAATGCTGTTGCAGTTTTAATTGTGGCCTGCCCTTGTGCGCTGGGTCTTGCTACGCCCATGTCTTTGATGGTGGGAATCGGGAAAGGCGCTAAAAACGGGATTTTAATTAAAAATGCCGAAGCATTGGAACAGATGAATAAGGTAAACGTCCTGATCACGGATAAAACAGGAACATTAACGGAAGGAAAACCGTCAGTAGAACATATTGAAGCCTTAAATAATGATCAAAATCAGATTTTAAAACTCGCTTATTCTCTGAACCAGAATTCGGAACACCCTTTATCAGATGCCGTCATTCAAAAAGCAAAAGAACAAAATATTTCCTCAGAAAAAGTACAGGATTTTGAAAACATTTCAGGAAAAGGTGTGAAGGGAGAAAGCAATGGAAAAACGATCTATCTCGGAAACGAGAGTTTGCTGACCTCTCACCAGATCCTTATTCCGGAAAGCCTGAAAAAGAAAGCCATAGAGGTACAGTCGAAAGCCCATACGATTTCCTATGTGGCACAGGATCATGAAGTACTCGGATTTATCAGCTTTACCGATAAAATAAAGGAAAGTTCTAAAAAAGCGGTTCAGCAACTGATGGAAGAAGGTGTTGATGTGATCATGATGACCGGCGATAACGAACATACCGCCAAAGCCGTTGCCGATGAATTGGGAATTAAGCATTTTAAAGCCAACTGTCTGCCGGAAGATAAATTAAATGAGGTGAAAAAACTACAGCAGCAGGGGAAAATAGTAGCCATGACCGGCGACGGAATCAACGACTCTCCTGCCCTGGCGCAGGCCAACATCGGAATTGCGATGGGAACCGGGACGGACGCCGCTATCGAAAGTGCAGAAATCACTCTTCTGAAAGGCGATATTCTCGGGGTGGCAAAAGCCAAACTGCTGAGTGAGAAGCTGCTGAAAAACATCAGGGAAAACCTGTTCTTTGCGTTTATTTATAACGTGCTGGGTGTGCCTGTTGCGGCAGGATTATTGTATCCTTTTTTTGGAATTCTGCTGTCACCGATGATTGCAGCCGCGGCCATGAGCTTCAGTTCTTTATCCGTGATCCTGAATTCTTTACGATTAAACTCTGTTGATTTAAATATTAGATCTGTGAAATAAACTGTTAGATGCATAGTTTTGATACATAAGTCACATTAGAATTAGTTTCTTATCATTGCTCATATTTAGAACACAGAAGAAAAAAATCGAAGATTTTTATGAATGCAGCCAAATAACCGTTCGTTTGTCGAAGGATTTCAATCTGCAGAAATATGTATGACAATCTGTGAAAATCCGTGAAAATCTGTGGGAAATTCAAATCTAAACCGTTAAATATTAAAAATTATGAAAAAGGAAAATCTTTATATTGGCTGTTCGGGTTTTTATAACAATGACTGGAAAGGTCCTCTGTATCCGGAAGATGCCAAGAGCAAAGACTTTCTTACATTGTATTCCCAAGTGTTCAACTGTGTGGAGATCAATTCCACTTTCTACAGGAAACCGACAGCCAAAACACTACAGAAATGGGCAGATGACACGCCGGAAGATTTCAGGTTCTTCATTAAAATACCAAAAACCATTTCCCACGAAAAAAGGCTGGAAAGCTGCAAGGAAGAAATTTCTGAATTCTGTGGGCATATTCAGAGTCATTTAAAGGAAAAGCTTTCAGGATTCCTGTATCAGTTTCCGCCGTCTTTTAAAAATACGCCGGAAAATATCGATTTGATTTTAAACAATCTGGATTTCAGTTATACCAATGTTATTGAATTCCGTCATGAATCCTGGTGGCGGGATGAAATCTTTGCGTTGTTAAAAGAAAATCATGTCATTTTTTCAGGTGTCAGCTTTCCCGGAAATCTGCCGGAAGATGTCATTACCGGACATGCTGACATTTTGTACTACCGACTCCACGGAAAACCTGTTCTTTATAAGTCGGAATACGGCGAAAATTTTATTAAAAATCTAGCTGAAAAAATCCGGAATTTTCAACATAAATCGTTTATCTTTTTCAATAATACGTGGGGAACGGCTGCTATTAAAAATTCCCTGTATTTAAAAGAATTACTTGAAAAATAACAGCCAAAAAATAAGTTGTTAAAATCCTATTAAAAAGTAATTTTTAGAGTGAAATCGGCATATTTTTTGTTAAGGAATATTTAGAAAAATTAACAATTTTTAACAACTAAAATTCCTTTAAACTTTATGACAAAAACTTTTGCAGAAAGGTCTAGAAAAAAGACTTTTCTCGGGATGTTTGCATTGGTGAGTGCAACTTCAATTTTATTTAACAGCTGTAATCAAAAGAAAGACAAGAAAGAATCTGAAAAACTGATTCCCAAAGACCATCCCGTCGCAAAAATTGTCCCCAAACTTGATGATGAAAAAATTCCCGCCGGTAAAAGGGTAATCTACCTTACCTTCGATGACGGCCCCAACCGCGGAACCGAAAACCTCCTTAAAATCTTACACAAGAGAAATGTTTGTGCCACTGCATTTTTAGTCGGCAAACACGTCTACGGAAGTAAAAAACAACAGCAGGATCTTGAACTCCTTAGGAAAGACCAGCTTGTCGAACTGGCCAATCACAGCTTTACGCATGCCCACAACCGATACAACGATTTCTACAAAAATCCCGCAGCGGTAGTTCATGATTTCGATACGGCGAAAGATAGCTTACGGCTGTACGATAAGATCGCAAGGACTCCCGGAAGAAATATCTGGAGGCTGAACAACATTACAGTAACTGATCTTAAAAGCTCAAAGGAAGCGGCAGACCAGCTAAAGCAGGCCGGCTACAAAGTGGTCGGCTGGGATCTGGAATGGAAACCGACCAATAAAATGGTCCTGAAAGGAAAACATGAGGAAATGCTGAAGAAAGTCGACAGCCTCTTCTTCAATGATCTTGAAAAAACATCCAGGCATCTTGTTTTCATGACCCATGATCAATATTTAACCGATGGAGATTCTATCAATGAGCTGGATCTTTTTATTGAAAAGCTTCAGAAAACCAACCGGTTTGTATTCAGGAAAATATCAGAATATCCGAAGATCAATGAGGTATTGAACTAAATGCTGTGTGGAAACTTTTTCAAGTAATTTAAATTTAACCACAAAAGCTTTTTTATTATTATAATCAGATAATAATAAATCACAAAAATAAAAATCGGAGATTTTTAAAAACTTTGACAAATATTCAAATAAGAAACTGCTGTCCGAAATGTCTGGACAGCGGTTTTTATTGTTGATTGTTCTTAAACAAAACCTCATAGGTTTTTGGAAACCTATGAGGTTTGATCGGTCGTCTTTTTAGAAAAGAGCCTGTTCATTAATTGTAAATTAATACATCAAAGTAATACCGGCTCCCCAGCCCATTTCGTTATCATAATTTCCGGATACCGAAAGCCATTTCTGTACAATATAACGCAGCCCTGTTGAGAATTCTCCGTCGGAATTCAGACTGAAATTTCCTCTTAATCTTCTGGAAATCGGAATATCCTCCCTCTGAAACTCCAGCAGGAATTTCCCGTTCTGATCTACGCTTGCATCAGCAATAATCAGCATCGGCAATACATATTGTGCTCCCACGATGAATGCACCTTTTGTTTTTGAAGCTTTCTGCTGTCCGAACCATGTTTTACGGCCGTGAAAATCCATTCCCGTCACTTCAGCCATCTGCCGTTCCATGATTTCATGGTTGTTCTGGATCCTGAATCCAACGTAAGGAAGTGCCCACTGGAACTTTCCTAAAAACCTTCCAACTTTAAAATTTCCGTCGAAATGATTAAAATCCCAGTTGGAATGGAATTCATTCAGATTGGCCCATCGTGGTCCGAACATCGTCATGGTTTCCGCATGAAGCTTGTTGGAATTTACATCCAGCATGGCCATGAAGCTGATCATCCGGTTGTCTTTCATAAAATTTTTCCAGGCCAGCCTTTTATCCGGCAACTGCGGATTCGGTCTGGAATTTTCATAGCTGAACACCCTTCCCATTCCGGCCATCATGTGATACAGGATGTGGCAGTGGAAGAACCAGTCGCCGTCCTGGTTGGCTGCAAATTCGATCGTATCGGTTTCCATCGGCATAATATCCACCACATTTTTCAGGGGCGAATACTCTCCTTTTGCATTGATCAGCCGGAAATCATGACCGTGAAGATGCATCGGATGGCGCATCATGGAATTGTTGTACATGGTGATTCTCAGGATTTCTCCCTTTTTTACCAGAATTTTATCGGTTTCCGTCACCGTTTTATTATCCAGTGTCCACAAATAATGATTCATGTTTCCTTCGAGCGTAAATTTCAACTCGCGCACATTATCTGATGGAAGGATGGTTTTCTCAGAAGATTTCAGCATATTGTAGGATAATCTTTTGATGGATTTCTCCTCTCCCATGTTCATTCCCGAATGTTGGGAGTGATCTTCCGTTTCCTTCCCTTTTACGCCCATCATCTCGTTCATATGCTTCATCGTCATTTTACGCTGACTTTCGGAAAGTTCGGGATACATCACTTCATTCATATCCATCATCTGGTTGCTCATCGTCATATTCATCGGCTTCATGTTTCCGCTGATGCTCATCATACCGTTCATCATCTTCATTCCTTCAAAAAGCTTTAGCCGGGGTAAATCCGGAGCTTCCACTTTATCTCCTGATCCCAGCCAGAGCGAAGCATGACCGATCCGGTCTTCTGATGTAGCACGGAATTCAAAACTTTTATTCTCCGGAATGGTAACTTCAATGTCGTACGTTTCAGAAACCCCGACAATCAGCCTGTCAACTTCTACGGGAACGACTTCATTGCCATCATTGGCCACTACCTTTATTTTTCCGCCTCCGAAATTCAGCCAGAAATAAGTGGAAGATCCTCCGTTGGCTACCCTGAGCCGTACTTTATCTCCTGCTTCCAGATCAGCATATCCGGAACTGGGCTGCCCGTTGATAAGAAATCGGTCATAATACACATCGCTTACATCCATAGCCTCCATCCTCTTCCACTCGTTCAATAGTTTTGTACCGAAATTTCCTGATTTCAGGGCTTCCCCATAGCTCTGCACAGCGTTTTTCCTGATGGCATACCAATCGGTGTTCGCCATATGAAGCCGTCTGGCGATCTGCTTTGGGTTTTCATTCGTCCATTCTCCCAGCAGTACAGGAATTTCCCGGGAATAGTTTGTACCCGGATTTCCTTCTCTTTTGTTGAAAACCAGAATCCCGTTCATACCGATCTGCTCCTGCAGGCTTTCATGGGAATGATACCAGTAGGTTCCGTTCTGTGAAATCCTGAATTTGTACAGATGGGTTTCTCCCGGTTTTACCGGTTTTGTCGTAAGGTAAGGAACTCCGTCAAATTCGTTCGGTAGAATGACTCCGTGCCAATGAAATCCGGTATTTTCCTTCAGCATATTGTGAAGATAAATTTCCGCGGTATCCCCTTCGGTAAAATATAAGGTCGGAGCCTGCAACTTTCCGTTTACAGCAATTGCCCTGCGGTTTTTCCCTGTAAAATTGACGATCGTATCTTTTACATATAAATCATAACGAACTGTCCTGCCTCCAAAACTTACTTTTCCGGTTGCCGAATTCTTTTTTAAAGCAGACCCACTGGTTTCGGGTTTGGAATCATGTCCGGCTTGATGTTCGGCTTCGATTAAATCCATTCCGCATTCAGGACATTTTCCCGGTTTATCAGAGATCACTTCCGGGTGCATGGGACAGGTGTATTTTTTCTGGTGCTGAACATGAATCTGAGGCTCAGTCTGCGATACGATTGATGTTTCTTTCCGGGTTTTATTTTTGGGATCAGCAGCCTTTTTGGCGAAGGTCTCTTTTTTCGCTGCCGGTTTTTTAACCGTTTTCTTTTTAACTTCCGTTGTTTTTGTTTCTGTACGCTGAGCCGCTTTGACTTCCGGTTTCACTACAGTTTTCGGCGTAACGGCAACTGTTTTTTTTACCAATGTCATTCCGCATTTTGGGCAGTCTCCCAATTTTGAAGATACAATTTCGGAATGCATCGGACAGGTAAAATAGGTTTTTGAAGTCTGCGAAAAACTGAAAACAGAAAATACGAACAACAGAAATAAGATGAATTTTTTCATAATATTCTGTAAATGTATTTAACTGCAAAAGCCGCATAAGATAATCATCCTTCATTAAGTTGATTAGCAGATCATCCAAAGCAAAAAAAATTAACTTTTAATCTCTTGAGATTTCAATTACCTCGATGCTCTGATAAAGTTTTGCGATTTGCAGTTAAATAAGTTAAAAAAATGGCTGTAAAGTCTGAGTGAATAAGACCAAAGATTTAAATCTTTTCCTGTTTAAAAGCATGTCATTTGGTAAAAGCTCTTACCGTTAATAGCAAAGCTTATTTTCATTCAGACTCTACAACTTATTCATTTTAAATAAAATACAAGTCTTATTTAATGGTAGACTTTACATTTCCGCAGGTAAGCATCGACTTTCCGTAATAAGGATTGGCGATCTTTGATTCGTCGCTCAGCCAGCTTCCATCGGCCATTGGGCAATACTGAACATAAACCGGACTTTCGGAAAGCTTGTATTCTTTGGCCAGGGCAATCATGTTGTCTGAAAGATTCATGAAGGTCTCTCTTTGCGTAGTAATGCTTCTCGCCTCTGAAATGGCGGTAGCATCTTTTCTTAGGATATTGAGGTTTCCTTCCGAAACTTTTTTGTAGTCAACAGCTGATGCCGTTTTGATGAATTCGGATGCAGCTTTTGAAGTTTTATCGGCATCGTCCGAAGCCAGAGCAGATTTTATGGCAATATAATTCTGATACAGCTTGGAAATCTGCGCATCTTTTTTGGACTGTGCCGAAATAGAAAGGATTGAAAATAAAGAAAATATTGCAGTGATGATATACTTTTTCATTGTTTAAATTTTAGGATTAATTTTTTTAATTAAATATTTTAGAAACCGCATGATGCGACAAACCGTGTCGTATTTAATAATAACATTAAACGACTGACAGATTCTAAATCCTAAAATGACAATGGGTAATAAAAATGGGAACCGGCCGTATTTCAGGCGGTGCGTTGATTCGTATCTGAAGAAATTTGGTAGCGGAAAAAGAGGGGTCTGCAACTAAAAATTCGTGCCGTGAAACCTCATAAATCTGTTTTAATAAATCAATTTTAAGAAAATCCGACTTTTGGGAATCGTCAACTTTTACAACTTTGATTTCGGTTTTACAGCAGTCTTTTTTTGTTTTTACACCGCATTTGCTGCATATATCTTCTGCATTACGGCTGACGGACGCCAATTCATTCATACAATAATGAACGCTGAACACCGCTCCGGACGAAAATCCGAAGTAGAAAACAGAGAACAATATGGCAAGAATTTTTTTCATTGGAACAAAGTTAAAAATTATCCGCGGTATTTCTGTTATAAAATTTTGTACAGTTGTTATAAAATATGGCAAATGAAAAACTCCCGGCATTCCGGGAGTTTTTCATTTTATTTCATCAGGATACCAAAGCAGCCTATTGATTAAGTTGTTTGCTATTTAATTTTAAATTCAAGCTTTACATTAAAGAAACGTCCTGTTAAACGGACCGGAACCGGATACATCAGGTTTGTATTGGCATCTGTAATCCATTGGTTGGCTACCGTATTTCTGATATTAAAAGCATTGAACACCTGTACGCCTAAGGTAAGCTCATCAAAATTGCCCCAGAAACCATAAGCATTATTTTTTTCTTTAGGATCTATAAATACGTAGGAAAGACCCAGATCTACCCTTTTATAGGAAGGCAGCGTTTTCTGATAAGAATATCCCGCGAAATAATCGATCTTCCGATTTTCATCCAGCACGATCGGAGATCCTGTAGGCAATCCCATCGCATAAACCAGAGTAAGATTTACGCGCATTTTTGGAAATTTCGGCATATAATCCTGGTAGAACATCGCAAAACGGAGCCGCTGATCGGTCGGTCTCGGAATATCGCCTCTTCCATCGATATTTTCATAAACGCGGGCGTAACTTGCCGACAGCCAAGAATCAACACCGGGAACAAATTCCCCGAATAACCGGGTATCGATTCCGTATACATATCCGGAAGCGTTGTTCTTACCGGAATAACGGATCCTTACATTATCCATAAAGTACGGAATAAGGTCGTCCATTTTTTTGTAATACAATTCCGTGGTCAGCTTAAACGGCCGGTCATACATCTGGAACTCGTAGTCATTGGCCAGAATAGCCTGAATAGATCGTTGGGATTTTATATTCGGGTTGAAATTCCCGTCGAGATCTTTGATTTCTTTATAAAACGGTGCCTGGTAATAAATCCCTCCCGAAAGCCTGAAAAGCATATCGGTATCCCAATCCGGCTTAATCGCAAACTGTGCCCTCGGAGAGAAGATGGTTTCGTTGTTGAAACTCCAGTGTGCTACCCTAGCTCCCGCATTTAAAAAGACCTTATTGCTTCCCCAGAAAAACTTTTGTGAGTATTGTGCATAGGCAGACATTCTTGTAGGCTCTATATTGTTTTTGCCCGAAATGCTGTAATACAGCTGTAGATCCGGCGGGTTTCTCGGATCTAAGAGTGCCGAAATCGGTGTGCTGTAGCCTGCAGAATCCACCAGCTTCCATTCGTTGGTAAGGTCTTTAAGGTTTTCCTTTTCGTATTTGAATCCTACTTCAATATCGGTGTTTACATTGGGTGAAAACCGGGCTCTGGCCTGGGTTCCGTATGTTTTTACAAAAAGGTCATTCCTGGCATGCTCGATCTGGCCACCGGTATCATATGATGTAACAGGCGCTCCTGTAACCGGATCAAAGGTCTGTAGGACATAAGCCGAAGCAATAGAATAGTATTCCCGCTCCCGGTTCTGATAGGCAAAAGCATCCAGCGTAAACCTCCATTTGTCTGAAGGCTTGAAGTTCAGGGAGAACGTTCCCATCATATTTTTATACTTGTCATCCTCACGGCCGCCGTAATTAACGGTAAGGTTGATGGGCTGCTGTAAGGAACCGAAGTCGATGCTTCTTTCTTTCGGGATCATTTCATAATCGTTCTTCGAATAATATCCGATAAACGACATGGTAAGTTTCGGGTTGAAATGGTAGTTGAGATACGTCTGGAAATCCATGTATTTCGGATTGAAATCGGTATCTTCATTCAAAGTATTCAATACCAGATTGGTATTGCGGTATCTTCCTGAAAACAATGCGGTAAACTTTCGATTTCCGTCACCATCTTTTCCTGCAGCAAAGCCTGTCGTCAGCCGTCCGCCAATTAAACTCCCTTCGCCGGCTACCTCGAATTTTTCCGGTTCGCGGTAATAGATGTTAAGAGCCGAAGACATTTTATCGCCGTATCTGGGTTCAAAACCTCCTGCCGAAAAGTTTACGGTGGAGACCATATCCGGATTGATAATACTTAAACCTTCCTGTTGGGAATTCCGGATCAGGAAAGGTCTGTAGATTTCAATATCGTTGATGTAGATCAGGTTTTCATCATAGTTTCCGCCACGAACCATATATTGTGAAGAAAGTTCCGTATTGGAGTTTACGGACGGTAAGGTTTTAAGGATTCCTTCGATTCCCCCGGAGATACTGGCCACATTCTTCGCATCTTTCGCCGAAATTTTTACAGCGGTCATATCGTTGGTGCTTCCCGTCACTTTTTTCTGGAAAACGACTTCTTCGATGCTTGCGGTTTTCATTGTATCCTTCTTCTTTCTTACCTGAGAGAATACTAACGCGGGAACCATAAGGCTCAATGGTAAAACTAGTTTTTTCAAAAGAAATGTTTTAAAATTTCAAACGTGAATATATAAATTTTATTTTAACTTATTTAAACTTTCTTTAACATTTACGCATGTTACTATCCTGCTGTATTTCCTGAATTTTCAAGATAATCAGCACATGAGAATTGCTGTTGGTTTAAATCAATGTTAAAAAAAACAAATTACCGCTTGGAAAAAATGAATAAATTATAAAATGGATTCCCTTACTCTTGTTAATTTCTGTAAAAGATCTTCCAACAGATCAAGTCGCAACATATTGGCACCGTCGGATAAAGCAGTTTCAGGTGTTGGATGGGTTTCGATGAAGATTCCGTCTGCTCCAACAGCGATTCCTGCTTTGGCTACGGTTTCGATAAGATCCGGTCTTCCTCCTGTTACCCCTGAACTCTGGTTCGGCTGCTGTAAAGAATGGGTAACGTCCAGAATCACGGGTGCATAATTCCTCATGGTCGGGATCCCTCTGTAATCCACAATCAGATCCGTATATCCGAAAGAATTCCCTCTTTCGATGATCGCTACTCTCGGATTACCGGAATCCGTAATCTTCTGAACGGCAAATTTCATCGATTCAGGAGATAGGAACTGCCCTTTTTTCAGGGAAACACATTTTCCGGTTTCGGCAGCGGCTACCAAAAGATCCGTCTGGCGAACCAGGAACGCCGGAATTTGAAGCACATCTACATATTGCGCAGCCAAAGCTGCATGTTCGTTTTCGTGAATATCTGTTGTTGTAGGAATATTAAAAGTCTCTCCTACTTTTTTAAGGATTTCGAGCGATTTTTCTTCACCGATTGTCGTAAAAGAATCCACCCGGCTGCGGTTGGCTTTCTTGAAACTTCCTTTAAAAATATAGGGAATGTTGTATTTGTTAGTGAGCTCCACTACCTTCTCTGCAATTTTCAGAGCCATGTCTTCGCCTTCGATGATGCACGGGCCGGCAATCAGGAAAAAATTTTTTGAATCTTTGTGGTGAATGTTATCTAAATACTGAATCATTTTATGGTAATTAAAAGTTCAGTAAAAATACTGAGAAAGTTCGTAAAAGCGAAATTTTAAACAACCATGTTTGTATTAAAACTATTTCCTTCAGGAATATCGGAACATATCCTGTATCAGAGCCGTATAAAACACAGTAACAAAAAAGAAAAGGAGAAAAAAAACAAGCTGATAAATATAATATTTTCTGATGCGGAATATTTTAATGATCAGGCCATGAGCCAGGAACAGCAATAGAAAATATCCGGTGATAGACACAATACCTTCCACCATCATAAGGGTGTTGTCAGCATACACAAGGGAAAAGACTGCAGAAAAAAGTAAAATTGCGCCCAGGCTTATAAAAAATCGTTTTCGCAGATTGCCATTTTCAGGATAAACAAAATAAAAGAAGTTGGACAGCACAAAGACCATCGCTAAAAGTTTTATAACATCCATCAGAATTTCTTTAGGATTTTTTCAAAGGTATTTATATTACGGCTGGTGAACTGGTCCTTCAGATTTTTTCTCCCTAAAATTTTACCAAAACTTGACTCCAGCGTATTGCCTTTCGGAACCTGCCAGTAAAAAGTATGATCTACAATTTTGGCAGCTTCCCTATTGGCTTTTGAGGTATTTTCAAACTCCTGCATTAAGGTTTCTTCTATGCCACTGTTTCCCACGAAAATATAAGAATGCAGGTCTCCATCTTTTTCAAAAGGGTTATTGTCGAGGCAAGTCTGTACTTCCTCCTGTGATTTGACGAAAAGAAAGGCTTCATACGAGAAATGTCCGGACATCGCATCTTCAAGAATCTTTTTCAAGGCATCCGGCTTCTGGTCCGACGAAAAAACAATATTTCCTGAAGCAAGAACCGAAGATACTTCCTTCATTCCTGCATCTTCAAATACCCGGCAGACTTCAGCCATTTTCATATTGGTTCCTTTTACATTGACGCCGCGGAGAAAAGCACAGTATCTCATTATTATTAGTTTAAGGTTTAAGAAATTAAATGTTTTTAATTAATTAGATTTTCTCTGTATCAATCGATTCTTTGGTACAGGTTATAATCCGTTCCGGAAGGTTTGAGCAGGTATATTTTTTCGAGAATTTTATTATTGCTTTTCAGATGATCCTTCACCCTGAATTCTTTAATGAGCCTATAATGGGCTTTTATGTACTCCGAATTTTTTGAGGTAAACAGATCATCATAGGAAAGCAGGTATTTCGGCTTCCTGTTTTTTACGGTACTGATCCAGAAATTAGGTTTATCTTTTTTGATTTCTTCCTGCACTTTTTTGTCTACCAATCCTACTTCATCAATGGTTTTTAAGCCTGAAAAATACGGCACATAACCGGCAGGTTCCAGAAAGATCCACTGGTTTTTATCTTTTTCATAAGTGTTTAAAAATAACCCAATCGTCCTGCGGTAATTCCATTCTCCGTTCCCGGTTGCTATTGAATGGATGGTCTGGAAGGCAAGCATCGGAACAATATACACCACAATCAATAAAGAAAGCCAGAGGTTTCTTTTTTGTTTCTGTTCCAAAACAAAAATTACGACAGGAACAAACAGCAATACCTGCGGAACCCAATAATACCAGTCGAAAAGACTTTTCTGTGAAAGGAACACCAGCTGTTTCACCCATCCGTAAATAAAGATCATCCATAGAAAAACATTTCTTTTGTTCCGTTGCCTGATCAGGTAAATGAAACACAACAGCTCAAAAATCAGGATAATAACCGTTAACGGATTGAAATCTCCCGGAAGCTTCAGCATTCCCCAGAAATTTCCGAAATTCAGCCTGAAATATTCAAGGTTTTGGGCAAGTGTGAAATCTTTGCTGTAAGCCAGTTTTTTTGCCACAATGGTATTGTTGACGACCTCCCCAAAATACAGCCAGTTAAACGCCACTGTCGCAGCAATGCCCGCTAGGCCACCCCATATATAAAACCATCTGATTTTTTTTGTCCAAAGCAGATCCACCAAAAATACAATACCCAGGAAAATGACGGTATCAATTCTGGTAAACAGGATCAGGATAGGAAAAATAACCTGCGCCCATCTTTTACTTTTATGAAAGCCATAATATAAAAGAGTCATTTCCAGAAAGAAAAGGATGCCGTATTCCATCCCCAGAATGGAAATTTTAATGGCCGGCGGCAAGATGCCTATTAAAAAAATAAAAATCGCTTTATGCCAGATGTTCTTTAATACGAGATGCGAAAGGAAGAGGCTCCCAATGGTAAAAAGTGCCGAATTAAAAACGAGCAGCGGAACAATAAAGTTTTCTTTTCCGAAAATGAGATTGAACAAATAAGAAACAAAAACATAAAGATGCGTTGTGGACGCTGAGATTTTTACGGGGCCATTGAACCCGATCACGCCGTAATCCATAAGATTCTGGGCCACCCTCCAGGTAATAAAGGCATCTTCCTGAATGTAATTGGTTAATAAAAACAACAGTTTAAAAGCAACTGTAAAGATTACAGCATACAGTGGGATTTTGTTACTTTTTGTTTCTGACATTGTGCTTCGTTAATCACGCAAATATAATCTTAAAATTCATCAAATCCCAACACAAAAAAAACGGAACCGAAGTTCCGTTTTTATTATTGACGCTAAGTTTACAAAATTTTAAACCTATTGGGTTGCTTTGATGATCGAGTTGGTGATCTGGGTTTCCTTCTCTTTAGAATACGTGGAATCAAAAGGCTCCATTACATCGAATAAATACTGGTAGAACGGCGTGATCTTCTGTACCTGCTCTGATTCTTTCATCGCTTTTTCTTTGCCCATTTCTTTAAGGTTTTCAATGAAGGTATTGAATTTCTTATCGATCGGCTCAATGGATTTTACCAGATAATCGTATGCTTTGTCTTTCTTACCGATCTTGGTATATCCGTCTGTAACGGCTGAAATAACTAAAGAATACTCCATCGGTTTAGTCCTGATCTGTCTTCTTAAATAGTTCTGATCGGCTCGGCTCAGGCTCATGTAATAATCATACTCGTCAAAGATTCCTTTCTTCAGTACTTCTGCCAGCTGTAATCCTTTTTTCTCTTGTCCGGAAACGATATAGCCGTATACCATAGAGCTTAAAGAACGCGGATCATTGTATTTCTGAGCCGGGATCTCTCTGGAAGCCAAGTCCAGCAATTCGGATGCTTTTGCTTTTTCGCCCATGGTGGCCAGCGCAGCTGCAGCTCTGCTTGCAGAAGCCCTGTAGCTCATGATATTGGAGGTTGCCGTTTCATCGAAATGGCTGTTAAGATCCTTGAAATTCCCCCATCTGAAGTTTTTTACGACATTGTATAAAGCGTTTGCGTCTACCCTTCCCATATCCCCATTCTGCGTCTGAGGTGTATGGATCGGAACCAGCCTGTAACTGAACCCGTCAAACTGAAGGTATTCATCCAGGTAGAAAATATTTTCGCTGTCATAAATTCCTCCGGACGAGAAATTAATCGGCCTTTTCCAATCGAAGTTCGCCAGCACATCAAGCATAATCAGGTTATTTTTGTACAAAGTATTTCCTTTGTAAGTAATCATAATTTGGTTTACCGCATCCGGAAGATCCGCAGCCTTAATGATTCCTGCCTTTACAGCATTTTCTTTATTTACCGGCAGGATAAATTTATTTACCGGTAAAATATTGTATTTCTCATATTTCTCCTCTCCGAAATACATCTTCAATAGTTCGTTCTTCGCCGGAGAAGAATATTTCAGGAAGCTGATGGCCTGCTTCATCGTCATGGAATCCTGCGTCAGGTATTTTCTGAATTCAGAAAATTCCGTTGGCGGTGCACCTTGTTCTTTCAGCATGGAGAACAACCCTTCCCAATCCGATTTCTTCATCATATAGATCTGGTCGTTTACACCGTCCCTGTAATCTTCGTGAGTCAGTACGCCGGGAACCGGTGCTGCGTTATAGGTTCTTCTTTTGATCTGATCGATATTCCACGGAGTTGAAGCCAGGGTGAAGTTGACAACTTTTACATCGTCTCTGAACTGCTCGGTCTCCTGGATTGCCCAAACCGGATAGGTATCGTTGTCTCCGTATACAAACAGAATATCTTCTTTAGGTAAAGATTTCAGAACGGAATATCCATAATCATAAGAAGTATACCGGTTGTGTCTGTTGTGAACATTATAGTTCTGGAAGCCCATCATAAAAGGAACACCCAAAAGAACGACACCCGCCACCAGATTGGCCGCATTCGATTTGATTTTAGATTGTAAGAACCAAAGGATCGCTCCTGCTCCCAACCCGATCCAGATGGCAAAAACATAAAACGAACCCACCATTGCATAATCTCTTTCTCTCGGTTCAAAAGGTTTTACGCCGGTGTAGAAAATAATTCCGACACTCATCAATACAAAGATCGACAGCATTGCATAGAATCTCCCGAAGTCTCTGTTCAGCTGGAAAAAGAATCCGATCAGCCCTAAAATTAAAGGTAAAAAGAAAAATTTAACCGTACTTTCATTCTTGAACTTGGAAGGCATCTTGTCCTGGTTACCCCATAAAGCATTATCGATAAAAGGAATCCCGGAGATCCAGTTTCCTCTTGTGCTTTCCATGTTTCCTTCAAGGTCGTTCTGACGGCCAACATAGTTCCACATTAAATAACGAACGAAATAATACCCGTTCTGGAACGTAATAAAATAATCGAGGTTCTGTGCCAAAGAAGGCTTCTGAACATTGATCAGGTTGTATGGTCTTACCTTAAGATAATCCGCAGCGGTAATCGATCCATCTTCGTATTTTTTTCTTAATTCATCAAAAATCTGCTTTGCTTCAGGGCTGTTAGCCACGTCTTCATTGGCATAATTAAAGGTGAAATCAGGCGCTCCGTACATGGAAATGTAATTGGCCATCACATCTTTATCTTCATTGAACATTCTTGGCATGAAGCCTACATGCGCCTTATTGAAAACATAATTAAAACGGTCTCCTGTTTTGATGTATCTTCCGGTTTTATCATTTTTCTCATAGATTTCTCCGGTTTTCGTCGTTTTGAAGCTTCCATCTTCATTTTTGTCGATTCCGTTCGCGTCAAGGAAAGCGGTGTAGTTCTGCCCGTAAATTGTAGGCCAGTCCCCGTACTGTTCCCGGTTGTAATAATCCAGCATTCCGATCGCATTGTCCGGATCGTTAAGGTTCATTGGAGGATTGGCATTGGCCCTGATCGGGATTACCATCCAGCATGAAAAACCGATCATCATGAAAACTACCGATAAAGCAATGGTTTGGAATACATTTTTCTTCATCTTTCTGGCATAGGAAATCAGGAAATAACAGATTCCCACCATTAAGATAAACGCTACGATCGTTCCTGAATGGAAAGGAAGCGAAAGCCCATTAACAAAGAAAATTTCAAGTTTCCCGAACATGGTCATAATGAAAGGGAAAATCCCTTTAAAAACAACAGCAAGAATCAGCAGCGTAATTGCATTTGCCCAAATAAAATTCTTCCAGGTAAATCGGTAGCTTCTTGCATAATAGACGAGGCATATCGCAGGAATTGCCAGCATACACATCATATGAACTCCGACAGAAAGACCGAGAATAAAGAAAATTAATATAATCCAACGCTCGTTTCCTTCTTTTTGGTACTCGTTTTCCCATTTGGTGATGAGCCAGACCAGAAGTGCAATGAACATCGATGCCATGGAATATACTTCCCCTTCTACCGCAGAGAACCAAAACGTATCTGAAAATGTAAAGCATAAAGCCCCAACGATTCCTGCGAAAAGGATCGAGATTTCCTGATGTTTGGTAACTTCTTCAAAATCTTTATTGAGAAGCCTTCTTCCAAAATGCGTGATGGTCCAGAACAGAAACAAAATGGTAAATGCGCTGAACAGGGCAGACATCGCGTTGATCACGATCGAATAGTTTTCGCCTTTCCCTAAAGCAAAAATGGCTGCCACGGCACCCACAATCTGGAATAATGCCGCTCCGGGAGCATGCGTTACTTCGAGTTTTACTGCTGAGGAAATGTACTCGCCGCAATCCCAGAAACTGAAATTCGGTTCTATGGTGGACAAGTACGTGATGAATGCAATGGCGAAAACCACCCATCCGAGAACGGTGTTCCATTGCCTAAAAGTCCAATTTTTCATATTATTAAATCAATTACGCGAAAATAAGGCTTTTATATGATTTTAGAGGGTTTTTAACAAAATTTAAAGATTTTGGCTCACTTTTTGAAAAGTTTCATCATTGGATGATACAGACAAAATAAATTTGCGTATTTTTAGATTTCAGAAATCAAACAAAAGTTTAGAAATTGAATTTATTTTTTTGTATTTTTGCCGACAGATTTTTATTGAAAAATAACGACAAATAATGAGTAATGTTTACGATAATATACTTGGCCTAATAGGAAATACTCCTATGGTGAAGCTTAACACTGTGACGAAAGATATTCCTGCAACCGTTTATGCCAAGTTAGAATCATATAATCCTGGACATTCCACTAAAGACAGAATCGCACTTCACATTATAGAAAACGCTGAAAGAAAAGGTTTATTAAAAGAAGATTCCATCGTTGTAGAAACTACTTCCGGAAATACAGGATTCTCTATTGCTATGGTCTGTATCATTAAAGGATACAAATGCATTCTGGCGGTAAGTGATAAAACAAAACCTGAAAAAATTGCTTATCTTAAAGCATTGGGAGCTACCGTCTATATCTGTCCGGCAAATGTTCCGGCAAACGATCCGAGATCCTATTATGAAGTAGCCAAAAGAATTGCTGCAGAAACTCCTAATTCGATTTACATCAACCAGTATTTTAACGAACTTAATATTGATGCCCACTATCAGACCACAGGTCCTGAAATCTGGGAGCAGACACAGGGAAAAATCACCCACTTATTTGCCTGTACAGGAACCGGCGGTACCTTATCTGGTTCAGCCAAATTTTTAAAAGAAAAAAATCCTTTTATCAAAATTATCGGAGTGGATGCAGATGGATCTATTCTTAAAAGCTATCATGAAACCGGCGAAATCCACAAAGAAAACGTTCATCCTTACCAGATTGAGGGAATGGGAAAAAATTTAATTCCTTCTGCCCTTCTGTTTGATAAAGTGGATGAGTTTGTGAGAGTGAATGATGAAATGTCAGCCTACAGAACCCGTGAAATTGCTTTGAAAGAAGCGATTATGGGAGGCTACACCACCGGGGCAGTTACCCAGGCTTTAATGCAGTACGCCCAGTCTCACGAGTTTTCTGAAAATGACTTAGTGGTTCTGATCTATCCTGATCATGGTTCAAGATACATTACCAAAGTGTACAGCGATAAATGGATGGCAGAACAGGGGTTCATCAACAACTGTGTCCACAACTACGATGAAGTTTTCAAAACCGAATTCATCAAATAAAGAGCGAATAAATTTATACAAACCAAGCCTTTTTGTAACCACAAAAGGCTTTTTTACTTAAAATATTAATAAAATGTTGGATATTTTTGACAGAATAAAAGAAAATCCAGGACCTCTTGGACAGTTTGCAGATTATGGCGAAGGCTATTTCATTTTCCCCAGATTAGAAGGACCGATCGGCCCGAGGATGCAGTTTCAGGGTAAAGAAGTTATTTTCTGGAGTGCAAATGATTATCTGGGAATGTGTAATCATCCCGAAGTGCTTGAAGCGGATGCAAAAGCAGCTGCGGAATTTGGAATGTTCTATCCGATGGGCGCAAGAGCCATGTCGGGTGAAACGGAACAACACCTGCAATTGGAAAGGGAACTGGCTGATTTTGTTCAGAAGGAATCTGCATATTTATTGAATTTCGGTTACCAGGGAATGGTTTCCACGATCGATGCTTTGGTAGGAAGAAACGATGTTATTGTTTATGACGTTGATTCTCATGCCTGCATCGTTGATGGAGTAAGACTTCACGCCGGAAAAAGATTCACGTACAGACACAACGATATCTCCAGCCTGGAAAAAAACCTAGAACGTGCCACTAAAGTTGCTGAAGAAACCGGAGGCGGAATTTTAGTTATCACGGAAGGAGTTTTCGGAATGAGAGGACAACAGGGAAAATTAAAAGAAATCTGTGGCCTGAAATCCAAATTCAAATTCAGATTGCTGGTTGACGATGCCCACGGATTTGGTACCCTTGGAAAAACAGGAGCCGGCGCCGGTGAAGAACAGGGCTGCCAGGACCAGATCGATGTTTATTTCTCTACTTTCGCCAAGTCAATGGCCGGTTTCGGAGCATTTATCGCCGGAGATAAAGAAATCATCCGATACCTGAAATTCAATTTAAGATCCCAGATTTTCGCAAAATCACTGACGATGCCTATGGTAATCGGAGGTCTGAAAAGACTGGAACTTTTGAGAACAAGACCGGAAATCAAAGCTAAACTTTGGGAAAATACGTATAAATTACAGAACGGACTTAAAGAAAGAGGCTTCAACATCGGTGATACCAACACCTGTGTAACGCCTGTGATGATGCAGGGAACCCCTGTGGAAGCAACACTATTGGTGAAAGATTTAAGAGAAAATTACAGGATCTTTACTTCAGTCGTGGTGTATCCGGTCATTCCAAAAGGAATGATTCTGTTAAGATTAATTCCTACCGCTTCTCACACTGATGCGGAAATTACTGAGACCCTTGCTGCTTTTGAAGCTATTCATGATAAGTTGGTCAGCGGACATTACAAAGAACAGGAACAAAAATTATTGGAAGAGCAAGGCTTAAGCTTTAAAGCGATTTAAAATAATATCATAAAAACCACTGGAATATTTCAGTGGTTTTTTATTGTATTTAAAAATAACCCTTATCAATTCCAGGAATGGGAAATTAAGACCCGCAGAAATTGCAAAAATTAAATTATTTGAAATAACTTTGCAAAAAATTTCTGTTGAAAGATCTGCTTCTTATCACCCCACCTTTTACACAACTTAATACTCCTTATCCCGCAACGGCTTACATCAAAGGTTTTCTGAATACCAAAAATATTTCGAGCCATCAGACAGATTTGGGAATTGAGGTTATTCTGGCTTTATTTTCAAAAGAAGGGCTTCGGAAAGTTTTTGATAAGGCTGTTGATCTTCCGAATTTTTCGGAAAATGCCCAACGGATATTTACTCTAAAAAATGAATATATCAAAACGATCGACCAAGTCATCCGTTTTCTTCAGGGAAAAACCCCGACGCTGGCCAGGCAGATCTGCTCCATGAATTTTCTTCCGGAAGCGTCCCGTTTCAACCAGCTGGATGATATGGAATTTGCGTTTGGAAATATGGGACTGCAGGATAAGGCTAAACATTTGGCCACCTTATACCTGGAAGACCTTTCCGACTACATTGTAGAAAACATAGATCCTGATTTTGGGTTCAGCCGGTACGCCGAACGGCTGGGTAAAAGTGCCAATTCGTTTGACGAACTCTATGCTAAGATACTTGGCGATCTAACCTTCATCGATCATTTTACTTTACAACTTCTTCGGGAAAAACTGGAAACCGTGCAGCCCAAGCTGGTCTGTTTTTCAATACCTTTCCCAGGAAATCTGTACGCAGCTTTCCGTTGTGCCAAATTTATCAAAGAGAATTATCCGCACATCAAAACAGCCATGGGCGGCGGTTTTCCGAATACGGAATTACGGGAAATAAAAGATTCGAGGGTATTTAATTTTTTTGATTTCATTACCCTTGACGACGGAGAAGTTCCTCTTGAATTGTTGTGTGAAAATATTTTCCAAGCCGGAAAAAATCGAAATGAAGTACTGCAATTTAAAAGAACTTTTTTGATGGAGGATGGTGCAGTGGTTTATAAAAACAATTCGGTAAGGCATGATTATAAGCAGGCAGATATCGGAACTCCCGATTATACCGATCTGAAACTGGACCAATATATTTCGGTGATCGAAATTGCCAATCCGATGCACAGCCTCTGGAGTGACGGAAGATGGAACAAGCTGACGATGGCGCATGGCTGCTATTGGGGAAAATGTACATTCTGTGATATTTCTTTGGACTATATCAAAATTTACGAACCGATCTCTGCAAGAATTTTAGTCGACCGGATGGAGGAACTGATTGAATCCACAGGAGAAACGGGATTCCATTTTGTGGATGAAGCAGCACCGCCTGCCCTGATGCGGGAAGTGGCCCTTGAAATCCTGAGAAGAAATCTGGTAGTTACCTGGTGGACCAATATCCGTTTTGAAAAGAGCTTCACGAAAGATCTTTGTTTTCTTTTAAAGCTTTCGGGCTGCGTTGCCGTTTCCGGCGGACTGGAAGTCGCAAGTGACCGTTTGTTAAAATTAATTGATAAAGGAATTTCCGTAGAGCAGGTGGCTAAAGTCACCCGGAATTTTACAGAGGCCGGAATTATGATCCATGCCTATCTGATGTATGGTTATCCGACCCAGACAGTCCAGGAAACCGTAGATTCTCTGGAAATGGTCCGGCAGCTTTTTGAGATGGGAATTTTACAAAGTGCGTTCTGGCATCAGTTTGCCATGACCGCTCATTCACCGGTCGGACTGAATCCCGAAGCATTCGGCGTGACTCCGATGAAACAGGAAATCTTATTTGCCAACAACGATATTGATTTTACCGACAAGACCGGGATTGATCACGGCAAGTTCAGTTTCGGACTGAAGAAGTCTCTCTTTAATTATATGCATGGAATCAACTTCGAACTTCCGCTTCAGGAATGGTTTGATTTTAAAATTCCGAGAACGACCATCCATCCGGATTATATTCACGACTGTCTTCTTGAAGAAGATGACTTTAAATTTAAAGGGAATTCAAAAGTCATTTTTTTAACACAAAACGTAATCGCTGAGAATCGCGTAAAAACAAAAAAGAAGTCCGTTTACCCGTACACGAAAATTACAGCGCACTTAAAAACCAATATTGTCAGCGTAGATCTGGACCAGGAAGAGGCGGAATGGCTGATGCATGCATTTAAAGAAAATGCCATTGAAAACCAGAAAAAGCCTACACTTCAGCAACTTAAAGATCATTTTGAAGAAAAGCTGGAAGATTTTGAATTATTCTGGTTCTCTAAGCCTATGCAGCAATTGAAGGAAAACGGGGTGATTTTGAGTCTGTAAGTTTTTGGTCTTTTTCTCCAGGAATTTTTTAAAAGCTTATAATCCGGCAATATTCAAGTCTAGATTCCTGCGGAAATTGAAGATTCGACGGAGTCAATGACAAAATCGGCATTTATTTATAATGCAATACTTTTATTTTACACCCCTGTTTGTCATCCCGCAGGGATCCAAAACATAGTATTAGAGATTAGCATGAAAAGATTCACGTCTAGATTCCTGCGCCAATCGAAAATTCCATGGAGTCAATGAAAAGCTTTGCGGTTACTGGCTTTATTTCTTTTTAAGCAACGATAAGCTTTATAACTTTATCGAAGGAGTTTTATTTGATCCTCAAAACCAATTTGGTTATTTTTTAATCAGAAAGGGATTAATATCGTTTTAAGGTCCCGAATGAACGGCTTAGTACGGATGGGATAAAATCCTATCGGAAGCGTGAACCGTTTATTTGTTCTACCAAGATGAGTGGTATTCAAAATCCAGACTGAATAATTATTCTAATTTTAATTTTGAGGTGCATAATCGGCTGAATATGATGTCAATACAGTCGAATTCACGTTAGACCAGGGTAATCAAAATTAATTAAATACACCTAGTTTTATTTTTATTTATTAATTTAGAGAGCAACAAATTTTTACTAAAAACAATGGAAAAAATAAAAGAATCCTTCAGTAAGGTTGCTGAAATTACCGGATTATTCTGGCTGATGAAAATTATTGCGACAACTCTGGGTGAAACATTGGGTGACTTTATTTCTATGACCCTCAATCTTGGATATGCAAAAGGTATTATTATTACTTTTCTTTTTTTTCTCCTGACTTTATCACTTCAATTAATATCTAAAAAATATATACCGGTTTTATATTGGCTGGTAATCATTGGAACAACCACTTTGGGTACCGAGATATCGGATTTCATAGACCGGAGCTTACATTTAGGGTATGCAGGAGGAAGTATATTATTGATTTTCTGTTTGGGAATTACTCTTTATTTATGGTTCATCAAATTTAAAAACCTAGAATATTATCCAATTATCAAACGAAAGAAAGAAATCTATTTTTGGCTTGCCGTTTTATTTTCTAACAGTTTGGGAACAGCGTTTGGTGATTTTCTAAATGACAATTTAGGATTGAGTTATCTAATTGGTGCTCTAATCTGTGGCTGTATTATTATAGCCGTAATACTTCTTCACTATTATACCAAAATTAATCACATAATTTTATTTTGGATTGCCTTTATTTTTACCAGACCATTTGGTGCTACTTTCGGAGATTTCCTTACTAAGCCATTATCGAAAGGAGGATTAGATCTTGGCACATTAAATTCATCACTTATCTCAGTTTTAATTATGGCTGTTCTAATTTTGATTTCTCATAAAAAACTAAAATCAAACATCTAGATTCCAATTGAAATTAATTTAAATCTATTTCTGAACGCCATCCTTTGTCACCTCTCCTACGATCACTTTTTCCTGATTTTTAATAAAGTTCGGATCCATGATGGCCATTCTTTCGGCAATGGCTTTATAGGTAGGGAATTTCAGGATCGATGCGCGGCCGGACATTTCCCGGTACAGCGTAAAAGTTTTTCCGCCTGCCGATTTCAGCTGCTTGGTGGTGGTAATATATTTTCCGATGTATTTGCTGTTGGCATCATAAATTTCAATATCGACAAACGTTTTATCGGTAATGGTATCATCTGCCCCAAAGCTTACCGGAAGATTGGTAAAGTAGCCCACCGGTTTCCCGTTGCTCAAAATTTCCCCGACGTTATTTACGGTGATATTTAACCTGTCAATCTTGCTCCTTGTAGTATAGGCATCCTTAGTTTTGGCGTCGAGCTTTCTTTTTGGCGAACTTTTAAATAGTTCATCCAGATTTTTAATGTTGATGCCGCGTTCATCAATGATTTTCAGGCTTTTGACTGAAGTATATGCGGCCGACTTTTCTTCACCTGAAAATGCGGACGGCGAAGTGTAATCCATTTCCAGTGTCTTATCCTGGTTATAGACCCTTCTGAGCTTTATGTAGCTGTCGCGGACCGAATCCACAATGCTCTTATCCTCGAATTCCATTGTATAAATCGGTGTCTCCTTAAGATCCATAAAGGTATAAACGTTTCCTTTATTTGAGACCTTTGCCACGGGAATCCCTTCAAGATGTACAATTCCTCTTTTTATTTTAACAGTCTGCGCCTGAAAAAAAATACCGAAAACTGTAAATAAAATGATTAAACTTCTTAACATAAAACCGGATTCTTACCACATAAAAAAAAGTGTAACAAAGTTACACTTTCTTGAAAATATATTTAGCTTTTCATTTAATTATTCACAAAGGATAATTCCTTTATTATGATTAAATTCTACAACACCGCTTTTGATAGGATAAGAAAAAACCGAATCTTTCTCATTTTCTCTGGTAAAATATTTTGCGTAGGCTTCATCAATTGATTTGGCATACAAATTCACTTTACCACCAATTAAAGAAGATACAATTCCTGCGTGGTTCTGCATGATGTGGAATTCACCATTTTTCCCAGGCAGCAATACAGAGTCTACTTCTCCTTCAAAAACTACGTATTCTGGTGTTAAAATTTTTATATTCATTTTAATTGCTTTTGGCTTTTGGCTAATAGCGGTCGGCTATCAGCAATGAGCATTATTATGCGTTATCAGCTAACATTTTTTGTCCGGCTTCGATGGCTTCTTCGATGGTTCCTTTCAGGTTGAAAGCAGCCTCCGGTAAGTGATCCAATTCACCGTCGATGATCATGTTGAACCCTTTAATGGTATCTTTGATATCTACCAGTGATCCCGGGATCCCTGTAAACTGTTCTGCTACGTGGAAAGGCTGAGATAAGAATCTCTGAACTTTTCTAGCACGATAAACTACGGATTTATCTTCTTCGGAAAGTTCTTCCATCCCAAGAATGGCGATGATATCCTGAAGGGCTTTATATCTCTGAAGGATCTCTTTTACTCTCTGTGCACAGTTGTAATGTTCTTCACCGATGATTTCCGGAGCAAGGATTCTTGAAGTGGAAGCCAAAGGATCTACTGCAGGGTAGATACCCAATGAAGCGATCTTTCTGTCCAATACCGTTGTGGCATCCAAGTGAGCAAACGTTGTTGCCGGAGCAGGGTCAGTTAAGTCATCCGCAGGTACGTAGACCGCCTGTACGGAAGTAATGGAACCGTTTTTTGTAGAAGTAATTCTTTCCTGCATCGCTCCCATCTCAGAAGCAAGAGTCGGCTGGTAACCTACCGCAGATGGCATACGTCCAAGAAGTGCAGACACCTCAGAACCTGCCTGTGTAAAACGGAAGATGTTGTCTACGAAGAAAAGTACGTCTCTACCCTGTCCGCTTTCTCCACCGTCTCTGTAGTACTCCGCTAAGGTAAGACCTGAAAGGGCTACTCTCGCTCTTGCACCCGGCGGCTCGTTCATCTGTCCGAAAACGAATGCTGCTTTAGAATCCTTCATGGCTTCTACATCCACTTTGGAAAGATCCCAACCTCCGTTTTCCATAGAGTGCATGAAATCGTCACCATACTTGATGATTCCTGATTCAAGCATCTCTCTCAAAAGGTCATTCCCTTCTCTCGTTCTTTCCCCTACACCGGCGAAAACCGAAAGACCTCCGTGTCCTTTTGCAATATTGTTGATCAACTCCTGGATCAATACCGTTTTACCTACTCCGGCACCACCGAACAAACCGATTTTACCCCCTTTTGCGTAAGGTTCAACCAAGTCGATTACTTTAATCCCTGTAAATAAAACTTCTGCAGAAGTTGAAAGCTGATCAAATTTCGGAGCCGGTCTGTGAATAGGAAGACCACCCTCCTTAGATATATTTTGAAGTCCGTCGATAGCATCACCAACTACGTTGAAAAGTCTTCCGTTTACCGCCTCACCGATTGGCATTACGATAGGATTACCGTATCCTATTACGTCCTGACCTCTTTTAAGACCGTCGGTAGCATCCATTGCGATACATCTTACCGTATCTTCTCCAATATGCTGTTCTACCTCCAAAACTACTTTTTCACCGTTTTCTTTTGTAATTTCCAAAGCGTCATAGATTGCTGGAACTGCTTCCACATCACTGAAGACAACGTCGATTACCGGACCGATAATTTGAGAAATTTTACCTTTAATTTGGTTTGCCATTGCTAAATTTTTTCTTGGTGCAAATATAATGATTCTTCATTAACCCGCAATTGGTAAAAAACAGATTTTTGTCATACTTTTCAAGCAATGTAACAATATAGCAATTTACCGATATAACAATAAATACTATTAAAATTATTGATACACTGTTATATTGATAGATTGTTACATTATATCTATATTTGCAGTCAAAATTTTTCCGGTTTGAAAGTTTTCAGGAATTTTAACGAATATACTTCTCAAAAGCCCCTGGCATTGTCTCTGGGCATGTTCGACGGGGTTCATCTCGGCCATAAAAGCATTATTGATGAGCTGATAAAGGTAGGTGGAGAAAATCATCTGGAAACCGCAGTACTCACGTTCTGGCCGCATCCCAGGTTTGTTTTTAACCCGTCTGAAAACCTGAAACTGCTGAATACCCTTGAGGAAAAAACGTTTTTAATGGAAAAATACAGCATTGAAAACTTATTTCTTAAAGAATTTGATGAAGAATTCAGGAATTTGACCGGTGAAGAATTTGTACGGCAGATCCTGGTTGAAAAGCTGCACGTAAAATACCTGATTATAGGCTACGACCATTCTTTCGGGAAAAACAAAAGTGGGAATTTCGAATTGTTGCAAAAACTTTCAGAAGAACTTGATTTTGAAGTAGAACAGATGGAAGCGATCAACATCCATGAAAATAACATCAGCTCGACTAAAATCCGGAAAGCCCTGCTGGACGGAAATATCCGGGAAGCCAACGAAATGCTGGGATACTCCTACTCCGTTTCCGGAACGGTAGTGCATGGAAAGAAAATCGGCCGGACCATTGGTTATCCAACAGCCAACATTGAAACCGACTCTATTAAACTATTACCGAAAAAAGGAGCTTATATTGTAGAAGTTTTTGTTAAAGATCAGCAATATAAAGGAATGCTGAGCATCGGCACAAATCCTACCGTTAACGGAGAAAAATTAACCGTAGAAGTATACATCCTCGATTTTGACGACGACATTTACGACGAAAAAATCACCGTGAAATTCCGGGATTTCCTTCATGATGAAATTAAATTTGAAGGTTTGGAAAAGCTGATTGAAAGATTAGATGAGGATAAAAGACTGACGGAGGAATTCCAGTTTTAAAATAAAAAACCGTATAAAGCCATACGGTTTCTTGTGACGGATCAATCCTGCGATTTTAAGCTATTTGATATTTCAATCTTCTAATTCAATAGGATTATGTCCTTTTTTTTCTGTACTAACTGCTTTTTGTCTTTCTTTTTGATTTTGGGAAAATACGGTACCCATACTTTCCAATTGATATCTGGCATTTTCTCTAAAATTTGTTCTTGCCTGAGATAACTCTTTTTTAGTAACATTCTTAGAGTTCTTATAGTACCTTTCACTTACGGTTACTACCTTACCTTTTAATTCAGAACTTGAGGTCGATTTTACCAACTCAAAATCGTAATCTCCCGTTTTATCTGTAATTTTTATAATTAATCCGGGAAGGCCACTGAATTTATAGGGACCAAAAGGAAAAGGAATCTCAGTTGCATACCAGGCGGTCCAGTCTCTTCCTTTATAATGTACCTCTGCTTTTTTGCAAGTAATAGAATTAATTACTTTTTTTTCATCAACAAGTTTCCAGTTATTAATAATAGGACTATCATAAGATAACAAAGTCATTCCTACCGACTCATAAAATTGTGAATGATCAATTGTTTGGATAATCAAAAAATTAGATTTTGAAACTGGGATATCGCTCAAATCAATAACGTCCTTATTCTTATTGTATTTTGCCATGAAAAGAGAGTCAAATTTCAATGCATTTTCACTGATAAAAAAAGCACGGTTATTGCCTATTTGTAATGAATAGAGTTCCTGATTTACATAGTCCTGATTGAGAGTATTAGGCTTGTACTTAAGTAAATAGGTAAATTCTCCTATTAATGAATCCTTATTGACAGTCTGAGAAAATACAAAAGAGAAAATAAATAAGAATACAATGTTTAAAAATTGGTTTTTCATAAAATTCATACTTCATTTAAAAAAAAACCGTCCAAAAAACTTTATTTCCATCCGTAATTACTGGAGTTTTAATAAATAAACAAAAAACGTAGACGTATGTTTATTTAGTTTTACCAAATTTAAAAGATGTCAAAATAATTTTTTGAACGGTTAATATTATCAATTTAGATTAATATGATTAATCCAGGTAAGCTACTTCATTCAGTTATAAAATAACTAAGGAGTATATGGGCTATCATACATACAATAATTGTTTTGAATCTGCTGTCCCCAGTTAATCCATTGATCTGCTGTCCAATCCTGACAGGTATAAGCTGATGTACAAGTTACAACCACTGTCGCACATTGTACTCTTTTTGTTGCTTTATTTTTTAAAGTTGTTTTATTCTTATCTTTTGAAACAACTTCCTTTTTTTCTTTTGAAAATGATTCTTTCTTATTTTCTGACTTTCCATCACTTTCATATTTTGCAGAAATTGTATTTGCACTTACAGCTCCCGCGATCAAAATTCCCGTTAATAAAATCATTTTTTTCATTGTAATAAATTTTTATTGTTATTAAAATTTTGTTTAAACTCTTGCGCAATTGTTTCAACATTTCAAAGAAATAAAAAAAAAAGAAAAAAGCAATATCAATTATCAACATTTATTGAAATATTTGTTATGTTAAATACAAATACAAATCATTGTAAATCAAATATTTAAACACATAAATATATCTCATTAAAATGATTTAACACTATTTTAACAACTCTATTTTTATTTTTTTCGTCAGTGATTTAAAAATCAAATCATAGGAATGATCAATCATCTGAAATATCAAATCTCTTTTTAAGCCGTCAAGAGATACAGAATTCCAATGGGTCTTGTTCATGTGATAGGCTCCGGTAATCTGCGGATATTGCTCACGAAGCTCGGTGCTCCATTCCGGATCCGTTTTCACGCTGATTTGTAGCGGTTGTCTTTCCAGTGACATCAGCAGAAACATTTTTGTTCCCACCTTCATTACCAGTGTTTCATTATCGAAAGGAAAGCTTTCGGTTATTCCTTTTTTGGCAAGGCAATAGTCTAAGATTTCGTTGGCATCCATATTTATAGTATGAGGTAAATGATTTGTGAGAGATAATATTTTTTACTTCATGTCAAATTTAGTAAATTTAAGAAAGAAATATCATCCCTTTAAATTTCAATTATTATGAAAGCTTTAGTTATCGGCGCTACGGGTGCCACAGGAAAAGATTTGGTCAATCAGCTGCTTCAGGATCAGGATTTTGATGAGATTAAAGTTTTTGTAAGAAAACCGGTTGATATTCAAAATGATAGAGTAAAAGTTTATGTGGTGGATTTTGAAAAACCTGAGCAATGGAAAGATGAGGTGAAAGGCGATGTTGCCTTTTCCTGTCTTGGTACGACTTTAAAGGCAGCCGGCAGTAAAGAGGCTCAACGGAAAGTCGATTTCAATTACCAGTATGAATTTGCAAAAGCGGCCAAAGAAAATAGCGTGGAGGATTACATCCTGGTTTCTTCATACGGCGCCAATCCAAAATCCAAAATTTTTTATTCCCGGATGAAAGGCGAGCTGGAAGAAGCAGTGAAACAGCTGCATTTCAATAAAATTACCATCTTTAAACCGGGTATGCTGGAAAGAAAGGATTCAGATCGTGCCGGAGAAGTGCTGGGAAGCAGAATCATTAAGTTTGCCAACCGGCTAGGATTGCTGGAAAGCCAGAAACCTTTACCGACCAACGTTCTTGCCAAAGCCATGATTAATTCTTCTAAAATAAAAAGCAACGGCTATTCGAGCATCAAGCTAGGGAATATTTTCTGTTTTGCGGAAAAGAGCAATGATTAATAATCAATGGTGAATTGTGAACAGGATAAGATTATCAATTAAACGTTGCTCTTTAATGAACAGCGTTTAAACAGATAAATTTAACTGAATTCGGAATTCAGCTTTTTTCTGATTTCATCGGCAATTACCTTATCCTTTATTTTATCGTAGGTATTCCGTGCTTTTTTAATAAGCTTTTCGTCATTTTTATTTTTTCCTACTTTGATTAATGCCAGTGCATACAGGGAAAGAAAGCCATCATCTTTTTTATAAGCGGAATAAGCATCCTCCAGATAAGGTAAAGCAGTTTCATAGTTTTCCTTCAGGGTGTATAACATTCCGTACATGTAAATGACGTCATCTTTTACTTTGCCGGAAACTTTATACAGATCTTCTGCCCGCTTCAAGTTTTTTAATCCTTCTTCATAATCTCCAATAACAACAGATGTATTTCCGATCCCGTAATATCCTTCAGGATTTTCCGGAAAGTATTTCACCATTTCAACATATTTTTTCCGGGCTTCTTCCACTTTCCCGAATCTCATAAACTGTATCGCCAGGTTTTGTTTGAAGATCGGTGCTTTATTCTGAGCCAGGCTATCAGCCAGGTAGTAGGCAGCCAAAGCTTCTTTATGCATATCCTGTAATCTTAAAAAATATCCTGCCATAAAATAGGCATCGCAGTATTTCGGATCTTCACTGGCTACTTTCAGCAATAAATTAGTTATTCCACCATAATATTTCGGATAATTCAATGCGAGGAATGCTGTTTCAAAACTTTTTTTCGAACTGGCATTCTGCGGTGTACAATAATTTGTTTTTCCTAAGAAATAAGAATCCTGCGAAAATGCCTTGTTGGCGAGGAATAAAATAAGAATGATTACTAGTTTTTTCATGGTTTCAAAATTAAAAAAGTGGATAAAAAATCCACTTTATAACAATATTCTTTATTATTTATTTCAGATACTTCGTAATCGCTTCATCCGTAGGTTTGGTGGTGCTTACGAAAGAATCGATCAGCTTCCCGTTCTCGTCAATTAAAAACTTGGTGAAGTTCCAAAGGATGGTGGTATTTTTTACGCCATTCAGTTCTTTTTCAGTTAAGTATTTAAAAATCGGAGCCGTATCGCTGCCTTTCACGGAAACTTTGGCTGCCATTGGGAAAGTCACCCCATAGTTTTTCTGGCAGAAAGCCCCGATTTCTTTGTTTGATCCGGGTTCCTGTCCTCCAAAGTTGTTTGCAGGGAAACCTACTACAACCAATTTATCTTTGTATTCTTCCGAAACTTTCTCAAGATCGGCATACTGAGGCGTAAATCCGCATTCCGAGGCGGTATTTACGATAAGGATTTTTTTTCCTTTGAAATCGGCAAAATTGATCTGCTTTCCTTCTTCGAGGGCGTCAACTTTAAAATCGTATATTGATTTTCCCATAAGTTCATTGGTTTTGGCTTTGGATGCATCGCTTTTCTTCTGGGCACAGCTGTTGAAAAAAGCAACCACCGAAAGAAACATTAAAAACAATTTTTTCATAATTTAAATTTAATTCTTTTTGATTAAAATTTGAAGGTATTGGCCGGAAATACTTTATTAATGTCGATCCTGTTGATCAGCATCACGTAATCGCCGTCTTTTTTCGTACTGGAAGACTCAATCCTGAATGGCATTGACAGGTTTCCGATTTTTTTATAATCAGAATACACCAGCGTTTCATCTTTTTTTACTTCTTTCAGCAGCATATAGCTTCTGGTATCAAAATAATAGATGTTTTTATTGACATTTTTCGTCAGTTCCACTTTATGGCAGTAAATATTTCCTATTTTTTCCTTTCCCAGATATTTTGCCTCAAAACCTTTGTTCTCCCAATCGATAAAATCATTATCAAAGCTTTCCGGAACATACTCTGCGTATTCCTGAACTTTATTAGTCGCATAATTCATCGCATAGCCTTTGGATCCGTCGTAGCCTTCAATGGCCGTATCTTTTCCGCCGATGGTAATCACGGTTTTGGTAAGATTCGGGCGTTGCTGATAGATTTTTATCGGGTATTCATCCTTTACTCCCAGAATTACTTTTCCCTGAAGCAATACGGAATTCAGCAGTTTCCAATTGGTGAGTCCTCCGGAAAGTTCGATATTTTTATCAATAATTTCCTTTGCCGTCTGAGCCAAACATAATTGGGAGCATACCAGAATAAATGCTAACAATAATTTCTTCATTAATACTTTTTATAAATTCAAATATAAGGCTTTTTTAATTTGAAAATCTGAAAGTGTAACAATTTGAAATATTACACGAACATCAAATTTTTAAATTAATTTTCTCGCTTTTTCAAGATCTTCCGGGGTATCGATTCCAACGCCGACGAAATTGGTTTCTATCATCTTGATTTTCATGCCGTATTCCAGGTAACGGATGCATTCGATCTTTTCGGAAATTTCCAGAGGCTTCATTTCCAGTTTTGAAAACTGGATCAGCGCATGTTTCCTGAAAGCATAAACACCAATATGCTTAAAGTAATCGACATCGTAGGAAATTTCCCGGTGAAAAGGGATAACGGAACGGCTGAAATATAATGCGAAACCGCTGTTGTCGGTGATCACTTTTACATTATTCGGGTTTTCGATCTCTTCCTTTTCGTGAAGTTTTATTTTTAGGGAAGCCAATGAAATTTCCTGGTTTTCGTCGTGGCGGAAAACTTCAATAAGCTGTTGCAAAGGTTCTAATTTTAAAAACGGTTCGTCTCCCTGAACATTGATGACAATGTCACAATCAATATTCTGTACGGCTTCTGCAATACGGTCGCTTCCTGTTTCATGCTGCCCGGTCATCACCGCTTTTCCTCCGTTTTTTATAATTTCATCAAAAATAATTTCTGAATCGGTCGCCACAAAAACTTCATCAAACAAACCGGTTTCCACTACATTCTGATAGGTTGTCGTAATAACGGTCTTCTCTCCCAACAACTGCATCAGCTTAGCCGGAAAACGGCTGGCTTCGTAACGTGCGGGTATCACTGCGATGATTTTCATATTTCAATGTAACAATTTAAAAATATAACAGTGTAACAATTGGTAAACTGCTACACTGCTAAATTAGTATATTATAAATCTTATTTTAAAGCGTTTAAAGCATTTTCCAGCTTCGGCATCATGGCTGAAATTTCTTCAGTGGCCAATCCTCCTACAGAAGCTCTGAACCAAGGTTCGGATTTTTCTTCTCCGAATGCAGAGAAAGGAACCAAAGCAACGCCTGCTTCATTGATCAGATAGAATACCAAATCGGAAGAGTTTTCGATCACCATTCCGTCCGGCTTAGCTTTGCCGATATAATCCAATTTAATAGTCAGGTAAAGTGCTCCCATCGGCTCGATACTGTCAACAGAAAGACCTCTTCCTTTCAAATCTTGGATTCCTCCGTGAAGAACTTTCAGGCTGTTTTCCAGTTTTCCTTTGAAATCCTCAACGAAAGCATTTACCTCTTCCGGGTTTTCGTAATATTTTGCTGTTGCTTCCTGTTCAGGTTTTGGTGCCCAGGCTCCAACGTGTGTCAACAGCGCTTTCATTTTATCAAGAATATGAGCCGGACCGAATCCCCAGCCTACACGAACTCCCGTTGCGGCAAGGCACTTGGAAATACCGTCGATATACACTGTATATTCTTTCATTTCAGGGAACAGGGAAACCGGATCTACGTGCTCCGCCCCAAAAGTAAGGTTGGAATAGATCTGATCGTACATCAGGTACAACGGTTTTTCGTCTTCGCTTCTCTTTTTGTTTTCTTCCAGAATCAGTTCACAGATTTCAGAAAGCTGCTCTCTGGTAAACATTGTTCCCGTAGGATTCAGTGGCGAACAAAGCGCTACCAGAACCGCTCCTGATAAATGCGGTCTCAGGTCGTCAGCTGTAGGAAGAAAATTATTTTCAGGGGTTGTTTTTACCTCGATCGCATCAGCAGACGTAAGGTATGCATAGTGGTTGTTGTTCCAAGACGGGATCGGATATACTACTTTATCCCCTTCATCAACGATGGTTTTGTATACGGCATAGATCAAAGGTCTCGAACCGGCCGTGATCAGGATGTCATTCGGAGAATAATCCAGGTTCCATCTTGTTTTTAAATCTTTGGAAACTTCTTTTCTTAAAGATAAAAGTCCGTTCGCAGGCGGATAATTTGTCAGATTATTCTGATAAGCTTTCTGAATTTCCTCCTTCAGCTGAGCAGGAATAGGATAAATATTAGAATTTAAATCCCCAATCGTAAGATTGGCAATCTCCGCTCCTTTTGCTTTTAAATCATTTACTTCATTACCAATTTTTACGATTTCAGAACCTATCAGGTTCGCCGCTAATTTTGAAACTTTCACTTTTACTTTTATTTTAATATTATTAATGTAACGATGTAGTAGTTTGGCAATCATTGGTATATTGCCAAACCAATACATCGTTGATTTATTTATGCTAACTGCAGGTCATTTCTTACCTGGTTGATTTTCTCTTCCAATGATTTCTGCTTGTCTCTGAAATCTGATGCAGAAGTAACAGCATCTTTCACCGAAATATAGAACTTGATTTTAGGCTCCGTTCCCGAAGGTCTTACACAGACTTTCGTTCCGTCCTGCGTGTAATAAATCAGCACATTCGATTTTGGAATGTCATTCATTACCTGTTTTTCATTTTTGGAAACGATAAAATTCGTCTGCTCCTTGAAATCCTTTACTTCTTCTACCGGGGAACCTGCCAACTGCTTCGGCGGGTTTTCGCGGAAATTTTTCATCATATTCTGGATTTCTTCCGCCCCGTCTCTTCCTTTTCTTACCAGATTAACCAGCCCTTCATAATACATGCCTGTTTCCTGGTAAATTTCGATCAGGTATTCGTACATGGTTCTTCCGTTGGCTTTGCACCATGCCGCGATCTCACAGGCAAGAACGATACTTCCGCAAGAATCTTTATCGCGAACGAAGTCCCCGGTCATGAATCCGAAGCTTTCTTCTCCTCCGCAGATGAACTTTTCTTTTCCTTCCACATCACGGATCATTTTTCCGATCCATTTAAATCCTGTCAATCCCACTTTGCACTGAACACCGAATTTCTGGGCAATATCAAAGAAAATATCGGACGTTACAATCGTGGAACCGATAAACTCTTTTCCGGTAATCCTGTCCTGCTTTCTCCATTCGTTCAGGATATAATACGTCAGGATCGTGTTGGTCTGGTTTCCGTTTAACAATTCGATTTCACCGTCCAGGTTTCTTACGGCAATTCCCAATCGGTCTCCATCCGGGTCCGTTCCGATAACGATATCGGCATTGGTGATTTTGGCAAGATCCATCGCCATTTCAAGGGCTGCCGGTTCCTCAGGGTTTGGAGAATCAACGGTCGGGAAATTTCCGCTTGGGATCATCTGCTCCTTTACCAGGTCAATTTTTTTGAAACCTGCTTTTTCCAACGCTTTAGGAACGGTGGTGTAGGTTGTCCCGTGGATGGAAGTAAAAACAATATTTAAATTTTCCTTTCCGACATTCTGATAGGTGGAATTTTCGATACAAGCGTCGATATACACGTCATCCTGCTCCTCTCCGATCCACTCGATCAGGTCATCATTTCCGTTGAATTTTATTTTGTCGAACTGTACGGAAAGTACTTCGGCAATAATCGCTTCGTCATGCGGCGGAACGATCTGCGCGCCGTCATTCCAGTATACTTTATATCCGTTGTACTCCGGCGGATTGTGGGAGGCGGTCAATACGATTCCTCCATGACAGTTTCTGTTTCTTACCGTGAAAGACAATTCCGGAGTCGGACGGTGGTCTTTGAAAAGCAATACTTTAATTCCATTGGCTGTCAGTACATCGGCTACCAGTTTTCCGAATTCCCTTGAGTTGTTTCTTACGTCATATGCAATGGCCACTTTAATTTCTTCCCCTTGAAACTGCTTTAACATGTAGTTCGCAAGTCCCTGTGTGGCCTGCCCTAACGTGTATTTATTTAAACGGTTGGTTCCTACGCCCATGATTCCTCTCATTCCTCCGGTTCCGAATTCCAGCGGCCGGTAAAAAGAGTCTTCCAGATCCGGCGAATTGCCGTCAATTAATAATTGTACCGCACTTCTTGTTTCTTCATCAAATGATTCGTGCAACCAGAGTTTTGCTTTTTCTAATGTTGTCATATTTGTATTTTGTACAGTTTATTTGCAGGATGATGGGTGGTTGGTGAAGGTTAAAGTTTTCCAACACTGTTCAAGCCTTATTTGTTTTTATTTAATTTAAAAGTTCAATTTTTAAATCCGGCAATCTTTTTTTTAACTCAATGATTTTTAACTGAAGGTCATTCTGATCAAAAATAGAATCGCCAAAAATTTCCCCGTTGATCTCAAAACTGATGGTTGTAAAATCTTCGGATGAATCAGTTTCTGTAATTTCTCTAAAAACAGTCTTTCCATATTCAAAAATAAAATGCCCGGATTTTTTATTACAGACGGTTTTTAATTCGCAACGATCAGAAACAGCATTAATAACTGTCATTCCGACACGGCAAAATTCATCGCCGACCTCAAGATGTTTTTTTTCGTTGCTGCATGCTCCGATTTTTGTCATAATGCATTCGGCTTTAGTGAGATCGTAAGATTCTTCCAGAGACATTCCGGCATCATATTTTATATACAATGAATTGAACTGAGCATTAATAACTATTTCGCCACATTTATTATCAAAATATTCATCGACTGCATGACAAAGAGCTCCAGACACGAGAGAATTCAAATTGTTCTCCTTAAAACAATCTTCAAAATACATTTTAGGACGAAGCCTTACATGATCCATCGGATCAATTGCATATAATGGATATTCGGCGTATAATTTTTTCTCTTCCAATTTCTGATTTACTCTAATTTTTTATTCTCCACCCTGGTATCTTTATCTATTTTAAACGCCCGGATCGGATCATTATAATAGATAAATTTTGCGGTATTCTGAACATGTCCTTTCAGGGAATCTTTTACGTTTACTTCTGCATAATTTCCGTTTTTGGAATCGATCTTCAGGTTTTCGATTTTCCAGTAAGGGGCGATCAGGCTTGCCGTGTCGGCGATTTTGATCACCGCGTCTTTGGTCTGTCCGAGAAAGTTGGCTCTGCTGCGGTTCAGCATTTCCACTTCTGCCCTTCTTGTATTTACCGAACCCATAAAAGTAGCGAAATTCTTTAAATTAAGCCTAAAATTATCGGTCTTAATTTCACTGGAAATGTTCATCTCTACTGAGTCGGAAATGGCCACTTTTTCCAGATTGTATTTCGAGTAAATCGTGACATTATAAAAATCCACGCTTTTTGTTCCACGTTTTTCTTTGATGGTTAACGTTTTATCATCCACTTCAACATCCAAATTATCCGCAACATTTGGATAGGTTTCTATTTCCACGAAGTTCTTATTCCCTCTTGCATAAAACACCCGGAATTTCCCTTCCAGATCGAGGTTTACAAATTCCGGCACATCCACATCTTTCCGCTCGATATTTCCTTTTTGAGAAACTTTTCCGCAGGAAACCAGAGCAACTAAAAATAATATATAAAATATTTTTTTCATATCGACTAAACTATAACAATATTGGTTTGCATATCGATTCTAAAACCATGTTCTTGCTGAAAAGATTTTTTAAATTCATTATCAATTACAACAAATTTTCCTTTCTTTCTGTTATTACAACCAAATACTTTTTTATGGACAAACAATTTCAGTTGTTCAGGATGAAATTCTTTTAAAAAATTAATTGTACTTACAAGCTGACCAAGCATCTCACCACTATTCAAACTTTTTTTATCTTTTAATTCTACCAAATATAAATGTTTATCAGTAGTCAACATTCCTTCACATCTTCCTCTTCCTTTAAATTCATGATCCTGAATAACACATTTATCAATAGCTATAAACATAATATCATAACCTTCCCCATTATTTCCTCGATCATTTATAACTTCTGCCTGCCAGATCTCTTTATTGTTTTCAATTATATATACAGGAGTTCCGTCTTCATTGTCATATAATCCGAAATTCTTTTTATTCTTTGGAACCTGTATAAACTTTTCTTCAAAAAAATTTATCATAATTGTTCTTCCAATTCTAACAATTTATCAAAAATTTCATTACTTTTTTTCAATCCTTTATTCAAAAAATTATCATCTGATGGAATTCCTTCAAAATTAGGGAGCAATCTCAAAGTCCCATCCTCTTCATTCATTTCATAAATTGAGATTTGATCGGGATTAATTAGCAGATCAACAGTTAATAGATTATCTAAATCATTTAAAACCTGTTTGTTTTCATTTTTCTTAGCTTTGTTAAAAAGATTATAGGCTTCAATCATAATTCCTAGAAAACTTATTAAATACGGACTATGAGATGTAATGATAAGCTTATTACCCGGAATCTTATTATTAATAGATATAAGACTTTTAATAATTTCAAGTTGAGAGGAAGGAAATAAATTCTGTTCAGGTTCTTCAACAATATTAAAAAAAACTTCTTTATTAAATTTCGCAGATAGTGCGGATATTGCTAATCTTTTTTGCTCATCAGTAAGGTTTTTATCTTTAGATATTGCCTCCACATTTTGACGAAATCTATACTGCTGATCGTTATTCATACGATTTGATTCCCCAGATCTGAATTTTACACTCTGACTCAAATAATTTGAAACCATAAAAAGTGGAACCGATGATTGAAATCCACTAGAAGATTCTGAAAGAAGTATTTTGTAATCTTTTCCAATTAGATTTACAACATCTAAATATTCATCATAGCTTACTAAAAGATTATTAATTGGAAAATTGAGCGCATTATTGATAGTCTTTTTAGCATGATCAAACTCTGTCAGGAATTCGTTCAAAGCATCTGAAGCAAGCTTAAGTTCCTTGGCTGTTCTGACATAAGAAATAAAATTTCTTTCGGCTGGAACATACATAATTTGTGGAAGCTGGTAGCTAGTGTTTAATCTAAAAACAATTTTTAAAATATCTTTTTCAAATTTAAAATGATAAGCTTCACCAATATAGTCAATAACCGTTTCCTCATGCGCAGAAATATAATTTTCTAATCTATGATAAGTTAAAAAATCTTTTCTGAATCTATATTTTTTTTCCAACCATTCCTCATTAAAGTCACCTCTGGTCAGAGCCTTTTCAATCCACATAAATGTAGAAATTAATTTAGCTATTGTACTTTTACCGGATCCTTGATCACCTATAAAAATTGTATTCTTAGAAATTTTAATCCATCCCTCATTTTCAAGCAATCCTTCTTTTATAGGCCCAAAATTTTTAATTCTGATCTTCATAGCTAAATATTATTAAATTACTTCATCAATATTGTAATTCTTGTGCTCCCGGTTGGTTCTGATAATCATTTCTCCTAAAAATCCGGCTACGAAAAGCAGGGTTCCCATAATCATCATCGTTAAAGCAATGAAAAACCATGGGTTGTTGGTAATCAGATGTCCGTATATTCCCCTAGCGACATCAATAAGCTTGGAAAGGCCCAGCCAGAGTGCCGAAAGAAAACCGACAATAAACATCAGGGTTCCTACGGCTCCGAAAAAGTGCATCGGCCTTCCTCCGAAACGGCTGACAAACCAAAGGGTAACCAGATCCAGAAAGCCCCGGATGAATCTTTCGGTACCAAACTTTGAAGTTCCGTAAGGCCGTGCCTGGTGCTGAACCTCTTTTTCCGTAATTCTTCTGAAACCCGCATTGGCAGCCAAAACCGGAATGTACCGGTGCATATCACCATAGACATCAATCGATTTTACCACCTGTCTTTTATAAGCTTTCAATCCGCAGTTGAAATCGTGCAGGTAAACACCTGAAACCTTTCTTGCCGCTGCATTGAATAGCTTGGAAGGTACGTTTTTCGTCATCACATTATCGAAACGTTTCTTTTTCCAGCCGGAAACAATGTCATAATTCTCATTGATAACCATAGCATACAATTCCGGGATTTCTTCCGGAAAATCCTGCAAATCAGCATCCATCGTGATGATAACATCGCCGTTCGTGCGTTCAAAAGCGGCGTGAAGCGCCTGGGATTTCCCGTAATTCTTGGAAAATTTAATTCCGTGAATCTGAGGGTGCTGAACTTTCAGGTTCTCAATGATACTCCACGATAAATCCGTACTCCCGTCATCGACAAACCATACTTCATAAGACAAGCCGTTTAACCGGCACACGTTATCAATCCTGGAAAAAAGTTCCTCTAAAGAAGCCTCTTCGTTCAGTAACGGAATAACTATAGATAAATTCATTTAATTTTTAATAAAAATTATTCTTGATTATGCTCTTCCTGATAGATCGTTTTTGTTCTGAAAAACGCTCCGAAAAACAATGACAAAACTACGTAAAATATAAGTATTGCTGCAAAATATCCTGAAAAATGACTTGCCGTAAGCATATCTTTTCCTTTTACGGCATCCGGAGCAAAACTCGGAAGCCTTTCTCTGTACTTCTGATCCAGTTCATTGATATCTTTTTGATGCTTCAAAATCTTTCTGGCAGACTGGTATTCTTTATCCATTTCCGCTTTCTGGCGGGTTACATACTGATAATTAAGCAGCTTTTTGGCATCGGTGTCTGCAAAATTCAGGAATAAATAAACGCTGAAAATGGACAGGGCTCCCCCGATAAACATCGGGACAAATGCCCTTTTGAAAGCATCTTTAAAACTTACCACCCGGTGGCTGCTCCAATAGGATTTTACCGACCAGAATGCAGTTCCGGCATAAATAATCGGCAAAACGAAAGCATTGGCTTTCAGCGAAATATCAAAATAATTAACTCCTGAGAAGAAGTAATACACCACGAAAAAAACGATCATCGTAGCGCCAAACAGTAAAATTCCTAATGTGGAAGTGCTTTTCGTCATATCTAAATTTTTAGAAAATTTTTGAAAAATTATCAGGCTGAATTTCAGCAAACTACCGTCAACAGCCTGTTTTTTCAGTTAATTTTCTTTAATAATGTTTTGAGTTTTGTAAAATATTCCTACCTTTGCCACGGCAAGTCCTAAACAACCAGCTCCTGAGAATCCTCCAGGGTGGGAACGCAGCAAAGGTAATTGGTCGTAGCGGTGTGATTTAGGTAGCTTGCCATTTTTTTTTGGTTTTAAGTGAAGAGAGGTAATTTGAGAATTATCTTTTTTTGTTTTTAAATCTTTCAGCATTTCCATTTTCAAATTACCCTTCAACATTTATTTAAAATTCGAACTCCTCACCCAATTTCGGTAAAACCAGTTCTACGTTTTTGTCTGCAAAATGCTTCACTGCACTTTCATGGTTAATCTCAATCGCAGGGAACGTATCAAAATGGCATCCGATTACTTTCGGTGTCTTTAATAATTCCGTGGCTGCAAATGCCGCTTCTTCCGGACCCATCGTGTAGTGGCTTCCCACTGGAAGGATCGAAAGGTCCAAATTGCCGTATAATCTCGGGAATAGCTCCATATCCGCCATTACACCGGTATCTCCTGCCATATACAGGTTTCTGCCTTCAGGAAGCCTGAAAATATATCCTACGGGAACACCGCCGTAGCTTCCGTCCGGGAAAGAGCTCGTATGGTGAGCCGGAACCATGGAAATTTTGAGATCTTCGATTTTTGCCGAACCCCCTAAATTCACATCGTCCTTATTTTTTGCATTCTTGAAATACCCGCAGATTTCCGGAACGGCAATAATGGTTGCCTCAGGATGGTGCTGCAGGACTTCTTCCACATCGGCAATATGGTCTCCGTGCGCATGCGTTAATAAAATATAATCGATTTTCTGTGCCGCAATATCAAATCCGGATTCGGCTTTTTGGTATTTGTAAAAAGGATCGGATAAGATCGTTTTGTCTTTGTAGATGAACAAAAAACAGTTTTGTCCCAGGTATTGTATTTTCATTTTTAATTGATTTTAAAGTTTATGGAGTTATAACTTGTTCGACTTTTACCGGCATCCCGCTGTTGTAATAGTAAATCAAGTACAAACAAAATGCGATGGTCAGGCACTGAAAGACAAGAATAAAAATATTTGAGTTCATCTTTTGTCTTATTATCAGGCAAGAAATAACCAGGTCAACCGTTAGAATTAGTGCTAAAACAACAGGCGTTACTGCAATTTCTGATAACAAAAGCCCTCCTAACAACAGCTCTTTTATTAAGATGAAGAAAAATCCCGCAAATGCCATTACTGATAAGTAAGAAGCAATTTTATCGATTTTATTTCTCATCCTGCAGCGTGAGTATTTTGTATTTTAATGAAACAGATTAAGTCCGGCAGCCGTAAGAACAGCGATCATCAGAGTCATTACACCCACCTGCTTCAGAAACGGATCAAGTTCTCTTGGGTTCTTTACGGTCATAATGTTTCTTCTGATCCGCATTAAAGGGAGCATCAGGATCATCACAATAAACACGTAGTAATTCTGCGTCTGAAAAAATCCGTTTACTCCTAAGAACATCAGAATGAAAATCAGAGGAAGATTAAGCAGCACCATTTCGTAAATCATAGCTTTTTTAAAGCCGATCCTAAGGGCAAAGCTGTTTTTTCCGGATAACTTATCGCTTTCGATATCCCGCATGTTATTGAGATTCAGTACCGCCATGCTCATCATGCCAATGGCTGCTCCCGGCAGCAACATATCCCAGCTGAACGATTTCGTGAACAGGAAATAACTTCCGCAAACGGAAACCAGTCCGAAGAAGACGAATACGAAAATATCCCCCAATCCCATGTAACCATAAGGCTTTTTTCCTACCGTATAACCGATCGCCGCTAAAATACAGGCAATCCCTAAACCGATGAAAATATAAAATTCATTCATATAATCCGGTACAAATGCGAGATATAAGAGCGCAACGGTCGCTACGAAAGACAATACGGAAAATAAGATTACCGCATTTTTCATTTGTTTGGCAGTAATCCGTCCGGAAGCTACGGCTCTTGCCTCTGCTTCGGTTGCTCTTTTGGTATCCGTCCCTTTGATTCCGTCACCGTAATCATTGGCATAGTTGGAAAGTACCTGATAAAGTAAAGTTACGACCAGGGCGAGAGCGAAGATCTTCCAATCCCAGGTTCCTCCCTCATTATAAAGTCTCCACCGGGCAATAAAAGATCCCATGATAATTCCGCTTAAGGAAAGCGGCAATGTTCTAAGCCTTGCGGCTTTTATCCAATCTGTCATAGTTTATGAGTAATGGGCAATGAGTAATCGGTAATAAAATTGCTCATTACCGATTGCTCATTACTTATATTTTTACGATATCCATTGATCTTCCCCGAAGTTCGGCTTTCTTTTTTCCAGGAATGCATTTCTTCCTTCTTTGGCTTCTTCCGTCATGTAAGCAAGACGTGTAGCTTCCCCTGCAAAAACCTGCTGGCCCACCATTCCGTCGTCGGTAAGGTTCATAGCGAATTTCAGCATCCTGATCGAAGTCGGGGATTTGGCAAGGATTTCCTGGGCCCAATCATAAGCGGTATCTTCCAGTTCGGCATGCGGAACCACTTTATTCACCATTCCCATTTCAAAAGCTTCCTGAGCGGAGTAATTCCGGCCTAAAAAGAAAATCTCACGGGCTTTTTTCTGTCCGACCATTTTCGCCAGATAAGCTGAACCGTACCCCCCGTCGAAACTGGTTACATCAGCATCCGTCTGCTTGAAGATGGCATGCTCTTCACTGGCTAATGTTAAATCGCAAACCACATGAAGCGAATGTCCTCCGCCTACGGCCCATCCCGGTACTACCGCGATCACAACTTTCGGCATAAAACGGATCAGACGCTGAACTTCAAGAATATTCAGACGGTGTCTTCCGTCCTCTCCTACGTATCCCTGATGCCCTCTGGCTTTCTGGTCTCCCCCGCTGCAGAATGCCCAACCTCCATCCTTAGGGCTTGGCCCTTCTCCTGAAAGAAGCACTACGCCAATGGAAGGATCTTCATAGGCATCGTAAAAAGCATCATATAATTCGGAAGTTGTCTTGGGTCTGAACGCATTACGGATTTCCGGTCTGTTGAAAGCGATTCTCGCTACGCCGTTACATTTTTTATATGTAATATCCTCGTATTCTTTGGCGGTTTTCCACTCGATCATTTTTGTAATAATTTTCCCCAAAGATACGGAATTGGAAAGAATTTTAATATTGAATTCCGCGGATTCATCCGGAAAATTTCCGGTTTTTTTGATGTTAATATATTAATTGAACAGATTAATGACCGAGCAGATTAGGCTTCAGATAATTGCTGAAAAAATTATCCATAGGTCAAGATTAGCTTTGCAGAAGATCTGCTTCAATCCTTCTGCAATTTAATACGAAGCTCGCAAAGATTTTTTTGAATGCTATCGGTTTTAAGTTTCACCAAACCGTTTGCTTATAGAAGACCGCAGAGTGATATGAATTTTGACAAAGATTTGTAATCTGTAAGACACAATTTATTGTGTAAAACTTTGAATACGGAGAATGCGAAGATTTTTATTACTGGCTATTTTGGAGTCTTATCAATCTGCTTTAAAGGACTCAGTATAAAACTTTTCCAAAGATCAATTACTATAGAATTTTATGAAATATCAGGTTCTTAAATTGATCAAAGCTTACATCCAAATTTTTCTGAGTAAACCTTAAATCTTCTTGAACCTAAATAAAAAACCGGAACATTGCTGCTCCGGTTCTTAAGATATACTTTTAGGTATTCCAAAATTATTTAGCTGGCTGCTTTGCCTGAAGTTCAGCTTCTTTAGCTTTCATTTCATTGAATTTAGCCGTATTCCTTGTGGTGTTATACATATCCTTCAAAGTCTGAACGGCATTGATGTCATTCGGCATTGCCTGATACCATTTTTCAGCATAAGGAATTGCTTTGTTGAATCTTTCCTTTCTGGCCTCAATTAATTTGGTAGCATCGTCCGGTTTTGTTTTTCTTAAAGCATTGATTTCGGTTACGGCTTTTTCATCATCACCGATAGCGGTGTATACGAGGTTTTGGTAAGCATTTGCAAAATCAGGCTTCAGATCGATTGCTTTCTGGAAAGAAGTCATTGCTTCACTTGATGTTGCCGGATTTTTTGACTGAAGCACGCCTAAGTTATACCAATTGGTAGCATCATTAGGATTTTTAGCCAACTGTTCTTTCAGATTCTGCATGAATTTGTCCGTATTACCTGATGCGTAAAGCGCGCTTCCCTGATATTCTTTCAGCTTAGCACTATTCGGGAATTTTGCCAATCCTTTTTCGATAAGAGCCAAAGCTTCGTCATTCTTTTTAGCATTGATTAATAGGGTTGACAATGTTTCATACAAATCCTGCTCAACACTTGGAGACTGCTCGGTTTTAAAATCCGAATAATCTTTCGAAGAGGTTTTCTTCAACAGTTCCCAGGTATTTTTATCATAGCTTGATACCTGTCCAGTCTTATTATCTTTTGCGGTATACGTGGTTTCAACACCGGTATATCCGGAATTGATCAGGTCTGTATATATTTTTGTAGCCTGAGGAATATCGTTCGCCAAAGCGTAATTCAATCCTGAGTAATACATATATACTTTATTATCCTGTCCGCTTGTTTTAAGGAGGTTATAAACATCCATAAATTTAGGAGCTGCCACTGCGTAATTTTTCGCATTGTATGCATCCATTGCAGCTTTATTGGCTTCCTGCAGCTTAGCGTTAACATCATCTTTCTGTCCGAAAACAAAGGCAGATGCTACGAAAGCCATACCTAAAATCAGCTTTTTCATAATCACTATTTTAAATTAATTGATATTCGTTTTACGTTATTCTTCTTCAGAATCAGGGCTTTCTGTTTCCGCATTAGTGTCCTGCTGATTTTCCTGTACACCGGCATTTTCATCAGGGAAAAGTTCTGCAACTACCACTGCCCCTTCTTCATTCGTATCTTCAGCTCCTTCTTCACCAGTTATTTCCTCTTCTACATCCTTATCCATTTCTACTTTTGCAATCGCTGCAATTTCGTCATTTTTCTTAAGATTGATCAGTCGTACGCCCTGTGTATTTCTACCCATTACCCTCATTTCATCCATATTCATACGGATGGCAACACCGGATTTATTAATGATCATCAGTCCGTCTTCATCGGTTACATTCTGGATCGCGATAAGGCTTCCGGTTTTTTCGGTTATATTTAGGGTGATTACTCCTTTTCCGCCTCTGTTAGTAATCCGGTAGTCTTCAACGGCTGTTCTTTTTCCGTATCCTTTTTCGGATACGACCAGAACCGTTTCTTTCTCCACATCATTTACCACGATCATTCCGATCGCTTCATCATCATCTTCCATGGCAATACCCCGAACCCCGATAGATCCTCTGCCCACTTCCCTTACTTTTTCTTCCGGGAAACGAATACATTTACCGTTTTTGGTAGCGATCATGATCTGTGAACTTCCGTTGGTAAGGTAAGCACCCAACAACTGGTCATTGTCCCGGATTTCGATGGCATTCACCCCATTTACCCGTGGTCTAGAATACGCTTCGAGAGACGTTTTCTTAATGGTTCCGTTTTTGGTGACCATTACGACGCTCATCTGGTTCACATACTCGGAGTCCTTCAGGTTGTTCGTTCTGATGTATGCTTTGATTTTATCGTCCGGTTCAATATTGATTAAGTTTTGCACAGCTCTTCCTTTTGCCGTTTTGGAGCCTTCAGGAATTTCAAATACCCTCAGCCAGTAACATCTTCCCTTTTCGGTAAAGAACAGCATGTACTGGTGGTTGGTGGCCGATACGATGTACTCCAGGAAATCGGCGTCTCTCGTTGTAGCCGCTTTGTTCCCTACCCCGCCCCTGCTCTGGATCTTATATTCGGAAAGCGAAGTTCTCTTGATATATCCGGCATGGGAAATCGTAAGTACCACCGATTCGTTCGGGATGATATCTTCAATAGACATTTCACCGCCTGAATAATCGATCTCCGTTCTCCTTTCATCTCCGTATTTTTCTTTTACCTCAATTAATTCATCTTTGATGATCTGGAATCTTCTCGGCTCATTTGCAAGAATATCTTCCAAATCAGCGATCTCTTTCATAATCGCATCGTATTCATCACGGATCTTATCAAGCTCCATTCCGGTAAGACGGGCCAGACGAAGATCAAGAATAGCCTGCGCCTGAAGTTCTGAAAGTTCAAACGCTTCGATCAGTCCTTCTTTTGCGGCCTGCGGATTGGAAGAGTGGCGGATGATGGAAATTGCCCTATCCAGAGCATCCTGGGATCCGATTACTTTCATGAATCCTTCCAGAATATGGGCCCTCTCTTTCGCTTTTCTAAGTTCAAACTTCGTTCTTCTGACAATCACTTCATGCCTGTGCTCCACAAAGTGATGGATGATATCTTTCAGGTTCAGCTGCTCCGGTCTTCCGTGAACCAAAGCAATGTTGTTTACACTGAAAGAAGTCTGAAGTGATGTATATTTATATAGTAAGTTCAGGACTACATTAGGAATGGCATCATTTTTCAGTTCATATACGATACGCAGACCACGACGGTCAGATTCATCCCTGATTTCATAAATTCCCGGGATTTTTTCCTCTTTTACCAGATCAGCCGTCCGGGCGATCATTTCCGCCTTATTAACCTGATAAGGAACTTCATTAACGATAATGGCATTGCGGTTTCCGATTTCTTCAAAAGCCACTTTAGCCCGCAGTACGACCCTTCCTCTTCCGGTATGGAAAGCATCCCTTACGCCGTCGTAACCGTAAATGATTCCGCCGGTAGGGAAATCCGGAGCGATGATATGCTGCATCAGCTCATCGATGGTGATTTCTTTGTTGTCGATATAAGCGCAGATGGCATCCACCGATTCAGAAAGGTTGTGCGGTGCCATGTTTGTCGCCATCCCTACGGCGATCCCGGAAGTCCCATTCACCAAAAGGTTTGGAATTTTAGAAGGCAAAACTGTTGGCTCCTGTAAACTGTCGTCGAAGTTATTCTGAAAATCTACTGTTTCTTTGTCGAGATCGGAAAGCACCTCATCGGAGATCTTTTTCAGCCTTGCTTCGGTGTAACGCATCGCAGCAGGCGGGTCGCCGTCCATAGAACCGAAGTTACCCTGCCCGTCTACCTGAGGGTAACGAAGGCTCCAGTCCTGGGCCATCCTTACCATCGCATCATATACAGAGGAATCTCCGTGCGGGTGATACTTACCCAAAACGTCTCCAACAATTCTCGCAGATTTTAAATATTTTCTATTCGAAAAAACCCCTAATCCATACATACCGTAAAGCACTCTTCTATGAACGGGTTTTAAGCCGTCTCTTACATCAGGTAACGCTCTTGATACGATAACCGACATCGAATAATCGATATAAGACGACTTCATTTCATCAACAATGTTGATAGGAATCAGTCTTTCTCCTTCTTTTTGCATAAACAAATTTATTATAATGATATTCAGACCTTTAAATATACGTCCGAAAATTATTTATTCCCCTTTTTTAATAACGGGCTAATTTACGAAAAATTTGCCGATTTTTGCGGTAAAATTTACTCAAAGAATCTTAAAAATTCATAAAAATATGAGCGTATTAAGTATAACTTTTCACTGTACGAAAAACCGTCTGGAAGAATGGGAAAATTATATGGATGAGACCCTGGTTTTAATGACGGAAAACCTGATGGATGTGAATCAGTATATGCTTTCGGAAGTCCATAGCGACTATATTGAAGAAGGCAAAAATTATAATCTTCTCCTCATTTTTGATTCTGACGATCTTCGTGAGGATTTCATCAAAAGTGAAATGGAAAATATAGCGGAAAGAGTTGCTTCCAGGTTTGGAGCGGAAGTGATGATTTTTAATACTTTCCTCAATCCGAAGAAGATGAAATTATAAGTACCGAAGCTAAGACCAGTTTTAAAAACAAGATTGTTCAGCTGCTAAAAATAATCCCCGAAGAATTTTTTCTCCGGGGATTTTCATCGGTTATGATCTTCTTATCATCGGTTTTCTTTCAAACATCAAGTCCGCTTTAATGCCATCAACGTTTTTTTCCATCATACCACGAGGTCTTTTGGGTGGCTCCGGCGGCCTGGGAGGTCTTGGCGGCGGATGGCAGGCACTGGTTGCATACGCCAGAACAAAGGCTCCGAAAATTTTAAGTAAAGATTTCATATGATTTTATTTTTGGTTTGGTGTAGATCAATCAATGCCAATGCCAATGTTATTTCTCACTGTAAATTCAGGAAAATAAAAAGCACTGAACCACTGTCAGTGCTGATAATGTCCCTATCGGTGTCTTACGACCACCACAGGCCTGCTGTAATATACCCGGTGAGGCCTCGAGTAATACCGGTGTCTTACGGGCCTGTAATAAGGTCTTTTATAATAATGTCCGGGCGGCCTGCGATATTTTACCTTCTTGTAATGCGGCCTGTGCGGTCTGTGATAATGGTGTTTTTTAGGTCCGTGGCCATGCCCGGGTCCATGACCCCACTGAAGCGGGGCTGCCTGGTAATAGGCAAGGGAAAAAACAAAAACGAGTAATCCTAAAATTCTAGTCAGCACCTTCATAATATATTATTTTCAAATTACATGAAAAATTGCAGCAATAGCAATGCCAGTAAACCATTATGTATAAATACTTCTTATTTTTTAAGAAACTTTATTATTTTTTCTGAATTTTCAGAATACCGTTTCGCTTCTTCTTTCTAGCAGGATCATGTCTTTCCACCTGCCATTAAGCTTTCCTATATTTTTCCGTGTTCCTACAATGCGGAACCCATTTTTCTGAAGAGCCTGCAACGCCAGTTTATTTTCCGGAAAAATACTGATCTGTAGCGTCCAGAAACCATGATCCTCGCTGTCCAGAATCATTTTCTTGAGCAGGACGGAACCTAATCCCCTATTCTGATACTCTTTATCAAAATAAATGCTTACTTCTGCCACTCCTCTGTAGCTTTCCCTTTTGCTTACGGATTTCAGGGCGCACCAGCCTACAACCCTATTGTCTTCATTTTCCAGCACCCATCTGCAGTCATTCAGGTAATCCATACCCCAGGCTTCATCCGAAGGTACTGCTGTTTCAAAAGTAGCCATTCCGCCATCGATGCCCTGGCGGAAAATTTCCAGGACCCGGTCTTCATCTTTGGGAAGCATTTCTCTTAATTCATAATTCATGGCTTAATGGTATTTAAGTTAACTTTTTTGAATTTCTGTCTCGGACAGACAGATTTTATACTGCCGAAACGTAACGCCGAGAAGGAGCTATGACAATATCTGACCATAGGATCCCCAGCTGTTTTTACTATTCTCAAATGTATACATTTTTATAATTTCAAAAAGATTTATTTTACGATCTCATACTGTGCAGAATTTTACTTACTTTTGGCAGAAAGAATATCTTTCTGTTCAGCAGGATGATCATTCCGGAACTGGTAATTATATTAATTTTAAAGATAAGCATAGATTGATTTTTGATCTATTTATTTTTAAGATCCACGAAGATGTAAGCTTGGCGAAGATTTATAATTCAGCAGCTGTTTAATTGTGAAACAATTTTAAAATCCAAATATATACCATGAAGAAATTATTTATTTACCTAAGTCTCTTTATTTTCCTTTTCAGCTGTAAGAAAAAAGATTCAGGGTTGCAGGCGCAAAGCCCTAATGCTGAAATAACGAAAGTGCTTGAAAAATTTTACCAGCAATACGGTAAATCGAGTGAAACGCTCTATGATCAGCCGATCGCTCAGGACCTGTTCACGCCCCAGATCCGAAAAGAAATCGAAGAAATTGTAAGCGCGTCCAAACAGGATATCGAGCGCATTAAGAAAAGCGCGCACCCAGACGATAAGCCAATGCTTCTTGAAGGATCGGTGTTTACCAGCCTGTATGAAGCATACACTTCATACCGTATAAGATCGATCAGTACCAGAGATATGAAGCCTAAAGTAAAAACGGCCGATGCAATCGTTACATTTGAAAATACAGCTGTTTCCCCGAAGATTGAATGGACCGAAAACGTACACCTCATCAATCCTTCCGGTTCGGGCTGGGAAATCGATAATATTACGTTTGATAAAATTGCACAGGTGAAAGATCTGAAGACAAGATTGAATGACCTTCGCGCTGAATTTAAAAAATAAAATCAAAGGTTGTCCATCGGCAACCTTTAATTTTACGGACGTGCAATCAGAACTTCAATCTAAACCGTATTCTTGAGACTTTAACAGTACTTTTTGGCTGTCCGCTGTAAACTTACTATAGATCTACCTTGCTTAGTTTCTTCAGATTTTCATATGGTTCTGATTTGGTGATTTTGAAGAAAACGAATTACAGCATCGATTTCAATTAAATTATCAGCATTTATTTAAAAAAAGAAAGCCATACAAAATCTGCATGGCCATATATAAAAATTTTATGAATGTTTTTTATCTGTTGTTAATTTCTACCGTTACAGGCATTACATAGGTGTAAGCCACCAGATTATCATTAAGTTTGTTGCGATCTACTTTATAATCAAGTTCACTTAATACCGTTTCGATTTCCTTACTTACGCTTTCGCAGTCACCACTGGAGTGAACATTTATAATTTTTCCTTTTTTAGAAATATCAAACTTAACGATTGAATTTACCATCCCTTGCTTATAATCGGTATTCGTAAAATCAAAATTATCCATTAAACGGGTCCTTATGTCATTGAACGTATCACTTTTGGTAAGCTGAACTTCCTGAATGGTATTATTGGTAGAAGTCTGTGCTTTAACCATATTTACCACAGTCATCATCCCGAAAACAAAAAAAGAAGCAATGCATATCTGAATTTTATTTTTCATAACTCTCTGGTTTTAAATGTTGTCTTAAACTTTTTTACTAACTCTTTACCAAAGATATACAAAATAATTCATATTAATTTCACATTCAGTTAACATTGAGTTAACATTGGAATTTAAATATCTGATTTTCAGTATTATATTTTTTTGAAATAAGTGAAAATTTAATATTGGGAAGTTAAAAATTTTAATAAATAGCCGAAAAATTAAAGACATGATATACCCAAGAGATCCATTTCCGAGCTCCAAAGTAAATGAACTTTGTTTTTAGGGTCTATCTCAAAAACATTTCTATCAGGAAACTGATACTCGGAATTCGAATTTTTTATATACCATTTAAAATCATCATAATAGGAAAAATATAAATTTCCATAATTAGCAAAGATGACCGGTTTATATTTTTCTGAACCATGTACCAGATGCGTTCTGTCCTTTGAAATCATTTTTTTGAATAACCTGTTAATTGTAGAATAATCTTTGCCATATATTAAAGGAATCTTTTCTCGTGAGGCTAACAGAGGGTTACCTGTTATATTTTTATTTACATCTAAAATGTAAGCAACATAATCATTATCGCATTCGCCGGATTTAAAAACAACTTTTTTTACCTTGCACTTCTGAAATGATTTTGTTCCATATATATAAAAGTTTTCACTAATCTTATTTTTAAAAATATCTTCAAATCTTTTGTTGTATATCAATTTTTCTACAAAAAGAGTATCATAGTATTTATAATCTTTCATATCTTTTCCATAAATCCACGGAGTCGAATCTTTTATAATAAATTCTCCGTATTCACGAGAAAAGGGCAGATCCTCATTATCAAACTGAACAGGAATACAGATCGCAAAATCTTTATCTGTAATCTGATAAACTCCGAAAATAGAGTCTTTATTGAAATTATAAGGTTTTTCTGACGATACATCCTTATGTTCCTTATAAGATCGAATAGAATATTCCTTTTCTTTCTTACAGGAAAGCAACAAAGAAAATATTCCCAAAATAAGTATATATTTTTTCATAGAAACTTTCAATTATTGTAAATAATATCTATTCCTTAGATATCTGAAACATGATGCATCAAATATAGAAAAACAGAAAAAATAAATGACCCACCAAAAAGAAATTTGAAATACCTTAAAACCAAAAGAATCTTCCGTCTTTGTTTGCGAATAAGTAAAATCATTAAGTTTTGAATTTAAATGATAAATGATAAGAAAAAATATTCTTTAACTAGCAGCAATAAATTCAAAAGCAGAAGAAAAATAAAATTGAAAATAATGAGTTTTTTCATTGTATCCTTTTAATATTAAAAAATAAAAAAAGGAATCTGCATTCACAAATTCCTTATTATGATCAATATGATATTTAAAATTCCTCAATAATTCTTTTATTCTCCAGTTCATCAATAATAAATTTAGCATCACTTTCACTGATGTATTTCATCTCATACAGCCGGTGAATCCTGCTGATCTGGATATGAACCGGAATCAAATTATCTATCCTGTAATATTCTTTTAAGAAAAATTGCTTTTTATTTTCTTTTATATCTGAGATAAAAGCGTCAACTTCTCCCATTTCTTTTTTAGCATAGGAAAAGATTAAGGGTTTGGATGCTGCAAGACTTTTAGCATTTTCTCGTCTGAATTCATTATTGCATAATCCCGTCACAATAAGAGAAGGTAACATTGCGATAATGAAAACGACCATTCCTATGGTCTTGGAAAATTGATAACTTTCATTTATAAAAATGGTAAATAATATCGAATTAATAAGCATTGAAATAACGATTCCTATCAATACCGGATCCTTCTTTTTTCTGAATACCGTTTCATCAAACTGAATATCAGTAAAATAAATTTTGTACTCATTTATTTCTTTCGCAAAATTATTCTTTACAAATAATCCGTCCTCCTGAATTTCAAAATATTTTAAATTCCGCCCATCTTTTTGCGTTAATGCTTTCATCTGAAAATATTACTCTAATTCTCTCTTCAAAAACTTCCCTGTCAAACTTTTCTTCGATTTTACGATTTCCTCTGGAGTTCCCTGGGCAACGATCTGTCCGCCATGTTTTCCGCCTTCCGGACCAACGTCGATAATATGGTCTGCCAGTTTGATTACATCCATATTATGCTCGATGATGATGAAAGAGTTTCCAAGTTCCACCAGTTGGTTAATCGCATCCATCAGGATTTTTACGTCTTCAAAGTGTAGCCCGGTAGTTGGCTCATCCAGGATGTATAAAGTATTTCCGGTTTGTCTTTTGGCCAGTTCGGTCGCCAGTTTGATCCGCTGCGCTTCCCCTCCGCTTAATGTCGTGGACTGCTGACCTAACGTGATATAACCTAATCCAACATCCTGCAGGGTTTTTACTTTGGTGAAGATCTTCGGAATAGGCTGGAAAAATTCTACAGCTTCATCAATCGTCATATCCAAAACATCGGAGATCGATTTTCCTTTATATCGGACTTCCAGAGTTTCACGGTTAAAGCGTTTTCCGTTACAGGTTTCGCAGTGAACATACACATCCGGCAGGAAGTTCATCTCAATAACTTTCAAACCGCCGCCCTGACAGGTTTCACACCTTCCGCCTTTTACATTGAAGGAGAATCTTCCCGGCTTGTAACCCCGGATCTTAGATTCCGGCAGTTCTGCAAAAAGGTTCCTGATGTCCGTAAACATCCCGGTATAAGTAGCCGGATTGGAACGCGGGGTTCTTCCGATCGGAGTCTGGTCGACATCCACAATCTTATCTATATGTTCAAGACCCTCAATTTTTTTATATGGTAAAGGTTCCTGGACCGCTCTGTAAAAATGTTTATTCAGAATCGGATATAATGTTCCGTTGATCAGGGAAGATTTTCCGCTTCCGGAGATCCCGGACACCACGACCAATTTACCTAGAGGAATATCCAGTGTTACGTTTTTAAGGTTGTTTCCCGTCGCCCCTTTCAGAATAATATGCTTTCCGCTGCCTTTGCGTCTTTCCGCAGGAATTTCAATCTTCCTCTTTCCATTGATGTATTGGGCCGTTATCGTATCGGCTTTTACCAGATCTTTCGGTTTCCCCTGCCATAAAATCTCCCCTCCGAACTTCCCGGCTCTCGGACCAACATCCAGCACCTCATCGGCTTCCAGGATCATATCTTTATCGTGCTCTACGACCAAAACGGAGTTTCCGATATCCCGAAGGTTTTTTAAAGAATTGATCAATCTCTCGTTGTCTCTCTGGTGAAGCCCGATACTTGGTTCATCCAGAATGTACAGGACATTCACCAGCTGTGAACCGATCTGCGTGGCCAGACGGATCCTTTGGGATTCGCCTCCTGAAAGCGTTCTTGAACTCCTGCTCAGGCTCAAGTAATCCAGACCGACATCCAGCAGAAACTGAAGCCTGGTTTCGATTTCTTTTAAGATTTCGTGAGCGATGATGGCATTTTTTTCCGAGAATTTATCTTTAACATCGGCCAGCCAGTCTTTCAGGTCGATCAGGCTTAGAGCATTCACCTCGGCAATATTTTTACCGTCGATCTTAAAGCTTAAGCTTGATGGCTGGAGACGAGTTCCTTTACATTCCGGACAGGTTTCTTCTGTTGTAAAATGTCTTTCCAGCAGGATCGCTTCGTAGGATTCCCTTTCTTCGATAATTTCTTCCATAAAAGAAATCAGGCCATCGAAGCTGATCTTGATTTTTTTGGTGATCCCCGCGTATTTCAGGTCTTTATTGAATTCCTTGTGACAACCGTTGTACATATAATCCAATGCTTCCTCCGGAATATCCTTCATCGGCGTGGCCATAGTCAACCCAAAAATCTCAAGAATATTTTTGATCTGCGCCAGAATCCATTTATTGGATTTCAGATCTTCCAATGGCAATAAGCCTCCCTGGTTGATTGAAAGTTTCGGATTGTCTACAAAATAATCGGTATTAATCTTTTTGATCGTTCCCAGTCCTTTACAGCTGGGACAGCTTCCTTTCGGAGAGTTGAAGGAAAACGTATTCGGTTCGGGTAAAGCTAACGAATGACCGGTTTCGGCATCCATTAGGTTTTTAGAAAAATATTCGATTTCCGTACTCCCCAGCTTTTGAATCCCAATCAGGCCTTCTCCCATTTCCATGGCGGTGCGTAACGATTTTTCCATTCTGGCTTCAGAAGCAGACTCACCGATGATCCACCGATCGATCACGATATCGATATCATGGGTTTTGTAACGGTCCAGTTTCAAATCGTATTCAATATCCTGCAGCTCACCGTCAATTCTTGCCTGTCCGTATCCTTTTTTGGCCATCTGCACAAAAAGTTCGTGGTAATGCCCTTTTCTGGCTCTTACCACCGGTGCCATCAGCATGATTTTATCGCTTTTATAATTTTGCTTAATGGTTTCCAGGATCTGATCTTCCGTATAGCTTACAAGTTTTTTTCCGGTTGTCTGCGAATACGCATCAGAAACCCTCGCAAAAAGAAGACGGAGGAAATCGTAAAGTTCGGTTACGGTTCCTACGGTTGAACGCGGGTTTTTGTTCGTGGTTTTCTGCTCAATAGCAATCACCGGAGACAATCCCTCGATCTTATCAACATCTGGACGTTCGAGCCCTCCCAGAAACTGTCTTGCATAGGCAGAAAAGGTTTCAATGTAACGGCGCTGGCCTTCCGCAAAAATCGTGTCGAAAGCCAGAGACGATTTCCCACTTCCCGAAAGTCCGGTAATAACGACCAATTCATTGCGCGGGATTTTAACGTTGATGTTTTTAAGGTTGTGTTCACGGGCTCCGTAAACTTCAATATATTCTGTTGATTTACTCATAATTTGGAGTGATTTTACCAGAAAATCACGATGTGCAAAATTACGGAATTTTATGGAATTTATGATGTTAAAAAGTGTTAGGAATTTATACGTATCTATACGAATTTCATTCCTGCTCTTATTTTCTCTACCGGCATCTGCTTCATGCTGAAAATTCATTTGCACAACCGATTAACGGGCAGAATAATTCTTCTCCAACTTTATGCCATAAACAGATTTTAAGCCCTTAAGAAGAATTCAGGGCTGATAGCCTCGAAAAAGGAAACCGGAATTTTCTTTCTGTAAACATTGAGAAATATTCAAAGATTAAGATTTCTACATGCTTAAGGCAAAACTCGGCTTAATTTCTCTAAATCCTTTATACCTTTTCATGGTTCAGATTATACATTACGCAGATTTACATACATAATAAATCTGCGTAATCGGCCAAATCTGTGTGGATATATTGAAGGATAAAATAGATTAATTAAAATCCAGATCTTCATTGGTAACTTTAATGCGGTATTCAATCCCGTCAATGGCTTTGGAAATAATCTGGTTCCGGAGAACGTTCGCCATATTTTCCCAGTATGATCTTCCGTAGAAAGAATAATTCTGCGGGACAATCTCCACCTCAACGGTTCTTATGAACCCTTCTTTCGGCTTGTTGCTGATCATGGTGCCGCGGGTGACCCTAACCTCTTTAAGTTCGTCTTTCAAGACCATCCTGCAGTAATTTTTCACATCTTCCAGGGAAATGATCTTGTCTCTCGTAGTCAGGGCATATTTATAGGCCTGAATACTGTCTGTTCCTTTTTGCTCTTCCGCGCCACCGATGCTTTCGGTAAGCAATATCAGTGTCTGGGATTTCAGCTGATTGGAAAGTTCCGTTCCCGGACGCAGGTGGTTGGCCAGAGTGGCATGGGTAATCCAGAATGCAGCATAGGTGTGATCCGTTTTATCCACAGGCTCCATAATCACATAATTCAGTTCCTGTTTTACATTCCTCTTGGCATTGTTAACCTTTTGCACCATTGATTTCATCTTGTCAGACATTTCGCTGAGAACGCCTTTTACATTATCCCTATTCAGCAGTGAAAATGCGGCAATTTCATCCCTCGTCAGTTCAAGCACATTGGCGATCATATCCACGGCGTTACGGTTGGTGAATCTTTCCATCCCTCCTTTTCTTACGGTGTAGAGTCCTTTTCTGAGATCATCATTCGGAGTAAAAGGAATTTCGGTGTACCGACGTCCTTCGCCGTCCTGAACTTCGTCCACATATAGGAAATGTTCGCCTTCATCCGTAATCAGCGGAATATTGTTTCCCATAATGTCCAGGCTGTATTCCGTTTTTTTCCAGCCGCGGTTATAGATTGGAAAAGCATTCAGTACAAAAGAGAAATTATCTAAGATTTCAGCAGAAAACTGAGGCGGAAACTCCAAGGTGAGCCACAGATATTTCTTTCCATCGATGTATTTTATGATTTCATCTTTATAATCAACAAAGTCAAGGTTATCAGGCAGTTTTCCCGGCTCCGAAAAAAATGACGCGGAAATCCCGGAAATCTCAATAAATTTATGGTGATAAATACTTTTTACATCTTCGATGATTTTATTCTGAATAGACTGTTCGCGGAACATCTGTTCATATCCGTCTGGCTGGGTATTCTTATAATAAGTAAGCCCTTCTTTAACAAACAACGGGTTTCCATTCGCCGAAACTGTAATATAAGGCAGAAGTTTATACGTAAAATCCAGGTGCTCGAAAGCCGGATTGGAACAATATAAACTTATATTTTTAGGAAATGTCTCCTGGGTATATTTTGAAACATCGATGCCTATGGTAACCTTTCTGTAATCTTCCGGCCTACCCTGAAATCTGGCAATCGGAATTTTATTGAGCCTATCGTCGATTCCATAGCAGGTATTCCCGACAAACATGATCGAAGTCTGTGCTTTATTGATGCGCACGTTACCAATGGGAGTAAAAGGAATATTGATCTGTTTATCGGATTCCGATTTTACCGTAGACGTCATCTGCTTTTTGAAAAAAAACTCGGTGTGCTCCAGCAGCATCTCCGAGGATTCATACGGCTGTGTAAAAGCAATGGCATGAGACGGGATCGGATGGGTGTAAATGGATGGCGTTAGCAGCTTGGCCAGCTTCTCCAGGATTCTGGCATTAACGGTTTGTATCTCGTTATTCGCTTTAAAAACTTCAGTGCTGAAAGCGTCGATCAGTAATTTCACAAACGGGTCCAGCGATTGCGGGCTTTTCAGTCCCCACACTTTGGTAGCGTTCTGAAGCATTCTCGCCTTAACTGATTCTTTGGAATAGATATTCTGGTCTAAATTCATAAATGGTGATTGTGGTGTAAAGAATTAATCAATCGACATCGGGCTCAGGAAAAGCTCTGTGGAAAAGCTGAAACGCTCCCCGGAATGTTCCATTTTGGCATTAATGGCGATCTTTACTTTCTTTTTGATTTCCGTGTGTTCTTTGGTATCGTAGCTGTGCTCTACAATCTGGATGTGGGCGTCAATCTGCGGCTGGACGATGCGGGATTCATATTCCTGAATCTGCCTTTTTAAGCTTTTAATAAAAACAGCTTCCCAGACTGCGCTGGTAATCCCGTTATCGAATTCAAGATTCCAGACATCATTTCCATAATTTTCATCATATCTGTTTTCGCCTTTTTTGGTGGTGATCAGCAGCATGATGTTGTGGGCAATACTTTCACCCATATCGCAGGTGTCGATGCTTCCCCCTTCCGTCATGAGTGCTGCCGGAGTAAAAGGCATTCTGTAATTTGGTGTGTCCATGATAATCAACTTCTTTTTTCTTTATCATTCAGTTTACCTGAAAAAGAAATACCAATTTAATCATTTTTTGTGAGAACAGAAACGGTGGCAGGGAAAATTTACAGGTGGGTGACGAATTTAGTTGAGCCGGTGAATGGTCAATTTTATTGCTGGAAAAAATTGATGATCGAAGCAGGTTGATTGTTCCTCATATAATCTTGTTAATGGTTAATTATAAATTTTTAATTTGTAATCCTGAACTCTTGAGCGAAGCGGATTGACCATTCACAATTCACAATTCAACGCTAAAGACCACACCGTCAAAAATTCTTTTTGAATTTTCGCCACCCCTCCAAGGGAGTGGAAGTTTTCGGTTAAGTGTTTTTAATCTAAGTTTTTGATGGTGGTTAGGTGATGGTTGAGATGCGCAAGGATACGAAGATGATAAAAAAGCATTGGTTTAAGTTGTAGGGAATTTGACGATTTTAAATTTTAATTTCGCCAATCTTAATCCTGTAAATTTTATTAGATAATTAGATAAATGGTGGATTTGCTTATAAATTAACAAGCGAAGCGGATTGACCATCGACTTGTGAAGCAAAATTCACCATTCACCGCAATTACTACGCTTTATTATTTTTACTGATAAAGTAATAAACCGGCAGGCCCAGGAGGACCATGAGGAAACCGGGCCAGGTGTATTGCTGTTTGTAGATTAGCAGTAAAATGCAGAAGCCTGTTCCGATCAGCAAATAAATTATTGGTGTCGCCGGATAGAGCCATGCCTTATACGGTCTTTCCAGATTCGGCTGTTTGATCCTTAAATAAATAACTCCGAATACGGTAATCATGTAAAATAAAACAATAACGAAAGAAATCATATCCAGCAGGTTTCCATACTGTCCGCTGAGGCACAGCAGAGAAGCCCAAACGCCCTGCATCCACAGTGCGTTGGCAGGCACTTCGTTTTTATTATTCCGTTCGGCCTGTTTAAAAAACATTCCGTCCTTGGCCATGGTCTGGAAGACCCGCGCTCCTGCCAGAATCAGCCCGTTGTTGCAGCCGAATGTGGAAACCATCACCAAAACAGCAATAATGGCCGTTCCCGCGGTGCCGAAAATAAATTGTGAAGCAGCCACCGCTACCCTGTCGTTTTCGGCAAACGCAATAGAATCACGGTCGAGTGCATTCAGATATACATAATTTACGGCAATATATAAGATCATTACGGCAGAAGTTCCATAGATCATCGATTTTACGACATTTTTCTTCGGATTTTCAATTTCCCCAGAAACAAAGGTTACGCTTTCCCAAGCTACAGAACTGAAGACGGAGCCAACCATTGCAGCGGCAATTCCGCCCAGTAAAGTCATTCCGCCAATCTGTTCCCATCCTTCTTTCAGGAAATTGCCCAGCGGATCCTTTTTAAGATTATTAAAAGAATCGTATCCAAAGCTGAAGTTTTCTGCCAGATGGGAAACATCAACCAAAATAAATCCTGCCGCGATTAGCCCCAGCAAAGCAATAATTTTTGAACCGGTAAAAATATTCTGCAGTACTTTTCCGCTTTCAACACCTCTTGTATTGATGTAAGTAAGCAGAACAATGACGGCAATGGCCAGAATCTGGATCCAGGTAATCTTGAATTCGCCACTCTGGAAAATCGGTGCGGCATCATTTAGAGAAGGAATGAGATAGGCCGTAAACTTTCCGAAAGCCATGGCTACGGCTGCAATGGTTCCGGTCTGGATCACGGTAAAGAGCCCCCAGCCATACAAAAAACCCATTCGCCGTCCGAAAATTTCCTTAAGATAAGTGTATTGTCCGCCTGCTTTGGGAAACAGGGCCGAAAGTTCTCCATAGCTGATGGCGGCGGCGACCGTCATAATTCCTGTGATTATCCAGACAGCGATCATCCAGAATCCTGAACCCAAGTTCCTCATCATGTCTGCAGACACAATAAAAATCCCGCTTCCGATCATCGATCCCATTACCAGCATAATGGCATCCCAAAGTTTTAGTTTTTTCTGCATATTTAATTGTAAGCTTCAAATATAAATAAATATAGAATTGTTTTTCTGCTTAAGTCAAAATAATAAGAACAGTAAAGCCGGACGCCGGAGTATTCCGCTCAAGATGTAAAAAATTAATTCAGTAACAATTGATCTGCTAAAAGCGGTTTACTTATCATCAATTTTTACTTTTTAAGATTCGGAATTTATTAGTACTTTTGGAAAAATATTAAAAATGAAATTCAAAGCGATATTATTTGCGATAGCCATCAGTGCTTCATCCTTAGCTTTTGCTCAGGAAACCAAAAAATTCGGCCCGCCTGCAGGAAATGCTGTGGTAGGTGATGTTTATGGAGGTGGCCTGGCTTCAAATGCCGAATCCAAAGCAATCTCAGTAGATAAACTGAGCAAGAAGCTGAAAAAAGAGAACAAAAAAGTAGAAAACGTTGCGGTAAAAGGAAAAGTAACGGATGTGTGCGATAAAAAAGGCTGCTGGCTGACATTGCAGACAGAAGACAATTCCCAGTTCTTTGTAAAAATGAAGGATTACGCATTTTTCGTTCCAACAGCTTTGAAAGGTAAAACTGTTGTAATGGACGGAACCGCCGAAAGAAAAGTAACTTCCGTAGATGAGCAGAAACATTACGCCGAAGATGCTAAAAAACCAAAGGCTGAAATCGATGCGATTACAAGCCCTAAAGAGGAAATCAGATTTGTAGCTAATGGGATTAAAGTCGTGAACTAAGAACCCCAAAAAAAGAAGGTAATGTGGTCAAAAATAGTTGGTGTTTTTCACAAAAATAATTCGTAATATTTAGGTGTTGATTGAAAGAGGAAATGAGCAATGCTGAGGAGCAACTCATCAGCAATACCATCAACGCTGTAAACAATAGTTTAAAGGATGGTTTTTACCATCCTTTTTTTTGTAAATTATTGGAACAGCTCTATGGCTTAA
>CAJYXJ010000007.1 GCA_913778085.1 uncultured Chryseobacterium sp.
AGTTTAATCAAAGAAGAACAGACAAAACCTTAACCCCAATTCCACTCCTCCGGAGGGGTGGCGAAAATTCTGAAAGAATTTTTGACGGGGTGGTTTTTTAAGCGTGAATGGTGAATTCTGCTATTCAAGTGAATGGTCAATTTTAAAACTGAACTAAATTGACAAGCGCAGTGAATTGACCCAAAGGAATTCACCATTGACAAAAAGTAAATGACAATTTTTTAAGTAAATAACGGTTAAGCCTTTCATTTATTGATCATCGGTTCAGTTCTTCATCGGAGACCGAAATTTTAAAATTTATTAATCCTGTAGCGATACAGGATTTTTTTTTGAATTAACGGTAACAATATTGTCAGAATTTAACCGTTAATCAAAAATATTATCTAATAAATAATTATATTTGGAAAACGAAAATATCAATTATAAAAAATGAGAAGAAACATTACTATCTTATTTGCTTTATTATCCATGACTTTTGCTTTCGGACAGGGAAAATACGGTAAATATCTTAGCTCCAAAAAGCTGGCCATGACTTACAAAAGCGTGAAAGATGGCGATAAAGACGACTTTTACCAACAATATTACTGGCTTGTAAAAGCAGAACAGCTGAAAACGTATCCCCATCTGAAAGATATAAAGCCGAAAGTTTTATATGAATTCGTAAAAAAAGTGAATCCTCAGAATCCTACGAAAAAGCTGGATGCCAGAGGAAAAGAACTCAGAGAAACCGCAGAACTGTCTTTAAACCAGTATTTCAAAAACAAAAACCTGGACAACAATTCGGTTTTGATGTATAATCTTGAAACATATGTTGATCCTTCAAAAGGACAGTACTATACAAAAGTTGATGCTGAAAAGATCAAGGAACTGGTACCTAAAGAGCTGTATGCTTTCAATTCCAACAACAGGAATACCGGCGAGGACAAAACCTATTATCTTTGGATCAATAAAGAAAAAGACGATTTCAATATCGTAGATATTATCCCGGATGAGAAAGAAAACAAAGCGTTCTATGCCAGAGTAAAGCAGTATCTTCCGAGTTATAAATTCTCAAAATACGTTCCGTCCGTTAAAAAAGGAACGAAAACGGATAGAACCGATGCGGATTACTACTATATCATGCCGTTTGAACAGAACACGGATAATATTGAATACAAAACCAAGGATTTCAAAACCTTCGAATTAAGCCAGTACAGAAAAGCCGGCGACGAATGGAAAGGGGTCGAAAAACCAAGAAAATAAAAAACCAGGGTCCTGCGAAGTTCGCAGGACTTTTTTATTGGACATGAATGAATGATACTGTATTTTACTGACCTTATCCTGAATTATATCATGATGAACTGTTTAAGGAACGAATATTGCTCTTACAAAAACACTCTATTATTTTTTCGAACCAAATAAATCCGGAAAACTGTTTCCGGTATGTATCTATGTCAGAAGAACTATCGCAGCCGACCGTTTCGATCAAAAAAATCCTTCCGTTAATTCTTGCAACGGCTATTTTTATGCAGATGCTGGATTCCACCATTCTCAATACTTCGTTGCCCTCCATTGCAAAAGACCTGGGAGAATCCCCGCTGAATATGCAGAACGCCATTATCAGTTATGTTCTAACCCTCGCAGTTTTCATGCCGGCAAGCGGGTTTCTGGCGGACCGGTTCGGAACAAAAAAGATTTTTATATTCTCGCTTGTTCTTTTCAGTTTGGGCTCACTCTTCTGCGCCCTGTCACAGAACCTTACCCATCTGGTAATTTCACGTGTAATTCAGGGGGTTGGAGGAAGTCTGATGACGCCGGTCGGAAAGCTGGCCCTGATCAAAACTTTTGATAAAAATGAACTGCTAAAAGCCATGAATTTTGCCATTATCCCGGCACTGATCGGTCCGGTACTTGGCCCGTTGGTAGGTGGTTATATGGTTGACTATCTTTCCTGGCACTGGATTTTTTTAATCAATATCCCGATCGGGATTCTGGGAATTACGTTAGGACTTAAATTTATGCCCGATTATAAATCTAAAGATGTAGATTTTGATCTGAAAGGGTTTCTGATATTTGCAGCTGCCTCGCTCCTTCTTTCGATTGCGCTGGAGCTTTTCGGTAATATGCAGAACATCACGCCTGTTCTTGTTATTTTTATTCTGGGATTCCTTTGTATGTATTATTATTACAGGCATGCCAAAAAAGATGAAAGTCCTATTTTCCCTCTGAATTTATTTCAGGTCAGAACCTTTAGGGTGGGGATCGTGGGAAACCTGGCAACAAGACTGGGGATCAGTTCTGTTCCGCTTTTGCTTCCTTTGATGATCCAGATTGCGTACAAACAATCGGCAGTCACTTCCGGATGGATCATTGCCCCGATGGCACTGACAGCAATTTTCGGCAAATCCTATGTTATTAAAATATTAGATAAATTCGGATACCGGCAGACGTTAATGACCAATACTTTTATTATCGGGACTTTAATCTGTCTTCTGGCCATTCCGGACATCAACACCTCATTGTACTGGTTTGTTCCGATTATTGCCATTCTCGGGTTTTTCAACTCCATCCAGTTTACTTCCATGAATACCATTTCGATTGCCGATCTTAGAAATTTCCAGACCAGCAGCGGAAATTCCCTTTTATCCGTCAATCAGCAGCTGGCCGTTGGGTTCGGGATCGCTTTCGGCCTTATTGTTTTAAAGATCTTCGAAAATACCGATCTTATCCACGGCGAGATCCATAACGCCTTCCGCTGGACTTTTCTTACCGTAGGTATTTTAACTATTATTTCAGGGTTTGTTTTCCGCAGGCTACACCTTTCGGATGGCAAGAATATGCAGTCGAAAGAGGATTAAAAGTGAATGGTGGATATGTGAATGGTGAATTTTTGACCAAACGAAATTTACAAAAGCAGCGAATTGATCATTACAATGGTGAATTTATAACTGCAAACGGGCGTATTAAACCTTATAGGTTTTTGAAAACCTATGAGGTTTGAAACTTATTATCACAGATCAATGGAACCTTACCGCATATGCTATAATTTTGCTCACAGGATAAGGAAATAGTAACCGGATAGAACTTTTTACAGGTAAACAGATCAGTCCGATTATTCTTTTTCCTATTTTTATCATTGGGCTTTAAACAGAGACAACTCAGAAAAAACTAAAATTAAAACCACAGCATATGTCAAATATCGGACTTATCATTGAAGAGAAATCAGCAGATATTGGAAACTTTCTGGTGGGAAGGTTGTTGCCCTTCCGTGAAAAAAGAGCGGTTGGCCCTTTTGTTTTTATCGATCACATGGGTCCGGCAGATTTAAAGGATTACCAGAACCTCGATGTTCCGCCACATCCGCATATCGGGCTTTCTACCCTTACTTACCTTCTGGAAGGATCTATTTTCCACCGCGATAGCCTTGGAAGTACATTGGAGATCCAGCCGGGCGCAGTAAACTGGATGACCGCCGGAAAAGGAGTAGTCCATTCCGAAAGGACCCCGGAGTACCTGAGACATTCGGATAAAAGGCTTCACGGTTTTCAGATCTGGGTGGGCCTTCCGAAGCATCTGGAGCAGTCGGAACCCAGCTTTCACCATACGGAAGCGGCGGATATCCCGGTTTGGGAAGAAGACGGGATCCGGTATAACCTGATTGCCGGAGAAGCCTTCGGAAGAAAATCACCGGTTCCGGTACACAGCAAACTGTTTTTTATTGAGATTAAAACCAAAGAGGCCCAAAAGATCAGCATCGGAAAAGATCTTTATGGGGAAGCCGCTATGTATGTCCTAGACGGAACCGTGACCACCGACGGCAATTCTTACGGCTCCAAACAGCTTCTGATTGCCAAAAACACCCAGCTTTGCGAATTTGAAATGAGCGAAAACGGAACGGTATACCTGTTTGGCGGCGAGCCATTCGACGAAGAACGTTTTATCTTCTGGAATTTTGTGAATTCTGATAAAGAACTGATTGAACGCGCTAAAGTAAACTGGAGCGATCAGAACCTCGAAGCCTTCCCGCTGGTTCCGGATGACGATCAGGATTACGTACCACTTCCGAAAGCCATTTTAAATAGAAAACCATAAACAGGCATTATGAAAGTATTAGCATTTGCAGGAAGTACTTCTTCCACTTCCATCAATAAAGAACTTGTCAAATTTGTCCTGAAAGATTTTCAGGATGATGAAATCAATTTAATTGATTTAAATGATTTTGACATGCCCATGTTTTCCGTTGACCGTGAAAAGAAAGGTTTTCCGGATGAGGCCCACCGCTTTTTAAAAGTAATTGAAGACTGCGATGTGATCATCTGCTCACTGGCCGAACACAACCGGTCTTACAGTGCCGCTTTTAAAAATGTTTTCGACTGGGCTTCCAGAATCAACGTTAAGGTATTTCAGAACAAGCCAATGTTGCTGATGTCTACTTCTCCCGGCGGATATGGTGGTGGCAACGTCATGAATACAGCCAAAACCTTTTTTCCGAATTTCGGAGCTGAGGTGAAAGATACCTTTTCCCTCCCTAAATTTTATGAAAATTTTGACCTTGAAAGCGGTATTATCGAACCCGGGATGCTGAAAGAGCTCAAAGACAAAATCGAAAATTTTAAACATCAGATCAAAAACTGACCGTTACAGTTTTCAGAACAATAATTATAAATACAGGAACTATGGCAGTGACCGTAAAAGCAAGTTTAGGCAAAGAAAAATATTACACTGAAGTTATTGCCGGAGAAAATACCCTGATTACCGATGAACCGGTAGATAAAGGCGGCGGCAATAAAGGTTTTAACCCTTTTGAGATTTTAGCAACATCACTGGCAAGCTGTACGGCAGCGACCTTACGGATGTACATCGACCGGAAAGAATGGGACGTGGAAAAGATCGACGTGGAAGTAGAACTGGAAAACTTTCCGCTGACCAAAAGAGCTATTTTTAAAAGAAACATCAGCTTTGAAGGCACGCATCTTGATGAAGAACAGAGGAAAAGACTACATGCGATTGCCGATGCCTGCCCGATTCATAAAATTTTAACCAACGATATCGAAATATTAACCCAATTTTCATAATATGATTGAAGTAAAACACACCAACGACGAGAAACGCGGAAGCTTTGAAGCCTTTATGGACGGAACCCATGCCGGTTTAATGACCTATACCTGGGCCGGAGAAGACCGGTTCATCATCGACCACACAGAAGTGGATGACGCTTATAACGGAAAAGGCGTAGGAAAAGAAATGCTGCATGCCGCGGTGGATTTTGCCAGAAAAAACGGTAAATCGATTATTCCGCTCTGCCCTTTTGCCAAGGCTACTTTCCAGAAGGAAGAAGAAATCCAGGATGTATTGGTAAATAAGGCTTAACCTAAGGCTTAGACAAAGATTAAGACTGAGGTAAAGTTTGAATGTACGAGGGTTATAGAGATCGACAGCCGCTTTACTTTTACTTTACCTGCCTTTCGCTATCGAAAGGTTTTTCTTTTTTGGGCAGAGGAGAAAAAAACTATATTTGCTAAAATTTAAATTAAAGCATGAATCCCGGAACTATTCTCCTGCTGTTTGTTTTCGTCTATTTCATCGGACTGTTGGTCATTTCCTATTTTACGAGCCGAAATTCCGATAACCAGTCGTTTTTTATCGGTAACAAAAAAAGCAAATGGTGGCTGGTGGCTTTCGGGATGATCGGGACCAGCCTGAGCGGGGTGACCTTTATTTCCGTTCCCGGGACCGTAGGTAAAATGACGGGAAGTGAATATATCTACGGGGGCTTCGAGTATTATATGATGGTAATCGGATTTTTCATTGGATATTTCATTGTCGCAGCAATTCTTTTACCGCTCTATTACAAGATGAATCTTACCTCGATTTATACCTATCTGGGAAAACGGTTCAATGTGGAAGCGCATAAGATCGGTTCCATCTTTTTTATTATTTCCAGGGCGATCGGGGCAACGGCCAGGTTGTACCTGGTGGTGAACGTCCTTCAGATCTTTTTACTGGAAGGGCTTGGCGTTCCGTTCTGGGTAACAGCGATGGTTCTCCTCCTGATGGTTCTTCTGTACACCTTTGAGGGGGGCGTAAAGACCATTGTGATTACCGATACCTTACAGACTTCTTTCATGATCATCAGTCTGATTGCCTGTATCGTTTATATTTTATCGAATTTAAATTTATCTGTGGGGGAAGCCTACTCGATTTTAGAACAGAAAAATTATACGCATTTTATTAATTTCGATCCGAATTCCAAAACCTTTTTCCTGAAAACGATCATTGGCGGAATTTTTATCACCATTGCCATGACCGGTCTCGACCAGGAAATGATGCAGAAAAACATCTCGGTAGACAATCTGAAAAATTCCAAGAAGAATATGCTGACTTTCGCAGGAACCCTACTGTTTGTCAACCTGGCATTCCTGTTTCTGGGAGGCCTGCTTTACCTTTTTGCTTTGCAGCATGGTGCGGAATACGGCCAGATCAACGGGGAAACAGTAACGAACATTTTCGGATTTAAAGATGCCGGCGGTGAAATTAAAAACATCATGGGCGACGACCTCTTCCCGGCTTTATCGCTTCAGGGACATTTCCCGATGATCATTTCGGTGATCTTCATTATCGGACTGATTTCAGCTTTATTCCCTTCCGCGGACGGTGCACTGACGGCGGTTACCAGTTCGTACTGCGTGGATCTTCTGAACCTCAACGAAGACCGCAGCAAGACCGAAAAGGAGAAAAAACAGCTCCGGATGAAAGTTCATTTAACGTTTACCATTGTTTTCTTTATTTTAATCATGATTTTTAAAACACTGAACGACAAATCCATCGTTTACCTTATCATGGAAATCGCCGGTTATACCTACGGACCGCTCCTGGGCCTTTTTGCTTTCGGGATCTTCACAAAATTCCGGATTTCAAAAAAATATTCTATCCTGGCAGTGACAATTCTGGCTCCGGTGGCCACTTACCTGATCAATTACCTGATCACGGCTTACACCGATTACCGGATCGGCGTGGAGCTGATTGTCCTGAACGGACTGCTCACCTTTATCGGGCTCTGGACCGTGCGGCAGAAATCGCATCTGAAAATCGTTTAATTATGGCTTTTGGTAAAACAATAAAGATATTTTTGATTGACGGCGATCCAAACGGGAGAATGTCTTGCGAACTTTCTAACTGGACAGGAAAAGCTTATAAAATTCCAAGAATAAAAATAAAAGATTGTACAGACAGAAAAGATCTTTTATCAACTGGAATATATTTATTGTTGGGCAAAAATGATGATAATAAAGATTTGGTTTATATCGGTGAAGCCGAAAATGTATTCACAAGACTTAATCAGCATCTCTCAACAAAAGACTTCTGGAATGAGGCAATAATCTTTATCAGTAAGGATGAAAATCTAAATAAGGCTCATATTAAATATTTAGAAAGCAGGCTTCATGATATTGCGACCATAACAAACAGGTATATCCTTGAAAATGCTTGTATTCCAACACAGTCTTCTATTTCAGAATCTGATAGAGCTGAAATGGAGGAATTTCTTAATTATATTTTATTACTTGTAAATACTTTAGGTCATAAGGTGTTCGAAGATAAAAGAGAACATTCTTCTGCATTAAAAAATCAGGAGATGCTTTATATAAATGCAACTAGAGGCTGTCAGGCAGTGGCTGAACAGACGTCTGAAGGTTTTCTAGTATTAAAAGGTTCAAAAATAGCCGATTCAGTCACTCCTTCTTTATCAGTTTCATTAAAAAATTTCAGAAATGATCTCATTAAAGAAGGAATAGTTGTCAATAATGAGTTCATTGAAGATTTTATTTTTTCCAGTCCTTCATATGCTGCCGCAATTGTGATGGGAAGAGCTGCTAATGGTCTTACAGAATGGAAAACCTCAGATGGCAGGGTCTTAAAAAGTTTAGAAACTTATCATAATTAAGTACAGTAAAACAATATAAAAACTAAAGCCCGGACCTGAAATCCGGGCTTTTACATTTCTTTAAGCCGGTAAAATATCGTAAATTCGCTTGCATATAAATCTTACACAATGAGTAAAAGCATCGAAGAGTTAAAATCTCTTACTACGCAAATCAGAAGAGACATTTTAAGAATGGTTCATGCTGTAAATTCCGGGCACCCGGGAGGAAGTTTAGGCTGTACTGAATTTTTCACGGCCCTTTACGGAAAAGTAATGAACTACAAGCTTCCTTTCACCATGGAAGGCAAAAACGAAGACCATTTCTATCTTTCGAACGGACATATTTCTCCGGTATTCTATTCTACTTTGGCCAGATCCGGCTTTTTCCCGGTAGAAGAACTGAAAACTTTCAGAAAGCTGGATTCCAGACTGCAGGGTCACCCGACTACGCATGAAGGGCTTCCGGGCATCAGAGTAGCTTCCGGATCTTTGGGACAGGGGCTTTCCGTAGCACTGGGCGTTGCACAGGCAAAGAAACTGGACGGAGAAAGCTCGTTGGTGTACACTTTACAGGGAGACGGAGAATTGCAGGAGGGCCAGAACTGGGAAGCTTTTATGTATGCTGCCGGTAAAAAGGTTGATAATATCATTTCTACGATTGATTATAACGGTCAGCAGATCGACGGAAGTACGGATCAGGTACTGAATCTGGGCGATCTTCATGCCAAGCTTGAAGCTTTCGGGTGGACGGTTCTTGAAGAGAAAAACGGGAACGACCTGGAAGCGGTAATTGCTATTCTTGAAAAAGCGAAAACGGAAACCGGGAAAGAGAAACCGGTAGCGATCATCCTTCATACCCAGATGGGTAACGGAGTGGATTTCATGATGGGATCGCATGCATGGCACGGAAAGGCCCCTAGCGACGAGCAGCTGGAAACAGCTATCAAACAGTTGTATCTGGAGGCTCCTGCCGATTATTAATCATCAGTAATTAATAATCCGTAATCTTTTTAATTAATAATTTAGAACAAAATGAAATTTACATATACAGAAAAAAAGGATACCCGTTCAGGATTCGGTGCCGGACTGGCAGAACTTGCCGACAAAAACCCTAATGTTGTGGCACTTTGTGCAGACCTTATCGGTTCTTTGAAGATGGAGAAATTCATCGAAAAGGCTCCGGAAAGATTCTTTCAGGTAGGTATCGCGGAAGCCAATATGATGGGACTTGCTGCGGGAATGAGCATTACGGGAAAAATTCCTTTTACGGGAACTTTCGCGAACTTCTCTACTTCCAGGGTATACGACCAGATCCGTCAGTCGATCGCTTATTCCAACAAGAACGTTAAAATCTGTGCATCTCACGCCGGACTTACGTTAGGAGAAGATGGGGCTACACACCAGGTCCTGGAAGATATCGGGATGATGAAGATGCTTCCGGGAATGACGGTGATTAACCCATGCGATTACAACCAGACGAAAGCGGCTACCTTAGCTATCGCAGACCATGAAGGCCCGGTATACCTTCGATTCGGAAGACCGGTAGTTCCGGTATTTATTCCTGAAGATATGCCTTTCGAGATCGGAAAGGGAATTATGCTGCAGGAAGGAACGGATGTAACGATCGTTGCAACCGGCCACCTGGTTTGGGAATCCCTGATCGCGGCGGACGAGCTTGAAAAAGAAGGGATTTCATGCGAAGTAATCAACATCCATACGATTAAGCCGCTGGACGAAGAAATCATCCTTAAATCGGTTGAAAAAACAGGTAAGATCGTAACGGCTGAGGAACACAACTACCTTGGAGGTTTGGGTGAATCCATTGCCGGAATGCTGGCCAGAAAGAGACCGACCCGACAGGAATTTGTAGCGGTAAATGACACCTTCGGGGAATCTGCAACACCTGCCGAACTGATGAAAAAATACAAGATCGATTCTGCTGCGGTAAAAGAAGCGGTGAAGCGAATTTTAGCTTAATTTTTTGAAAAAATATAATGAAAGCATCCTTATGAAAGGGTGCTTTTTTATTATACTAATCTGAAGATTTTTTCGTTCAAGCATAAAACAGATACCATAAAAAAACAAATAACAGCAATGAGAATATTTTTTATTTCGATCAACTTTATACTGACTTTAGGCTTAATAAACTCCCTGTCCGCACAATCGGACTATAACTTAGGAATTTCCACGGGTGCGGGAATCAGTATTTTCCGGAACCATCAGTCGGCGGATGCCAGCCATATTAGCTTTAACAAACCCATAAGTGCGCATTTAGGTATTAAATTATTACGCCAGCTGGGCGAGCAGGATAATTTCTTTGCCGAGCTGATGTATACGCATAAAACGATAGAATTCCGATACAATCTGAATGAGGCTGATATTCCTTTTGATAATAAAGATGTGATCGGGCAGAAATACGATTGTATCTCCCTTTATTTCGGATACCGTAGGGTGATTGAAAAATATACCCATGCTCTTTTTTTTGAGGCTTCTTTAGGAGCCGATTACAACAATAATGTGGTTGTATTCAACAGAAGCGAAGGCCAGGCCACGGAAGAAATAAATCAGCCTATCAGTTTTGAAGAATTCATAAACACGAATCTCGGAGAGAAGACTTATACTTTAAGTACCAACGCAGGCATCGGAGTCATGTTTGGAACGAGAAACCAATATGAACTGGGTGCTTTCATAAATATTCCCCTTCATAAAATACAGTCTAAAGCCTCTCAGCTTAGCTACACCTGGAATTACAACAATAAGGATTATGTGCACAAGTCTTCTTATCTAGGAGAGATCTACTATCCTTCATTAAGGATAATATATTATGTTTTCTAGACTAGCTGTAAATCCGATACAGCAGATCTTTCCGTTATTTTTTTACCTGAAAAACTTCCATTTCGGAATAATTGCCAGCATCCCGAATCCGGTAAAAAGGAAAAGGTTGGTAACATCGGTGTAAAGAAAAGTCGATAAATAGTAACTGTGCATAAAGAAATGCAGGATCAGCAGTGCCGGGAAAGAAAATATTCCGATTTTCCTGTAGAAAAACATCAGCACAAGGCTTACAACCATTAAAGCATCAATGCTGAAAATGACAAAGAAATACCATTCGGGAATGTTCAGGTATTCGTGCTGCAGATATTCATCCAGATCGATCCCGAAGCCCATTACCGTGAACAACATCAATGCGGCAAAAGCCAGAATAAATCCCCATCCTTTCTTCGGGTCTTCGTCAAAATAGCTGTATTCTTCCATAAGTACAAAAATAAAGAACTTATGAGAGATTTCATAAGTTCTTTAATATAATTCGTTTAAAATTTGCTTAAACTGAGATCGCGTTGATTAATCTGTTTTTGTCGCTTAAGTATTCTTCCATAGAAATCATACTTTCCGTTCTCATGACATCCTGAATATCATCGATCTGATAGATAATTCTTTTGGCATCTTCCGTATTTTTCGCTCTTACTTTGCAGAATATGTTATATTTCCCTGAAATAACGCTAGCTTCAATTACATTAGGAATGCTTGTCAACTCTTTCAATACCTCTTGCGTACGGTTTGATTTCGTTAATAAAATTCCGATAAAAGCCGTGAAATGGTAGTCCAGCTTTCCGTAATCGATGTTAAGAGATGATCCCAAAATAATACCTGCATCCTCCATCTTTTTCACTCTTACGTGAATTGTACCCGCGGAAACATCCATCTGCTTTGCAATTTCTGTAAAAGGCATTCTTGTGTTTTCTACTAAGAAATCAAGAATTTTCTTGTCTATTTCGTCCAGTTGATAGTTCATATTAGTTAAATTACAATTTTCTTAAAAAAACAATGTATTTTTTGCAAATTTATAAAAAATAATTTAACTAAAAAAATTATCTCAAACATTAACAATAATTAACACAGATGATAAAAATCATTAAAAAATTAGAATTATTTACCGCCTGATTTTAGAGAATCTGTTTTTATTTCTTTTGGATAATCCTGTGCTTTTTTATCTTTTTTCTTCTTTTTAAATATAGAATTAAAGCTCTTGGTCCACACAATACCTCCACCGTATGCCTGATTGGCGGTACCGTTTGAGCCGGCACCGTTCACGAGACCGATATTGGATGGCTTGGAATATCCCCGCAACACAAGACTTCCGTCATTCTTCTTAGAAATATCGTACTCAATGGTACCTTCTCCGGATAAATAATTTGTTTCCGTATTTTCAGTTTTTGTGAGAGGAATACCCAACCCTGTCTTTACTTTCACTCTCGGAGAAAACGCGAAGCTTACACCTGCCGTAGCCCGGTCCCCAACATTGGAGTACTGGTCTCCTTTTACATAATTAAGGTCAATCTGAAATTCATTACTCATGGCATTAAGCACCGACCCCAGCTGTTTTAAAAGGATGTTGTATCCCTGATTTTGTGCGACATCGGCCACATTAAGATCTACTCCTCCTGTGTTGGACACATTAAAACTGTTTAGAAGCAATACCGAACCGAACTGAAGGACTTTTTCTCCTTCCTGGCTCATTTTGGCAGCCAGCGTCTCTTTCACTTGGCTGGAAACATCCATGGCTGTTACATTAAGGTCAATTTTCGGATCAACTAATGACTGTGTAATATTAGCCTGAAGCAGGATACTCACCGGCTGCAGATTTCCCATATTCAGATATTCTCCGGCATTGGAAACCATTCTTACATAATTTGCCGTAATGTCAAGAGCAGGTTTCATCGCATCACCATCCCATCGGATGCTGCTTCCTTTTTCAATCTGGAAGGTCTTATTCAGTATTGCTTTAGAAACGAAGGTTCCGTTATCTACCCTATATGTTCCGTTCATCGCAATATTTCCCTGGCGGCTCATCTGGAAGTGAAGCTTTTCCGCTGCTCCTTTTACCATAATGTTTCCGACATCATCTCCGATCAGCACATTTACAGTGGTGCCTTTATCGACATCCAGTGCAAAATCGATATTCATGTTAGCTCCCGTTTTCTTTTTATCATCCAGGGTTACAAGCCCATCCTTTCCTTCTTTCAGGAACCTCAGCATCTTAAATTCTTCTACATTCGATGTGGATCCGGAGTTAAAAGTAAAAGTACTGCCGTTCAGTGCTTTCATATTCGGGGTGGTAATGCTTAATCCGGAAACCGGTCCGTCTACATACAGATCTCCCTGCCCATATACCCTGCCCCAGAAGAGATCATAATCCTTCTGCGTAGTATTAAGCACCAATAAATTATCAGCCCGCATTACCAGGTTGACTCCCATCGAAGAAAGGGTCTCAAACTGAACCGCCCCAGAAATATTTCCTTTAGAGTTGTTTCTTCCGTCATGAACTTCAATATTATTCAGAATGGCCAGGCCTTTCGTTAAAGGAATGACCGTATCATCAAAAGAATAGTCTACTCCTGTAAACAGCAGTTTCAGTCCGAAGCCTTTTAATCCAATATCTCCGCTATAATCCAGATCGCTGAATTTTCCGGCTATTTTAAGATCACCGGTAGCTTTTCCTCTAAGATTCCCAAAAACCGTCGTTACGAACTGCTGGGCGAAGGCTACGTCGAAATCCCTCATTTCCGCAGTCAGATCAATAGTAGGAGATGACGTATTGTTATTAACGGTTCCTGTTACATGAAGGCTGTTGTTTCCGATAATTCCTGCTGAGTTTACCTTTATGTCAACATCATATACGTTTAAGGAATAGCTGTTGGTTGCAGAGACCGTGATATCCCCCATATCATTTCCATTCATCATAATATCATCGATCGTCAGGTCTACAAGGGGTTGAAGCGTATTTTTATCCATTCTGATCTTTACGCTTCCGTTGGCAAGACCTTTAATATTCAGGGTATTTCCGCCAGCTTTCATTTCCAGGAGCTTTTCAATAGCGAAATTATCAACCTCAGCATCTACATAAAAATCTTTGGCCGATTTAAATTGGGCATCTTTTATAAACAAAGCACTTTTTTCAGAATAGATCCTCAGGTTCTGAATATCAAAATCCCCTTCTTTTTTACGGTAAATGATTGAGTGGTTCAATTCAGGGCTGGTATCGATCGCCCAGGTAACGTCGTTGAATTTTACTTCCGTCGGCTCAAACCTGAATACAAAATCTCCGCCTGCATTGGTAGACTGATTTACATTGACAGCATATTGCTTCAGATTGTCGTCCAGCTCGTCTTCAGGACTTCCGTGACTGAATTTTGCTGCCAGGTGCAAAACGGTATTGTTGTCATTTCTTCCGCTTAAGGTAATATTTTTCAGTACGTTCTTGTTATATAACACCCTGCTTATTTTTGCATAGATCTGTTCGTTGAGATTAGCCGTATTGATTCGGACCATCACACTGTCAACCATCGCACTGTCGCGGGTCACGCTGTTCCTGTTGTTGATCTGATAGTCGGGATTCGCAGCGGCCAACGCTTTGTCGGCCTCCGTGATGTCCTCTGTTTTGGTCATGATGTATTTCAGAGCAGCGGCATCAAGATTTAAAATCAGGTTGTTGGAATTTCCGTCATACTGCCCTTCCACTTTTGCGCCCTGCGGAATTTTCAGGTCCGGCAAAAAGTAACTTACCAATCCCTGCTGTACATCGAAATTCATGGTAAAATTCTGGCCTCTGTACATTCTTCTCGGCGCAGGGCCTACCAGAATCTTATTCAGTCCGTTTTCAACCATTCCGGCAAGATCGCCGAGATTGTACCTCCCTGAAATTTTTCCGTCTACAGCTCCGGGAGCATCCACATCGATCACCCGGCCTCCGTTTTCAATGAAAGTCTTCACTTTTGCATTCGGAATGGAATATTTTTGGGTAGCCGTAGCAAAGTTGATTCCTTTTGCCTCTATATCGAGCGTAAGATCATTGATTGATGACATTGCCATTTTACCGTTTACCTTTCCGCTGACAATCTGCTTTCCGGGCTTATCGGTAAAATAATTCATATTTAAATAATTGACATCCGCATCAACATTCATGGAAATCCGCGGAGTGCTGAAATCAATAAGACCTTTAACAGTTCCTTTCGCCTGCTCATCGTTGATTGTAATCAGCCCATTGTATTTTTTATGATCCAGTAAGCCGTCCAGATACAGATTATTGATCTCTTTGTTCATAATTTCAATGCTCGAGATCCGGGACTTTGTCGTCAGTCTCATCGTATTGACATCAAAGCTCTGTCCATTGATATTGAAATTTCCCGAAATCAACCCTACGGTCTTATTTTTGGTGATGACCGATGTATTCAGATCTTTCACCTCAGCAATACCTGCATATTTTGGAAGCGAAGAGCTGTAATCGGTCAAAGCAAAATTCGTGATTTTAGCCTGCCCGATCCCGGTCATCAGGTTTCCGTTTGCAACATACACCCTATCAGGATTTACACTCGCTGTCCCGTTATATTTGAGCTTTCCAAAATCATCGGCGAAATTCTTCATTTTCGTTGAAATGAATGTAGGCATCATCGCTTTCAGGTCTTTATAGGTAAAATCCGCGGAAAGGTCATTGGTTTCAATTAAAAAATTCCCTTTTAACAGCCTGTTTACCCTCATGGTTTTCGTGGCGATGTTCACACTAGGATTCCGGATCAGGAAATTATCCAGTTTGAAACTATTAAGCGGTCCCGTCATTTTTCCGGAAACATTGAAGGGTTTGAAATTATCCCAGTTAGTTACAAAATAGCTGATATCGTATCCGCTCAGCTGGCTGCCAAGCGTAAGATTCATATCCCACTTCACTTTATCCGCAAAATCGGACCATGAACCGTCGTCATGAAGATTGAATTTAATATCACCCTGCAACAGCGAATGGTCGGTATTTAGAGTAAGGTCTTTCAGAAAAAGATAATCCGGCGTCATGGAAAGCTCGGTGGAGAACGTATCCACAAAATGCGGTTTTCCCCACCGTGTTGTGGTGAAGGTCATATTGTTGATCAGCCCTGAAATATTCCTGCCGTTTACTTTTACATTCGGTGCAATAAGGTTGAAATTGGTAGCCGTCAGCCATTTCCCTTTTTCTCCCGGAGAATTCAGGTTAACGATAGACACTTTGGAATCCAGGATCTGCAGTCTGGAATCCAGTTGAAAAGGCGGTTTGTTAGGATCCCTTTTCTTCCCGCTGTCAAACAGCTGGGTAAAACGGATGAAATTGGAAATACTATCGCCTTTATAGGTAATAACTTTTACATCGGCATTCTTTAAAGTCAGGGAATTAAAGATGATGGAATTGTTTTTGGTAATATTAGAGGCCAATGAAAACCAGTTGGAATTGGCAATAAATTCTTTTGACTGAATGAAATCGTAGCCTTTGTAATCCTTGATCTTCAGGCCTTTGATTTTAACGTTTCCGAAAAAGTTCACCTCTACGCTTTCGGTAGACATTTGTGCCTTGAAATCCCGGTTTACCACCTGCAATGCCTGATCTGCCGCCCATTGTTTGGTTGCCGGAAGGTTGATCGCGATAAAAATTGCCGCAACAAGCCCGAGACCCAGCCAGAAGAGAATCAGAAGAAGCTTGGCCCACCATGAATAGCTGGTGACATCCTTTACCGCCTGCTTCCCGAATTCTTCGGCAGTCTGTACGGGATGTTTAATGGCATCCGAAGCCAGTTCCGATGCTTCCTTTACCGTTTCTTTTACGGCGCCTCCTGCATTCTCAACGGCTTTCTGTACCTGATCCCCTAAGTTTTCAGCTACCGATTTTTTGTTCTCATTCTCGTTATTATTCTCTAACTTTGCCATTATTATGAGCGACTCTATAATTTTAGGTATTGAATCGTCCTGTGACGACACCTCAGCAGCTATCATCAAGGGAAATTCTATTCTTTCGAATATTGCAGCCAACCAGGCGATCCATAAGGAATACGGTGGTGTTGTTCCCGAACTCGCCTCACGTGCCCATCAGCAAAATATCATCCCCGTTGTTGAAAAATCTTTATCTCAAGCAAATATACAACAAAATGCTATTTCTGCGATAGGATTTACACGCGGACCGGGACTTTTAGGATCTCTTCTTGTGGGCACTTCATTTGCTAAATCTCTGGCAATGAGTCTGGATGTACCGCTTATTGAAGTAAACCACCTCCAGGCGCATATTTTAGCGCATTTCATCGAAGATGCAAATCCTATGCCGCCAAAATTCCCTTTTCTGTGTCTTACGGTAAGTGGCGGGCATACGATGATCGTGCTGGTAAAAGATTATTTCGATATGGAAATTATCGGGAAGACCATCGACGATGCTGCGGGAGAAGCTTTTGATAAAATCGGGAAAATTTTCGACCTGGATTATCCGGCCGGCCCGATCATCGACCGGTTGGCCAAAGAAGGAAATCCTGATGCCTTTCAATTCAACAAGCCGAGAATGGAACAGTATGATTATTCTTTCAGCGGCATCAAAACCTCGGTGCTGTATTTCATCCAGAAAGAAGTCCGAAAAGATCCGGATTTTGTGAAGAAGAACATCAATGACCTGTGTGCTTCCGTCCAGAGAACCATTATTGAAATCCTGATGAACAAGCTGGAAAAAGCGGCAAAGGAACTCAATGTAAAAGAAGTTGCCATTGCCGGTGGGGTTTCTGCCAATTCCGCTCTTAGAAAAGCCATGCAGGACAATCATGAAAGATTGGGCTGGAATATTTATATCCCGAAATTTGAATATACTACCGATAATGCGGCCATGATTGCTATGGTGGCCCAACTGAAATTTGAAAGAGGAGAATTTACCGATCTGAGAACAACGGCAACGGCAAAATACGATTTATGAAAATATTATTAGAAGAAAAAGTCCTGGGAACCCAGTCCAAGAAAAACTCGAAATACTATTGGGTATTGGAAACCGTTACAGGAAAAAATGAAGTGACGGAAACATCTGAAGATGATGATTATCTGATGATAAGCTCAGATACTGGATTTATTCAGAATATCAAGGAAGAAATCATGGAAAAGATCAATTCCGAAAATGTATTCAGTTTTGCCTATGAACCTAAGGAAGGAGATTATTTGTCCATCAAAAACAACTTAAGAAAAAACGAATACCTGAACTTAATTTTTATGAACAATAAGTGGATTGAAGAAATTTACGCCTGTTCATACAGAGATTGTGAGGGCGATGTTTATACTACCATAAAAACCGGAGTAGCATTCCTAAGTGAGAATGAAGTTACCTTTTAAACCAATATTTTTTCTATGAAACTCTTTTACGGCGAAATCGAGGGAAACCAGGTACAGATCAATGACGAAGAACAACAGCACATAATAAAGGTTCTCCGGATGAAGGACGGTGAAGAGATCCACATCACCGACGGAAATGGTAACCTGGCTTCCGGAATGCTGATGATCGAAGGCAAAAAAGCCCATATAGAAGTAAGCGAAATTAAAAATGACCTTCCCGGTTTCAGCCCGAAGCTTCATATTGCCATTGCGCCGACCAAAAATATCGACCGGATTGAGTTTTTTATTGAGAAAGCCGTTGAAATGGGCATTTCGGAAATCACTTTGCTGCAGACCGAAAAAACGGAGCGTAAAAATGTAAATGTCGAGAAGCTCAGGAAACAGGCAGTTGCCGCTTCCAAGCAGAGCCTTCGGTTTCATTTTCCGGTGATCAACGATCTGGTGAGAATTCAGGATTTCCTTAAAAATACGGATCCCAGAACTACTTTTGTTGCCCATTGCCACAACAACCTGGAAAGGATGGATCTGAAACAGATTCCGGCACTGGAAAACATTACCTTCCTGATCGGGCCGGAAGGCGATTTCTCCGAAAAAGAAATTTCCTTTTTATCCGAAAATAATATCAGAGCCGTGTCTTTAGGCAACCAAAGGTTAAGAACGGAAACGGCGGGAATTTTTGTTGCGGCATGGAACTACTTTAAGTTAAGCTAACAACTGGCCGCTGAAGTCTTTTTTCATTAACTTTCTGATCCAGGGATAAAAAATATGGTAAGGAAAAAGGGCCACCAGAACGAAATTTTTAGCATCCCTGAAATCAGCCAGGACGAAAATATCGGTATACAGATGAAAAACATACAGGAATACCATAATGAAAGTCAGATATTTTCTGCTGAAAGCGCCCAGAAAACTTGATGCCTGAATGATAATGGCAAAGACGGTCATTACTACCCAAAGATTTTCGTACTGATAAAGGTGAATGATCCATTCAGGAACCTTTACATCCGCTATCCAGTAATTATCCAGGGTATTGATTTTCGCTGCATTCTTATCAAGCCAGGTAAGTTTGCCGGAATGTTTAATCACATTTTTGGCAATTCCAAGAAATTTGGAAAGCCCGGCAAGGCTGTAAGTGGTTAAAATTCCAAGGTAAAAGTATTGCACCCACTGATAATCTTTTTCCTGTTTCATTTTATCAGGCAAAAGAAATATGGCCATAAAATAGCCGATAACGATGAGATGGTTATTGTGTCCGATGCTGAAATTAAGGGCAATAGGAAAATTAATAACCGACATCAGCAAAAAGATGCCAAGATTAAGCAGCACACTCTGTCTGAACCAAGTGATGATCAGCAGGGCGGCACAAAGCAGCAACAGGGTAATGTATAAAAACGGGCTGGGATATTCCGAAAAAATAAATTTCTGAATACTCAGAAAAGGTTCATAAATTTCCCTAGGCCACCGGCTGATCCTCCTGTACTCCAGATACTGTCTCAAAAGCCAGTATATTCCAAAAATACGCATGGCATAATAAGCGATACTGTAGTTGACCATCGTGAGTTGCTTATAGTTCATCATAAGGTGCTGATCAATGTTTTTTTAATCTTAAAAGAAGTCTTTCCCAGATCCCACGGATGAAAACTTTCTTTGTACAGCAACAACCGGTCATATTCCGGCCAGCAGCTTTTCATAAAAATTTTCATTTTCCTGATGTTATCTGCTTTCTGCTCATTATGTTCGATCTTTTTCCCATAGAATCCCACGATCAGTACCAGGTTATTTTCATCATAAAGTTCTGTAGGCCGATAAGCCACTCTTACCGTATCTTTTCCTACGACCCGGTAAATCCGGTAATATTCTTCGGTGTTTTCACTTCCGCTGGGGTTGGTAAAAAGTTTCCAGCTGAAAAAAGGATAAATTTCTTTTCCTCCCTTTTCCATAAGATATAAGGAAGTTAAGGCCAAAAGCAGGGAGATCCAGTATAGATGTCGGGTATATTTCTGCATGACTGTTTTTATTTAATTTCCATCCGGACCATAAATATACTCAGAACTGTTGACTAAAACCAATGTACCATTTTTCCACTGATAGGTCTCCGAAAATTCACCTATTCCGGAGATCCTGTACTCTGAAAAGATTCTTCTTTTATTTTTATCAGGAATCGGATTTTTTATCTTCTCATATTTTTTCTGTCTGATGAAAGTCCCGTTCTTATTGATCCATAACCTGTCGGCATGCCAGTTCATCCCGGCTTCTTTGGTCAGCGTTATATCATCGGCCCCGTCAAAATTAACGTCTTCAAAATGAAGCTGGAATTCATCGGCATTCAGAAATCCCCATTCTGAAAAAGCATCCAGATGCTGTATTTTTTCACCGGTATAGACTTTAAGATGCCTGTAATCAAAAATTCCATCTTTTACGGTATAAAAAATTTCGACCGACAGGTTATCTTTTCTGACCGTTTTAAAATAATTCCCGTCTTTTACCCTGTCCGGTTCATCATGGTCTAATCCTTTATCCGCTTCAGGCCTTTCAGCAGGTGCATGCGGTGAACTAGCAGGACGGGCTGCTGCAATTTTCTCCGGAACCTTATAAACTTCTGTTTTTTTGTTGCAGCCTATAAAAAGGATCAGGATAAATATGAAGATCCTGCTCATATTTCTATGCTGTAATCTTTCAGGTATTTGTCAAAAATCTGCTGTCCGCTCCTGATGGAATTTACGGCCCAGCGGATTTTCATTTTCAGAAGTTTTTCTTCATCCAATTTATAATCGATATTTGATCGGATCAGCTTCTGCTTCAGTTCGTACATACAGATGGAAGCGGCTACGGATACATTGAAGCTTCTGGTAAAGCCATACATCGGTATCGCGAGGGTTTCATCGGCAAAATCCAGGATTTCCTGGGAAACACCTTCCATTTCAGTCCCGAAAACCAAAGCTACAGGCTCGGCAATCTCGTAATCCGGCAGCATGGTCGCATCATTTTCCAGCGAAACGGCGAGGATCTTATATCCGCGGTCTTTAATTTTCTGAAAAGATTCCATATTTCTCGGCAGCTTTTCCACTTCCACCCAGGTATCGGCGCCTTTGGTGACACGAAGGTTCGGTTCAAAGCTGTATTCTTCCTGTAAGGCCACCACCTTATGGAATCCGCAGGCTTCTACGGAACGTACAATGGCCGCCGCATTCCGGAACTGGTAGATATCTTCCACCACCGGCAGCACAAAATCCGAGCTTTCCTGGGAGAAATGTTCGATTTTAGCCAGCCTTTCTTCCGTTAAAAACTGCTTCAAATACTCAAATGTCTGTACTAAATCTTTCATCCGTTTTCAAATCTTTGCAAATTAACGTAATTTTGAGGAATCCTTCCGAACGAAGGAAGAAATTCTAATAAAGTTCCTGTATGAAACGAAAAGTCCTGTTGATCTATACCGGTGGAACCATCGGTATGGAGAAAGATTATGAAACCGGCAGCCTCCGTGCCTTTGATTTTGGAAATATTTTTGAGAAAATGCCCGAAATGAAGCTGATGGAATGCGAAGTTTTTGTACATCCTTTTGAAAAGCCGCTGGATTCTTCGGATATGGGCCCGGAAGAATGGAAGATCATCGCCCATTACATCCGTAAAAATTATGATGAATTCGACGGGTTCCTGATTCTTCACGGAACCGATACGATGTCTTACACCGCTTCCGCATTAAGCTTTATGCTCAAAGGGCTCACCAAACCGGTGATTTTAACCGGCTCCCAGCTGCCGATCGGAGATCTTAGAACCGATGCCAAAGAAAACCTGCTCACCAGCCTTTATTATGCCAGCCTGTATAAAGATGATAAAGCTGTGATCCGGGAGGTCGCCATTTATTTTGAATATAAATTATTAAGAGGGAACCGTACCCTCAAATATTCTGCGGAGTATTTCGATGCATATGCAAGCCCGAACTATCCTATTCTCGGACAATCCGGCGTTCATTTAAATATTATTAAAGAGAATTTGTACCGGCCGAATCCCGAGATTGGTTTTCATGTGGACGATCATATTTCGGAAGATATTATTTTCTGGAGGATCTTCCCGGGAATGAACCTGAATCATTTCAAGGAAATCCCGAAAATGAAAGTACTGATCCTTCAGGTTTTCGGTTCAGGAACAATTTTCAGCAGTGAAAAAACCGTAGAAACCTTACAGCAAATCCGGAACAACGGGACTGAGATTGTCGTCGTAAGCCAATGTATTTCAGGAGGAATCTCATTCGGCAAGTATGAGAACAGCAATATCTTCTCAAGGATCGGTGCTATCAGCGGCAAGGACATGACCGCCGAAAGTGCCATCACCAAAGCGATGCACCTCATCGACAATCCTCACTATTCAGGAAGCTTTGCCGATCACTTTTCCCGCAGCCTTTGCGGAGAAATATCAGAATAATTTCGCCAAAGATTTGCAGATTAAAAAAAATATCGTACTTTTGCAATCTCAAACATAGAGAGGTGTCCGAGTGGTTGAAGGAGCTACCCTGGAAAGGTAGTATACGGGTAACTGTATCGAGGGTTCGAATCCCTTCCTCTCTGCAAATCAAAGTCTTAGATTAAAAACCTAAGACTTTTTTTATTTGTCAGATACAATAAAAAAACCTAACAGATTGAAAGCCTGTTTGATTTAGTTGATATAAGGATATTGATTAAATCTAATTTTAGTCAATGCCCAACCGATCCATTACACAACCAACAAATTCTTCTCTCGGATTGTTTCCCATATTTTTATCACAACAGTCTGAAATAGCCGTTCTTATTTCGTCTTCTGAAAGTTCATCATGAAATTTCAAAATCTTATCTACTAAAAAATTCTCTTCCCAGATCTCGCTACAAGCGAAAAAGTTAGCATCTCCTTTTTTCTTTTTACGATTATCATAATCTGACCAATCATCTCCTAAAATTTCCTTTTTTGACATAATTAAATATTTTTTTGTTTATCAACTACAAATATATTCCTGACTTTCTGAAAGTGCTTACGGTTTTCCACAACAGAATTATCTTTTTTATTACTAAAAATCCCGATCTGAAAGACCGGGATGAGGCTTGAAAAGAGTACCAACTAATTTTCAAACCATTGAGCTATATGATGAATGTGAAGGTGGTGTCTGGAATCAGTTGCACATCGTCAGGAACTGATGGCTCATCTGGACCCTGAATTTGGCTTCCGATCTTAGTTTAAAATACAGCATGCTTTCAAAGGCACGGACTTCTTTCAATTTATGATCGATAAATTCTGCGATCTGAACCACAGAGAACAGGAAATCCCTGTATACGGCAATATTTACGGTTTGCCCCTGAATCGGAAGATAGGCTTTCAGAAAAGGAAGGGTTGACTGGTGCTTATGATAATCTACACAATAGCCGGCACCTTCCCGGGAAGTAATGATGTCGCACCGGTTGATGAAATCCAGGATATTTCCGGTTTCCCTGATGTTGTTTTTAGCCAGATGCCGGTTGATCTTATCTAAAATATGCTGGGCATATTCCATCATGGTAACGGTTTTCCACTCAAACTGATGGCTGATATTTTTGATAGATTTACCTTTTTCGCAAGCCGTAGTGCAGAAAGAGATCCCGATTTTATCGTAATACGGAAAAAAGCAATCCCTGATCTGAATGGAAGCATCAGCCTGAAGCCTATCGTTGGTGAAATTATAATATAAATAAGGACTATATATTGCAGAAAGAGTCTTCAGATAGTCTGTCTCGCTGGTGTTGTGATATTCTTCAAACCATTTTTCAAGATTGTCGTAATAGTATTTTTCAAATTCATTAAAGCTTAAATATAAGGGCAGTTCCATAACTCTGTTTTTTGATGAAACAAAGCTATACCGCTAAAGCGTCAAAACTCGACGTATTATTTTTTATTTTGTAAATATTTTATTTTACTCTTTAATAAAAAGATAAAGTCCTGATCGGAATGCTGATCCTTCCACTGCTCTGCACTCAGGATGACAAATGTTTAAATAAAAAATCATCCATCATTTATCAATTACTCATTTATTTGTCATAGTTCCGCATGATGTATTCAAAATAGTGAATCATCTTCATATAGTTTTCAATACTCAGATATTCGTTGGTGCTGTGGATGGATTGTTTTTCGGCATCGCTGATTTTAATCGGCATGAAGCGGTAAATATTTTTACTGACGATCCGGTATTTGTACGCATCCGTCGCTCCAACGGTAAGATACGGTGTCGCAATCGCCGTCGGATGAATTTCCCGGATCCCAGCTTCGATCAGTTTAAAAGCTTTGGTATCGGTAGAAGAAACTGCGGAAGCTTCTTTTACACTGTCAATCTCTTCAATTTCCACATCAAAACCTTTGGTTGCTTCAGCGATATGTGCTTTTACATCCTGGACGGTATTGCCGGGAAGCAGACGGAAATTTACAACGAATTCCACTTCCGGGGACAGCACATTGGGCGCGTCGCTCCCTTTCATCATCGTTAAGGCCGTTGTAGTGCGAACCAATGCGTTGGTTGAATTATTTTTGGTCAGCTGCGATAGAAGCACCCGCTTCAGGAGCCATTGGTTAGCAATTCCCATCCGGTTTACGAAAGACATGGATCCGCCGATATTGGTAAAAAACTGATTGATTAGGGGCGTAATGATTGGTTTCATCTGGTCGTGCTCCAGCCTTTGCATGATGACGGCCGCTTTCCCAATCGCACTTTCGGTCGGAGGCATTGAGGCATGGCCGCCCAATCCTTTGACTTTAATTTTCACCGACAGAAACCCTTTTTCCGCACAGCCGATCACCGCCACTTCAGAGTTGATTCCTGCTACGCTTCCCTTTTCCAGAATCAATCCTCCTTCATCATACACAGCGTCGAATTTCAGGTTTTTCCCGTTAAAATATTCTGCAATTTTAGCAGCGCCTTGTTGTCCGCCGACTTCTTCATCAAATCCGAACGCCAGGTAAATGTCGCGCTGAGGAATATGTTTGCTTTTAATTAAATTATTCATGGATTCCATCAGGGAAAACAACATTCCTTTCATATCGATCGCTCCTCTGCCGTAAATCCTTCCGTTGGCCACCGCTCCGGAAAACGGCCCGAAATCCCAGTCTTCAGCCACTTTAGAAGCCGAAGGCGAAGGCTTATCATTCGGTTGAAAAACATTCCTGTTGTGATCTTTTACGTCTGCATCTCCCGGAGGAACGACGTCCGTGTGAGAAAGAAACAAAACAGGATTAAGAAAAGGATCGCTGCCTTTTAATCTGAAGACCAGTCCGTACTTGTTGACTTCCGTAAATTCTGCCTCTTCATACACCAGCGGATAAGAAGTTTTCAGATATTCTTTAATCCTATCGAAGGTTGAATAATCAAATTTCCCCAATTCCCCGGCAGAGACTGTCGGGATTTTCAAACCGCCCGAAAGCCGTTGGATCGCAGCATCATCTTTAATCATTTTCCAGCCTTCTGTATTTTTTGAATTGATTTTTTTAAACGGATAGGTGAAGGTTTTTATCAAGATGATAACAATTAAAATGATAATGATGCCGATAATGACGAACAGGAGTTTTTTCATGGGAATTTGATTGGTTTTTAATTCTTTTGAAGTCTTTCAGAGAATTACAAATATAGATTATTTTTGCGCCGTTCCCTTTTATAGAATTCCCTTTTAATAAGAATGAAAACCACCGCCGATCGCAGTGGTTTAATTTTATACTGAAATCACCAGCGATACGTTCGCGCAGCTTGTAGTATAAATAATTCAGAATACTATAGTTCACACTACCTTTCTTCTTAATTAGCTAACATACTTTTTACAGATTACTAATAAAGCAATTAAGAGCATAAGGCTCAGGAAAAAGTATAAAATATTTAATCGATATTTTTTTATCTCCTCTCTTGTATAAGATAAGCTTTCTATTTTTTTTCTTGGGAAAATTAATTTCAGAGGCTGCGCTAATAAAAAGAAAATTAACATAGGAAATAATAAAAATATCATTATTTGCAATATCCTCATTTCTAAATAAGGTTTAATAAATATCTCAACAAAGGCTCCCGAAAAAAAAATTATCGGAAAATTATAAGGGAAGCTAAAAGCTAATATCGTCCAATTATATTGCCCCTTTGTCAACCAAACTTTTTCATAATATTTTTTCAAGCACCAGAATAAATAAGTAAGTGTTTTCATAGATTATGGATGTGCCAGTTGTGGATATTTTTATAAGCATATTAAAAATTACTATGAGAATATGTTCTTTTCCGTAAGATTATCTTTCAATACTTGAAAAGTACCATTTTAGTGAATTCCCCATCTCCTTATTACTGAAATTGCCGTCATAGGTTGCAAGGATGGGAATACTGACATTACTAAAACTCTAATGTGAACAGGTATGCTAGGCATTCCCCTCAATCTCTTCTTTCCTCTTTTTAATAAAATCCGTTGGGCGGATCCCGTTGATCTCATAGAAAAGATCGGAGAAATTCTGCCGGGACGCAATGCCGCATTCCCTGGCTAGGGTTTCGATGTTGTACTTTAAATATTTTTTGTCTTCAAAAAGAAGATTGGTGATGTAATTGATCCGGAGTTCACTCAGATATTTATTGAAATTTACTTTTTTATATTCATTAACGACCTGGGACAGATAGTTGGAATTGGTTCCGAGCTGGGCCGCCAGCTTGCTGATCGTCAGTCCTTTTTGGGTAAACTCCTTTTTATCTTCAAAAGTTTTCAGTTTCTGCAATAGTTCTTCTACCTTATTTTCATTCAGGCTGAATTTCTTTTCTTCAACCAGCGGAATAATTTCCGATTTTTCTTCCTTTTTTTCCGTATTCTGACCGGCCGCAAATTTTTCTTCCACCAGCACATACTTCTGCTGAATTTCCTTTGCTTTTTTATGCCTTCTCGTAAGAAGCGCTACAAGCCCTACCGCCCATACGATCAGCACAATGATGATAATGGTTCCAAGATAATTTATTTTCTGCAGCTTATCTTTTTCTTCGAGTAGATTATTGGTATCGTAATCTTTGTGCATTTTAGGAGAAAGATAGATAAAATCCTTCGACATAATGCTGTCCGCTCTCAGGAGCTGACTGGTATAATACAGCTGATGTTTCTCGTTTTTCTCCTTTTTTGAGTAATCGATCAGGATTTCATAATTTTCTCTCAGCTCGGGCAGCATAAACTGATGCTGCCGAAAAATAGAATCGATCTTTTTAAAATAGATAATGGACTCTTTGGTCCTTTTAAGTCCGGAATAGCTTTTTCCAATATAGAAATACCCCACAGAAAGCCTTGCGAAATCCCGGCTGCTTTTTATGGCAGGCAATGATGCACTTAGATTCTGAAGGGCTGGCTGGAAGCGGTTGTTACGGTATTCGGAAATCCCCCTGGAAAGCAGAAAATAGCCTTTTTCAAGATCAAATTCAGGATCCTCACCTATTTCGGAAAAGCCGGTCTCTATGGCGTCATCAGCTTCTTTATATTTTCCGAGATGCCTGTAGCAGATGATCATCTGGTAGAGGCTGTTCAAATATCCTTTTTTGTTATTGTAAATCTCATTCGGATGCAGTTTGGTGATCTGCCTTGTTTTTTCCCGGTAATGTACCAGACATTTCATAAACAGGTCGGAAGCATCTTCATAATATCCCAGATAACTCTTTATCACCCCGAGATGATAGAGGTTCTGAAACTTTAAATATTCATTCTTTGTATTTTTCGAATATTTATAGGCTTCCAGATATTCATTAAGGGCAAGCTGGTATTTTTTATAGTGATAGTAGTAAACAACTCCTTTATCAATATGCGAGATAATCCGGAGATCCTCATTTTTGGACTGGTTTGCCGCCCAGATCATACTATCAGCATATTTCAGCTTATCTTCACTTGAAAAAGAGTAAAAAACCCCGTCTTTATAGCCTTGGACGAGCTTTTCATAATTCTTTTCTCTTTTTGCCTTATTAATATACGGCTGAATAAAAGGAAATGCCCTATGGTCGTTTTCGGGAAAATTTTCATATTTCTCGCGCATCTTGTAGAAATCACTATAACCTTCCTGGGACAGGAGGGCTGTAAAAATTCCGAAAAAAATGAGAAATAATAGTTTTTTGACCACCTTAGTAATTATCTTCTCTACAATCTGGGATCAAAAGTACATAAAATACCTTAGTTTTTATCCATAAGGAATGAATTAATAGCAATTATCGAACTATTTCTATTTTACAAAATAATAAATTAAAGATCAGGTCATTAAATATTCCTAATTCACGAATTACGACGTCATAATTTATAAATCGAGACAACAAACATTTTTTTTTATCACGCTAAGATTATAATTTCGAACTCAGAAAACTAACAGAAATCAAAACTAACTGAGACCATCTTTAAGATTTACATGAATAGAATAGCCTTAAAAAACACGCTAGATAAATTTCGGGGTAAAAACTAATAAAAACATGATGATTCTATTCATAAATCTCTACCACCTTCCTTATTCGGAATAATTACTTTTAGGGAAGGCTGGTTTTTTAGAATTTAATTTTTTTATAAAACTAATAACCATTTTATAGAAATTAATAACCATAGATAATTTAATGTAGTTGCCTGTATTGCAATCAATACGGGAGACAAGGGGAGAAAGGTTTCCTGAAAAGGAATCTTTTATTAACGTTTTCAGTTTTAATCGAAAAGAGACTGTTCCTTGCGGGCAGCCTCTTTTCTTTTTAAAACATTAAGGATTTACAATCACTTCCAGCCTCCGCCTAAGCTTTTGTAAATATCGACAACTGTACTCAGCTGTTTTTGTTTTGCTTCCACCAGTTCCATTTTGGCATCCAGTGCATCTCTCTGATTCAGAAGAACCTCGAGATAATCGGCTCTGGAATTCCGGAACAGCTGGTTCGCAATATCTATCGACTGTTCGAGCGATTTTGTTTCCTGAGATTTCAACTGGTAATATTGGTCGAGATTTTTGATTTTCGACATCAGATTTGCCACATCCAGATAAGCATTCAAAATCGTTTTATCATATTCGTATAAAGCCTGGATTTGTCTTGCATCAGCAGACTGGAAATTGGCTTTAATCGCACTTTTATTAATCAGCGGACCTGCCAGTTCCCCGGCAAGGCTGGCGGCCACAGATTCGGGCAGTTTTACCAGATAGGAAGGTTTAAAAGCTTCCAATCCGAGTGTTGCGGAAATTTCCAGCGTAGGATAAAATTCTTTTCTTGCCGCTTCCACATCAAGTTTTGAGGACTTCAGTTCCAGTTCCGCCTGTTTGATGTCGGGACGGTTTGCGAGTAATTGGGACGGAATCCCCGTATAAACAGTTTGCGGAATTGTGGTCATGAAATTCTCCTTCGTTCTGACAATCGGCTGAGGATAACGTCCGCAAAGGGCATTGATCTCATTTTCCTTTTCGGTGATTTCCTGGCGGATGGTGTATTCCGTTGCCTTGGATTTTGCCAGTTCCGCTTCAAATTTCTTCACGGCCAGTTCCGTAGCTGCCGCTGCTTCTTTCTGGATTTTTGAGATTTCCAGTGCTTTCTGCTGAAGCTTGATGTACTGCTGGATAATATCCAATTGATTGTCCAGAGCAAGCAAATCGTAATAATTATCTGCCACTTCCTCAATCAGGTTGGATAAGACAAAGTTTTTGCCCTCTACAGTGGAAAGATAATGGGCAACAGCAGATTCTTTTTCCGTTCTTAACTTTTTCCAGATGTCTATTTCCCAGTTGGCCATCAGGCCGCCTTCAAAATTAAATATAGGATCAGGAACGGCTTTTCCGGGCTCGATATCTGTGCTGGCATCACCGGCTCCTTCGCTGGTATAGCGACCTGCTTTTCTTACCCCGGCACCACCTCCTGCGGTCACTGTAGGCGTCAGCCTTCCTTTTTTAGCAAGAACGTTGCTCTTGGCAATTTCAATTTCCTGCAGGGTGATCATCAGCTCCTGATTATTTTTCAGAGAGGTTTCAATTAAAGCTACTAAATTCGGATCGGTAAAGAATTGTCTCCAAGGCGTTGTCCCGCTGTTGTTGTTTGCATCTCCCTGGTCTTCCTGATTAAATGCCTGAGGTACATTTTCCTTTACCTCATCTTTTATGACGGTCGCCATCGGCGCCTTACAGCTTGCTAAAACAAGCGATAAGGCAATGGCTGCTATATATTTATTATAAATCTTCATATTTATCATCGTGTTGATACGGTTCTGTTTGTTCTGTTAACGGGTTTTCTTCTTCATATCTGGCCAGTTTCGACTTATCAGCCAGGGTTCCGAAGATGTAATACAATCCGGGGATAATCATCAGCCCGAAGATGGTTCCGATCAGCATCCCTCCGGCGGCAGCGGTACCGATGGTACGGTTCCCGATCGCGCCCGGACCGGTTGCAAGCACCAGCGGAATCAAACCGGCGATAAAGGCGAATGAGGTCATCAGGATCGGGCGGAAACGGATGGCAGCTCCTTCAATCGCGGCCTGCGCGACAGGAATTCCCTCTTCGGCTTTCTTCTGTACGGCAAATTCAACAATCAACACGGCATTCTTACCTAAGAGACCGATGAGCATGACCATTGCTACCTGAGCATAGATGTTGTTTTCCAGTCCTAATAATTTAAGGCATAAGAATGCTCCGAAGATCCCCGTAGGTAAAGAAAGAATTACCGGCAGCGGAAGGATGAAGCTTTCATACTGGGCGGAAAGAATAAGATAAACGAATCCTAAACACACCAGGAAGATATAAATCGCTTCATTACCACGGCTTACCTCATCTTTGGAAATACCTGCCCAGTCGATCCCAAAACCTCTTGGAAGGGTCTTGTCCGCAACTTCCTTGATTGCGGCAATCGCCTGCCCGGAACTGTATCCCGGTGCCGGGGTTCCGCTCACCTGTGCCGAATTGTACATATTGTGCCGGGTCATTTCAGACAGACCGTATACTTTCTCAAGATGCATGAAATCCGAATACGGAACCATTTCACCTTTGTCATTTTTTACATATAATTTTAAAAGATCCGTAGGTAAGGCCCGATACTGAGGTCCGGCCTGAACAATCACCTTATAAGGTCTGTCAAAACGGATGAAGCTGGTTTCATAGTTGGAACCGATCAGCGTTGAAAGGTTATCCATTGCATTTTCGATCGTCACGCCTTTCTGCTCAGCGAGATCGTTATCGATTTTCAGCATATACTGAGGGAAACTTGCAGAATAGAAGGTAAATGCGGACCCCAGTTCAGGACGTTTTTTCAGCTCTTTTACAAAGTCGTTGCTCACCTGTTCCATCTTATGGTAGTCGCCGGTTCCCGCCTTATCCAGCAGACGGAGCTCGAAACCACCTGCCGCACCATATCCCGGAACGGACGGCGGCTGGAAGAACTCAATGTTGGCTCCCGGAATATTCTTCGCTTTTTCTTCGAGCTTTTCAATAATCTCGGCTGCGGATTCTTTACGGTCTTCCCAGCTTTTAAGGTTGATCAGGCAGGTACCTGAGTTTGACCCCGTACCTTCTGAAAGAATTTCATATCCCGCCAATGAGGAAACCGACTGTACGCCGTCGATATCTTCCGATTCTTTTAATAGCTCCCTGGCAATCTGGTTGGTTCTTTCCAGCGTAGATCCCGGAGGAGTCTGAATGATGGCATAGATCATTCCCTGGTCTTCCGCGGGGATAAATCCTGAAGGAAGCGAGTTGCTCAGGAAGAACGTGCATACACAGAATGCCAATAGCAACGGAAGGGTAAATGTTTTCTTCTTCACCGTTTTGGTCAGCATTTTCTCATATTTCCCAGCTCCTTTATTGAATAATCCGTTAAATTTATCAAGGAAAATCGTAATTGGAGTTCTTTTTTTCGCTTTTCCGTGATTGTTCTTTAAGATCAGGGCACATAACGCCGGCGTCAATGTTAAGGCTACTACCCCGGAAAGAATGATCGCCGAAGCCATCGTAATGGAGAACTGACGGTAGAACACCCCTACCGGACCGGACATGAATGCAATCGGAATGAATACGGATGCCATTACGAGCGTAATTGCGATAATTGCCCCGCTGATTTCGTGCATTGCTTCTTCCGTTGCCTTTAGCGGAGATAAATGTTTTTCCTCCATTTTCGCGTGTACGGCTTCAATCACCACGATCGCATCATCAACCACGACCCCGATCGCCATAACCAGGGCGAAGAGCGAGATCATATTCAAGGTAATCCCGAAGGCGGACATGACGGCAAAGGTACCGATGAGTGAAACCGGAACGGCAATGGCCGGAATCAGGGTAGAACGCCAGTCACCCAAAAACAGGAATACCACAATGGCTACCAATATAAAGGCTTCAAATAAGGTATGAACTACCTTTTCAATCGATGCATCGAGGAATCGGGAAACGTCATAACTGATGTCGTAGTGCATTCCTTTCGGGAAAGTTGTTTTCTGCAGTTCCGCCATCAGCGATTTTACATTTTTGATAACATCGCTTGCATTGGAACCGTATGACTGCTTCACTGTGATCGCTGCCGAAGGTTTACCATTTAAGGTAGAATAGATATCGTACATGGATGAACCGAATTCGATATCGGCGACATCTTTTAACCTGATGAATTCTCCGTTCGGGTTGGCTTTCAGGATGATATTTCCGTAGTCTTTTTCGTTATTGAAACGACCCGGATATTTTAAAATATACTCAAAGGACTGCGATCTTTTTCCGGAGCTTTCCCCTGTTTTACCCGGAGAAGCTTCTAAACTCTGCTGGTTCAGGGCCTCCATCACTTCGTCGGCGGAAATGCTGTAGGCCGTCAGACGGTCCGGTTTCAGCCAGATCCGCATGGCATATTCCCTGGTTCCGAGGATGTCGGCAAAACCTACCCCGCTTACCCTTTTCAATTCGGACATCACATTGATATCGGCGTAGTTGAAAAGGAATTTCTGGTCGGCTTTCGGATCATCACTGTACAGGTTAATGTACATCAGCATGTTAGGCTCTTCACGGGTAATTTTTACCCCTTCCCGCACTACCAATGGCGGAAGCTTGTTTACCACGGAAGATACACGGTTCTGAACGTTTACGGCAGCCACATTGGGGTCGGTTCCCAGGTCGAAAACTACCTGGATGGAAGCTTCCCCGTCGTTTCCGGCATCGGAAGTCATATATTTCATCCCGGGCACTCCGTTCAGACCTCTTTCCAAAGGAATAACCACAGATTTGATCAACAACTCATTGTTGGCTCCAGGATATTCCGCAGTAATGTTTACTTTGGGCGGCGAGATGGACGGAAACTGAGTAACCGGCAGCTTGGTGAGTGATAACACCCCCATAAATACGATAATCAGAGAGATTACGATAGACAGAACAGGTCTGCGAATGAATTTTTTAAACATAATTACTTACTTCATTAATGAGTCCTACTCTGCTTTTAGTTTCAATGACTGAAGAACTTTTTTAGGATCCTCAGCCTTTGTTTTGACTTTCTGATCGTCTTTCACTTTCTGAACGCCTTCCAGCAGTATTTTATCCCCTGTAGAAAGTCCTGAAGCCACTACGTAAACGTCAGGAAGTTCATAAGCTACTTTTATGTTTCTGGATTTTACGGTTCCGTTTTTATCTACTACGAAAACGTATTTCTGATCCTGAATTTCGTAAGTAGCCTTCTGCGGAATAAGCATGGCATTTTTCAAAGGCAATGTCATTCTTATTTTCCCGGTTTCCCCGTTTCTCAGTAATTTGTCAGGATTCGGGAATTTTGCCCTGAAAGCAATGTTTCCGGTTTCGCTGTCGAACTGCCCTTCGATGGTCTGCACTTCTCCTTTTTGCGGAAATACATCCCCGTTCGCCATTACCAGGGCCACCTGATTGCTTCCCCTAGAAGCTACATTTCTCTGGTAATTCAGGTATTCAGGTTCTGACACATTGAAGTAAGTATAAATATCATTGTTATCGGAGAGGGAGGTGAGTAAATCTCCTTCATCCACCAAACTTCCCAATTTTAAAGGAATCCTGTCGATAATCCCCGAAAACGGTGCTTTGATATCCGTAAACGAAAGGTGGATCTGGGCAAGCTTGGCTTCTGCATTGGCTGCATCCAGCTTGGCCTTTGCCATAGCTCTTTCATTTTTGGAAACGATGTTGTTGTTGGCCAGGGTACTGGCATTTTTCAGTTCAATCGTAGCCTGGGCTACTTCTGCCTGGGCTTTCAGGAGCTCTGCCTGATAGAGTTTCGGCATAATCCGGAATAAGGTCTGTCCCTGTCGGACAAACTGGCCTTCGTCTACAAAGATTTTTTCGAGGAAGCCTTTTTCCTGGGCACGAACCTCGATGTTCTTTACAGACCGGATCTGAGCCACAAATTCTTTGTCGATCACCGTATCCATCACCACGGGTGAGGTTACGGGATACACAGTGGCTTCTTCTTTTTCTTCTGTTTTCTTGTTACAACCTGTGAACAAAAAAATACTGCTTAGCGCAATGCCTGCGACAACTCTTTTAATCATAATGTTAGAGTTTATGTAAATCGTTAATGTTTTAAATAGGAAATGGTAATAGATACCGGGCGTTGTGATGATTACCGGCAAATACAACGCAGTATATTCCCTCCTGAGCTGATCAGCAGAAAATATTTCGGAAAATAATTTGTCTAAATTCTGATAGAACGGATCAGAATAAACCTCTTAACGGTAGAGAATTCTGATAGAAAGCCATGGAGTACGGGCTTTGATTTTTTAAAGCTTTTTAATCCGAAAATATAAACCAATGTAAAAACACCGGCAAATACAATAATAGCCTGAAGACTGTCTGAAAACTGGAAATCATTCTCCGTGAGTTCCAGAGAAGAGCTGTTTCCAAGATTATCAGGAGACTGCTGAACGGTGAGTTTTTCGTAAGTCTGGTTTAAGCGGTTCGCTTTTTTAGGTAAATTCTGAGAAGTATGATTTGTATAATCATTTTTTAAAGTACGGACATTGATCTTACTTTCCACTACAAAAAGCAGAAATAAAGCCGTCAAAAAATAAACAATATAGTTTTTCATAATCTTTCTCGAGACAAAGGTAATCTTTAGTTTTATTATTGTTCAAACAGCTGACATTATAAAACATTTACATTAACAATATTTAACATTGCTTTAAATTAACTGAATTTTATTAAAAAATTCAAAATAAAAACATATAATAACCTTATAATTAATAAGATAATACAAAATAATAATTTTATATGACAGGGTTACACGGACTTAATTTGATATTATCTTCAATACTAAAGCCACAATAATGTTAACATCTATTAAAATTGATTTTTAATTGTATATAATTATTCAATAAACGATTATATCTAATAAAAAAATCAACAAAAATATTTAAATATTAATTTAATTATAAAATCAGAACATTGTATTGTGATTTTATCTAAGTATCTGCCTAAACATTTAACCAAACTTGTAAATATTTCAATATGATCTATTCGATCGATCAGATACATGGAATATGATTGTATTTACAAATAATTTTAAGAATAATTTTTTCAATTTTAAATCAACTGTTTAAAGAGTTCCACTACTTATTAATAACAGCACGCTTTTTGTTATGGAAATTCAGTTTTAAATATGAAAAATATTCCGACAGCAATTTAGGATAAGAATATTTAATTAATTTATAAAAATTTAACATATTACTCATAATAAAATTGTAATTTTATAGGGTAACATCCTTACTATCCGTCAATCACCAAAAAATCGCTTATTATTATGGAAAAGTCATTGAAAATAATTCCTATAGCCCTTATACCGCTCATTATGTTGTGTGCATGTAAACATCAGGCCAAGGAAGAGGAAGTACCTATGGAAGCTACGGCTGAAGTCAAAAAGAATACTGATTACATTAAAAAAGAAGTGTATACCGATGATTTTGGGGATCAGCTTGAAGTGGCGATTAATGAAACCCATAATACTGTCATAATAAGACTTAACGGAAAAACCTATGAACTTAAAAAGAACGAAGAACTGCCGGAATTTACTGCGGGTGATGCAGTTTACCAATTTTCCGACATACGTGGTGAGGTTACTTTCTTAAAAAAAGATTATAACATGGTCCTGTTTCATCATAAAAAGAATAAACCTTCCTCTTCAGACACGAAAATGGCCTCTTATTAAGTCTATAAACACCCATCACAAATTTGAAATATGAAAAATATAACCAGATTCTGCTATACCCTTTTTATTACGGCTTTAATGTTCTCATGCACAAGCAGACAGGGAACAGATGCTTCGTCCGGTAAAACAGCGGATATTACAGGAAAAACATGGAAACTTACGGAACTCAACGGTAAGCCGATTATGCTTACAAATCCTAAAGCCAATCCTTACTTCATACTCAATAAGGCTGATATGAGGTATGCCGGAAACGGAGGTTGCAATGGTGTAGGAGGAACCTTTGAAATAAAACAGGATATCATGCACATTAAATTCAACCAGGGTATGTCAACAATGATTGCCTGCGATGATCTTGCGACGGAACGTTCTTTCACACTGGCACTTCTTGCCGCCGACAGTTATTCTATCGAAGGAAATACGCTGACCTTAAATAAAGCCCGAATGGCACCCCTGGCGAAATTTGTTATTCAGGAATAAGATTCAGAAACACATCATTATATATAAGAACACTTCTGTTTTGCAGAAGTGTTCTCCTTTTATGAAGATTTTCTTTTATAAATCATGCAGCAGATCAGTAAGGTAATATTAACAATTACAGCAAAAGCATTGGAAAGAATGATCGGAAGTTCATCTTTCAGAAAGCCATACCAGACCCATAATGAAAGTCCGGAAATAAGCACCATCAGCATTCCCCATGACAGATCATCTGCATTTTTCTGTCTGATTACTTTGATCAGTTGTGGAAGCATCGCTACGGAAGTCAGCACTCCCGCGATAATCCCTAAAAGATTTTCATCCATAATTCATTATTCTTGACTATTAATTTACGAATAATCTACGGACAATTTTATGTTTTCAATCAATTAAAAACAGATTATTTAAAACGATCAAGAGAAATTTCCGACGGCAAGGAAATACCCTGCTCTATAAAATCGTAAAGACTTTTGGAAAAATAACATCCATTTAAAATTCCCCGCGCCCCGAGGCCATTGAAAACATACAGGTTCTGATGTTCCGGATGCCTGCCGATAATCGGCCTGCGGTCTTTTACTGTTGGCCTAAACCCGACATTGATATCTGCAATTTCAAAATCTGATAAATAAAATTCAGACAAGCCTTTTTTCAGCTGCTCTACTGCAGAATCATCGATCTGATCATGCAATTGCTCCCGATCATACGTACCGCCATAAAAATAAAGCTCCTCATTTACAGGAAACAAAAAATGTTTTTTCTTAATGGTTATATCTTCAGGAATTTTCTGAAAAAGTTTTACTTTGATATGGTGCCCTTTATTGGGGTTTACCGGGATGTCAGCAAAAAACGGATTTTCCGTCACCCGTATTCCTTCACAAAACAGAATATTTTTAAAATGTAAATCCTTATACACCAAGTTTTCTGTATCCAGTTGCTGATAAATAAATTTTTCTTTAATCAAATGGCCGTTATTTTCCAAAAAACCAAATAAACCATTGAAAAATCCACTAACGTCAAGCCTTGCAGACTGATTTACCTTTCCGCTGAGAAAATCGTTTTTTACCCCACTTAAACGATCAAAATTTTCATCTAAAAAGTTTACAAGCTCTTTATTTCCGGATTTTTTCAGCCAGAGTTTCTGTTCGTTTTCATCATGAAAAATCCGGTGGATGGGCGCATCAATTAAATAATTTTCACCGGTATAATTTTCGATTTCCTTCAATGAGCTTTTAAGAAAATCAATATGCTCCTGTGCTTTCCAAAATGTTGTAAATTTCTTCAGGACGACAGGATTAATGATTCCGGCAGAAACCTGAGAAGCACTTTTCCGTCCTTCAGAAAATAAAACAAAAGATTTGTTGTTCCGGATCAGCTGGTGAGCAAAAAAAAGTGCGGCATAACCGTCCCCGACGATTATATAATCTACTTTATTCATAATAAAAAAACCTGAGTAAAAATACTCAGGTTTTCTATTATTATCAAGTGAAATGTTAGTAATTCCACATTTCATTTTCCATTTTAAGGATTTGAGCCTTAATTCTGTCGCTCTCTTCGATCTGTGCATCAGCGTCATTCGGAACATAATCGTCAATAACACCGTCACCCATCCCTGAAGAAGACTTGTAAATTACAGAAGAAAATCTTCTAGCATTGATCAAATCATCAAAAGATAAATCTGCAGACGAATTTTTTCTGTTGAAAACATAATTGTTTGCTAAGATGTCTCTTGCACTAGGATAATAAATCCAGAACAAATCAATAAGCTCATCTGCGGCAGCTAACGGCTGTCCATCCGGTCCTATTCTACCTTGTACAGCAGGATCTGGTCCCATCGCAGCAATACCTAAAGGTCTGTATTTCATTTGACCATCTCTTTTGTCAATATACCACATACCCATAATTTTAAGGACTTTTACTTTTTCAGTCGTCGTCTTGAAAATATCGGTATATTCTTTTTTCTCCTGTTCAGTTAATGGTCTACCAGAGTTCAAAATGTCAATTGCAGCATCAGCAATTCTTACACTTTCTAATCTTTTCTGAATTCCCTCCGGACTTAGTTTCGTTACAAAGTTTTCGTCGTCATAAACTTCAGCAATTTTTCCACTTGTGGCAGCATCAAGCAATAATTGATAAAGAGATCGGGTTTGTCTAGAAGCAAGCCCATCTGGATTGTCATAATAAAAAGGCTGATTGAGTTTATCATTCATGTCTATGATTTCCCAAACAAACATGCTCTTTACAATATCTTTCTCATCAACAAATCCGTATTCTAAAGGCTTTACAGTTTTGTCAACAATACTATCACCAACTTTTTGCTTGTTTTCAGCTCTCATTTGTCTGAACTCTTCTGGAGAAGAAGCGTTCAGGATAGTTTGGGACAATGCAAAACCCGAAACTAATACTAAAAGACTGCTAATATATTTTTTCATAATATTTTTTTATCTTATTAAATTACTGAACATTGATTACAACAGGTGATATATTTTTCAACGTCTGATTTCCTAGTCCTGTAGCAGTAGCTTTAATATCAAAGACATAAACTACATCTCCAGCTCTCAAGTTTTTAACTAAACCTGCTGCTTCATCAAGACTATTACCTTTAATTAATAGTGCTGCTCTTCCAGGAACTTTAACCATAAATTGATTTACAGTAAACGAAACCGGGAAATCAAAATCAGGAATAGCTGCCTGTACTGTTTGATTCGGAATTGAAGTAGCTGGAACGTTCAATACTGTCTGCCCTCTCATTTGTCCTTGAGGTGCAGGAACATTTTTAATTCTATACTCAAAAGTCTGAGATACAGTTTTACCAGAAGGATCCGTACCAGATAAGGTAAGTTTCAAAACATTACCACTTGAAGGAATAACATTCCATTTACCAGGTCCTGCGCTTTTCACTACGGCACCAGGTGCAGATAGGGATAATTTAGAATTATCAGCTCCTAAAATTGATCCAGATAAAGGATTCTCCAAACCTCTATAAACCACATTCATTTTATCAGGCGAAAGCAATAATCCCTGCTGAAGCTTTACGGCCTCTGGTCCTGCAATTACATTATACGTATGGGTGAATGGGAAGTTCTGCGCCTTACCTGTTGCATCAGTTAAAGTAATATTCCCACTGAACGTTTTCTGTCCGACTCCGCTTGTATTCAATGAAGCATATCCTTTTCCGTTTTCCTGTCTGCTTACCCCGGAGATGCTGATTTTGTTGCTGTTTGAATAGTTTCCTAACATAACAACGGCTTCAGCAGGTTTTCCTGCTACAACATCAACAGGCGCAGAAACGATGGCTTCATAGCTTGTAAACTTGATCGTCGCATCCACTTTTTCCTGCAGCATCAATGCCAATGCATCAGACTGTACGTTTCTCGCATCGTTCTGGATGATCTCCAAATTCGAGATTGCAGCAATCAGCGGCTGGTGGTAGAATTTGTTCTGGAACCACGTTTTATCATTCGGGGATTTTCCTTTAGGATATTCGGCGATCAGAGATTTGTTGGCTCTGTCTACCAAATCTTTCAACATCGGGTCGTTTCCAAAAGTTGCGTTAATATAATTTCTTACATCGTCAATTTTCTTTTTCAACTCCAATGCTCCCTGTGAAGGAGTATTTTCATCACCTTCCTTGAAAAAGTATTCCGTTGTAGCTTCGTTATTGTTAAGCGCTGCAAAGTTTTCACTTACATCAACATCTTTTCCCTGAGCATCTTTATCGTGGAATTCGGATTTCTTTTTAAGTTCGTCCTTTATTCCCTGCGCAGATTTTACCAGGCTGTTGATCTTATCTCTAAGAACCTGATACTGAGCCCAAGGCTTTGCATAGGTATCGGGTACCTGCTCAGCTTTTGCCTGAAGAGTTTTCTCGAATATTCTTTCGTTCTTTCTCTCCGTTAACATTCTTGTCTCATTAAGCGCTTTGGTAGAGTCATAATATGACCTGATGATTTCCGCATCAATATTTAGGGCCATCATAGCGATGAACACCAAATACATCAGGTTGATCATCTTCTGACGAGGTGTCTGTTTTCCTGCTGCCATTCTCTTTTCTTTGTTTTTTGATTAAGTAGTTAAATTAAAAAATGGTTTTGGAAAATTAAGATTTCATAGCAGTTAACATACCGCCGTAAACTCTGTTTAAGCTGTTTAAGTTTGAAGTTAAACCTTGTAGTTCCTGATTGAATTTTTCAGATTGCTCAGCAGATTTCTGCATATCTGCTACATACTTATTCGCAAATTCAGATTGTCTTTTTGTGCTTTCCATCTGCATAGCATATAAAGCGTTCATGCTTTCCATGTGCTGAGCCGCTTTGTTTAACTGCTCATTGTATTTGTGAGTGGAAGCCGATACATCTACCGTCTGATTGATCTGGTCTACAGAGCTGGAGAATTTATCGATTCCTGTTCTTAATCTTTCGAATAACTGAACATCAAGTTTAGCATCCTGAAGCATTTTGTCCAATTTTGTAGAAAGGGAGTTTTCCAATTCAGCAAACTGAGCAGCATTGCTTTTAGATACATTTGAATGTAATGGATTAGGGTTTGCATGCTTATCCAATAATTCAGGATATACATTTTCCCAAGCGTAAGACTCTTCAGATTTCGGCGGGTCGAAAGCGAAGATGATGAAGATGATCGCTTCAGTGATTAGTCCCACAGTAAGAGCCATGTTACCATTGATAGGCCCTAAAGTAATGTGGGTAATTTTAAGCCAAGCTCCAAGAATTACAATTGCAGCACCGAATGAATAGAAGAAATTCATCCAAGCATCTTTAGTCTTAAACATATAAGTTAGTTTTTTTAATGTTAAATAAAATTGTTATTGAAAATAGTGTTTATGGAATAAATCTTATCTGTTAACTTTTCTTGGTTTAACAGCAGCTTCAGGAATATCCTGTACGGTTCTGAATCCGATATAGCTTCTCGCTGAATCTTTTCTTTCCCAATCTCTTGAACCGTTCATCAGCATGTATCCTACATCTTTCCAAGAACCACCTCTTACAGACTTTTTAGTATCAACTTTGTCTTTAGTAGAAGGGTTTAATGTAGATGCGAATCCGTATGAAGAGTTGTTGTAAGCAGATTCTGTCCATTCAGAAACGTTTCCAGCCATATCAAATAACCCGTATCCATTCTTCTTAAATTTCTTTACTGGAGCAGTATATGTATAAGTACCTTTTTTATCGTCTTCCATATAGTTACCTCTCTTAGGTTTGAAGTTGGCCAGGTAGCAACCTCTGTCGTCCATTAGGTAAGGACCTCCCCAAGGGTAAGTAGCATTTTGCATTCCACCTCTTGCAGCATATTCCCACTCGATTTCCGTAGGTAGTCTGAAGATCAATGGTTTTTGCTTTCTTCTTTTTAAACTTTCGTTATAATCAGATTTCAGTTTTGTCCTGAAGTTACAGTAAGCTCTCGCCTGATCCCAGGTTACCCCTACTACAGGATAGTCTTTGTAAGCTTTGTGCCAGAAATACTGTTCGAACAATGGTTCGTTGTAAGCAAAATGAAAATCTTTTACCCAAACCGTTGTATCAGGATACACGGCGATGCTTTCGCTTCTAAGATAGTTTACACCTCTTTCTTTTTCAGCTAAAGCGGCATCCATATCTCCCCATCTGTAGGTATATTTAAGTTTGCTCACGTCAAGGATTCTTTCGTTACCTACTCTTGAAGAAGCGGGTAAGTACATAGATTCCAACACTTCTGCGTATTCTACGTCAGGATATTTGGAAGTATTCCAATGCAATGGAACTTTCCAGTCTAGTTTTTTGGTCGGATCGAAGTTTCCTTCATTACCACCGCCTTGTCCTTCTAAATATTCCTGATATGGTGTTAAATTTTCTTCTTTTTGAGCAAGGTATGCATAATCTCCGATGTTAGTACCTCTACCTTTTCCTTCACCGCCTTCTCCGGCAGCTTCAGCAAGTAAAGTTCTTGCAATAGAATCTCTCACATAATTGATAAATACCCTGTATTCTGCATTTGTAGTTTCTGCTTCATCCATGAAGAAAGAAGAAACCGTAACAGTTTTTGCCTGGGCCTTTTCAGGACTATCTGTGAAATCCTGATCCGTTAACCCAGCTACAAACGATCCTGCAGGAATGGCAACCATCCCGAAAGGTCTCTCTGCAACAAATGATTTTGTTTTTTCTCTAGGTATCAATTCTCCTTTTGTTCCCGGTTTACCTACTGAAGAGGCTCCCCCACCTGAACAAGATACCGATGCTACCGACGCAGACAATAATAAAAGAAATATCCTTTTCATGTTAATTTTTATAATTAAGCCGTAAATATATAATTTTTTTAAGAAACTTTTAAGATTTTTTTTGAAATAACGGAAGAAATCTAAATTTATTTTATTTACCTATAATTTTTATTCTACCGTTACCGATTTTGCAAGGTTTCTCGGCTGGTCTACATTCGCGCCTCTGTACACGGCGATATAGTAGGCCAACAGCTGTAGAGGTACGGATGCAACAATCGGTGAGAAACATTCTGAGGTTTCAGGAATTTCAATAACATAATCTGCCATTGCGCTTACCTGAACATCTCCTTTATTTACCACAGCAATGACTTTCCCCTTTCTTGCCTTAATTTCCTGAACGTTGCTTACAATTTTATCATAATGCCCTTTTTTAGGAGCAATAATAACGATCGGCATATTTTCATCGATTAATGCAATAGGGCCGTGCTTCATTTCTGCAGCAGGATACCCTTCAGCATGAATATAAGAGATTTCTTTTAATTTCAATGCACCTTCAAGAGCTGCAGGATAATTATAACCTCTTCCCAGATACAGGAAGTTGGCAGTCTGTACAAAATCTTTGGCGATATCCTGCACCAGTTCGTGGGTAGAACTCAGTACATCTTCTATTTTTTTAGGAATGGCATCGAGTTCCGCAATTAAGCTCATGAAATCGGCATTTCCAAGATTTCCGTTGTGCTTTCCTAATTTTAATGCGATCAGCGAAAGAATGGTAAGCTGTGCCGTAAATGCTTTCGTAGAGGCTACTCCGATCTCAGGACCGGCATGTGTATAGGATCCGGCATCCGTAATTCTGGCGATGGAAGAATCTACCACGTTACAGATCCCGTAAATGAAGGCCCCTCTTTCTTTGGCCAGTTTCAAGGCTGCCATGGTATCAGCCGTTTCGCCTGACTGGGAGATGGCAATGACCACATCCTTATCTGTAATAATCGGGTTTCTGTACCTGAATTCGGAAGCATATTCCACTTCAACAGGAATTCTTGCATATTCTTCAATCAGGTATTCGCCGATAAGTCCTGCGTGCCATGAAGTCCCGCAGGCAATGATAATGATCCTGTTGGCGTTCCTGAACTTTTCCATATGATCCCAGATTCCGGCCATTTTGATAACGCCTTCGTCAACAAGAAGCCTTCCCCTCATGGTGTCATGTATGGATTTTGGCTGCTCGAAAATTTCTTTCAGCATGAAATGTTCATATCCTCCTTTTTCGATCTGCTCCAGGCTTAATTTAAGTTCCTGAATTTCGGGTTCTATTTTTGAGTTTTCAGTAATTGTTCTGATATCGACACCATTCTCTAAGGAAATAGTTGCCATATGCCCTTCTTCAAGATAAATGGCTTCTTTTGTAAACTCTACGAAAGGAGACGCATCCGAAGCAATGAAATATTCCTTATCACCAATCCCGATAGCCAAAGGAGAACCCAATCTTCCTACGACAAGAACACCAGGGTACTCTTCATGCATAACTGTAATTGCATATGCTCCATAAACTTCATTCAATGCATATCGTACAGCTGTAGGAAAATCCATTTCAATATTCAGATCCATAAAGTACTGGATCAGGTTTACCAATACTTCAGTATCCGTTTCAGATTTAAAGCTGAAGCCTTTTTCCGTAAGCATGGTTTTAATGGTATCGTAATTCTCAATGATTCCGTTATGAATAATGGCGATTTTACCATTATTAGACAAATGCGGATGAGAATTTCGATCACTCGGAACTCCATGGGTTGCCCATCGCGTATGTCCCATTCCTATTTTTGCAGTTCCTTTTAACTGTCCGGAAATTTCTACGAGATCGTCTACCTTTCCCTTTGTTTTTTCAACTTCAAGTTTATTATCTTTATTCTCCAGCACAATTCCGGCACTGTCATATCCTCTGTATTCCAGTCTTCTAAGACCATTAATTACGATTTCGTAAGCGTCCTGAAAACCTGTATACCCTACAATTCCACACATAATTGATAAAGTGTTTTTTAATTTTTATTTTGTACCGTAAATAATTTTTAGCTGTGCCCTGTTTGCACTACTAGCATCAGTACCTATAAATACAGCCCTGCTTGTATTATAAGGAGTAGTTGTAAATTTATATCCTGCTAAACCGGTTCCCGCAGAGTTTGTTTGAAAAGATCCCATATCAATTCTGAAATAGATCGTATTTTTTTTAGTTAGATTATAATCTTCCTTTTCCACTAAATCTTTTACCGATTTAGTAACTATAAAGTCATAGTATGTAGGATTTTTATCTAAATCGTAAGCTTTATAAATAGTATATCCAGCAAGCCCCGATAAATTTAAGACATCATCTGTAAAATTTGTTACAGTTCTTGGTTTCGAAGGATTAGTAAAATCATCTCTATATTTCTGAAGAAAAGTAAATTCGGTCGGTTTTGCATAATTATTATTCCAGCTAGCAGGATCTGTATACAATCTGATTTTAGCACTAATAATTGCAGCTTTATCATTCTGATATAATTTTTTCAGATCATTAATAACTTCTGGCTTTAATTTAATTCCTATGGAAGGACCTCCCATGCCCTGCAGGAACAGCTTCGGAGCTCCTGTATTAAAATCTCCCATAACGGCTGTACTCAATGCAGAACCTGTTCTATTATACTGATACTGCCCAATGTGTGTATTTGCAGAACCTAATGCAAACGAATAAGTTGCCTGTGTTTTTGTCGTAGGGCTTGTTGAAGTATTATCATATTTATAATACATAATGAGTTCCATATCATTTGGAGAGAATTGGAAAAGATATCCGTCCTGCTCATCGACAGAGATTCTGAGTCCTTTAAAGTATCGAGTAAAATTTGAAGCATCTTTAAGTTCAGGCTGACCTTTCTTTGCGATAATTTTATTCTGGAAAAATGTTTTATCCAGAGGGATTCTTATTCCCGGTGTTGCAGCCGTGAACAGAGCGGCTCCGCCATCATCTTTGGTAATGGCTACAGAGCTGACATTTCCTTTAAATTCTTTCAATCCTAAAAGAGTGGTTGCCGGATATGCAGCGTTTGACTTTGCAGAGTCCGAAACTCCCTTGAGGAATTCATCAACTTCATTTACTCTTATATTAAACGTTCTTTTAGCTTTACCGAATTTTAAAACCGGGTAAGTATTAACAACTTTTTTGGCATTTACATTGGTTTCTGTAGCGGTTGTAAAAGTATAATTATCATCTACTGTATTGGTTTTTACAGAATCGGAAGCATATCTCGGCTTCACGACCAATACCACAGAATCCACCATTGCATTGGTCCCGAAATCAGGATCATAAGTGGATAATCTTAACTGGGTTAAATAAGAAGCCTTCTGCATCCCGAACTGCCCTTCGTTAAAAGCACCCAGTACCCCATAGGTTAATTTCGAGGCATCGGTGCGTATCGTGTCATTATTATTAATGTTGAAAGCAGTAACATCATAGGACTTTTCATTTCCCTGAGCGGCACCGTCTAAGAACAACTGTTCTCCCAAATTATCCGGGTCCGGCTCACAATTATAAAGGATTGTACCTCCAAAAATCACTAAAGAAAATAAAGTGATTGCTTTCTTAATAGTATGAATCATTAAAATGTGTTTTTAATAAAGTTGGTTTATTGAATCTACATCCAGGTATTCCGATTTTGGAGTAGCGGTTTCATTGAAAGCCTTATCAAGGTCTTCATCCAGAAATTCATCTCCTTTTACCACGGCATCCACATAGTTCATGCTTTCTATCACAAAACTTTTTACACTAGGAGTATTTAACGCCTGCAGTCCTGAAATATTGTCAAAACTCAGCTTTTCTCCAATATTCGATGCTAACGGCGCATCTTTCTCATTGTACAGAGAAAGAACGATTTTAGCGTCTTTGAAATAGGTATCGGATTCATAGTAAGTCTTCAGATAAATCGGAACGAATGAAGACATCCATCCGTTAAGATGAATTACATCCGGCACCCAGTTTAATTTTTTAATGGTTTCAATAACCCCTCTCGCAAAGAATATCGCTCTTTCATCATTATCCTCAAAAGGCTGTCCCTCATCATCAAAATAATATTGTTTTCTTTTGAAATACTCTTCATTATCAATAAAGTAAACCTGAAGTCTTTCCCCCGGAAGAGACGCTACCTTAATAATAAGAGGCTGATCCAGGTCATTAATAATAATATTCATCCCCGACAGGCGGATTACTTCATGAAGCTGGAATTTCCTTTCACTAATCTGTCCAAATCTTGGCATAAAAACTCTTACATCATTGCCTTCTTGGTGCATCTTAAGTGCCATTTTATTTACCACTGCAGCCATATTTGTGTCTTCCTGATATGGATACATCTCTGTAGTAATATACAGTATTTTTTGATTCGGCATAAACTTCTATCTAATTTTTGTAAAAATGCTTTAATGCGCAAAATTACGAAAAAACATTCAACATTATTTTAATTAACATTTTTTTACGAAAATTCCCTTCCTGAAATTATTAAAACCCAAGCTTATCCTATTATAATTATATGATATTTTTAGTATTTTTGAATTACTATTAAAAAATACTATGGAAGTTCTAAAAAATAAAAAAGTTCTTCAGGATTTCATTGAAAGACAGAAGGAAATGGGGAAGAAGATAGGTTTTGCACCTACGATGGGGGCTCTTCATGATGGCCATTTATCATTATATAAAAAAGCAAGAGAGGAAAATGACCTTGTTATATCATCCATCTTTGTAAATCCAACCCAGTTTAATAATCCGGAAGACCTTGAAAAATATCCTAGGGATATTAACCGGGACATCTCCATCCTTGAAAAATCCGGGCTGGTGGATGCCGTTTATATTCCCCAGGTAGCCGATATATATCCGGAAAAAACCGAAAGCAAACATTATGACTTTGGCGGACTGGAAAATGAAATGGAAGGAAAATCAAGACCGGGGCATTTTGACGGTGTGGGAACTGTAGTGGAGGAACTCTTCAAGCAGGTAAAGCCGGACAACGCCTATTTCGGAGAAAAAGATTTTCAGCAATTAGCCATTATCAGGAAAATGACAGAAAATAAAAAACTTCTGATCAATATAAAAGGCGTTCCCATTTACAGGGCAGAGAACGGATTGGCCCTAAGTTCAAGAAACCAAAGGCTGCAGGAAGACCGCCGTGAAGCATCAAAAGTTATTTTTGAAACCCTCAAAAAAGTGAATGACTGGTTCAGGGTCATTACTGTTCCCGAGATAAAAGCAAGGGTACAGGATATTTTTGATCACCAGAGAGGCATGCAGCTGGAATATTTTTTAATTGCCGATGAGGAAACGCTGAAAGAAACAGATTTTTTTTATAAAAACCGTAATTTCAGAGCATTTATTGTGGTGGTAGTAGACGGTGTGAGATTAATCGACAATATGCATCTGGATTAATCTGAAATTAAATTTAAATTTAACCTTGAAAATAAAACGTGCGTTGCTGTATAGCGGCGCATTTTTTGCTGATAGTAATTGATCTTATTGGTATAAAAAATCAAAGGCCTCCTGAAGGAAGCCTTTGAAACACCAAATCACAAAATATTAATATGAAAAAAATTTACTTTTCAGTAAACTTGTGACCCGGCTGGGATTCGAACCCAGGACCCATACATTAAAAGTGTATTGCTCTACCAGCTG
>CAJYXJ010000008.1 GCA_913778085.1 uncultured Chryseobacterium sp.
CTGAAATCTGCTCATAAGTCTGTTTTCCGACAATCCATTTTTTGAACCAAATTTCTTTGTTTTTCAGGCTCACCGATTTATTTTCGGAAGTAAAATAAATGCCGCATTTTTTACATTTAAAACGACGCTTACCGTTTTGCTTTCCCCAAGAAATTACATCCAGACTTTTACAACTCCAACAACGATTTTTTTTGAATTTTCAGCCATAAAAAAAGTTTATTGAAACAAAGTTCAATAAACTTTCTATATCATCAGTAATAATCGGTATTACAAAGAATTTTACCAACTATTTTTGACTATTAAACCTAAAAAATAAAATCCCGATGCCAGGACATCAGGATTTTTTGGGTTAATTAAGTTCTTTTATTCAATTAGCTTCTTCTGCTCATCAGAATGTTCAGGATATACCAGAACAGCAGCATGATGGAAGCAAACAGCTGCAGGGAAGCTCCTACATATTGATTGGTGCTGTAGGCATTCTTAAGGATGCTGGTTTGATACAAAATCGTAGCAGAAGCCAGGATCACCATTCCTACCGAGAACCAAAGTCCGAGATTGAATCCGAAAAGCATTCCGCCAGCAATCAGCCCCAACGAGATAAAACCTCCGATAATAATAACATTTCTCAGGAATGAAAAATCCCTTTTGGAAGTAAACGCGACAAGCGAAATTCCCGCAAACATCGCTAATGTAAGCATAGCTGCCTGGAAGATAACGTTCGGTCCTGCATAAAGTGTCGCAATCTTAATCAGCGGCAGGAAAATCACCGCTTCCAGGATAATATAAAATCCAAGCCCGAAATACTGCGTCGACTGGCTCTGTGAGAGTGACCATTTGGTGGCCAGCACTGAAGCCAGCCAGAATACCCCGATAATCAGCAGCCAGATATACCGCTGGGCAAACATGGCAAAGATCACCTGATCCGGAACCATTTTCAACAATACACTTTCTACCCCGATAAAAGCGAGGATCGACAAGGCGACATGAACATAAGTCTTCCTGTAAAACGCTGCTTTATCCACATCATTGGCATGTGCCACTAAAACATCTGTCATCATAGTTTTATTTTTTAGTTTAATTTATTTTATTTCACTGTCTTATACGGCTTAATGCCCATTATTTTCCCGTCCTTTTCAAATACGGCCGTAATGATCTTTACAGGTTCAGCCGATTTGTCATCCGCATATTTGTACTGGATCATCGGATAACTGCTTCCGTCGATAAAAGGCTTGTTTCCGCTTTTGATGATTTCAAACGCTTTACCGGTATCGATATCTGCGGCAAGCTTCTGAAAGACCACATCCGTCACCATTTTTTTCGCTCTTTCAGCCAATAGGGCTTCCATCCCTTTACGGTCCGAAGCCTTCAGTGCGCTGATGAATTTCAGAAAGTTCCCGTTATAGACGGCAAGTTCATTTTTATTTAACTGCAGGACCGCTTTGGTATCGGTGCTTATGTTCTCCTTTTTAGGTTCAGTCTTGGGAGCTGCCTTTTTCTGGGAGAAAAAGAAAGGGGCCGATAAAACGGAAAGGATAAATACTATTTTTTTCATTAGGCTTTATTTCAGATAAATCATAAACAGATTGACACCGGTACTTATTGTCTTCCGCTGCTCTTTATTTGCTGTATTCCGGCTTCACCCCCATAATCTTTCCGTCGTTCTCAAAAATAACGGTGATGATATCTCTTGGCGGATCGGAATCATCATCAGCATATTTGTACTGGATCGCCGGGTAAGTTGCGTTATCCAGCAGCTTCTGGTAGCCCGATTTATACACCTCGGTCTTCCGCTCAAAGCTGATGCCGCCGGACAGCTTCCGGATCACATCATCGGATACAATATGCTTTACTTTATCAGAAATCAGATCATTAACAGCCTGTTTGTCAGAAGCTTTCAACGCTGCGACAAACTTTAAGAACAACTGATTATAAAGATCGGTTTTATCTTTGCTCAGTTCGGACGTCAGCTCGATTTTCTTGCTTTCAACAATTTTGATCTGGCTTGCCTGGGAAAATCCCAGCTGAAAGGCCAGTACGGTAAAAACCACTACTATTTTTTTCATACGGATCAGGATTGGTTACGGCAAGATACGAAGAATTATATTACCGATAAAAATTTCATGGTGTCCACATTATCCGCATACGTATCCAGTCCGGGATTCTGTGCTTCTCCCGGTTTTACGGAATCCATTCCTAATTCTTCTTTTGCTACTACACATTGTATGTCGCTTTCATTTTCAGCAATAAAACCTTTAACTTCATCGAGAGAAGAATACCGGCTGAAATTAATGACGGATAGAGGGCTGAACAATTTTTCATCTTTTTTCAGCATCACGAAATTATTGTCCCAGAATTTTTCCTGGTTCAGCAGGTAGATCGCCCGGTTGTAGTCGTAATTGTTTGCGTATTTGTTATGGTTGATGATATCCTGGAAGTCTAAAAAGCTTTCAAATAACCGGTCGATCACAAAATCCTGCGGAATGAACAGCCGCGTTACGTTCCGGCAGCCCAGCCCGAAATACCGGAAAATATCTTCTGCCAAAAGCTTCAGTTCCTTTTCTGTCTCGTCACCTTGTAAAACAGCAATTGACGTCCTGTTTTTTCGGATAATATGAAGATGGTTTTTAAAATAATATTCCAGATACCGAGCCGTATTGTTGCTTCCGGTAGCGATCACTGCATCAAAATTCTCCAGTCTTTCAACAAATTCAAAAGAAACGTTTCCTTCCGAAAATTCATTCCACTTTTTTAATAAAAACGGAATCATGTACTTATCTTTTGAAGAAAGCTTAATTACAGGAATATGGTTGCTCAACACTACAGAAATCACATCATGGAAACCAACTAAGGGAATATTCCCGGCCAGGATAAGCCCTACCCTTTTTGAGATTTTTGAAATACGGTATTCTTTCAGCCAGCTGTTTATATTTTCTTCCGTCAGCAGATCGGCCCACTGCTGCAGGGCAAACTTTTGGTTTTCAATCGTAAACCATGGATTTTCGATCTGGGATCTTTGCAACAAAGATTCAAAACCGGCATCATCTTCATTGTAATTTGGCTGATCTTTTGCTAAAAAGTCTTTTATATATTCACTGAGTCTGATAAGACCTAAAACTTGATTTTCGGTATTCATAATTACTGTAAAATTGGGGAATATTTTGTAATTTTGTGCAAATTTAAAAAAAATTAGCGATGGCTATTAAAATAACTGATGAATGCATTAACTGCGGAGCCTGTGAACCGGAATGCCCGAACAATGCAATTTATGAAGGAGCAGTAGACTGGAAAGCTTCGGAAGGTACTGAACTGAAAGGTACCGTAACGCTTCCTTCGGGACTTACCGTGGATGCAGATGCTCCGCAGGAACCCGTGAGTGACGATGTATACTTCATTGTAACAGACAAATGTACGGAATGCAAAGGCTTCCATGAAGAGCCGCAATGTGCCGCCGTTTGCCCGGTAGATTGCTGTGTGCCCGATGAGGACCACGTAGAATCTGAAGAAACATTGCTTAATAAAAAAGCATTCTTACACGGAGAATAAAAACTGCCGTCTCATCCATCATGAGACGGTTTTTTTATCTATCAGAAACCTGAATTTTAATAAGAAACTATAAATGAAGCCGTAAGAAGAAATTTTTACGGAAATCCAAAAAATAAATAATATGAGCAAAAAGCACAACTTTAGCGCAGGACCATGCATCTTACCTCAGGAAGTTTTTGAAAAATCGGCACAGGCGATTCTGGATTTCAACGGAATAGGCCTTTCCCTTCTTGAAATTTCGCACCGGAGTAAAGACTTTGTTGCCGTAATGGATGAGGCGCGTGCCATTGTAAAAAGGCTGATGAATCTAGGTGATGAGTATGAAGTTTTATACCTGGGCGGGGGTGCAAGCCTGCAATTTGCGATGGTCCCATACAACCTGATGAAAGTTGGCGGAAAAACGGCTTACCTCGATACGGGAACCTGGGCTGCCGGCGCGATCAAAGAAGCTAAAAAAGTGGGAACGGTAGATGTGGTAGGTTCATCCAAAGAGGAAAACTACTCATTTATTCCTAAAGATTATACGGTAGGTGCGGAATATGATTATTTCCACTGCACCTCCAACAATACGATTTACGGAACCCAGATGAAATCTTTTCCGGAAGTAGATACCCTGATGGTTTGCGATATGAGTTCAGATATTTTCTCAAGACAGCTGGACTTCTCAAAATTTGACCTTATTTATGCCGGAGCCCAGAAAAACATGGGGCCTGCCGGAGTAACCCTGGTGGTCATTAAAAAAGAAATCTTAGGAAAAACGGGAAGGGAAAATATGTTCTCCATCCTTGATTATTCACAGCATATCGCTAAAGAATCGATGTATAATACGCCGCCTGTATTTCCTGTATATGCCTCTCTGCTTACCCTTCAGTATCTGGAAAACAATGGAGGAATTGCCGCTGCCGAAGCCAGAAACGAAGCTAAAGCGAAACTTCTCTATGATGAAATCGACAGCAACCCGCTGTTTGAGACGTTCTGTGTAAAAGAAGACCGCTCCCTCATGAACGTTTCCTTTAAAATTACTGACGAAAGCAAAAAAGAAGCATTTGATGCAGCGTGGAAAGCAGCCGGAATAAGCGGACTGAACGGGCACAGAAGCTTAGGCGGATACAGAGCAAGTTTGTACAACGCCATGCCGATCGAAAGCGTTCAGGTTCTTGTGGAGGTCATGAAATCTGTAAATTAATATAAGATTCTAAAATTCAATCACTTAAATAACTAAAGATTTTATTTTAAATTTTCTTAATTTGCGCCACTGTTAAATTATTTAATAATTCATTTATTTAAATAATTAAAGAATATAAGAACATGAGAGTTTTAGCCAACGACGGAATTTCAAAAGCAGGTGAACAGGCATTGAAAAATGCAGGGATCGAAGTACTGGACAACAGGGTTGCACAGGACCACGTCATCAGTTTCATCAACGAAAACAACGTAGATGTCCTTCTCGTAAGAAGTGCCACGAAAGTAAGGCAGGATCTTATCGACGCCTGTCCGAACCTGATAATCATCGGGAGAGGAGGAATCGGGATGGACAATATCGACGTTGAATACGCAATCGAAAAAGGAAAATACGTCATCAATACCCCAACGGCATCTTCAAAATCCGTAGCGGAACTGGTATTCGGACATTTTTTCTCGCTGGCACGATTTCTCCATGAATCCAACAGGCTGATGCCGCTGGAAGGGGAAACCCACTTCAACGCCATGAAAAAATCATTTGCCAACGCTCATGAGCTCTCAGGAAAGAACCTGGGTGTGATCGGATTCGGAAGCATCGGCCAAGAAGTCCTGAAAATAGGGATTTCCCTGGGAATGAATGTGAAAGTCCTGACGAGAAAGCCGAAAACCAAGACCCTAACCCTGGAATTCTTCGACGGCCAGTCGCTGAATTTTGAGATCACTTCCACCAACGATATGGATGCTTTCCTTAAAGATGCGGATTTCATCAGCATCAATACGCCGAAAACCAACGAATATATCATTGATACGCCTCAGTTTGAAAAAATGAAAGACGGCGTGTATATCGTCAATACGGCAAGAGGCGGCGTGCTGAATGAAGTTGCGCTCATCGATTTTATCGAATCCGGAAAAGTAGCGGGTGCCGCGCTGGATGTTTTTGAGAAGGAACCGAGCCCGGAAGTTCTGTTGCTGATGAATCCTGCCCTTTCGCTTTCTCCGCACGTCGGAGGAAATACGGTAGATGCCCAGGAAAAAATCGGAGTTGAGCTTGCAGAACAGATTATTAAGATTAAAGAAACTATACTATAAAATATGCCTATTTTTAAACCTTTTCGTGGAATAAGACCTCATAAAGACTACGAGAGCACCTTTCCTACCCATCCCCTGGATAATTTCACCCAGGAGGAGATCGCGGAAAAAGCTCAGGTAGAAGATACTTACATCCATATGATCAAGCCCTATGTTGTAAGTAAGTCCAAAGATATTGACCGGAATTTAAGAAAGATCCGATCGACTTTTGAAGACCTTATGGAAGAGAAAAAACTCGTTCAGGACAATTCTTCCTATTATCTTTATGAGCAGATTTATCCCAACAAACAGGTTTTCAGAGGGCTTCTCGGTTTAGCCAGTATAGAGGATTTCTGGAACGGTAAAATCAAAAGGCATGAAAGTACTATTCCCCAAAAGAAGGAAAAGCTGGCGCACTATCTGGAAAAGGTTAATCTTCAGGCAGAGCCCGTACTGCTTACATACCCGTCCAATTCCAAGATCGAACTGCTGATGAACCATGAGGAGAAAAATGTTCCGATCTTCAATCATGTAGATACAAAAGGAATCCGGCATAAAATATGGAGAATCGACAACCGTCTGAAATTGCAGCAGTTTAAGGAAGTTATCGACCAGATTGATGCATTCTACATTGCCGATGGCCACCACCGGATCGGTTCCACGGCGTTAAACGCCAAACATCAGAAAGATAAAAACAAAAGGCATAACGGCACGGAACTTTACAATTTCGTTTACAGCTTCATTGTTTCCAACCAATCCATCAAAATCCACGATTACAACAGAATCGTTACGGATATCAACGGGTTGTCGGACGAAGAATTTTTAAAGGAGCTGGAGAAGTATTTCCTGATTCACGAAAAAGGAGAAACGGCTTATTATCCATCACAGAAGTTCCATATTTCAATGTATCTGGGAGGTAAATTCTATTCCCTTCACGTAAGGCACGACCTTCGTTCGCAGGAAATGTCGCTGGATAATCTGGATCACCATTTACTCGACAAATATATTTTTAAGGATATTTTAAAAATTGAAGATCCGGACAGCTCTGAAAAGATTTCCTATGTAAAGGGGACTTCCAATATCGAAGGTATTACCCATCTGAAGGAAAAAGTAGACAGCGGCGAAGCAAAAGCAGGGTTTGGAATTTATCCGGTAAGCTTCAATGATATGATCAAAATTTCAGACCTGAAACTGAGCATGCCGCCAAAATGTACATTTATCGAACCCAAATTGGTTACTGCCTTATTAATGTACGACATGAAACAATAAACTATTACCGATTTTTCCTTACTTTTAGCAACGGAAAAGAAAGGTAAATAAAAAATGAAAAAAGTATTCATTATCATTCCACTCTTTTTGGGTGGATTTTTATTTTCTCAGAAAAAGCCCTTCAAAAGACCGGCCAAGAAAACATCGACGACCGTAAAGTTAAACTATCACGATGAGTTTAAAAAGATTTCCGATGAGATTATGACCAACGGAACGGCATATGAAAACCTGGGACAGCTTACCAAAGGCATCGGTCCCCGTTTCAGCGGAACACCGGGATATATGAGAGCAGTAGACTGGGCCGAAAAAAAGCTGAAGGAAATCGGTATCGATATGGTGTGGAGAATGGAAGCCAAAGCTCCGGTATGGATTCGTGGGAGAGAATCCCTGCAGATCAAAGCCGGTAATGGCGACTGGAAAAACATCAGAATGCTTTCTTTCGGAAATTCTGAAGGAACCGACGGCAAAGACCTTACCGGAGAAATCGTACAGATAGGCTCCACTTCTGAGCTCAACGCCATGTCGGTGGGACAGCTGAAGGGCAAGATTGCATTCGTAAACCTGCCAATGGATCCGAAAATCATCAATACCAGCGATTCCTATCTGCTTACGGCCAAATCCAAACTGATATCCGCTTCCGTAATTGCCAAAACCGGAGCAAAAGCTTTAATTATAAGATCTTTAACAACGGCTTCCGACGATACGCCGCACGCCAAGATGATTTATTATGAAGAAGACGATAAAATAAGGATCCCTGCCCTGTCGATCGGTATAAAATCGGCAGATGAGCTGGAGAAATTATTAAAAACCCAAAAAGTAACGGCAAAGCTTAATATGACTGCCCAGTCCAAGGGCGATACCACCAATCCGAATATCATTGCTGAAATTCAGGGTAAAAAAGACTCAAAGGTGATCGTCCTGGGTGCCCAGCTGGATTCATGGGATTTCGGGGAAGGTGCGATCGATGACGGTACAGGAGTAGCCCAGTGTATGGAAGTATTAAGGACCTTTAAAGCGCTCGGTATTGAAAATAACCATACCATCCGGGTGGTATTTTATGCCAATAGCGAAAACGGAGGCCAGGGCCGCGAAATGTATGCTGCGTATGTGAAAAAGAAAGACGAGAAACACGTATTTGCTTTGGGAACGGATGCCGGAGGATACTCGCCGAGAGGATTTTCCCTGGATATGCCGCCGCAGAGAAGAAAACTGATTTTTGAATGGAAAAATTATTTCCTTCCTTACGGTGTGTATGATTTCGACCAGACCGATGCGATCCAGGATATTTCACCGCTGAAAAAGCTGGATATTCCTCTGGCCGAGCTCGTAGTAGATACCCAAAGGTATTTCGACTACCATCATTCCGAGCAGGACACCTTCGACAAAGTGAATAAAAGAGAGCTTCTTTTAGGGGCGGTGGCGATGACGCAACTGGTTTTTATGATCGATAAAAACTGGTAAATGATTTATTGAGCTGAATGGACATATACGGATTTAGGAAATTTGCAAACATATTTCAACAGATTTTAAAAAGCAAACTTGAAGAAAATCGATATTTAAATATAGAAGAATATTTGCGGAACTTTTTTGATTATTATGAGAAATACAATGCTCATCAATTCTTTAATAATGAAGAGATTATTCTTGACGCCATGCATTTTCACGTGTATCGAAATACAATGTATATTGAACGAATTGTAAAAGCCGAAGGTATTGATGAAGATTTTCAATTGAAACTTACCTTATTCCTCGACTCAACAGTCCAAAGCCAAAACAGTACATTTTACGATGTTGAACGGGATTTGTACGGTGATTTTTCTAATTCTGATATAGGATATTTCTATTTTTCAGATTTTAAAGAGGATGTTTTAAATTCATATGAAATTAGTAATCTCCTGCCTATATTGCCACAGGATACTGCGTTGGATATAAATATCGATCTCTAAGAATGTTTTTAAATTTGGAGTTTATTTTACCGTTAAAAATTAGCTATTTTAGCTTAAAAACATCAATTTAAAGAGTCCTGCTTTATTCATTTGATCCACTAAAACTTATCTGAAAGTTTCATCATGATAAAAAATTAATACTAAACAAGTTTTATTTAAATTCAGAGAATGAAAGCAAAAGAGTTGAAGGAAAATTTCTGAGTTCAAGTGTAGACGGGCCCTGAGATTATTTAATAAAGTTACATCATCAAAATCATCTATTTTCTTTTTGTGTTGCTATGAAACAAATTTTTACTTCCGCGATTGTTTTTTTAAGTCTGAATATATTTTCACAGACAAAAGAAGATTCTGTACAGTTTGCCAGAATTTCCACGGAAATCCTGAATAACGGAAAAGCATACGACGAATTAAGGGACCTGACCAAAAACATTGGCCACCGTCTCAGTGGTTCTGAAGCTTATGAAAAATCCGTGCAATGGGCAGCACAGCAGCTCCGCGATGCCGGAGCTGATAAAGTCTGGCTTCAGGAAGTGACGATCCCGGTCTGGATAAGAGGAAAGGAATCTTTGCAGATCCGGACAGCCGACGGAAAATGGAAAAGCCTGAAAATGCTTTCTCTGGGAAATTCCGAAGGAACCGGAGGAAAAGATGTTGCAGGAGAAATCATCATGGTTACGTCTATGGAAGAATATGATAAGCTTACCCCGGAGCAGATAAAAGGCAAGATCGTTTTCTTTAACTATCCTTTCAGCCAGTCGTACATCGAGACGTTCCGAGGGTACAGCGATGCCTCAAAATACAGAACGACCGCTGCTTCACTGACAGCAATGAAAGGCGGTAAATTCGCTATTATCCGTTCGCTTTCTTCTGCCTTTGATAATATTCCGCACACCGGAGCGATGCGTTACAGCAATGATAAGAAAATTCCCGCGGTTGCCATCGGAAATACCACTGCCGATGAGCTGGCACAGCTTTTAACTTCCCAAAAAATAACCGCAAAGCTGAATTCCAACTGCGGCATGAAAGGTGAAAAACGTTCCTATTCCGTAATTGGGGAGATCGACGGCAAAAAAGATAAAAATGTAATTCTGGTAGGCGGACATCTTGATTCCTGGGATGTAGGAGAAGGTGCCCATGACGACGGTGCCGGTATCGTCCAGAGCATTGAAGTAATAAGAACTTTTAAAAAGCTGGGGATCCGCAACAACCATACTATCCGGGTAGCCTGCTTTGCTAATGAAGAAAACGGTGTAAAAGGCGGCATCCAATACGGAAAGACGGCAAAAGAAAACAACGAGAAACATCTTTTTGCTATAGAAACCGATGCCGGAGGGTTCAGCCCGAGAGGAGTTTCCTTAAACATGGACAATATCGAGAGAAAACAGATACAGAGCTGGTCGGGACTGTTTTTGCCTTACGGAGTTTACGATTTCACAGGAACTTTCTCCGGCACGGATCTCTACCCGCTTCATGACATGGGCGTACCGACTGCAGAACTGGTCCCCGATTCCCAACGGTATTTTGATATTCATCATACGGAGGAAGATACGTTTGAAAAGGTAAACCGCAGAGAGCTGCTGCTTGGAGCGAGTACTTTGACGCAGATAATTTATATGATTGACCGAAATTGGTAAGGCTGGATTTAGAAGATGGGTGATGGAAATTTAAACCATACCGGAAATTATTATAAAGTAAATATATCGCTTTTCAGAACTCGGATTTTACCGATTGCTGAAGGTGATTTTAAAATTAAAAAAGTTTATTGAACCAGGTTCAATAAACTTTTTTTATCCGTAAAATTGATATGACGAGTTAGAACGTATAACTTTTAACAGTAATTGTGTATCAAAGGCATTTAAATAATCCCGTCTGCAAATCTTTTTAGAATTTATAGGCTACAAAACGATCGATAGCCAGTCCGCCAGGAACTGACTGATATGGCGGATTCTCTGCTGTTCCTCCCCACCGCTGAAGCTTGGTAGCTGCCGTTCCGTTGTTTGCAGGCTGTCCCGGCACCGGCTTGATGGTAACGTAAATGTCCTGTGGACCTGTTGTCACAATAAAGAATGTATTATTAATGGTAAAACCGCCCATTCCTGATGTAAAGGAATTGTATAGGGTGTTCCAGGTACCCGGTATGGCTCCTATCGCATTGGCCAGATTCTGCTCGTTATTAATGGCCCCTTTGGTAATCAGATATTCTACCTGTGCAGGGACAGAAACCGTATTTTCAAAACCGAAATCGGCATTCAGAAATACCAGGTAAGTACCGGCAGAAGGTAGTGAAAGCCTGGCTACCGAACTGTAGCGGTTTGCGGGAATAGAATTATTCGTTGATGCCTGTGCATTATTTATAAGCCAGGTTCCTTCTACATTAGTGGAAAATGCCATGGTTCTCCAGGTTCCTACACCGTTTGCATCACTGGTCAATACCTTTCCTTCTCCCTGTGTACCATCCACAATTTTCACCGCGCCGGCCGTATTTCCATTGTTCACCTCCAGTTTGGCGGCAGGAGCATTTGTCCCTATACCTACTTTATGATTAGCAGCATCAACGCTGAAAGTGGAATTATCTACAGTAAAATGGCTGGTTCCGCTGGTGGCTGAAGATGTGAAAGCCATCGTATTGGTCCCCTGAGAAACCGTACGGTTGGAAGTTAGCGCCCCGTTGTCTTTATACAGATCGCTGCCTGCTCCTACTTTCTGCCATAAGTTTCCATCGAAATAGTAATACCCGACCGCAGTGATGTTCACCCTTTGTGAATTCACATCGCCACCCGTCACATCACTGATGTAGACAATAGCTCCGGTATGATCCGCTCCGTAAAGACTGTTTCCTTTAGCCGTAAGTTCCGCCCGGGTAAGCCGCGGCGCCTGAAATCCGTCTGCATCGGTGCTGCCCAGCCTTGCCGTAACATCCAGTGTGGTTTTTGGGGACGAAGTATTGATTCCGACTTTTCCCTGCTGTGCCAATGCATCAGCGGAAAAAAACATTAGGGAAAGAGTAATCCCTAAGACAATTCTGTTCTTCATAATTAATCCTAATCTGATTTCTTTAGTTTACGGCTGCAAATATAAACCAATTTAATTATTTTCAACCATATCTTATTATGATTTAATTAAAATTTAATTTAAACGACAAAATGATTAATATTAAATAATATAAAGCATTTTTATTAAATTTAATGTAAAATTAAAGTATTTAAATTTCACCCTCTCGTGATAAGCCTGCAAAAAGTAAAATGATAACATGCTGGTTGTAAGAAAACTCAGCCTCTACAATAGAAAAGAAAGTAACAACAATGTTAAAAATAATTTGCACCATCCTTGCACATGAGGGAATCGATACTGATTCAGACTATCTTTAGCCTTTTTATGGTCTATTGTCAGAATACCTGATGACCTTTTAAAAACAGCGTCTTTGTTTTTACTTAACAGGCCAAGATAACTTTGCAATCCAAAAATAAAATTATTTTTAGCCTTAAAAACTATTTCCGCATTCTGTATCATCATGTGTGGCAACGAACGGCCCGACACCAAACCAGATCTGGAGGAGCTTATATATTTTACAGACTGAATATAATAAAAGTAGAGAAAGAAAAAGACGATCCTGCGAAAAAGCTGAACAAATCGGAATCCCAAAAAAAAACGGAAACCGTGTAAACAGATTGCATCTCTATTTCTAAAACAGCTATTTGTAAAACCAGTAAAACACCTGAAAAACCGCTGGATGGCTACCGTCATTCTACACTACACAATCACTTTAAATAAGTTTTTTTATCTATTTTAAAATCAATTATTTCACCACCTCGATTTACCCTTACCGTAATTATCTTCTGATCCCTTTCCACGCGGTTCATAAAATAATGGCATACCGCCTCTCCATCGAGATGATCCAGCATAACACCGTTGATACTTACAATAGAATCACCAATTTTTAAAGGGAAATTTTCATCTTTAAAAATAAAAGCAACCACCGGTTTCCTCTCTACAAAACGATAAGTAAAGCCGAAAGATTCCAGCCTGGGAGGATTATTGCGGATCGGCTTCAGGTAAATTCGGTTATTTTTCCAGTCCAGAATAAAAGAAAAATCCCGGAGAAATTCATTTCCGATAAGATTTGAAGTACCCGTTGAGACAATCTCATCAGTAAAAATCTTATTTCCCAGGGTGAGTGAATCAAGCCGGAAAACAGCTCCTGCCGCCGGTACTGCCGCACCGAATGCTCCCGTCGAATGAGTACCGAAAGTTTCTATTCTACGGACTGCTTTGGCTGGATCAAAATCTTTTTCGGTAATTTCGAATCTGCCGGAAAATCCGGTATCAAATGTAAGTTCGATATTCTTATTCCAAAATGGAGTTTTTATGACGGGGGTTTTCTGAGACCTCTGCTCAAAAGGCAAAATAACGGGATAATCTTTCGGATCGAAAAGGGAAAGATCAGCGGTGGCTTCCAAAGTATTTTCCGAATAATTGACCCTCCAGAAAAGCTTGGCCATCTGATTGGCCCCAATGATTCCATCTACTTTCAGACAGCTCAGCTCGGAAGAATTAAGATCCAGTACGATTGTACCTATATTCTTGAAAATCAATTGGTCAACAGTCATTTCCGGAAGTTCAGTAAAGATCTGTTGCTGTTTGCTGTTATTGGAATCCCCGACAAATTTTTTATATTTTTCCTTCAGTTTTAGCTCATGATAGATGGTACTGGAAATTACCGTGGGTGCCCCGGAATCAAACAGAAAATTGTAGACCTTCCCATTGATGCCCACCTTTACAAATGGCAGGTTGTTCTCAAACCTCAGGTTGATCTTTTCGACGGGATGCTGAAGCTGTACTTCTCCTCTGGCAAAAAATTTTTTATTTTGCGCATATGTTGTTATCATTGAAAGCAGGAAGAATGAATACAGAATCTTTTTCATGAGCTTATTTTACACGAAAATAAGCTTTTTTGAATGGATGGGAAAGTATTAGATTTCAGTGAAGGCTTAAGTCGTTTGATCAAATTCTATTAATGAACCTGCATCAGCCGTTGTCTTATCCTATTTATTCACAGTAACAAGGAGTCAAACTCTAAAAGTCTGCCTGAAGATCTATCTGATCTGAAATCCATGCTCTCCTTAGAACTCATTCAATACATTCCAACAGAATGAAACTTGTGCATAAAATTTTCCTGATTTAATTTTGGATTTTTATAGATGGTGAGTTTTGAAATCCTATAATGTTTCATTAAAAAAAACGATCTGATCGTTGCGGCTATTCATATTTCCACTGAAAAACAACAAAAAAAGCCACCCGTTGGGCGGCTTCATAATCAAAAAATCCGTTGTTAAATTTTATCCAGAATCTTCTTCGGCAATACTTTTACCAACTGGGATTTATATTCTTTTTCAAGAATGACAAACTTCCAGGTTTTACGGTCCTGGGAAATAGCGCATGCCCTCATTCCTGCATCAATGAAACAAGTTCCTTCTCCTGCCAGATATTTTACCCTGTTTTTACCGTATTTACGTACAAAAGCAGTATTAATCCTGTTTTTCATCTCATCGTTCATGGAGCTGACATTGCATTTCAGCGCAAAAAAGTAAGACGCAATGGCGAAATATTCGTTGCCGATCTTCTCAGATTTTCCAATGGTTCCGAACTTAAGATTGCTCATGTCAATCTTCATGAAAGGGTTGTTGTAGGTCATCATCAGGATCTGGATCATCTGCTCTTTTGGAACGATGGTAAAGAATTTCGGATAAATAAAGTTCATCCCTTGCTCAATCTTTTTTTCTCTAATGTTGTTTACAAATCCCGTGAGCGATTTTTTAATGGCAGCATCGTCAGGATTCTGCTGGGCTTTGGTAAAGCTTAAGGGAGAAAGCAGCACAAACAGGAATAAGAATGACCTGATCTTCATTATAATGGTTATTAAAATTCTGAATTATTTTTTAATAAAAGAAGTCATGATATGCCCGCTGTTCTTTACCGTACGCAAGCCTACCATATATTTTCCGGCTGGCAGATCTCTTACATCAATCTCATTTCCGGACAGGCTTCCTAAAGCAATCATTCTTCCGGATGCATCGTAAAGCTCGTATCGGTTTACCTGCACCTCTCCTTTTATTCTGATAAAATCAGTCGCAGGATTAGGATAAATTGTTACACCGTATACCTTTTCCGTTTTATCTACAGACAGAACTGCGCTGGTATTGTATAAAATATCCAGCCCTACATTATAATCGGCAATAACAACATCTTTTTTCCCGTCGCTGTTGATGTCGCCTACCGCAAGCCCGTCTTCATTATAACTGGAAGCATAGGCTACCGGAAAAAGCTGATACCCGTTAACATAATTTCCGGAGACGTTCTGGGAATATACCGTTACCCTGCTCCAGCCTCCATGAACAGCCACGATTTCATTTTTACCGTCGTTGTTGAGATCTGCCACCCTTAAAGCATCCGGCAGCTCATAAGCAGGCATTTCCCCCTGATCCGCATACACTGAACTTCCCGTTACCTGATGCAGAATCCTGACCTTTGAAGTTCCGTTCGGTCCTCTGCATAAAAGAAGGTCCTGCTTTCCGTCATTATTTACGTCACCGAGCGTCATGCCGTCGTAGGTCTGTCCGGTATCTAAAACGACAGGACTTGGATTCATAGTATTTCCGGTTGAAAAATACGTATATACTTTCTTAAGATTTGGAATATGGATTACGAGATCATTGCTGCTGTCACTGTTCATATCGGCAATTTCCATCATTGGTGCCGGATAAAAATAGGCATTGGCGGGTTTTGGAATACTTATACCCTGAAAAGTGCCCGCCGTATTCTGCTGATAAAGAACCTGAATATTCTGCCAGGTGGAAAGGATGATGTCATTTCTTCCGTCACGGTTCATATCGGCAATCCTTACCCTTTCAAGGGTTTCTGTCAGCGGAGTGGAAACAATAGGATTTAATGTTCCTGAGGCATTTTGATAAAATACTCCGTAAAAAGATGACGGCGACTTTATTCCGACGATAATATCATTTTTTCCGTCCTGGTTGAGATCGCCGATGTCAATAGAACCGATGATCTTATAATCGGTAGCATAAGGGTATCTCACAGGTGCATCTAATGTTCCGTTTGCATTCTGCAGGTAGACAAGGATGGAATGGTCGTTGACACTCGAACCGTAGGCCTGAAGTCCGAGAACCACATCGTTCCGGCCGTCATTGTTTACATCTCCGATCTTTACTACTTCCGGCCAGGATCCGGTCCATTTGTTTTCATAAGGCAAAAAACTGATCTGGCTGAAAGATTTGGAAAAAGCCAGCAGAAGGAATACAAAGTATTTGTTTTTCATGGTTAATTGATTTTATGATAATGCTAAAAAAGCCATCCTTACGGACGGCTTTTTTTATATAAAATTCTGATTATTTTACTTTTACCAGTTCTACATCAAAAACCAGCCATGCATTTGGCGGGATCACCCCTCCTGCACCTCTTTCTCCGTAACCCATTGCCGGCGGAATCAGTAAAGTAGCTGTTTCACCTTCTTTCAATAAGAGGATTCCTTCATCCCATCCTTTGATCACCCTTCCCATTCCGATTGGAATTTCGATCGGTTCATTTCTTTTGAATGAAGAATCGAACTCTGTTCCGTCAACTAATTTTCCTGCATAGTGTACAGAAACATTGTCTCCTGCTTTCGGCGCTTTTCCGTCCGTTGTTTTGGTAATTTTGTAATAAAGTCCGGATTCGGTTTTCTGCATTCCAGCTTTCAGGTTTTCTACCATTTTTTCCTGGTTCGCTTTGAATTCTTCATCCTTTCTCTTTTTTTCAGCTTCTTCTTTTGCAGCAGCTGCTTTGTTGTTCTCAGCGATTTTTGCTTTTCCTTCAGTGAAAGTTTTTGCGGGATCGTAGTTTTTGTATTCGTCTCCTTTGCTGAAAACCGAAACCTTTTCTAAAACGATATCGGTTTTAGGCTTGTCCTGAGGGCCTTTCTCTACATTTGCAATTGCATCGATCACCTCTTCTCCTTTTACCACTTTCCCGAAGATCGTGTGCCTTCCGTCCAGCCAAGGAGTAGCAACCTCGGTGATGAAGAATTGGGAACCGTTGGTATTCGGTCCTGAATTGGCCATGGAAAGGATTCCTTTTCCGGTATGCTTCAGATCGTTTCTTTCATCCTCGAATTTATATCCGGGATCTCCCATCCCTGTTCCCTGAGGATCACCTCCCTGGATCATGAAATCCTTGATCACCCTGTGGAAAATAGTTCCGTCATAATAAGGAACTCCTTTCGCTTTTGCTTTGTTATCGATTTTACCTTCTGCAAGTCCGATAAAGTTAGCTACCGTTACAGGGGCTTTTTTGTCTTCAAACTTTACAATCATATTTCCTTTTGTGGTCTGAAGGTTTGCGTAAAGTCCGTCATGAAGACCTTCGTAAGTTTCTTTGTCTACGTTCATTTTTTTATAAATTGGTGTACAACTCATCAGCGATACACTTGCCGCTGCCAGAATTATATTTTTGTTAAACAATTTCATGGATTATAATGCTTTTAATTTTATAATTAAAGGAATATCATTATCGATCTTCTTTTCGTCGCCATACGTTCCATATGCTAAAGCCGAAGGAACCAGCAGGGTAACTTCTTCACCGTCGTGGATAAAACGCAAAGCATCTTCCACCGCCTTCAGTTCATCAAAATGCCCGAATTTGGCATCTCTTCTCCCGATCGGCTGTTCGTAGATTTTGGTCTGGTCAAAATCATAAAGATCATAAGAGTAGGAAATAAGGGTATTGTCTTGCCTTCTTTGCCGTTGGTCGAATCCCTGGGCATCGGTCCAGTAATTGAGCTGGGTCGGATAAAACTTGATGGGCTGCCCGCTGATCCAGTCCTGGATCTGTGTTCTTTCCAGCGTATTCAGATTTTTCATCCTGTTACGGGAAACCTCAAGATCGTTCTTGCTGAGAACACCGCCTACAGGAGGATGGGTCTGTGCATTTTTACTGCAGCTGACAATCCCCAATACTGATATGAAGAGTATTTTTTTCATAAACTTTTGCGAAAATACACATTTCGGGAATCATTCACAAAACTTGGGACCAAAGTTTGATGATTTTCACTGTCACTACCGCAAAAATAAAAAGCCGGAAAAACTCCCGGCCCTATGTTTATTATTGAATGCTGAAATTAAACGGTTTCCAGGACATGGTCCACCTTTACCCTCCATCCGAAAGGATCATCAGATAGGTTGGTCTGAAGATTTACCAGGTCATTTTTAAGGATTACGGCAAAGCTTTCTTCATCGGATAATCTTGGCAATTCAAGTTTCTCCCCATTATATCCTAAAGCCTGGAATACCGTAGTTACCACTGCGGTTCCGACGCCCCAAACTTCTTTAAGGGTTCCGTTTTTCTGCGCTTCAACAACATCTTTTACTTTAATCGGCTCCACTTTCACATCAATTCCCCTCTGCTTAGCCAATTGAATAAAACTGTCTCTGGTTACCCCGTCAAGGATTTTCTCAGAAGTTGGCGGCGTATAAATGGTATCGTTGATTCTCACAAATACGTTCATTGTTCCGCTCTCTTCAAAATATTCGTGCGTAGCATCGTCCGTCCAGATAATCTGCTCATATCCTTCCTCAATCGCTAGCTGCGTAGGATAGAAAGAAGCGGCGTAATTTCCGGCTGCTTTGGCAGAACCTACGCCACCGCTTGCCGCTCTGGAATAATGGTCTGATATTTTTACGGAAACCGGCTCCGTGTAATACATTTTGGCCGGCGTTGCCACAATGGCAAACATATATTTATTAGCGACTCTCGCCTTCAGTGCTTCTTCAGTTGCGAAAATCAACGGTCTTATATAAAGAGACATCCCTTCTCCGTAAGGGATCCAGTCTCTGTCTGCATCCACCAAAGCTTTCAGCCCGTCTATAAACATTTCTTCTGTTACTTCAGGCATGGCAAGACGTTTCGCCGATTTATTGATACGTTCAAAATTCTTTTCGGGCCTGAAAAGGAAAACCTGTCCGTCTTTGTCTTTATAGGCTTTCATGCCTTCAAAACAAGCCTGTCCGTAGTTCACCCCCATCATCGCAGGAGTAAATTGTAAAGGGCCATAAGGAACCAATTTTACATCACCCCACTTTCCGTCTTCGTACTCACAGATGATCATATGATCGATGAATGTGTTTCCGAATGAGAAGTTGTTGGGATCGAATGTAGAAATTCGGGAGTTTTCAGTTTTTTGAATTATCATTTCTAAAATTTTTTATGAGGTTCTACAAATTTAATATAATTTTCTAAATATAAAAATTTTAGAGTAAATTTGTAAAAAAATAGCTTGAAAAGAGAAATTAAGACCACCAATGACGGCAGCAAAACGCTGTTTATCAATGAATTGAATGAAAATTACCATTCACACCATGGTGCATTACAGGAAGCAGAACATGTGTTTATTAAAAATGGATTAAATCTAATAAATGATTACGAAATTAATATTTTAGAACTCGGTTTTGGAACAGGTTTGAATGTTTTGGTTACAATTAATGAATATTTAAAAACTGACAAAAGTCATGTCATCAACTATTTTACTCTTGAAAAGTATCCCATAAACCAGTCGGAAATTGACGATTTGGCGTATTTTGAATTATTTGATGATCCTGAATTCAGAAATATTTATCATAAAATTCATCTCGCCGATTGGGCAGAATCAACTGAAATCATTAACGGCTTTAACTTAAAAAAGATAGAATGCGACTTTTTCGAGCTGAAAAACATAGACTTACCGAAAATCAATCTTGTTTATTATGACTGCTTTGGCGCAAGAGTTCAGCCGGATCTTTGGGAAAAGCCTCTGTTTGAAATGGTTTCTGACAAAATGGCGGTTAACGGTTTGTTAACGACCTACTCTTCCAAAGGCAGCGTCCGAAGGATCCTCCAGGAAATTAATTTCCAAGTAGAAAAAAAACAGGGTCCGCCGGGGAAAAGAGAGATGATTAATGCGGTTAAATTGTGAGATGGAGGCTGCATGATGGAAGCTGGAAGTTTATTGCTGTCTGGTTATCATCTGAGTGTATATATATAAATCTTTACTAGTAATAAAAAAGATCATCAGGCATATTTTAATTGCATATTTTACTTTCAAAGCGAATACTAAATTAATACTCCAAGTTATCAAAATTAGTAAATAACAAATACCATGAATAGAAATGGGCTTCAGCCCATTTAATACAGATTAATATTAGATTGGCTTTAGCCGAAAGTTATTACAGACTTCGGTTAAAGCCAATTTTCATTAGCGGTAAGAACATAGACATCCTTCTGGCAAGCACCCCCTTTGCAATCTAAAGATTTTGGTTAATATCATGATGCCTTAAATAGTATCAATGGCAAAGCCTTCAACTTCCTGCGTTCATCATTCCGCCCGTTTCATCTAAAATTCCTACATTAGCCCTACAAATTATTAGATATGATAGACAAGATCAACATCAGGGTATATGCCTGCGCGGTGAAGGATAAGAAAGTATTGACTTTGTTTGAAGAATATGCCGGCGAACCTTTGATGAAGTTTCCGGGCGGCGGACTGGAATTTGGGGAAGGATTAATAGATTGCCTACATCGTGAATTCGATGAAGAGCTGAATGTAAAAATAGAAATCGTTGAACATTTTTATACTCAGGAAGGTTTTCTGGTATCGCGTTTCAGGGAAAACGAACAGCTGCTTACCATTTATTATATCGTTAATATCATCAACGAACAGGATTTCCTTATTCTCGATCCATGTATCGAAAGAACGGAATGGGTGGATATCGACAGGCCGGACAATCCGTTTCCGCTACCAGTGGACCAGATTGTTTTTGATAAATTAAAAGAAAAATTCCTGTAAGTGATTACAGGAATTTTATGTTTATTATTTATCTCGATACTCTAAAGGTATTTGCCCCGGGATAAGGCTGGAGGTAACCGGAATTCCAGTTGGACTGAAGCAATGACTCCAAGTATTCATCGGTACGGTTGCGGTGCGGATTATATTGGTCTTTTAAATCGATGTCAGCCATTTTACCTTTCACATTCCACCAGAATGCACTCCATCCTCCTCTTAATTCTTTAATGATTTCGTAAACATTTTTGCCGGTAGCCCGATTCATCAGTTTGGCAAAAACCTGTCCCTCGGTTGTAGTTAGGTCCCTGAGCTGCTTTTCATATTGATCAGCGAGGATATTCTGCCGGTCACGGATGTATTTCCTTTTGGATTTGTCGTCCATATTTGTCATTTCACCCTGAATGTCGCGGTATTGCTGTAAAGCAGTCACGAACAGCGGATAAACCCGGTAAAGCTTTTTATTAAGGAAGTAATAATAGTTTCTGTCCAGCTGGTTATTGAATTTCGGCTTATTCAATAAAACCAGTTCATCCATCACCACTACCGTTTCTCCATTGATCTCATAAATCTTTGCCTTCTGCCGCTCATCATAAAAATATTTATTTCCAAATTCGTCTGTTTTCAGCAATTCCTGAGGATATTGGCTTAACGGCTTTGCAATGACCGAATCTTTCTGACCGAAAATGCTTACCCCAAAAAAGAAAAGGAAAAGACAAATAATCTTACTAAATTTCATTATTTTTACACTTATTAGAACAAAAATTGAACGCAAAAATCATTCCTTTTTATGAAATTTGAAAAGAAATCTTTAAAATTTTTAGAGAGATATTTAAACACGTCATCCCCAACAGGATATGAACATGAAGGGCAAAAGATATGGATGGATTACATCCGTCCTTACGTTGATAAAGTGGAAGTGGACCATTATGGCACCTGCTATGGAATTATCAATCCGGAAGCTGAATTCAAAGTGGTGATTGAAGCCCATGCCGATGAGATTTCATGGTACGTGAACTATATTACGGATGACGGACTTATTTACGTAATCCGGAACGGAGGTTCCGATCAGACCATTGCTCCGTCTAAAGTCGTTCATATTCACGGCGAAAAGGGAATTGTAAAAGGCGTTTTCGGATGGCCGGCCATTCACACCAGAACCAATCAGAACGAGCCGACCCCGAAAATTGAAAATATCTTCATCGATTGCGGGGCTACCTCCAAACAGGAGGTGGAAGATATAGGAATTTACGTAGGCTGCATGATTACCTATCCTGATGAATTCTTTGAAATGAACAACCGGTATTTTGTCTGCCGCGCGCTAGACAACCGGATCGGCGGATTCATGATTGCAGAAGTGGCAAGGCTTTTAAAGGAAAATAAAAAAAACATTCCTTTCGGTTTATATATCACCAATTCCGTTCAGGAGGAAGTGGGATTATACGGTGCAGATATGATTGCCGATACCATAAAGCCCAACATCGCCATTGTAACCGATGTTACCCATGACACCACCACCCCAATGATCGAGAAGAAAAAAGAAGGAGACCAGAAATGCGGAGCCGGACCGGTGGTTTTCTTTGCACCGAGCGTTCACCATACCATCCGTGAACTGATTATCCGGACGGCACAATCAAAGAACATTCCTTTCCAGCGGGCAGCAGCCAGCCGGGCAACGGGAACAGATACGGATGCTTTTGCCCACTCGAACGGCGGCGTACCTAGTGCATTAATTTCTTTACCGCTGAGGTATATGCACACCACGGTTGAAATGGTAGCTAAGGAAGATGTCAGTAATGTGATTCAGCTCATTTATGAAACGATCCTGGAAATCAAACCGGAAATGAAACTGAAATACCACTAGAATAAAATTGATAATTGATGTTAGGAATCCGTCTTTTAAATTTAATTCAAAGTAAACGATAAAAGTAAAATGAAAACAAAGCTTATTGCTCCTTCTCTTTTAGCCGCAGATTTTGGCAACCTTCAACGGGATATAGAAATGCTGAATCATTCCCAGGCCGACTGGATCCACGTAGATGTAATGGATGGGAGATTTGTTCCGAACATCTCTTTCGGATTTCCGATGATGAAAACCGTTCAGCAGCACGCAAAGAAGTTTGTAGATGTACATCTGATGATCGTGGAACCTGAAAAGTATGTGGAGGAATTTGTTAAACAAGGAGCAGATCTGGTATCCGTACATTATGAAGCCTGTACACATCTTCACCGGACGATTCACCACATTCAGGATCTGGGGGCAAAAGCGGGAGTTGTCTTAAATCCTTCCACACCGGTCCTCATGCTGGAAGACATCATCGCCGATGTTGATCTCGTTCTTTTGATGAGTGTTAACCCTGGATTCGGCGGCCAGAAATTCATTGGGAATACGTACAAAAAAATTGCGGAGACCAAAGACCTTATTCTGAGCAATAACTCTACGGCCTTAATTGAAGTGGATGGCGGTGTAAATATCGACAATGCAGCAAAACTTTTTGACGCCGGGGCCGATGTGCTGGTAGCTGGAAATGCTGTATTTTCTGCGGAAAGCCCGGAGCGTACCATCGAACTGATGAAGATTTAATATTTTCAGAATAAAATATACAAAAAGGCAGTTCAAGGTAGAACTGCCTTCTTCTTTGTGAAAATTTGAGCCTGTAATGGTTATTAGTTTTAGAAAACTTTAATGCTTAAATTTTCCTTTTGTTCTAATGCTGACGTAAAGGTGAGAATTAATCTGCAGAAATACATCCGTACAAATACTGAAAATAGATTTACGTATTTCTACGGAGTACCCCATTTAGATAAAATTTTTAGTTTAAATCTTTTATTCAATGGATGAGGATAAATAATTGGAACAACGAATATCATTTATAAATACGAAGTAAATACATCGGGTAAAAAACAAAAAATCCGAAGAATAGATCCCCGGATTTTTCGTGTATAAGTAAATTTTCTTAGAAAATCTCTCTTCCTGAAAAATGGAATTGTGCTTCGATAAGCGCATTCTCATCAGAATCGGAACCGTGAACGGCATTTTCTCCGATGCTTCTTGCAAACATTTTTCTGATGGTACCTTCTGCTGCTTCAGCAGGATTTGTAGAACCGATTAATGTTCTGAACGCTTCAACCGCATTTTCTTTTTCAAGAACAGCAGCCACAATCGGCCCTGAGCTCATAAATTCAACCAATTCCCCGTAGAACGGTCTTTCAGAATGTACTTCGTAGAATTTTTTTGCATCAGCTACTGTAAGCTGTGTAAGCTTCATCGCTTTGATTTTAAAACCTCCTTCTGAAATTTTCCCTAATATAGCACCGATATGTCCGTCCGCAACTGCATCAGGCTTAATCATAGTGAATGTAATGTTAGACATAAATGGATATTTTTTTAATGGCGCAAAAATACAAAAAATTCTTGTCTTTTTAATTTTAAAATATTTTTAACATAAAAATAACATTTGTTAAGAAATTGCAGGTAAAACTTTGGCACAGGATTTGTTTCTACTATTACGATTCTCATGTTTAATTTGAGTTTTCATGGTTATTAGTTTTTACCCAGCCTCGGCTGGGTTTTTTATTGGACTAATTCCCCAAATTCCTTACTCAGCATTAAAATTTTTGAATATTTAAACAATCGTTTAACAAAATCATTCCGTCAGTCTAAGCTTTATTCATATAGCATGTCAAAGACTTCATGTATTATCAATGGATACGATCTGAATGATGAAAATTAAATGCAGGACAAATTATTGTGCTTAGTATGGCAATCGTTATTTTTATTGAAATACAAAACTAAAATCTATACTGGGAAATCCTTAAGAGGCTGGATTAGAATTATTTTTGAGAAGCTTCTTCCGCTTCTTCCATCAGTTTAATATAGGTAGCATATCGGGAATGCTGTATTTCTCCTGTTTCCAGTGCTTCAACGACGGCACATTTCGGCTCATTGATATGAAGGCAGTTGTGGTATTTGCATTCTTCCCTTTTTCTGAAGATTTCCGGAAAATAATGCTGTACTTCTTCCTTTTCAATGTCGATCATGGCAAATTCGCGTACGCCGGGCGTATCGATTACATTACCGCCGAAATCCCAGAAATGCATCTGTGCAAAAGTAGTGGTATGCTTGCCTTTCAGATGCGTGTCGGAAATTTCAGAAGTTTTCAGATTAAGCCCGGGCTGCAAAGCATTGACCAATGTGGATTTTCCGCAGCCGGAATGTCCGAAAAACACAGACGTTTTATCCTGAAGCAATTCTTTCAGATGATCAAGATGTAATCCTGAATAGGATGAAATTTCCAACGAGCTGTAACCGATTTCGCTGTACAGGAATTCTATATCCTTTACAATTTCTGCTTCTTCTTCGCTTAGCACGTCCATTTTATTGAACAAAATCAGAGGAGAGATATTATAGGCTTCACAGCAGGCAAGGAACCGGTCCAGAAAACCCAGTGAAGTTTCGGGATGTTTTAAAGTAAAGATAAAGCAGGCCAGATCAATATTGGATGCAATAATATGGGCTTCTTTAGAAAGGTTAACGGATTTTCGGATCAGGTAGTTCGTGCGCGGCTCAATTTTCGTGATCCAGGCAATATCGTCCTGCTCAAGCTGAAATTCTACAAAATCACCCACAGCAAGAGGATTGGTAAGACGGGTCTTGATCAGTTTAAACTTTCCGCGGATTCTCGCCTCGAAAATTTTTTCGGTTTCCAATTCCAGTACCTGATACCAGCTTCCTGTAGATTTAATGATTTTTCCTTTCATATAATAAGATGGTGCAAATATAAGGAATTAGGTTCAGGTTTGGGAATATGGGTGTCTGAGAGTTGGAGAATATTCATTTTGTATATACTTTCAGAGCATTCAACCTGAATATTCCCAAACTCTCCTACCCTCAGACCTTTCTACCTATTGATCATAATGCTGTTCTGCACTTCAATGGATTCTTCATGAATGGCTTTGAATACCTTTTCGATAAACTCCTGTGACATGCCTGTCTCTACCGCTTTCTGGTTGGAATATTCGGTAATTACCTTCCAGCGATCGGGCTGGAAAATCGCAATATCATTTTCTTTTTTAAGTTTTCCGATTTTTTCCGAGATCTTCATCCTTTGGGACAGCAGTTCGATCAGCTGAAAATCAATATCAGAAATCAGGGTCCTGTGTCTTCCCATATCACCTTCGAAGCCTGCAAGGCCGGAATTTCTCATTTTTAAATTTCCGATCAGCCCTGCCAGGACTTCCGGTGTAATCTGCTGAGCGGCATCACTCCATGCTGCATCAGGATTACAGTGTGTCTCAATAATGGCCCCCTGATAACCGACATTCAGTGCTTCCTGAGTAATGTCTGCCAGGCCGGTCCTGTTTCCACAGATGTGTGAAGGGTCAATCAGCATTGGGATATTGGGGAACTGACTTTTGAAATCCAGGGCTATCTGCCAATTGGGATTATTCCGGTATTTTGTTTTCTGATAGGTGGAGAAACCTCTGTGGATCACCCCTAAATTTTTAATGTCCTGTCCTAATAAACGTTCAAGCGCACCGATCCACAAAGCAAGATCCGGGTTTACGGGATTTTTTACCAGAACGGGCTTATCTGTTCCTCTCAATGCCATAGCAATTTCCTGTACCGTAAACGGATTTACGGTAGAACGCGCTCCGATCCACAGAATATCCACGTCCGCTTCCAGTGCGGCAAAAACATGATGGGCATTGGCCACTTCCGTTGCTGTTTTAAAACCATATTCCTCCTTCACTTTTTTGAGCCAGTTAAGCCCGATAACGCCAACCCCTTCAAAACCGTTGGGTTTTGTACGTGGCTTCCAGATTCCTGCACGGAAAATCGGAACGTTGGCATTTGTTTCCCGTATTCTTTTCGCAGTTTCCAGCATCTGGGCTTCACTTTCGGCGCTGCATGGCCCCGCAATCATGATAGGTTGTGAGAACTCATCTGTCCAGCAGCCTTTTAATTCTTTTAAATCCATTATTCTTACTTATTTTTTGTTTTATATTGAGTATACAGCAAAAAAGCATCATAAAATTACTTTATAATTCTTTTCAAAAAACTGCCGTTAAAATTTTAATTAAAGGAAATAGGGATTGAAGAAATCAATATCCCGTTATTTTTTGGAAAGAAATTCAGTTAACAATACCAATAATAAAATCGATAATAAGTTCTGAAATTTCTAAAATAAGCAAACCAAAAGCCGAAATTACCGCTAAAAATTTGATTAGCGGGTACGAAAAAAGACTGATATGGATGGGTTGATTTTTCCATGGTGAACGTCTGTTCCGGGCTTTTGTTTATTATTTGTTTCCGTCCGGAAAATTATTTTCCAGATCAAATACCTGACAAATATATAAAATTTATTTAAATATCAATTTTTGACTTCATCTTTTTTCATGAAACCTGTAAAAAATCAATCTGCTTCCGGTAAGAATTGGTTCATTCTCAACGAATGGTTGATTTATGTAAGATCAAACCTCATCAAATCATCAAGATCTTTCAGCAGTGGATTTTTTTCAGCGAATTTCTCAAAGATTTTTCTTTTGGTCATTACTTCGATCTTCAGGTTTTCCGTGTCTCTTTTATAAATCAGCTCAATCGAAAAATTATGGACTTTAGTTTTAAAGTGATTGAAGAATTCCCGGCTCACTTTGTCAAATTCCACTTTTGCAGAATCCGAAGGATATAACACCGTAATCTGATTTTCACCGGATTTAATAAGTTTGAACGTCTTAATAGCATTAAAGACGAAAGTATCTTTCCGCTGAAGCTGTCTCAGCAGCAGGTTCCATTCTGCCTGCAGATCCGTTTCGGTAAAATGATTCTGGGGAAGATTTTCCGTTTTGACGGCAACGGTTTCCTCTTCAACAACGGTATCTTCCTTATTTAAAAATGCCGTAATGCTGAAGCCTGAAGAGACGACCTGTTTTGTAAGAGGTTTTGTTGTTTTCCTGATCTCTGCTTCCTGAGGTTTTGCAATTTCTGAAGATTTTACAGATGCCGGTGCAGCTTCCTGCTTTACTTCTGCTGTTTCCCGGCTTTCAGGAGCTTTCGCCTGTGTATTTTCTTTTTTAGGAAACGGAGGAAGTATTAAGAACTTTTTTTTTTAGCAACGCCTGAATCAGCCGTTAAAGAAGCCAATTGCATCAAAGCAATTTCTACGGTAAGCCTCGGATTTTTAGAATTTTTATAATTAATATCTGCATGGTTGCAGATTTCAATCGCATCGATCAGCTGCTGGGGATTCCACTTCTGCGCCTGTTCCACAAACTTCGCTTTAGTCTGTTCGCCGACTTCAATAAGCTCGATGGTAGAGGTATTCTGCGCCATCATCAGATCTCTGAAATGATTTCCGAGCCCTGCAATAAAAATATGCGGATCGAACCCTCTCTTAACAATTTCATTAAATGCAAAAAGAACTTCCGGAATTTTATTTTCTTTGGCTAAATCTACTATTTTTAAATATTGATCGTAATCCAGGATATTTAAAACTTCGGCAGCTTTGGCTAATGTAATGTTTTTTTGGGAAAAGGTGGAAAGCCTGTCAAAAATGGAAAGAGCATCTCTTAATGCGCCGTCCGCTTTCTGGGCGATCAGATATAAGGCATCATCTTCGTATTGAATCGCCTCTTTTCGGGCGATGTTTCTAAGGTGCCCCTGAATATCTTCAATTACGATTCTTTTGAAATCGTAGATCTGACATCTCGATAAGATGGTTGGAATGATTTTGTGCTTCTCGGTGGTCGCCAGAATAAAGATGGCATGTGCAGGCGGTTCCTCAAGGGTCTTAAGGAAAGCGTTGAATGCTGCAGAAGACAGCATGTGTACCTCATCGATAATATAGACCTTATACTTACCAGTCTGGGGTGCGTAACGTACCTGATCGATCAACTCCCTGATATCGTCTACAGAGTTATTGGAAGCTGCATCCAGTTCATAAATATTGTAGGCAAATCCGTCTTCCGAAACAGAACCGTCCTTTTCATTGATTTTCCGGGCCAGAATCCGTGCGCAGGTGGTTTTCCCTACTCCTCTCGGTCCGCAGAAAAGTAAAGCCTGAGCAAGCTGGTTTTCCCCGATGGCGTGCTCCAAAGTATCCGTAATGTGAGATTGCCCGACAACGGCGTCAAACTCCTGTGGGCGATATTTCCTTGCAGATACGATAAAATTTTCCATTGGCCAAAAATAAGAAATATAGTTCTAATTCAAAAATGAAAACCTTTCAAATTCCTATAAACTTACTCTGGTCAATGGGAAATTTTCTCTCATCATTATTTTGATTCGTAGGCAAAGTCTATGATCTCGGCAATCGCTTTTTCAATTTCCTTTCTTCCTTCTTCGGATTTCAGATCGATTCCACAGAACATTTGTGCATTATAAGCTGTATAGAGATTAAGATAATAAGCTCCGGATACCAATAAGGCAGCAATGGCACGATATCTTACCGACTGGTCTCCGAAATGAGGGTCTACAATATTCTTGAACAGCATTTCTCCCATCTCTTCCCTATCGTCGGCAACTTTCTTAAGGATCGGTTTATTTTCGGAAAGTCCCCAAAGAATAATTTTCTGAAGCTCTTTGTTTTTCTTAATGTGCTCGAACTGATTGAGAATGGCAACCTTGGACAATTCTTTTCCACCGTCAGAAATATCAACGTGCAGATTATCCTGGTTCATCCGGCTCCAGTAATCCTGCGACCGGATATATTCATCGATCAGTTTTTCGGTGCTTCCGAAGTACTCATAGATCAGTTTCTTGTCGAATCCGGCTACAGCAGCAATCTTGCTAACTTTCAATCCGGAATATCCTTTGGTTCTTAAAATCTTCCCAACTGCAGCCAGCAGTTTCTGTTTAGTTTTTTCTTTATCCCTGATAGGGCCCTGTACCACTTTTCTAGGCATGTTATTATTATTTTTTTGCAATATGCAATTTTTTATTGATATCTTCAAATGCATCAAGCGTTTTATCAAGATGTTCTTTTCTATGGGTAGCCGTCATACTCATCCTGATCCTGGCATCTTTACGGGCTACGGCAGGGTACATGATAGGGTTTGTATATACTCCGCGGTCCAGCAGCATCTTTCCTACATCCATTGTAGTGCGGGGATCCCCTATTTTTACCGGAATTACGGCAGAACATGTGGTCCCTGTTTCCAGGCCCAGATCATCCAACCCCTTTTTAAAGTAATTGATGTTCTCCCATAATTGGGTTCTCAGTTCGGGCTCTTCATCAATGAGATCAATCGCTTTAACAATTCCCGCCGCCGTTCCCGGTGGCGTAGTGGCCGAAAATATCTGCTGCCTGGATTGAAACCTGATGAAATTTGTTAGTTTATCATTCGCAATCACATATCCGCCAATATTCCCGAAGGTCTTGCTGAATGTTCCTGTAATGATGTCGATTTTATCCAGCAGTCCCGTATTCTCGATGGTTCCCCTTCCGGTCTTCCCTAAAATGCCTACCCCGTGCACATCATCAATCATCAGGTAAGCATTATATTTTTTTACTAATTTATAAATTTCTTCAACGGGTGCAGTGTCTCCATCCTGAGAATAGACCCCATCTATTACAACAAGCTTTGTACGGAACTGATTCTCGGAGGTTTTAAGAATATGTTCAAGAGCATCAAGATTATTGTGCGGAAATGTTTTCCTGTTTGTAAGGATACATCCTTCATAGACACTGGCATGGACAGCCATATCAATAATCGCAATATCCTCTTTCTGCAGCAGAATCTGTAAAGTGGCACTGTTTGCAGTATATCCTGTCGTAAAGGTTACGGCTTCTTCCTGTCTTCGTCCAAAAAATCCCGCGATTTTGGTTTCCAGCTCGTTATGATACGAATAATATCCGCCAATAAGAGGTGTAGCCGCAGAACCTGTCCCAAATTCATCAATTCCCCTTATGGCGGCTTCCTTTACTTTGGGATGTTGGGTAAGGCCTAAATAATCACTGGTTACAAAGCTTATAATTTCTCTTGTAATATTATTTTCTCCGATGTTCATGACAGAGCTGCATCCTGTATTATTCTGCAGTCTGTAACGATGTCCATTAGTTTTCATATATTCCAGGAAGTCATAATAGATATCTGCACGCTGCATCATATCGAATCCAGGAATATTTTCAAAATCCTTAAAGGTCGCTGTTGTAAAGTCAATATTCATCCTTATTATATATTTTGTTAGCTGTTAGTGTAACAAATATAAAAATATTTTCAAACAGAATTCGATGATTTATCTAATAAAATTTAATATGTATAGAATATTTTTATTAAAAAATCATAAATACCATTCACATTCACAATACATAGGAAAAATTAACAGTAAAAACCAAAATTTAAAATCTGTATAAAACATTAATAATTAAACGATTAATTATTAGATTTGAGACAATAATTCACTTCTCGAAGCTATTACGAACTGCTTTTACCGAATTTTTAACTTTGAGCTTTTCCAGAATATTCTGCCGGTGGCGGCTTACCGTATTGATGCTTATCGAAAGCATCTGTGCTATTTCCTTGCTGGTAAGGCCTTCACCAACAAGTTTGAGGATTTGCAATTCTCTTGCAGAAAGTACATTCTTGTACGTTAACTTATCTTCGGCAACGATCTCTCCTTTAACGGCATTGATAATTAAAAATTCTGAAGACAAATGCGCAGACTGATTCAGAGCGATATTATACAAGCATAAAGCAAACCTTAATTTTAGGTTATCCGGAGAGTAGAAATAAAACATCCGGTGCCGGATAAAACGATAGCGGCCTTCCTTATCTTTCATTTTTAATACTGACGATACACTGAACTTTGCCTTGTCTCTGAAATCTATTTCTTTAAGCATGTTAAAAAATCTCAGCTCATGAATATACTTTTTCAATTTATCTTCCGGATGTATTTTTTTCAGAATATCCTCTTCCCAGATCGAATCGATTATTTTCGGGTTTTTACCTGAATCCAGACCCAGCTCATCGGCTGTTTCAGAAAAGTATACAAAACTTTTATCTGCCTGCATATCACTCAGCACAGCAACGGAATTTTCAATCTGAGAATAATATGCTGCTATATTCTTATACGATTCAATATCCAGTGTGCAACCTTTATTCTTTTCACACTTCCCGATCAGGAGTGTTTTGTTAAGCGTCTCGACGATTTCCATAAAAAATGGTTATTTATAAGTATTGACAGGGAATCCCCTTCGTTTTATCTTTGCTAAAGTAATCATTATTTATACGATAAAGTTTATTGAGAAGAATGAAGAAAATATTTTTAAGTTTTTGCACCTTATGTATGATCAATAAGAGCCTTTCCCAGACCCTGGAGAAGATGACCTGGTTTAACGAACCGGAAAAGTGGGAAATTAAAAACAACAGCCTTTCGATGTTCGTCACCCCTCAGAGCGATTACTGGAGAATTTCACATTACGGCTTCACGGTAGATGATGCACCGTTTCTTTACACTACCTACGGTGGAGAATTTGAAGCAAAGGTTAAAATCACCGGAAATTATAAAGCCAGGTTTGACCAGATGGGCCTTATGCTGAGAATAGATAAAGAAAACTACATCAAGGCCGGAATTGAATTCGTGGATGGAAAGTACAACCTCAGCACCGTGGTGACACATAAAACAAGCGACTGGAGCGTTATTGCCCTGGATAAAATTCCTTCCGAAGTCTGGATCAAAGCCGTAAGAAGGCTTGATGCGGTTGAGGTATTCTATTCTTTCGACGACAAAAATTACATAATGATGAGAAATGCCCACCTTCAGGACAACAGTCCGGTAATGGTCGGCCTGATGGCAGCCTGTCCGGATGGTAACGGTTTCAATGCGGCTTTCGAACATTTCAGGGTAAAGCACCTGCCGGATGAACGGCGTTTGAAATGGCTTCAGGACCACAAATAATCACCATGCAACTTTCAATATACAGTCATTTTTCAGACCTCCCTGTACGGGAGGTTTTTTAATTATCAATATAAGATTCCGGTTCGCAAACGAATGCTATTTATTAAAAAATAAAAAACAGATACCACAAAATCATCAATGAAATTTCAGAATTTTTACAAAATATTACACAATAAGGTTGTTTTATTACAAAATTTCAATACATTTAATTAAAATTAATTTTTTTGGTGAGATATTTGAACTGGAAAAATTACGTTTCACACGATACCAATCACTTAAAATACAGAATATGTCGATGCACTTTATTTCTCCGAAGGACACCCTGATCAGATTCCTGAAAAGGTCCTTCCCTATTCCCGTCAATGGATTCTGAATTCAGCCAGTGTCTTGACTTTATTTTAAAATCCATTAAATACTTTTACGATCATGATTTTTGAAGATGAACATTCTGTTTTACAGGATAACCATAACCTTTCTTTTGTGAAAAACACAGTAAACTTCCACGGGGATAAATCTTTTATTCTGAAGTCGTTACAGAAAATTAAAAACAATACCCTATGCCGGATAAAAAGAAAGATGATCAACAGACTTATCAGGGAATATACACGCCATTTGAATTATATTGAAAACGAAGACCTGGATTCCAAGCCGGAAAACTATGAACTCTCGCCGGTTTACGCCAGACAATCTTACAACAAAGTCGTTAAAGAAAATGAGTATCTGGAAAAAGTGATGGCGCTTTTAGTGAACCAATAATATTCTTTCTTCTTCGAGATCAATTTTCATCAGATGCTTTCTGACGAGGTCTTCATCGATATGCTGATTCCGGTCATGGTTCTGTGCGATGAGCCATGCTCGCTGTCGGTTCAGGATATCGAGATAGGCATGCTTGATCTCGGAGGAGATTCTTACATCGGATTCTTCTTTCAGTTTTCCTCTCCATTTTTCATTAACCTGCTGCAGAAAAACACTTTTTTCCAGCAAATCACGGTAGTTCTTATCCAAATGATCGAGCGTGATTTTTGCCAATTCACGGCGGATCATTTCTTCTGCTTCTTCTTCGGGAAGATGATCGTCGTACACCGGCATATCCACTTTCCTGATAATGAGCGGCAACGTAAGTCCCTGAACGAGCAAAGTCGTCAGAATAACAATAAAGGTAATGAACAGGATCAGGTTTCTTTGTGGAAATTCCGGGCCGTTTGTTGATAATTTTACAGGAATCGATAGCGCCGCTGCCAGTGAAACCACCCCTCTCATCCCAGTCCAGCCCAAGATGGCAGGAACCTTAAATCCCGGATGTCGCGAATCGGCTACCGTAATGAAATTTCGGGCGATCAGTGTGATGAAAACCGCACCATAGGCCGATAAAATCCGAACCACCACCAAAACCAATGTAACCAGCAACCCATATCCGATGGCTGCGGGAACACTTACCCCTTCCAGCCCTGAGATGATTTCCGGAAGATCGAGGCCGATCAGAATGAATACCAGTCCGTTTAACATAAAAGTCAGGCTTTCCCAGACACTGATCCCGCGAAGTCTTGATGAGGTACTTAAAAAATTATGCCTGTGATTGGACAGCAGCAGCCCTCCGCTTACCACCGCCAGCACACCGGAACTATGGACTTCTTCTGCAGCGATATACATAAGGTACGGGGCAACAAGCGTAAGAACAGTATCCATATTGGCATCGGTCGGCAGGATCTTCTGCCCTTTCATAAAAAGCCAGCCGATCAGCAGGCCAATTCCGATTCCGCCGATGAGCATCCATGAAAAACTCAGTACCGCTTCCTGCCATACAAACTGTCCGGTAGCTACGGCAATAATCGAAAAACGGAAAATAATCAGGGAAGAAGCATCATTAAGAAGACTTTCCCCTTCCAGGATGGACGACATTCTTTTCGGGACCTTCACAAATTTTAAAATAGCCCCGGCACTTACCGCATCCGGCGGAGAAACGATACCGCCCAGCAGGAACCCGAGTGCCAGCGAAAATCCGGGAATGAAATGATTGGCCACAAAAGCAACAATCGTTGCCGTAAAGAATACCACTACGAAAGCAAAACTTCCGACGATCCGCCGCCACTTCCACAATTCTTTCCATGAAATCTTCCATGCCGCCTCATACAATAAAGGCGGAAGAAAAATAATAAAAATCAGTTCAGGATCGATTTTCACTCTGGGAATGTCAGGAATAAAGCTGATCAGCAGTCCGGCAACTACCAAAAGAACCGGATACGCAACCCTGATTTTATTGGCAATCATGATCAGCAAGACAATTGTGATAATCAGGGATAAATAGAATGGAAAGTTTTCTATCATTTCATAACAGTTTTCAGTTTAAAGATACGCAAAACGGAACCATTCTTTAAAATAAGCTGGAGAAAATTGATTTATTGACTTATAATGAACACGGGATGATATATAAGTTAATCTTGTTTCAGAGACAGATAAATATTATCTTACGAAGAGCCAGGATATTAAAAATTTTCAGGAAATTTACAAAAGTGAACAATCCAGTGCATAAGAAGAATATTACGGTAAATACAACAAAAAGAGCGGAAAAAGGCAGCAGAAGATTCAAAATCATCAGGTTCTGTATTTTCCTGTCCGGCCTTTCGGTATTCGCACAGCTATATCTTTTCCAGCCACTGCTTCCGATGGTAGCCGGACATTTTAAGACCAGCGTCGGAGACAGTTCGCTGCTGGTTTCCTCGACGACGGCCGGAATGGCTGCCGGTTTATTTTTCTTCGCTTTCCGGGCAGACAGTTTCCCCAGAAAGGAGCTTATGGTTTTTTCCCTTATCCTTTCCGGAGTGCTTACCGTTGTTTCCGCATGGATTCCAAGCCTGAGCCTACTGATCGCTATCGGAGCAGTAAAAGGCTTTATTCTTTCAGGAGTTTCAGCCGTAGCGTTGGCCTACCTTACGGAAGAAGTCCAGCTATCGGCAGTGGCGCTGGCCATCAGCACTTATTTGAGCGGGAATACGATCGGCGGCATGAGCGGAAGGATTTCAGCTACTCTTTTAGCCGGTGAATTCGGTTGGAGAAATGCTGTTTTAATGATCGGAATTGAAAGTCTCATACTGGGCCTCATCTTCTCGAAATTCTTTCCGGAATCAAAATTTTTTAATCCTCAAAAAACCGATTATCATCTTAAAATAAAACAGATGAAACGGATCCTGAGCGATTCATACATGCTCCGCCTTTACGGTGCCGCATTTCTCTTAATGGGATCTTTTGTAAGTGTATATAATTATCTTTCGTTCCGGCTGGAAACGGCCCCATTCTCATTGAATCATTTTTTCATTGCTTTTATTTTTCTGATGTATATTTTCGGGGTTTTCGGAACCATGATCACCAGCAGGCTTTCCTCAAGATTCTCAAGAAAAGATATTTTGAAAGTTTCGTTGCTACTGATGCTCACCGGGCTTTTACTGCTGATCTCCGAAAATATCGGTATCGTGATTTTCGGGCTTGGGCTGTTTACTCTTTCTTTTTTTGCAGCACACACCATGGCGAGCCAGATGACGGCACTTCATACTAAAGAAGGAAAGTCCTCCACCACTTCTATTTACTGGCTGTTTTATTATTTCGGATCGAGTTTACTGGGAAGCGGAACAGGTTATGTGCTTCACAGCACTTCCTGGCCTGTTTTTATCATTATCCTTTCGGCAGCAATCATCTTCTGTTTTAGCCTGATCTGGCAAAATAAATCACTTAAAATTGATTAAAAAGTTTTAAAACCTGCTTTAAAGATACCACACGCATACCACATATTTGATATTTTATAAGTATGCTTATTTTTCTACCTCCGGCTGTATTTCTTTATTAGAAAGCTGTACAGCGATTTTTCTATTTAAAAATTAATATGCTTTTAAAATATTATTCCCCACATAAGGCATGGTATTTGCAAATACAAAATATACGATATATCACCTTACAAAAATAACTTAACACACACAAAATAGTATGAACGTTGCAGATCTAAAAATCAAGAATTTAGTGGAATATAAAAATCAGATTTATAACATTACTGAAATATTCCAGGATAATGATGGAAAAGATTATTTTGTTAAAATTGAAAATGACATCCACAGTTTCTCTGTTCCGGCAAAGTCTATTAAGCCGATCCAGATAACTGAGGAATGGCTTGAAAAATTTGGTTTTTCGAGGACGTACAGTTCAGAACAGCGAATCAGATACGAAAGACCGGAAACATTCATTAAATACGACATCGACCTGAATTCAAAGAAAATCGTAGAGGGATTGAAGATCTATGGAAATTCGATCAGATGCAAGTATATTCATGAATTTCAGAACATTTTTTCATGTCTGTTCGGAAAAGAACCCGCTCCTATGACTTACGGATTAGTAGGCACCGAATCTTAATAATAATATATTTTTCAAAAAGAGCCACAGCATTTTACTGCTGTGGCTCTTTATTTTTCTAATACGAGACCTTAATAACGATCAGTAATAACAAGAGTCAAAGTTCTCTAATCCCGGACCGATTCGCCGATTTTCATTACAGAGCGTTGAGGCAAGTTTTATTTTTATGAACTTTGGTAATCTTTTTTGTATCCGTCTAGTCTGCCGCCTCTTTTACAAAACGAATTTAAAAGACAATTATCCGGTGGTATAATTCCAAATCCCGGATACCTTCAGCATTTCCAAGCCGGGTTGTTTTTCAGCATAGCCAAATATTCCGATATATTTAGCAATACAGGTACTGCAGCCGATTCCAAAGTATAAAGCAGGCATATCATCTACGGTAACTTCTCCCAGATGAAGCATATAGGATGAAGTATTTTCAGTCATTTTATTTTTCAGCAATTCATTTTTAGACAATACTTTGTCTTGATCATAAAGCTGAAAAGCCGGAAATCCCGATTCGTACGGTATTATTTTAACGGAATTCAAATGTCCGCATTGGCAACAGACGAATTTTATCGCAGCCGATGAGCCGATTTCTTCATTGATAAAGGAATCTTTTTCCAGTGTTGCTTTTTTACCAACGATAATTCTTTCCGTAATCTGATACATCTCCATATTATTTTTGAATAACAGTTCCCGCCAGGGCATTGTATTTTCCGCTTGGGCTTTTTACAATAGTCACTTTAATATAGCCTTCCTGTGCCAGTTTATTCCATGTTTTCTGATAGCCGGTCATGGGATCGGTCGGGATCTTCCACATCATCTGCGCGCCGCCGCCTACCTGGCCGAACCACGGAATAACATCGGCAAGCTGTCCTTTGAAGGGCAGCATGTTATTCAGGACATCAATTTCATAATAAAAGTCGTAAGATTTTTCCGGCATATTCAGTGCCCTCTGGCTGAATGTGTAGCGGTAGCCGTCGACAATAGGACTTGTAAAACTTCCTCCCAGCGTCGGAATTCCTGTTCCACTGTAGCTTCCTACCGCTCCACTGTAACGGTCGAATTTTTGTCCGGCCGAAAACGAAATGTTATCGATGATATTATATCCGCCATTGGCAGGAGGCCATCCTCCGTTCAGGTTATTGTTCTTGAATAACTTTTCTAATGCGCCCCAGTTCCCCTGTTTATAGAGATTGAAAATTTCATTTTTGAGTGACTGGCTGACTTTCCCTGACGGATCGTAGGTTTTCGACAGTTCTTCCGCATTCTGATAAAAAAGCGTCATCACAGGAGGAATATTGCTTTCCGAAACGGCATCGTCCGAAGAACATCCCGCTGATATCAACGGTATGGTAAAAATCAACAGGTACTTCAGTAGGTTTTTCATGGTTAAAATTTTTAATGACTGTAAATGTACCAGAGATATTCCGTTCATGCAATATCTATCAGCATAAAAAACCTTCAGATATAAATCTGAAGGCAAGGAAAATATAAAAATATATTTTTTTAATTTATTTTCAGGTAATCTTTAATGATTTTCAAAACACCGAAATTATCATTGGAGCATGCTTCAAAACTTGCAGCTTTTTTTACCGAAGGATGAGCATTTTTCATTGCATAAGAATATTTTGAGTTTTCCAGCATCTGAATGTCATTCATATAATCCCCGAAAGCCATAGTCTGCTGCGGGGTAATATTCAGGGCTTTTTGCAGTTTTTCCAGCGCTGCCCCTTTGTTTATATTTTTATTCATGATATCGAGCCAGTACTGTCCGGAAACTACGATATCCAGATCATATTTTTCAAATTCCTTCAACTCCGGATACACATTCAGCTCCGAACCGCCGGAATGGTAAACGGCAATTTTAAAAATGCTGTCCTGAACTTCTTCCGTAAGATCTTCTCTTCTTTCGCTATCGGCGTAAAATTGTGAGATATAATCGATAAAATCCTGATTATCCGTATCAAAATAAGCTTTCTTTTTTCCCGAAAGAACGGCTGTAGCACCGCGAATAGTACGGATCTTTGTAATAATTTCAGCAATATATTTCGGATCCAGTTCATCAGCAAAAAGTTCCTCATTTTTATAGATGACATAGCCTCCGTTTTCTGCAATAAAGGCCATTTCGCTTTCCGTATCGCCGAAATATTTGGTAATTCCAAGCATCTGCCTTCCGCTTGCCGGAACAAACAGAATGTTTCTTTTCTTAAGCTCTTCGTAAATTTCAGGGAATTCCGGGCTTACTTCGTGTAAAGAATTCAGAAAAGTCCCGTCCATATCGGTTACGATCATCCTTATATCTTCCATAAAATATTCTTCAGTAATTGAATTTAACGGCAAATATATCATATAAAAATTTAACCGCTTCCTCAAGAGTGCAAACAGTCTGCCTTTATTTTTTAATCCTGCTGTTTTAAGTGTTTTGATAATTTATTCATTTTCAGATTATCCCTTCAACAACACCAAATCTTTGTAACAATGACAAACAATTGTATATTTAATAATCAAATTCATAAATTTACATAGCCATTTATCTTAAAAAAAACAATAAACCCTGAGCCTGCAAATAGTGAAAAAAATCCAGCTGATTGTATTATGCATTTTCTTTTTCTGTGTAAACTTTTTTGCCCAGTCAAAAAAAAGCATTTCCGGCCTAAAAAGTAAAGTAGCGGAAAATTCCAGGCTGTTCGATACCAATATCAATAAGGCATATCGTGATCTGAACGGTCTCATCAAGGAATCCAGAAAATTGAAAGATTCACTCTCTGAAATGAAATTGCTGGAAAGAAAATGCAGGTATTTTTACAATAAGAACCAGATCGACAGCCTTGTTATTGCATCAGAACAGCTGCAGAAGGTTTCCGGATATTATGGCAACGGGTATTATGAAACTATGGCTGATGTATACCTTGCAGAAACCTATTCGGTAAATAGATTTTACGATAAAGCTATTTTTCATCTGAATAAAGCTTATGCTACTTTACAGCAGGACCAATCTGAAAGCAAAAAGATATTCTATGCAAAAGCAAATGTCCTGAGCAGCTTCGCAAATGTGTACATGGACAAGAACGAGCCGGAAAATGCGGTGCGGAAGCTCCGAGAGGAGATAAGAAGCGGCTCCGAACTGAAAGACAGGAATGAGTTTGCATCTTTCCAATATCTCAATTATGCCAATATTTCAAATGCCTATGCGCAGTATAATCTGGATTCAGCTTATTATTTTGCCCGGAAATCGGTCGAGATCAAACCTGTAAGTATTTCCGAAGATAAATCCATGATCGACAATTATACGGTAATAGGAAAGTATTATGAACATCTGAAAGATTACAAGAATGCCGTGAAAAATTTCCATAAGGCCTTGAAAATCGGAAAACGAACCGGTATTGAGCTGAATATTAACAGCATCTATAAATCTTTAATAGAAATCTATTCTCAGCAAAACCAGAAAGACAGTGCCGATTTCTATGAGAATAAGATGAAGCAGTATGATCTCCAGATACTTCAGAGCAAATACAATTCTTTGCAGGAAGTAATCAGCAAAGACAAAGAGGAGCAAAACCGGTCTTCCAATATGATGATGCTGCTTTTAGGTCTTTCAGCAGCATTGGCTTTGGGCATTTCAATTTTTCTGTTTTTAAGATTCAGAAAGAAAAGGATCAGTACAGCAGGAAAAACCGGAAGAAACTGACAAGAGTCTTCAGCCGAATATAAACCTTCATGAAAGTTATAAAAGCCTTATCAGCCTTCTGGAAAATAACGACCCGGGATTTATGTTTGCTTTTGAAAGCCTATTTCCCGAATTCTCTGAAAAGTTGCTGAAAATAAACCCTGAGCTTCAGCAATCTGAAATTGAGTTCTGTGCTCTGCTGAAACTGAAACTGACAACTAAGGAAATTGCAAAATATACCTTTATTGAAACCCGGACCGTTCAGAATAAAAAATACAGACTCCGTAAAAAACTTGAAATCCCTCATCAGGTTGACATTTATCATTGGATCGACAGCATCTGATCCGTCTGATATTATCTTTCTATCATTCATCTCATATTACGAATACTTTATTTTTAATGTTAAATAAATATCAATTTCTTAAAGCTGATTTTTACTATCTTAAAATATAACTATTGGTTAATATCTTTTTAAAATTAAAATGCAAAATTGTTTAATTTTAAAAATTTCGCAATTAAAAAGCCATTATAACTAAAAAAGTATCAAATGAGTATGTGTTTTTTTGATAATTTTAATGGAAAAAGAATGTTTTATCAGATCAATCTATAAATTTGTCCACAGTTCTTCACTAGGAGAATCCCACCAAAGGTCCAATTTATTAAAATATGAAAATCCGTAAATTTTTTCACATTTTTTAAAACATTCTTTATTATGGAAAACATCTCTTTTTTTAACTTTAACTTTGATTTTAACTTCAAAAAGGCTCTGACGGTTTGCGGAGTAGGTCTCGCTATTCTTACCTCTGCCCAACAGTGGGGCAACACAGGTTCCTCCGCCCTGGTTTCGGCAGGCAACAGCAGCTTTAATAATTTGATAGTGGATGCCTCTGGGAATTATTACATCTCTTATTATGATACAACCGTAACGAAAGGTTCGGTACAGAAGTTTAACGGGACTTCATGGTCTTATGCGGGAGGGTCGGCAGGAATTACGACAGGTATTGCCACCTACAATTCGCTTACAGCCGATGCGCAGGGAAATATTTATTACAGCAACCAGGCCAGCTATCCGAATACGGGAATGGAGATAAGAAAATTAAGTGGAGGATCATGGAGCTCGCTTCCCATGGCCACTACAAACATGATGAATTTTCACTCGATCATCACATCACCGTCGAATGTGCTTTTTGCCTATAGTACAGACGGATCCGGAACTGTAAGAAGATACAACAGCAGTAACGGGACATGGGAACAGGTAGGAAACTCCGGATTTTCGGGAGGGGCCACTTTTCCTAAAATAGCAGTGGGCACAGATAATGTGCTGTATGCTTCACAGATCACCTCAGGCCTATTCAATGTTTATAAAATCAGTGCCAATGCATCCTCATCAGATTCCTGGACGCTGGCCGGAGGAGTTCCGGTAGGCAACGCATACAGCTCGGACAGTTCTTTTTCCGATATTGCGCTCGACGGTAATAACATTCCGTACGTTGTATATGTATCGAGCACTGCGGAAGGAAGAAAATTAAATGTAAAGAAACTTTCAGGAAATGCCTGGGTGCAGATCGGGTCAGCTAACTTTTCGGACACTGTGGTTAATAATACAGCCATCGCAGTAACTTCCGCAGGGGCACCTTATGTAATTGCAAGCATCTGGGACAGCTCGAACAGCAACCATGGAAGGAACAGTATATACCGCTTTAATACTTCTTCCGGAAACTGGGAAAAATTCGGAGATCCTTTTCTCTCAACAGCAGCATCTACCTACAACGATATTGCTATTGATCCGGTTAATAATTATGTTGTGGCAGCCTATTCCGAAAGCGGAACAAAGGTAAAAAGGCTCTCCATGAACATGCTTGGCGTAAACGACGTTAAAAATTCCGACCATTTCGGAATTTACCCAAATCCTACAGACGGAATTGTCTACCTGAAGGCCGAAAGGAAAATCAGAACAGTAGAAGTAAGCAATGCAGTGGGACAGGTCATCGCAGCAAAAATTTCAGGACAGCAGGTGGATATTTCCCATGCCCCGAAAGGCGTTTATTTCGTAAAAGCAACTTATGAAGACGGGAAAACTTCAGTAAAAAAGCTGATAAAAAAATAGGACTGATTCATTATTGATAAGTAGTATATTAGGAAAGCCCGGGTATTTCAATTGAGATGCCCGGGTTTTGTTTTAAACTTAGAGGGGATTCGGCATTTTAGATGAAAATAAATAAACTAACTACAGGATGTTTATCAGATAAGTAGGATTTTCTTTTGTTTAAATCATCAGCCCATGGGTGTTTTTCACCTGTGCCATTACAAAAGTACTATGGGTACTTCCGATAGACGGTACGGCCCCAAGAATATTGAACACAAAATTCTGGTATTGCTTCATATCCCTTACGTGTACTTTCAGAAGAAAATCAAAATCTCCGGAAATGCTGTAACATTCTGCAACCTCCTCGATTTCCAAAATCTCTCGTTCAAATTCCACAGCCAGATAACTGTCGTTGCTTTTCAATTTCAGCTGGCAGTAAACCGTGAAACCCAAATTAAGTTTTTCTGCATCCAGGATCGCAGCATATTTTTTTACGTACCCTTCCTGTTCAAGTCTTTTTACCCTTTCAAAGACCGGTGACGGAGAAAGATTGACTTCTTTTGCCAGTTCTTTAACCGTTAATTTCGCATCGTTTTGAAGAAGTCTCAGCAACTGCATGTCTTTGGCATCCAGGTTATCCATAGAATATTATTCTTTTAAAGGTTATTGCATGCAAATATAAAGGATTTTATTCTATTGAAACAGCCTTATAAAGTTTTATTTGCTGAATTTTAAACTTTATATAAATGATATATTCTAAATATGTAATTTTACTCAAAACAAAGCACCGGATTATGGTAGACGGTTTTTAATGTAAAATATAAGGGAATATTTTATATCGAGATCACTCTAATTGGGGAGTGGTCTCCTTTTTAAAATTTAAATATACAAAAAGAATTTTCATTTAAAGTACACATAAGTTATACTTAAATTAATCTTAGGGAGAGCAGCATTATGTAAATAGGCTGCTTTTTGTATTAAATAGCAAATTGCATCCGCAGGATCACAAATAAAGTTGAAGAGAAAAATGAGGGAAGTATGACGGTGGTCCATTTCGGCTTTTCCTCTTCCCCATGCAGAAAGATCAAGGCTCTAAAAAATTTTGTTGAGTCTCCTCAATTCCCGAAATTATGCTTTCGCTTACTATACCGGAGATCTCCCATTGCGAATCCTATCTCTAATGCAATAGCGATGCTGCCGTTTCTTTTAATTAAAGATCCGGTGCTGATTTTATACCGATGAAATATTCAGAATGGGTTTTTGTGAAACAGAGATTGATAAAAATTTTCAGTCCGACTTCTTTATCTGATAAAAACCTCCGGAAATTTAAGGAGGCTTTATTTTGGCAGCTCGGGAACCGCAATATCCTGAGGTGCCGATGATAATGTCCTTAAAAATGCTTCCAGCTGGTAGATTTCTTCATCCGAAAGTTCCAGCATTCTTACCATTCCGGATTTTTCAGATTGTAACGCAATACCTTCATGTACCGTCGCTCTTTTAAGGGAGTTTTCGGGGTTTCCCCTGCTGTAAAAACGGATTACTTCCGTTAATGTTTTCATCGAGCCATTATGCATCCATGGCCCCGTACGGGACACTTCGCGCAGGCCCGGCACCCTGAACCTTCCTGCATCTTCAGGGTTTTTTGTAACCAGATATCGGCCCAGGTCCTCCCCTTTTTCACCCATCATCGATGTTCCTATATTCTCGAATTGGCTATTGGAAAAGTATCCCGAATTGTGACAGTTTATACATTGTGCCTTAGTCCGGAAAAGATGCAGACCCATCAGTTCGTCATTGGTAAATACATCCGCTTTTCCGTCAATGAAAAGATCAAATTTCCCGGGTGCACTTTTTATAGTTCTTTCAAAAGCAGCAATGGCTTTGGAAATCCGGTCTTTGGTCACCGATTTATCACCGAAAGCCTTTTCAAACAGAATTTCATATCCTTTTATCTTTGAGATCTTTCCGGTGGCTATTTCAATATGTTCTCCCATCTCCTTTTCATCCTCAATCGGCATTTGGGACTGCTCTTCCAATGTTTTTGCACGGCCGTCCCAGAATAAGGATCTTGCATAGGCTACATTCAGAATGCTCATGGCATTGCGGGTTCCGAGCTGCCGGTCGTGCCCGAAAGAAAAAGTCCGGGTATCGCACCAGCCCAGCTCCGGGTCATGGCAGGAAGCACAGGCAATCTGGTTGGATTTTGAGAGCCTCGGATCGAAGAATAACGTTCTTCCCAGCAATTCCTTTTCTGGAGAATACGGATTATTTTCAGGAAACGGCATTTCCGGAAGATGACCGATTTCTGAAAAAGAAGACAGGGATTCCGGATCAAGCACAGGTTTTGGCCACTGTGAATCATCCCCCGAAGAATACAATTTTCTCAGGTGATCCATAAAAGCATTTTTACGATTGATTTCTTTTTGTACAGAATTGCTCAGACAATTTTGCAAAAGCGAGACGGCAAGAAATAAAACCAAAATCCAACTTAAAACATTCTTCATGAAGATCAGGAGTTTCCGCAAAAGTATGATATTTTTTAAATTGAATCAGGTAAATTAATTTCGACAAAGTAGAAATCATATTTACAGGCTTGAAGAGGGACGCGGAAGGCTGGAAGCTCTTCTGTTCGATAATAAAGTTTGTTATGAACCTACCGGAAGTCACCGACGAATTCAGCTGTGTTTAATAACATTAGGGTTAAACAAAAGCTTTTATTTAATGAACACATCAGTTTAAACCTGTATTTTTAGATTACCTGATAAAAATTCACCCATTGTTTATATAATTGAGAAGCAATAAGCTTATATTTAAGCCTTCATTCAAATAATAAACAAACTTACATGCAGATATTATCCCTGAAAACCGCTACCACTGCGGCAGCTCTCTGTTTCAGTACGGTCGTTTTTGCCCAGCAGAATTATTCGGTGAGCGGTACGGTAAAAGACAGGAAAAACGGAGAATTGCTCATCGGCGTTACGGTAAAAGTTGCCGAGAATCCTAACATTTCCGTTATATCGAACGATTACGGATTTTATTCCTTATCCCTTCCGCAGGGAATCTATCATCTTATCATTTCCAATCCCGGCTTTAAAGACTTTCAGCAGATTATTTCGCTGGACAATAATACCAAGCAGGATTTATTGCTCGATTCAGGAGAAGGAGAAGACCGGATGGCGACGATTGATGAAGTGGTTGTTTCGGGCATTAAAAAAGATAAAAACCTGACTTCCGCCCAAATGGGAACGGAAACGATCAGCATCAAGAATATTGAAAAGCTTCCGGTGCTTTTCGGCGAAAGGGATGTCATGAAGACCATCCAGCTTTTACCGGGAATAAAAAGCAATGGCGAAGGAAACAGTGGGTTCAGTGTGCGCGGAGGAGCTACCGACCAGAACCTGATCCTTCTTGATGAAGCAACCGTTTATAATGCTTCCCACTTACTGGGTTTTTTCAGCACCTTTAACAGCGATGCCCTTAAAGATGCCAGCATTATTAAGGGAAACAGCCCCGCACAATACGGCGGGCGGCTTTCTTCCGTACTTGACGTGAAAATGAAGGATGGAAACAACCAGGCCTATAATGTAAACGGAGGAATCGGGATCATCAGCAGCAGGTTAAGCGTTGAAGGACCTATCCAAAAGGAGAAATCGTCGTTTATCGTTTCGGGAAGAAGAACCTATGCGGATCTTTTCCTAAAAGCTACGGATGATTATAAAGACAATAAGCTGTATTTCTATGATCTGAATTTAAAAGCCAATTATCAGGTAAATGAAAACAACCGGCTCTATTTATCCGGATACTTCGGGCGTGATGTTTTAGGATTAGGAGACACTTTTGATTCAAACTGGGGCAATACAACCGCCACACTCCGTTGGAACAGCATTATCAACAGCAAGCTGTTTTCCAACACCTCGCTGATTTACAGCAATTACAATTACGATTTCAGCTTAAGCAGTAACAACAATACCTTCGGACTTTCATCCAAGATTGAAGACTGGAACCTGAAGCAGGATTTTACCTGGTTTGCCGGCAATAAACATTCGATAAAATTCGGACTGCAGTCGGTATATCATACCATTACGCCAAGCAGTGCTTCGGGGACGAGTGTGAGCAGCTACCCTAGAAACCCGCGGTATTCCTGGGAAAATGCGTTATACCTCAATGACGATTTCAAAGCAACTGGAAAACTGACCGTCAATTACGGGCTTAGGCTTTCAATATTCAGCGTTTTGGGAGGAGACACGTATAATTTCTACGACAAAGGAGTGCTTACCGGTTCAGAATTCCTCGCTAAAGGGACATTCGGAAAAACCTACGTTAATGCCGAACCGAGAATTACTGCCAACTACCGGCTGAACGAAGTCAGCAGCATCAAAGGAGGCTACGCACGGAATACACAGAACCTGCATCTTTTAAGCAACAGCGGCAGCGGAAACCCGACGGATCAATGGATCGGAAGCAGCTATACCGTAAAACCGGAAATTGCAGACCAGGTAAGTTTCGGATACAGCCGGAATTTCAGCAATAACAATTATGAACTGAATGCGGAGGTTTACTATAAATCCATGCAAAACCAGATCGATTACAAGAACGGTGCGCAAATTACGTTCGATACCGCAGCCGATGTGGAAAGCGAACTGCTGTTCGGAAAAGGGAGAGCCTATGGACTGGAGCTGATCGCCAAAAAGAAAAGCGGAAAACTGACCGGCTGGATTTCTTATACCCTGTCCAAAACCGAAAGAAAGATTGACGGAATCAACGACAACCAATGGTACAACGCAAGAATAGACAAAACACATGATCTTGCAGTGGTGGCTACCTATCAGCTGAATCCCAAATGGTCTTTCTCCGGATTATTCGTCTACAGCACCGGAAATGCAGTGACTTTCCCAACCGGGAAATACGTACTTAACAACCAGTCGATCCTTCAGTACAGCAGCAGGAATGCCGACCGGATGCCCGCTTATCACAGGATGGACCTGAACGCCACTTATGAACCGGTGAGTAATAAACGCTTCAGAGGCTCATGGTCTTTCGGAATATATAATATTTACGGAAGGGAAAATGCCTACTCCATTGCTTTCAAAGATAATCCCGATATTCCGGGAACTTATCGTGCTGTGCAGACCTCGCTGTTCCGATGGGTTCCCAATATTACTTACAACTTTAAATTTTAACTGATGAAAAACTTTTTTTTAAGTATAATATCCCTGCTCTTTATGGTTTCATGTGAAAAAAATATCGACCTGGACCTGGAAGACCAAAGCGGAAAAATCGTGATCGAAGGAAATATTACGGATGATACCGGCCCTTACCTCGTTAAAATTACCAAATCGGTGGCCTACACTTCGGCCGAATCTTATACTGTTATTGAAAATGCAAAGGTCATCATAAGCGATAATACAGGGCAGAGCGAGACGCTGACTTACGCAGGAGACGGATTTTATGTAACCAATACTTTCACTGCAGAGCCGGGAAGGACCTACACGCTGAAAGTAACTGCGGAAGGACAGCAGTATTCTGCGCAGAGCACAATGCCGCAGCCGGTATTATTTGACGGGCTGGAGCAGGATTCGTTTATGGTGGCGGGAGAAAAAAGCTACACCCTGCTTCCCATTTTTACGGATCCGCCCGCATTAGGCAACCGCTACCTTTTCATATTTTCCGTAAACAATACTTCTCAGCGGTTTTTCTCGGTATTTTCAGATAATGTCAATAACGGCTTACCGAATCAAAGACCTCTGCTGATGCCTAATGACAAAGACGGAATCAAAGTGAAGGCAGGCGATACCATTCATGTTGAAATGCAGTGTATCGACCAAAACATATTTACCTATTATTCCGCCCTGCTTCAGATTTTAGACGGGGGTGCCGGTGCAGGCGTCACACCGGCCAACCCGCCTAGCAACATCAGTAATGGTGCGCTGGGTTATTTTTCAGCCCATACGGTAAGAACTCAGAATAAAGTAATTCAGTAAAGTTTATACCAACAAAAAAGACTGTCTGTTATTTTTCAGGCAGTTTTTTATTCTTTAAGCATATGGCTGTTAATTCTTTAAAACTTTTTTCATAAAATTAGTTCTGCCTGATGTAACAATTACTCACTGTAGGATGTCTTATTGATAGAAACATAGTTTACATGAAAAACATTTTGATGCCGATTATCTTTTTAGCAGGCATTTTTACCTATGCCCAGGCCGAAAAAGACACCTTAAAATCAAAAGAAAAAGCCATCGAAGGCGTTACCGTAACGGTAAGAAAGCCTACCATCGAATCCAAAGTCGACCGAACCGTTTTCAATGTTGCCAACAGCTCCGTCCTGGCCGGAAATACCACATGGGACGTCCTGAGAATGACCCCGTTGGTAAGCATCGATAACAATGATGCCATTAAGGCGGAAGGTGAAACCGTTACCGTATATATCAACGACAGAAAATCGGTTTTCACGGGAAAGGAATTAAAGGAATATTTAAAGACCATCCCGGCAGACAACCTTATGAAAATCGAAGTGATTACAAGTCCTTCTTCGCGCTATGAAGCTACCGGATCCGTTATTAATATTGTTCTGAAAAAACGGGATGACGAAGGATTTAAAGGAAGCATTACACTCAATAACAGGCAGAATACCAAAAATTCGCAGTACACCAATGCCAACATCAATTACCACAGAAAAAATTTCACACAGACCCTGATCGGAAGCTATGGCGACAATACCAATGTACAGAGAAATTCCAGTATTCAGACCCTATACGCCGATAATTCCACCACCTTCAGGAATTCGCAAACCATAGGGCATTCCAAAAGCCCTTCCCTTTCTTCAACTTCGGAATTTGAACTGAATAACAAAAATACGGTAGGGCTGATCCTGGAATATTACCAGAGTAATTCACGATCCACTGCTGAAGCGGACGGATTAAAAAACATTAACGGTGAATTCAATAATTCCTATACACAGAACCAAAGTTCGGACGGGCTGAACCGGAATTTCGGAACCAACGTCTTCTACAAATGGTACGATAAGGAAAAAAATAAGATACTTGACGTTAATCTGGGCAGTAATTATTATGGTGACTGGAATAATGATTATTTTCTGAAAAATATGATCTCGGCCACAAATCCTAATATCATTCAGGCACAGGAAATCGGCGTACTTACCGACACGGAAAACCGGAATTACTATGTAAAAGTAGATTACACCCAGCCTCTCGGAAAGTCAGGTGGAAACTTTGAGGTCGGCGGAAAAATGGATTTCAATAATAATGTGATCCCGAACAGCCTGTACGGAAATATGCTTTCAGGGCTGAGCAGCAGGGATGTTTTTCATTACGAGGACAATATCAACTCGCTGTATGCCAACTACAGCAAAACCTTTTTTAAAAAGCTGGAAACACGTATCGGGCTGCGTTACGAGCATATCGATTATAAAATACGCCAGGATGTTGCCGGCACTTCCCGCAAAGATTCCTACGGCAGGCTGCTGCCGAATATTTTGCTGAAATATTCTTTCTCCGATAAATATGACCTAAGTTTAACGTACAGCAAAAATATCTGGCGTCCATGGTATGCGGAATTCAATCCTTTTCTCATTCCGAACAACGACGGATTCTACAGCCGGGGCAATATGAGTCTGGAACCCAATCCAAGCCAAAGGGTCTATATGAAACTTGGAATCCTCAAAAAGTATTTTATCTCCGGAAGATATATGTTTACCGACCAGGACTATTGGACCGACTACGTTACGGAAGGAAGCAGAACCATTTCCCAGCCATCCAACTTTGCAGGAAAGGTGCATAAATATTATGTATTTGCCAATACCAACCAGACATTTTTTAAAAATAAATTCACGGTGAATCTCGGATTGGGCTGGTATTATATCGACAACAGCGACTTCAACCGCAGAAACGGCTTGGGAACAGACAACAGCTATGTCAATTACCTCAGTGCATCAACTAACCTTTCTTACACCAATCTTTTTAACAAAAACATCAACCTGAGCGCATGGGTGGAAGTTTCCAACCAGAACAACGGAAACTCCACGACCAATAAGCCCAATATCTTCCATAATATTTCAGCGACGAAAATCTTCCCGAAAACCCAAATGGAAGTCAGCCTGCAGCTGATGAATATCTTCCAGCGGCCGAATTACGACGCCACGACCTACGTACAGGGCGGAACTTTCAGAAATTCATCAAAATGGGACTGGTACGGTTTTTCGATTTCATTCGTGAAACGTTTCGGGAACCAGAAAGTGAAGGAAAATACCAAAACCGATGTCGAGAAAAACGGCGGTGGCGGGAAATAATTGGTATCAATCAATTAAGCTTATTATCTAACTTAAGTATATCTATTACAAAACGGGCCATGATTCAAGTTCAGGGTCCTTTATTTTTCCAGATCCGTAATTTACATACAAACTCCGTTGTTTTGCATACATCCACTCCATGATTTCTGCGGAACTTTGTTTTTATAAAAATCGAAATATGAAATTAACACACATTGAATTGGGAAACCAAGGTTTGGAAGTTTCTGTGATCGGATTGGGATGTATGGGAATGACGGGCTTTGAAGAAGCAGATACTTATGGAAAATCTGACGAAAAAGAGGCGATTGCCACTATTCACCGTTCGTTTGAACTGGGGGGAAATTTCCTGGATACTGCCGATCTTTACGGTCCGCTGAAAAACGAGCAGCTGATCGCCAAAGCCGTTGGAAACCAACGCGACAGGTATATCATTGCTACAAAATTCGGCTGGGAAATCGATGATCAGAATAAAATCACCTGGGCCATCAACGGGACAAAAGAATATGTAAAAAAAGCCGTGGAAAGATCCCTGAAAAACTTAAAGACCGATTATATCGATCTGTATTACATGCACCGGCTGGATAAAAATACGCCGGTTGAGGAAACCGTTGGCGCCATGAGTGAGCTGGTGCAGGAAGGAAAGGTAAAATTTATCGGGTTGTCGGAAGTTTCTTCCGAAACGGTGAAAAAGGCCCATCAGATTCATCCCATCACTGCTATACAAAGCGAATTTTCCCTTTTTGAAAGAACTGTGGAAGAAAAAGGGGTCCTGAAAACATTGCACGAACTGGGAATCGGTTTTGTAGCTTACTCACCGTTGGGAAGAGGCTTCCTGTCCGGACAGATCAGGACCGTTGAGGACTTGCCGGAAAATGATTTCCGCAGGGGAATCCCTCGTTTCCAGGGCGAATATTTCATAAAGAATATAGAGCTGGTGGAAGCCATAGAAAAAATGGCGCAAGAAAAAAGCATTACCGCTTCCCAGCTTGCTCTGGCCTGGATTATGAGCAAGGGCATTGTTCCGATCCCGGGAACCAAACGCAGAAAATACCTTGAAGAGAATATTGCATCTGCTGCCGTAGAATTAAGCGAAAATGATATTTTGAAACTGGAAAGTATCGTACCTTTAGGAACCGATACAGGGGCACCGTATGACGAATTCAGTATGGGACTTCTGGATTATTAATTTATATTTAGATCATGAATACCATTCAGTCTCTTTCCGCTTTCCACCGCCTGCTTTCTCTTCCCGAACCGAAACATCCGCTGGTAAGCGTCATTGATTTATCCGATGCCGTCTTTGCTGAAAACGACGTCTGGAAAGGTTTTGTCAACAGGTTTTACTGTATTGCTTTAAAAAGGGAAGCTACCGGCAAGATGCGGTACGGGCAGCAGCATTATGATTACGATAAGGGTGTGCTGAGCTTTACTGCTCCGAACCAGATTCAGTATCTTGACATCCATTCGATGGATTGCCACGGAAAAGGATATCTTCTTGTCTTTCACGAAGATTTCCTTCTGAAACATCCGCTTGCCCAGGCAATTTCCGATTACGGATTTTTCTCTTATGCCGTTAACGAAGCCCTGCATTTGTCGGAGGACGAAGAAAACGACCTGGTAGAAATATTTTATAAAATAGATAAGGAATGCCGCCATATCGACCGTCATACCCAGGAAATTATTCTTTCCCAAATCGATTTGCTGTTGAATTATTCAACCCGTTTTTACGAAAGGCAGTTTATCACAAGGAAAAGCGGTAATCATGATATTCTTACAAAGTTTGAGCAATATCTTAATGATTATTACAGAGAAGATATTTGTGAGCAGGGAATTTTAACGGTGCAGCACGCCGCTGAAGCAATGAATCTATCTCCAAATTATCTGAGCGATCTTCTGCGCATCCATACCGGAAAGAATACTCAGCAGCATATTCATGAAAAGCTGATTGCCAAAGCGAAAGAAAAACTGTCCGCGACCCAGCTCTCGGTAAGTGAAATTGCTTATGCTCTGGGATTTGAGCACTCACAATCTTTCAGCACCTTATTCAGAAAGAAGACAAATATGGCTCCTCTGGAATTCAGAACAAAATTCAGGTTTAATTAAATGAAAAGGCTGAAAGAAGGATGATGAATGTCCGAAGTTATATTCTTAAAAACTTCCGAACGCTTTTTCCCAACTTTCAGCCTTTAATACAGTTTAAACTGACTATTGCTTACGGATACGGTATAATCTACCGCCGTCCGTTACCGTGTACAGGCTATTGTCCAGTCCCTGTGTAATATCCCTAAAACGCTGGTTCTCACTGGCGAGAAGTCTTTCTTCCCCTACAACTTTATTATTTTCGATGACCAGTCTTGCGATGTGCATCCCGCTCAGTGAAGCTACAAAAAGATTATTCTGCCACTCAGGCATGTTATTTCCTTTATAGAAAGTAATGCCACTCGGCGAAATGACGGGGTCCCAATAATATACAGGCTGTTCCATGCCCGATTGCTGCTGGATTCCGTTTCCAATCGTTGCACCGCTGTATTCGATGCCATAAGTAATGGTAGGCCAACCGTAATTTTTACCGGCCTGTACCCTGTTGATCTCATCACCGCCTCTCGGGCCGTGTTCGCTTTGCCATAATTCCCCTGTTACCGGATGTATCGCAATTCCCTGGGGGTTTCTATGTCCAATACTGTAGAGTTCCGGCAAAGCACCCGATTGGGTAAAGGTAGGGTTGCCAGGTGCCGGCTGTCCGCTGGTGGTAATTCTTAAGATTTTTCCTAAAGCTGCGGTTACCGACTGGGCCAAAGGTCTGGTCGAAAGGTCTGAACGTTCTCCTGTGCTCACAAATAAATTTCCGGTGCTGTCGAACAGGATTCTTCCACCATAATGCAGGTTGCCGACATTTGCTGAAGGGCTGGCCCTGTAAATCACGGCCGGATTTTCAATCATCGTTTCCGAATTGGAAAGTCTTCCTTTCGCCACGGAAGTTATATTCCCTCCCGAAACGTTCTCAGAGAATACCCAATATACCATTCTGTTGGAGGAGAACTGAGGATCTACACAAACGCCCAGCAATCCGCCCTGTCCTCCGGAATTTACGGCAGGAAGCCCGGTAATGGCACTGCTTACCGTTCCGGTAGTACTGACGATTCTCATGGTTCCGGCTTTTTCGGTAACCAGTAATCTCCCATCCGGTAAACTGGTGATTCCCCAAGGTGATGATAAGGATGAGGTTACGATTTCCCCAACAAATGCTGTTGAAGTCTTTACGCCGTTCGCACGGGTCTGCCCCGAAAATGCAGGCTGGTAATTCGTATTGGCTGCATTGGTCTCTACCGGTGGCAATACGGGTCCGTTGTTTCCGTTTTCATCGATGGTTTCTGAACAGCTGGCCAACAGCATTGAGACTGCTGCCAGGATTTGGTAAGTTGTTATTTTCATATCTCAAAATTTGGTGATTTGACAGTAATTTCAGTTGTTGTGTAACAAATTTTTTGCCGTAAATCATTTTTGGACAACTTTTTGCTAAGTATAACCAATCGGTTACACAAAATCAATATATTAAAGCGGTGTATGAATAATATTTAACATAATGCACATCTAAATTATATTTATTCTAAAAAAAACTGAAATTCTGAAAACACCTACAGGAAAAGACGTACAGGAGATTTTATTGAAAAAAATATGAGAGTATCCAGAATATCAGATGGAATTAAATGACAATGGCATGAATATTATTGTAATACATGAAAAAACCTTAGAGATGGAAAACTTATCAGAAAATAAAGAATTAATTAACAACTATTTAAATTTTATCATTCAGCAGCAATTTAATTTACAGATTGATCTTACTGATGAATATACTTTCATAGACAATTTGGTTTCAAGAAAACCTATTATTGCAACGACTTTTTCAGATAAAATTTTATCTGATCCTGAAATTAAAATGTTTCTTACATCATTAATAACGGAGATCAATACAGGAAACTGCACGATCAAGTTTATGAAGACGAAAATGAAAAATTACCCTCAATCCAACTGGAGTTCATTCAGAAGAATTGTTTAACGTAAAATCCGGAAAATTTATAAAATAAAAGTCCCTGCATCATCTGCAGGGACTTTTATCTTTGAGATTACCTTCTTCATTGCAGGTATTGCGCTACTTTATCTTCAAGGTCTTCCAGGTTGAACGGCTTCGCTACATAATCATCGGCCTGTGCCTGTTTGGCCAAAGCCACAATATCATTATTGGCCGTAACATAGATCACCGGGATGTTTTTAAATTCCTCATGATTCTTCAGGAGCCTGGTAGCCTCCACTCCGCCTATTTTAGGGATCCAGTTGTCCATAAGGATCACATCAGGCTGATAACGGGCGACCTTCTCCAGGATATCATGGGAGGTTTCTGAAATTTCCACATGATAGCCGTTTTCTTCAAAGATGATCGTAATCACCTCAAGAATGGTTTTATCATCATCGAAGATCAGGATTTTCTTCTTACTCATACTAATTTTATATTTTTACGTAGTTAGGGATTTTATTCTTATAGCTGATTAATATAATTCGCTAAGTTACCTGAATTAATAATTAAATCATAATCAATTTCTTCCACCGCATGTTTCGGCATATAATCCACTTCTGCGGTTTCCGGATCCTGGATCCAGACTTTTCCTCTGTTTTTTTTGATGTATGAAAGGCCTTCCACTCCATCTGCATTAGCCCCCGACAATAATATTCCAATCATGTTTTCGCCAAAAATCTCGGCAGCAGACCGGAAAGTTACGTCGATCGAGGGGCGTGAATAGTTCATTTTTTCCGAGCTGTCCAGGGACATTGTCTTTTTATCTTCAAAAAGCAGATGATAGTCGGCTGGCGCAATGTATATTTTATTGTTCCGGATATCCGTCTTGTCTTCAATTTCGATTACTTCCACGGCAGAAAACTGCTGAAGCAAGGTCTGTAAAATATTTGTGGTCTGAGCCTTCCTGTGCACGACAAGCAAAATCGGAAAGCGAAGATCTTCGTCCAGCTTCTTTATCATTTCAATAATAACCTGCAAGCTTCCCGCAGAGCCGCCAATAACAATTAATTCGGTTTTTGTACTGTTCATTTGCATGGTTTAAAAGCTTTAGTGATGATCTATTTTTTTCCAGATTTTCTGATCGCCAACCTGATGATAATTTTTATCTAATTTAGAAAATCTTATTGTTTCTTTTGCCCCCAATGCCAAAAAGCCTAAATTTTCCAGGCTGTTATCGAACAACCGGAATACCCTTTCCTGCAGACTGCGGTCGAAATAGATCAGCACATTCCGGCAAATAATCAGTTGAAAGCTGTTGAAAGAGCTGTCCGAAACAAGGTTATGGGTCGACAGAATCAGCTTCTCCTGAAGGCTTTTATCGAATTTCACACTGTCGTAATTGGCTGTGTAATAATCTGAAAAATCTTTCTTTCCACCGGATTGGATATAGTTCTCGGAGTAAAGTTTCATTTGCTGCAGCGGAAAAACCCCGGCCCTGGCGGTTTCCAAAACCGATGGGTTAAGATCAGTCCCATAGATCAGAGATTTGTGGTAGAGATTGGCTTCCTTAAGCAAAATCGCCATGGAATAGGCTTCTTCCCCTGTTGAGCATCCGGCCACCCAGATCCTGATCAGCGGATAAGTACCCAGCTGCGGCAAAATTTTTTCCCGTATGGCTTTAAAAAACTGCGGATCCCGGAACATTTCGGTAACATTCACCGTTATTTCTTCAATAAACCGTTTCAGGTATTCAGGATCGTTGAGAATGGTATATCGCAATTCTGCGAAGCTGGTAAACCGGTCAATCAGGCATATACGGTTCACGCGACGCTTGAATGAAGCGCGGCTGTATTCCGAAAAATCGTACCCGTACATATCGTAGACATCCTTGATCAGAAACTCTACTTCTGCATCTTTTATAATACTTGGTTCCAGCATTTATGTAAGCTTTTCAATAGCTGTTATCAGTTTATCCACATCAATCGGCTTGGATATATAATCATGTGCTCCGGCATCCAGACATTTTTGTCGGTCTTCCGGCATGGCCTGGGCCGTAACCGCAATAATAGGAATATGCTTTACAGATGGTATTTCTTTAATGATTTTTATAGCCTGGTATCCATCCATTTCGGGCATCATCATATCCATCAGCACTGCCTGGAAATTGTTGTCATTCTCTAAAACCGATATGGCCTCCTGAGCCATGGTGCAGCTTTCAGTCTGATAGCCCCGAGCTTTCAGCGTGAGTTTGAGGGCAAATATGTTACGCGGATCATCGTCCACAATGAGAATTTTCTTATTCATCAGAATTCTGGCTGTTTAACTTTCATATAACCAAACACGAAGCAGGGAGAGAAGCTGATCGATGTCCACCGGTTTCGATATATAATCCGAAGCTCCCGCGGTGATACATTTTTCGCGCTCCCCGATCATTGATTTTGCAGTAATGGCAATAATAGGAAGCCGTGCAAATTTCGGCATTTTTCTAATCTCTTTTATGGTTTCGTATCCGTCCAGCTCAGGCATCATCATGTCCATCAGGATCACATCGACGTCCGGATTTTCTTTAATCTGCTGTAGGGCATGCTTCCCATCCATTGCGACCACAGCTTCTACTTTGTATTTCTCCAAAGCTTTCGTTAAAGAGAAAATGTTTCGTACATCATCATCGGTAATCAGGATCTTTTTGCCGCTCAGCACTTCTGTTAAGGAACCTAAAGCCTTGTTTCTTACCGTCTCTATGGAATTGTTCTTTTCCTCCACCAGATGTAAGAACAGGCCTACCTCATCCAGGATTCTTTGATAAGAATGTGCTGTTTTCACCACAATAGAATCGGCATACTGCTTTATTTTCAGTTCTTCAGATTTGGACAGATTCCTTTCGGTGAAAATAATAATCGGCAGATTTTCCAGTCCGTCGTAGCTTTTGATGGATTCTACAATCTGGTATTCATTTCCTTTTGATGATCCGATATCTAAGATGACACAGTCTACACGATCGGAAGTAAGAGCTTTTACACTGTCTTCCACGTTATTTTCCACAGAGAGCGAAATATTGAAATTGCTCAAGAAATAAGACAACGCACTGGCATGTTTGGCGTTTTCTTCAACGATTAAAACTTTCTGCGGTCCTTTTTTCAGGGCTTCTTCAATTTTTTTGAACACTTCGGTCATCTGATCCAAAGCTACCGGCTTGCTGATAAAATCAATAGCCCCCTTCATTAAGCTTTCTTTTTTTACATGCAATGAAGACATCATATGAACGGGTATATTCCTGGTATCTGCATTTGATTTTAAATCATCCATCACCTGCCATCCGTCTTTTACGGGAAGCTGAATATCCAGAAGGATTGCATGAGGCTTATACTGCAGAGCTGCGGCAAGACCACGGTCTCCTCTTACTTCAATAACCGCTTTGTAATTCTGCAAACGGGCATATTTCAGCAGGGCTTTGGCAAAATTCGTATCATCTTCAATGATGAGGATTACTTTATCGTCTTTTTTTATCCCATTACGGTCATCATCTACATTTTCCGGAATGGCCAGGGTATTGACTTCTTTTTTTACTTCTTCTTCCCCCTCATCCAGAATGTGCTGAATTTCCTCTACATCTTCCCGGATGGTTTTTACCAGGCTCTGTTCATTTTCAGCCGGTTTTATTTCTGCAGCTTCTTTTACAGGGATGATCAGGCTGAATTCACTTCCTTCATCTACCTTACTCTTCAATACCAATTCTCCTCCAAGCAATCTCGCGATTTCACGGCTGATGGATAATCCGAGGCCTGTTCCTCCAAATTTTCTTTTGGTAGATCCGTCTGCCTGCTGAAAGGCTTCAAAAATAATTTTCTGCTTATCTTCCGCGATACCGATTCCCGTATCTTTTACGGAAAAAACAATAAAGTCTTTCTTTACGGGATCTTTTTTAATATTCAAATCGATGCTTCCTATTTTGGTAAATTTAAGGGCATTCGACAATAAGTTTCTTAAAACCTGATCTACTCTTAAACGATCGGTCTGAATATTTTTCTGAACATCCGCTTCAATATCGATATTAAACTGAAGTTTTTTCTCCTGAAATACCGGATTGAATAGGTTTTTCAGGTCTTTCACCACATCATCAATAACAACATCCTGATATTCGAGGGTCATTTTTCCGGATTCGATTTTGGCAAGATCAAGAATTTCATCAATCAGGGTTAAAAGGCTACTTCCGGAGCTCTGGATTACTTTTGCCGATTCGATCTGGTCTTCATTCAGATTTTCGTCCGGGTTTTCTGCCATCAGCCTTGAAAGGAGAAGAATAGAGTTTAGTGGCGTTCTCAACTCATGGGACATATTGGCCAGAAATTCCGATTTGTATTTGGTGCTTAAGGCCAGTTCCTCTACTTTTTTCTGAATTTCGTTATTGCGTTCGGCAATCAGGTGGTTTTTTTCCTCCAGCAGCCTGGATCGCTCTTCAAGCTCGGCATTGGCCTGCATCAGCTCTTCCTGCTGTACTTTCAGCTCTTCTTCGGATGCCTGCAGTTTCTGCGTCTGTGCTTCGAGCTCCGTATTTAAGTTTTCGAGCTCGGAATGCTGTACCTGCAGCTCTTCGGATTGCGCCTGGGTCTCTTCCAGCAACTGCTGTTCTTTCTCACGGCCTTTGGCTGCGCTCAGTGCAATTCCGATATTCCTGCTGCATTCCACAAAATAATCGATTCTGTCCTGTTCATAATTTGAAGTTGAACCAAGTTCCATAATTCCGATCACACTGCCGTCGGCAACAATCGGGATCAGCATAATCCCGTAAATCTGGATTGTACTGCTGGCAAATGTTACTACAAAATCATCTTCATGCAGGTTGTTGTAAACCTGTGTTTTTTCACTGACAAAAGTCTGGCCCACCATTCCTTCTCCGGGTTCAAAAACTTTTTTCATATTATTCTCGAGTCCGAATGCCGTGATCAGCCTCAACAGGCCGTCATCATACATGTAAATGGAACCGTTGATGCATTTTCCATATTCGATCAGCTGGTGCAACGCGGAGGTTGCCACTTCTTTTACTGTTTTATTTCCTACGAGCGATTCATTTAAAATCGCAAGCCCCTTCTGACGCCAGTCACTTTTATTAATGGTATCAAAAGAAAGCTTCAGTGATTCCGTCATATGGTTTAAGGATTCCACAAGATCCCCCAGGTCATCTTCTGCCGTATCTACCACTTTCTGGCTGTAATCCCCATTGGCTACGCGGTTGGCAATCTTTTGGATGGCACTTACCCTCCTGGATATTTCCAGGTCTTTAGCCCTCAGCATTTTTTCCAGTTTTTCCCTTCGGATAAGGTCAGACCTCAGTTTAAGGTAGAATACGGTGGTTACAATAATGGCGGCAATGGCAGAAAATATAATGAACATCACCGTAGTATTCGATGAACGGTTAAGATCTCTGTTTTTAATGGCCAGCTGATTTTCTTCATATTGTGAAAATTCCTTCACGATTTGTCTGCTTCTGTCCATATAGGCCTTACTTTCCTGGATCTGCTGCTTCGTCATCAACATTCCTTTCCTTCGGTTTTGCACAAACAGTTTAAGACTGGCCAGGTTATGCTTTACATTCTGCTCCAGCTCGTCCAGAAGTTTTTTCTGATGCGGATCCGTAATTTCCAGGCTTCTGGCATACTGAAAGGTTTTGGAATAGTCCGCAAGGCTGCGGTTGAAGGGTTCGAGGAAACTTTCCTGACCCGTAAGCTGATAACCTCTGTTACCGGTTTCGGCATCCAGAAGGGATAGCATTACATCTTTTACAGCAGTTACCGCCCTTCGGCTTTTCCCCACACTTTCACGGTGGTTCATCTGGTTCTGAATGCTGAAATAAGAAGCTACCGAACTCGCCATTAAAATAATAAGGGAAAACCCTACTCCAAACTGAAGATTTCGTATAATTTTTTTTGGCATGAAAACTAATTTAATGGTAAAGTAAAATAGAATGTGGAACCTTCATCAACTTTGCTGGAAACTCCGATGTTGCCATGGTGCTGCTTGATGATCTCGGAGCAGATGAAAAGCCCGATACCCATTCCCTGGAACTGGAGCGAAGATTCTTCGACACGGTAAAATTTATGAAAAACAGCTTCCTGCTTATAATCCGGAATCCCGATTCCGAAATCGGTAACGTTTACTTTTACTTCCTGTTCTTCTTCATCCAGAAAGGTTGTGACAATTACCTGGTTGTTATTCGGAGAATATTTTATGGCGTTGGTAAGGAAATTAATTAAAACCTGCTCAATGCGGATCGCATCAATAGGGATTAAAATATCCGGCAGAATGCCGTCGCGTTTTATTTTTACTCTGTTTTCATCATGGGTCTGAAGAATCGTATCGATGGCATTGTTGATAACACTCGCAAGATTGGTAGGTTTCCTGGTGATTTTCAGCTTACCGTTCTCAATTTTGGAAACATCAAGAAGATCGGTGATCAGGGTATTAAGCTTTTCGATCTGGTCCTGGACTTTAGCAACAAATCCGGCCTCGGTACTTTCTTTATTCAATTTCAGTTTTCTTTCGAGAAGCTGAACATAAGCTTTAATGCTCGTTAAAGGCGTTTTAAGTTCATGGCTGGCGATACTCAGGAACTCATCTTTTTCCTTTTCCACTTTTTTCTGATCATCAATATCAGTAAAGGTTCCCACCCAGTTTTTGATGTTGTTTTCCTCATGCACAGGCGTGACGCGAAGAAGATGATACCGGTAATTTCCTGTCTCTCTGTTCTTAATCCTGACTTCCATTTCTAAGGCTTTGCCTTTTTTCCTGCACCGTTCCAGCTCTTCGCGAATTTTGAAATCATCAGGATGTGTTTCAGGGAAATGTTTATCAGACTCCGAGTATTCATACCACTTTACGTTGACGAAATCGACAATTCCATTTTCATTCAGCGTAAAGGCAATCTGCGGTAGAGATTCCAGCATCAGGTGAAAGTGGTCAATCTGTGATTTCATGGTCACCTGCGATTCCCTTCTACCTTTTACTTCAAGCTCCAGGCTCTGCTGCGTCTTTTTCATCGCAATGTTCTGTTCCTGCAGATTATAAAAGGTTTTTACTTTAAGGAGAAGAATCTCAGGATCCACCGGCTTGGTTACATAATCTTTTCCACCAGAGGCATAACCTCTGGTGATAAATTTTTTTTCAGTATTTACTGCCGACAGGAATATAATCGGCACTTCTTTTGTTTTGCTGTATCCGGCCAGCGTTTCGGCAACTTCAAAACCATCCATGTCAGGCATCTGTACATCCAGGATGATCAGGGCATAATCATTTTTAAGGGCTTTGCCCAGAGCCTGCTCACCTGAATCCGCTGTGTCTACCTGAAAATCTTTGGACTCAAGCAATTTTTTAAGTGAATAAAGATTACTTTGGTTGTCATCAACAATTAAGATCATAGAAACTAAAATCAATAATTAATTATTTTTAGAAGAGTTTCAAAAATACCCGTGATATTTGAGAAAAAGTCATTCTGTATCTTGCATCAATACATGTACCAGAGTGTTAATATTTATAAAGTTTTATTAAAAAAAAGTCGTTAAAAAAAGTGGAGATATTTCTAATTACAGTATTTCAGCACATTAAGTTTAAAAAATTAACCTAACATTGTATTTTTAATTAAAATTTTTCTTTTTAAAAAATTATTCACGGCACAGTGTTTGAATACAAATGGATAACACTTTTTCACTTAAATATATTTTTCAAATTTAACCCCTGTTTATGCAGGGGTTTACTTTTTTGTTTATATATTTGCAGCGAATTTCTCATGTTTAATTTGAGTTTTCATGGTTATTAGTTTTTAATCCCCGTCGCAAGCCGGGGATTTTTTTATTTTATGAATGAAGAATTTTCTAAATTTCCTGATATTTCTGTATTGCTTCCAGGTGAATTTTATTCATTAAAATATAAATTTCATTTAAAATCATACCGGGTATGGCACAACTTGTGATATAGCAGAGGTACACCATTAATATCATAACACTATGTCGATAAAAATACAAGTCGCTGTCTGCACAAAATGCAAAGGCTATTTTTCAGCTGCACCTCTAGAACAAAAAAATGCAAATCATCCGGATATTATCGATCATTTTTTCTATCATGGTGAACCTTGGTTTACTTTAGAATGCAAAACTTTCGAGAAATCAAGAAATATGGAAGATACGAAGGTTGTTATTACTGATCTCGAAGAACATACTAAGAACGATCATAATTACTGTCATTGTAAAAAGAAAGAGGTTTCCGCCCGATTACAGTACTCTTATGAATCTTCTCAACTTGAGAAATATGTCCCTTATCTGGAAAAGAATGAGATGGAAACGGAAATTTATTTCAAAGATCTTTACTATACCTATAATAATTTTCATGGTATCGCTGCATCGGGCCACCAGAGGAGTTCAGGTACGAAATTCCGCTGAAATTAAGATGCTATGAAAATTGCTACATACAACGTCAATGGCGTAAACGGTCGGCTTCCTGTCCTCATAAGATGGTTACAGGAAGCCGATCCTCATATTGTATGTCTGCAGGAACTTAAAGCACCACAGGAAAAATTTCCCGAAGAGGCTATTCTTGATGTCGGGTATCATGCTATCTGGAAAGGGCAGAAAAGCTGGAACGGTGTAGCAATCCTTGCTAAAAAGAATCTCGAAATTACAGAAGTCCAAAGGGAATTACCTGGCGATGAAGATGATATTCAAAGCCGATACATTGAGGCGATCATCGGCCAAATGGTTATATGCTGCTTCTATGTACCGAATGGCAATCCTTATCCAGGACTTAAATTCGAATATAGATTGGAATGGCTCAAACGCCTTAAAAAACTTACGGACGACCTTATAAAAATGGAACTTCCGGCCGTGTTGATTGGAGATTTCAATATTATCCCTACTCCATTTGATGTCCACAAACCTGAACGCTGGGAAGATGACGCTTTGTTCCGACCTGAAGTCCGGAAAGCTTTTGCGAACCTAATCAAAAAAGGCTGGACCGACTCCATCCGCACTTTATTTCCCGAAGAGAAAATATATACCTTCTGGGATTACCTATACAAAGCGTATGACCGTGATGCGGGGATCCGGCTGGATCATATTCTGTTGAGTCCTTATCTGAAACCAAGACTGCAGTCAGGCGGTGTGGACAAGCATGTCCGCGGCTGGGAAAAAAGCAGCGATCACGCTCCTGTATGGATTGAGATTAAAGATCAATAAGCTGAATCTGATATTATACCTTTATCAATCTGCTCCTTCTTACACCGGATAATGCTCTTCCGGAGCTAAATTCACATTTCCAGAATAATATAAGGTAAATCCAACTATATTCAACTTATATTCACCAGCTTATTTGATTTATTAAAGGCTAATTATTTAAATTATGATGAGTTTAAATAAAATGATAAAGGATGCAGCTTGATCATCAAATCTTTAATATATTTCTGACAATAAACTTCTGGCATCCCGCTTTGCTTTTCCAATCAATTACTCAAACTTCTTCTTGTAAGCCATCTTAATATAATTTTGGCATCATAATTAAAATTAATATTCAGTTTTTTATCGTAAAAAGGCTGCCCAAGAGGACAGCCTTCCTTAATTTTTGATAAATTTTTTACAGTTTTGCTTTCAGTAACGTTTATTTCACGGCAGCTTTTGCTTTTTCAGATTCCATTAAATGATGTTCCAAGGTAGGAAGTGTCTTGCTGGCAAAAGATTTTACTGAAGCATCCATTCCTCCGGAGGCTTCTTTTTTGAACTCTGCGATATCCATTTTATGATCGCTTACCATCAGATCCGTATATGCACGATCGAAATCCGATCCTTTTTTTGTTTTAAGATCATCATATTTTTTCTGTTGATCGGCATCAAGGCTGGCAGGAAGGGTATACTTTGCCATAGAAGCCCATGATTTCAATTCTTCATTGGCTTTACCATGATCTGTAACCATCATGGCACCCAGAGATTTTACGGCAGCGCTCTGTGCGTTTGTTTTTGCCAGTTCGCCCATCATGACTTCCATCATCCCTCCTTTAGCGGCAGCATCAACAAATTTTTTGTCCTGATCGCTTAAATTTCCTGATGCAGCGGCATTATTTTGGTTCATGGCTGAAGCAGAGTCACTTCCGGTTGTCGCCATTCCGGTATCTGCAGGAGCAGACATGGCCGTACTGTCGGCGGAGTCATTTGCAGTTGTAGTTTCGTTTTTCTTACAAGCCACCATAGTTCCAACGGCTAGTAGAGCTAAAATTGTCTTTTTCATAATATTAATAAATGGTTGATAAATTTCAGTGTGTGAGTCGCATAAACATAATCATAAAATAGGCTGTCGTTTTATGCGCAGGATCATAATCTGTAAAATATTATTTAAATTCAATCAGATACGATTATAAAATAAAAGAAGCGATTCCGCAACAGAAACAGCTTCTTTATATTAATTATACAAAATTATTGTATTTGATATTTCCCGTAGCACCCATAGGAAGATACACGACTTTTCTTTTAATCATTTTTGCTTTTTCCAGGGCTTTAAGGGCTTTCTGACGCTCAATTTCTTTATTCAGGGATATTGAATTATCCCATTCGTTAGAATTTTTCATATTATTATATTTAGTGATTGGTGTGTATGTATCAGTGCTTTGCAGCTCATATTATCTTTACATAAAACAGGCCATTTTTTAAATTTTATGAAAAATTTTAACCTTTTTTCAGTTAAAAGTAAAATAAATGGGTCAATTATACTTTGATGATTTCTGAATCTTCCTTTTTCATAAATTTTTTAAAGAAAAATATATTCCATAAAATAAGTTCATAGCCGTAAGCCGTGTCTTCAATCGGAATGGTGAGAATCCGTATGCCCATAAAATCTTGCGGATTATAATTGACAATTGGTGATTCCAGTCCCGTTCCCGTTAAAATGCCATTGACCATCAAAAATCCAGGCATCAACAGAAGATAAATAACTGAAGCTTTCCCGAGCCACCGTACCTTTAACACAAAATGTAGAATGGCAAGACTGAATGCGGTCGTCATAAAAGTTAGACAGGTATAAATTTTATCGATGAAATAAATCCCGACTGTCAGTGCCAGAAGAATAGCAATTACCACAAAAACTCTTTCCCAAAACGGCTTCCAATCAAGTTTGAAGAATTTATCCAGACAGAAATATGTAAACATGCAGGCAAAAGGAATGCAGAAAAAAAAGAGGATTTCTTCAATCGGCAGTTTTAGAAAGCGGATACCAAGCAGGTATTGGTCATTAAACCACCAAACGCCGATTTTCGTAAACCACGCATCCCAGACAATAAATACAACCGCTACAATAAATGAAGCCGAAAGAAAGGCTCCAAAATGTCTGTTAAATTTAATCTTAGGATGAAAGGAAAAAATAAAACAGATAATAATAGTAAAAAAGTTAATAAGTAAGTAAGTGTATTGCAGCATCCGTTATCTGTTTTTATTAAAATACATCTTAAAATATTTTACCGGCACCCAAAGAAAGCCAAAACATTCGCCTTCTTCTTTTCCGGTATGTTTATGATGCTGTTTATGAGCTCTTCTGATCGCAAGAAGATATGGATTTTCCGTATTCCGAAGTACTTTAAGGCGCTGATGGATAAATATGTCATGTACAAAAAAATAGGCCATTCCATATAAAGCAATTCCTACTGCGATGTAAAACCAGTAATTGAAACCTTCAATGGTTCCGTAGTACATCAGCATAATTGTCGGCAGGGCAAAGATGACGAAAAAAAAGTCATTTTTTTCCATTGGGCCATCGTTGCTGTGATCATGATGGTCTTTATGAAGTGCCCAGAGAAAACCGTGCATGATGTATTTATGAGTAAGCCAGGTTATCCCTTCCATAATAAAAAAGGTAACGGCTACGATGAGAAAATTCATATCAATAGTTTAGGTAATTTTTATCTTATAAAAAAGAGGTTTTATACTGTACGTAACAACTCATCATCAGGGAAATTTTTGCTCCGTTTGAAATTCTGATCCGCTCATTCATAATTTTTTCAGCAGATTTTCTTTTAATTTTCTTGAATAAGGATACGTAATATTTATAAGCAAGATATACTCCGAACCTTGAAGATGCAGGAAGTTTTTTAATTCCTGTCAGAGCCTGTCTGAACTCTTCTTCTATTTCTTTCTCGATTGAAAGTTTGATGTTATTGTCAAACAATGACATATCGAGATTCGGGAAATAACTTCTCCCCAAGATATAGTAATCATCTTTCATATCCCTGAGGAAATTCACTTTCTGAAAAGCCGAACCTAAGATCATAGCCGATGGTCTTAGTGCCTCAAACTGTTCTTTATCGCCATTCACAAAAATCTGGAGACACATCAGCCCTACCACTTCTGCAGAACCTAAAATATATTCTTTATAAAGATCCGAATTATAATCTATTTTCTGCAGATCCATTTCCATACTATTTAGAAACTGGATAATAAGTTGCCGGTCGATATTGTAAGTGTGTACGGTTTCCTGAAAAGACTGTAGGATCGGGTTGAGTGAAATCCTGTCTTCCAACGCCTGGAAAGTTTCCTCTTTGAATTTCGACAACAATTTTTCTTTGTTATAATCATGAAAGCTATCTACGATCTCATCAGCAAGACGCACGTAGCCGTAAATGGCATAGATCGGATTTCTAATGGATGAAGAAAGGGCAAGAATGCCCAGCGAAAAACTGGTGCTGTACTGCTGAGTAGTCTGTTTACTTACTTTATAAGAAAGTTCATCAAATAATTTTTTCATACGTCTTAATTTTTAGTGGCTTCTATGGCGGCAATTTTTCCTGAAATGATAGATGGTGGTACTCCAGGTCCGGGAACCGTAAGCTGTCCTGTATAAAATAGGTTCTTCACATTTTTATTCTTCAGAGAAGGCTTTAGTACAGCGGTCTGCGATAAGGTGTTGGCTAACCCGTAAGCATTTCCCTGATAAGCATTATAATCTTCCTTGAAATCTTTTACGCAGTAGCTCCTCTTGTAATCAATTTTCAGCAAAAGGTCCGATGCGCCGGTATGTTTTTCCAGCCTGAGAATCATTTCCATAAAATACCGTTCTCGGATTTCTTCCGAGTCTTCAATTCCTGGCGCAACCGGCATCAGCAGGAAAACATTTTCACAGTTCTCAGGAGCTACGGAAGCATCTGTTTTGGACGGACAGCACGCATAAAATAAAGGTTTTGTCGGCCATTTCTTGTCTTTATAAATTTCTTCAGTGTGCAGCCCGAGATCGTTTTCAAAAAACAGGGTATGGTGTTTAAGATTGGGAATTGTTTCTTTGAATCCTAAATAAAAAATCAGACAGGAAGGGGCAAAAACTCTTTTTTCCCAGTACTTTTCATCATAATTCCGTAATTCTTCGGAAAGAAGCCGGGATTCCGTATGATGATAATCGGAAGATGCAATAATGGCATCAAAATCGATATCTTTATTATTGACCCTTAAAGAAGATACTTTTTTATCTTTAACATTGATCTTTTCCACATTGGAATTGACATAAAGATGGGTTCCCTGTGTTTCAGCAATATTTTTCATTGCTTCAATAATTTTAGAAAAGCCGCCCATTGGATACCAGGTCCCTAACTTGTATCCTCCGTAATTCATTAAGCTGTATAACGCAGGAATGTCCTTTGGCGCGGCTCCTAAAAATATTACAGGAAACTCCATCAATACAATCAACTTAGGGTCCTTAAAATATTTTCTTACAAAGCGCTGAAAATTCGTCAGAAGATCCAACTTCAGAGCACTTTTTGCGATTTTTGGTGAGATAAATTCAATCCATGAATGGCAGGGCTTATTTACAAAATCCTGCATACCTACCTCGTATTTATACCGGGCATCTTCCATAAATTCATCAAGCTTTTCCCCGGCTCCAGGTTCGGTCCTTTCAAAAAGGGCTTTCATCTCTTGATAATTTTGCGGAATATTCATGGTACCGTCTGAAAAAACCATTTCAAATTGCGGATCCAGCGGAACAAGATTATAGAAATCCGAAGATTTTTTGCCAAAATCATTAAAAAAAGATTCAATGATATCAGGCATCCAATACCAGCTAGGGCCCATATCGAAGGTATAGCCGTTATCGGTTTTAAAATGTCTTGCCCTGCCACCGATATCACTGTTTTTTTCGAAAAGGTGCACCTCATGGCCTGCCTTGGAAGCATAAGCCGCCGCGGACAATCCCGAAAAACCTGACCCTATGATCGCAATTTTTTTTCTCATGGTTAGTTTTTAAATGAATATTCTTCGTAAACAGTCCTGATCAGATCTTTGCTGTCTATATGTCTTGAAAAGATAGGATAATGGAAACGATCCAGTTTATTCAGAATCCTTATAAGTTCCATTTTTTCGTTATGATTAAGATTTCCGGCTACAATTTCTGTAGCAGCCCGAATTTTATCCATATGCTGCTCCAACGCAGTTATCCCCTCTTCTGTAATGCTGATCAGTTTATTCCTTCGGTCTGTATCAGACTCCGTCTGTTCAATCCATCTGTGCTTCAATAGCCTAGCTATGATAAGCATGCCTACCGGCTTATCATGAATGTTTTTCTTGATCAGCTCCATCTTGGTCATTCTGCCGAAAGCTCTTAAATTAATAAGATAGATAAAATCCTCCTGGGTCGAAAAATCCGAGTCCGCAATAGCTGATTTAGAATAAGTCTTAGCATATCTGTTTAAATGTACCAATAAAGTACTGATAGCACTTTCAGCAGTTCTGCCGTTTTCTTTTCCTTCCCAGTAAGGCTCATTGCTGTTAACATATTCGCTCGATTCCTTATCGCAAACCCAAGCTTTAAAACCTTGAACCGTGTCAGGATAATAATGATTGGTATTCTCTTTGCCGAACTGTTCCAGAAGATCTATTACTTCTTTAGTAACTCTGTAATTCATGATGAATTTAATATATAAATAAACTAGACTTTATAGAGATAGTTTATAAATAAACTTAAAAGCATTTTTTATGCCAAAAAATAATATTTAAAAATTTGTAAACATGGCGAAAATAGGCATGCTTATTGTAAAATATCTAGGACACCAATTAAAAATTTTAATATGAACAACGAAAAAACAGTATCAACGTTAAACGATTTACTGAACATTACGAACGACAGAATTGAAGGATTTTCAAAAGTAGAAGACAAAGTATGGGACAACCATTCAGGTTTGAAAGCTGATTACGATCAGATGGTATCGCAGTCTCAGGAGATGAAGTCCGATCTGATCAGAATGATTAATGAGCACGGAGGAGATGCAGATAATACAACGAGTACTGCAGGAGCGTTGCATAGAGCATGGATTGATGTAAAAAACACATTTTCCGGCGACAAAAGCGAATCTACATTAGAAAATGTAGTATTTGGAGAAAAAGCGGCCATTGATGCATATCAAGATGCATTAGACAGCGGAGACATCGACGCGGAATGTGCGAGAACAATTTCAGATCATTTGCATCACTTAAAATCTTCTTATGCCAAATTTGAGAGTTTAGAAGAAGCAAGATCGTAATTTTATTCTAAAGACAATACGCAGAGAGCCTCATATGAGGCTCTTTTTTTTATGAATAGGTAATACCAATTATATTTAAAAGGCAGTCTGTTTTAAAATTGTATATTTGATACCTTACTGGCTTTCATAAATATAATTTGTATATGGCTTTAGCAAAACACATTATTGTAAAAGAAACAGAACAGGAAC
>CAJYXJ010000009.1 GCA_913778085.1 uncultured Chryseobacterium sp.
TGGCTGGACAGTTTCAGATCACTGCTGAACAGATATGATACAACTGTAATCAGTTGGAAAGCTTTAAATTACATCGCCTTTATTGTGATTGGACTCAAGAAAAGTAAAAAGTTTAAATGAGTTCAATAAAAACATTACCCGGAAAGATGAGGTATCTGCAAATTTTCTTTTGGCAAGCACGTTCCGCAGTCTGAATGATTATCCGACTACGGTAAAGTATCTGGAAAAAAGCATGGAACTTGCGAAGGACCTTCCCGAGACGGAAGATTCCCTGCGGATGCGTCTAAAGTCTGAAATGGCTTTCAATTATTTCGATCACCAGAGATATGCGGAATCTGATGGGATAATGCAGGATATTGTAAAATTGAATTTCAGAAATTTGGATCCCGTGGATAAAGCCTACATTATTATGCAGACCGCTTATTTGAAATACCTGAAAAAAGATTTTCCGGTTTCTGAGAAGATGTATGAAGAAAGCTTAGGTATACTCAGACAGACATCGCCCTGCAATCAGCCGGTAGTATTGGTAAAGAAGATGCAGTTGTATGGGGAATTGAACAAGATGGACTCGGTACGTAACATCTACGAAAGGTGTGTGGCCATCGCCGGACGATGTTCTATTCTGAAGTATAAAATTTATGCTACGGAGGAACTGCTGGAGATTTATAAGAAAAGAGAAAATGCGGCGAAAGTCTTTCAGTATGTCAAAATTCTGGACTCTCTCCGGAATAGGGATAACCGGGAAGCAAGACTTTCTAAAATACAGATCGATAATCAGAAAGACTTAAAGAAGGAAGATGTTGAGGAAGAAGAAGGATTTTTCTGGAAGAGCATCGTGCTGGAAGTTTCGGCGGTCTGCCTTCTCATTGCCGGGTTTATTTTTTACCGCAGATCCCGGAAATATAAGAAAGAGAAATCTGAAATAAGCGCAAATCTTCTGGAAATAAAGGAAAGCCAGTCGCCACTGAGTGAAGAACAAGGTAAAGGCCAGATGGATACCGAACTACATGAAAATAAACTTACCGACCGGCAGAAAGAGCTTCTGGAACTGATGGCCAAAGGCCTTTCCAATAAAGAAATTGCCGAAAAACTTTTTATCTCCGAAAACACGGTGAAATATCACATCAAAAATATTTACCTTGCCTTAGGACTAAAAGACCGGAAAGAACTGTTTATGAAGATCGCTTCGAAAAATAAATAATGATTAAGCGGATCTTCAAACGAAAAAACCTCAAAGCAAGCCTTGAAGTAATATGGTTTTTAGTTTAAATATCTCTTACAGTCCGATTATTTACCCAGATTATCTTTAAAATCATCGATCCGGAAATCCGTCAGGGCATTTCCTTTTTCCACTTTTTCCTTGGCATACAGACGGAAATCGTTTTCAGTTTTCTCCAGAAGGTAATCATAAGGTCCGATGTGGGAAATCAGTTTGACCAGCACCGGCGAAATTTCGAGACAAATAAATAGTCCCATGATAAACGTTGCCGCCAATCCGATAATCGCAGAATTTTTTCCCAGCTCGTCCAGTGCCTGCAGCCTCGCCGCAAATCCATTGAATTTATCTTCAAACGTTTCCGTAGACTTTCTCTCGGTTTCGAGGTTGGTGTAAACTTTTGAGATTTCCTTATCCAGGTATTCCAGGCGGGGGGCTGCCTGCTTCCGGTAGTTTTCCAGATCCTGCCTTCTCTGTTCTTTCAGTTCCTGCTTACGTTTGGCATTAGGACCATAGCCTTCCTTGCCGCTGGTTAATCCGGATTGTTTTCCCAGGATTTCTTTTTCCAGCTCTACGGATGCGGAATCATACGATTTCTGGTAGTTGGCAATTTTATCGGAGATCTGTTTCTTTTCCGTTTCAAAAGGCCCGCTCTGTTGCAGGATCCTGCCGCTCATCTCACCCTGAAGCTGTTTTTTATTCCTTTGAATGATGGTATTCAGCTGTTTGTTTACTTCTTTTTCAAAAATTTTAAGCTCTAAAGGTTTGGAAATAATAATCCCCAGGAACGTTGCCAGGATCAGCCTTGGAATGGCCATCAGAACCTGATTCCACCAGGTGCCCGTTTTTTTGATGGAAGAAACGATGTAGCGGTCCAGGTTGAAGATCATCAGTCCCCACAATACGCCGAAACCGATTGCCGTCCAGATCTCATCAAATACCGTATACATGGCATAGCCCGCCGAAAGTGTGGCAAAAACTGCCGTAAACAGGACAATACCGCCAATTCCTGCAAATTTATTCCATTCGCTCGGTGTTTTTCTTAGGATGTGAATGTTTCCTCCGGAGCAGACCATCAGGAACTTCTGGAACCAATTAATGTGATGATTCGCTTGATTTATAGTTTGTTGGTTGTTTTTCATGACAGAAAATTTATACAAAGGTACTACTAAAATCTATACCAATGTAAAAGATAGTATTATGTTTTACCAAGTATGATCCTTCAGATATGTATTTAGTTGTTAATCAGGGGGTTAAATTTATTCCGAAAAAATTCTTATCTTTAAATAACAATCATTAAAAATTTAAATATGAAAAATGCAATCAGCTTTTCTCTGATGTGTCTTACACTGGCCTTCACTTCATGTAAAAAAGAAGACAAAATTGATGATGACCTTAAAGAAGTGGCCGCCAATATCAATAAGACCACCCCTCAGATCCTTGCCGATGGAGTTCGTCTGGACAGCGTTTCAGTGCAGCCCGGTAAAATTTTCAGGTATAATTATACGTTAACGGACGACGCCAAAGATTCGGTAAGTCCGGATCAGATCGAAACCTTTAAAACTTCTGCAAAAGAAGGGGCATTGCGGGTGGTGAAGACCTCTCCGGAAATCAAGGAATTCCGGGATCGGGATGTAACGATGATCTATACCTATTACGATAAGGACGGCAAGAAAACGGCAGACTTTAAAATTACTCCGGAAGAATATAAGGCGAAATAAATTTCCGGTAAAGAATAATGCATCCCGCGAATCTTATGTTCTGCGGGATATTTTATTTTAAACGTCCGGGGTTTTGTTTCAGGAAACTTTCCCATCCGGTATACGATTTCGTATCGGTAATCGTCCCTGAATTGAAATGGTGACATACTGCGACCGCCAAACCATCGGAGGCATCAAGATATTTGGTTGGGAACTCTTTCAGCTTAAAAAGATTCTGCAGCATTCCGGCGACCTGTTCTTTGCTGGCATTTCCGTTTCCGGTAATGGCCATCTTTATTTTTTTCGGGGAGTATTCTGTGATCGGGATATTCCGGTAAAGGCTGGCGGCCATTGCCACGCCCTGCGCACGTCCAAGTTTCAGCATACTCTGCACATTTTTACCATAGAAAGGAGCTTCCAATGCCACCTCATCCGGATGATATTCATCGATCAGCGCCAGGGTCTTATCAAAAATATATTTGAGCTTGGTTTCATGGTTCGGATATTTATGAAGCAACAATTCATGGATGGAAACCATTTCCATTTTGCCTTTTTTTACGGAAATAATTCCAAAACCCATCACCGTTGTTCCCGGGTCTATTCCTAAAATAATCTTCTCTGAAATCATTGGAGCAAAGATAAGGCTTTCTGAAGCTCTTTATCAGAATATTTTTCAACTAAGAAATTAGTTCTTTGCTTTGACCATTACTAAAAATCAAACAAATTTTAATGCATAAGAAAATTATGTATATATTTGTAAGTATAAAAGATTTCATATTGAAAAAGAACAGCCTTTACAAAGGAACCCTGCAGAACATTATTTTAAAGCTGCTTGCGAAGGAGGTGAAAATGTACGGCTACCAGATTACCCAGCGTGCAAAAGAACTTACCCAAGGAGAGCTGGAAATGACGGAAGGTGCGCTGTATCCTCTTCTTCATAAACTGGAAGCGGAAGGGATGATCACTTCTCAAATTCAGAAGATCAATGGGAGAGACCGTAAATATTACCTGTTGACCGATAAAGGTAGGAAACAGCAGACCGAACAGGAAGAGGAAATGAGAAGCTATTTGTTCAATCTAAATACCATTTTTAATATATGATTTCATTGGAACAGGAAAACCAGATCACCGCTTATCTGAACTCGAAAAAATTGTCTCCTCAAATACTTAGTGAGGTTAAAGATCATTTTATCATGCAGATGGAAAGTCTCATGGAAAATGAAAACCTGGGTTTCCAGGAAGCATTTTTAGCCGCCAGGAACAGCTGGAAAAGAGAACTTGAAATGGTACGGGCAGACTTTTTCTCATTCAGAAAAATAGCGAAAATCGAAAAGGCGCTTTTACAGAAAAGATTTAATCAAATTACGTTCAGAGCATTACTCGTTTCCCTGATATTTGCCGGTATTTACATGTTTTCAGGTGAAACTTATTACTATTTTCAGATTTTCACCTTACTTACATTTGCGTCCATCGTATTATTCGGGATTTTTTCAGGAAGAATAAAGTTCACTGACTATCAGCGAGTAAGTTTTCATCCTCTGGTTATAAGAAATATCATTCTCGGTATGCTCATATTTCCGGCAGGATGTTATTTTTCGGTAGAACTTGAATTCTGGAAACCGGTCTGCAATCAGCTGGTTCTTTTTTATTCGGTGACGATCCAGATTCAACTCCTTTATTTCAGGATCAAAAAAATTAATATTCTTGTTCAGTAAATTTTAAAATACCATTACGTATGCTTTTGCAAAAACAGGAAAAAGCCGTCACCGATTATTTAATTTTTCATAAGCTTCCGCTGGACATTCTGCTGGAAGTAAAAGACCATATGCTTTCGCAGATTGCGGATATTCAGAGTGAAGATAATACAAGTTTTGAGGAAGCTTTCCATCAGACTCAGAAACTCTGGGAAAACGAGTTTAAGCTGACAAGCTATTCATTATTATGCAGGGAACAAATTCCTGTTATCTTAAAAAAGATGGTAAAAGAAAAATATAATATCATCTTCAAAAAATCTTTGCTTTTCGGCCTGGCCTCTATTACCGTTAATTTATTGCTGATTTACTTCTCCGCAGATCAGGAAATGTACAATGACTTCTTCCGGTTTTATAATTCCCTGATGGTAATGATTCCTTTCTTATATTGGATCTTTAACAAGAACATGCGGAAATATATGAGAAGTGACTTTAAATATCATGAAAAATCTTTTTTCACCATGTATCAGCGGAATTTCGGAATTTTTGCGGTTTGCGGCAATTTTATGTTCCAGATGATTCTGCGCGGTGATACCTACCTTTTCAGATTTTTCAGGACCAATGATCCGGTATCCGTATTCCAGTTTATATTATCCCTGATCCTGCCTTATCTTCTTCACACCCTTATTTTTTTTATTATGATCAATTTTTATGAACATAAAAATTCTTTAATGAAAATGCAGAATTATTTGGAGAGTCCAGGATGTAATTAAATCAAAAGACATGTTATTAAAAGAACAGGAACAAGCCATCACCGATTACTTAATTCTTCACAAGCTTCCGCTGGATATTCTGCTGGAAGTAAAAGACCACATGATTTCGCAGGTAGCGGATATTCAGATTGAAGACAATACAAGTTTTGAGGAAGCTTTCCATAAAACACAGAAACTATGGGAAAGCGAATTCCGGATGACGAAATATGCTGCGTTCTATGCAGAGGAAATTCCGGTCATTGTTAAAAATATCGTCAGGGCCAGGAATAATAACCTTCTGAAAAAATCAGTTCTTCTGGGACTGGCTTCGTTAGCTATGGTTTTTGTTTTTATTTACCTGGCAAGCGATGGGGATCAGTATACAGATCTTTTCAGGATCCATAACGGATTATTTATTGTGGTTCCCCTTGTTATCTGGGCCTTTCATTACAAAATGCTGAAGTATATCCGGTATGATCATAAATACAAAGGAAAACTGTTCTATACGATGTATCAGCAAAACGCCGCTCTTACCCTTTCGATGATCGGGACGATGGCACAGATCATTGTAAAAGACGGAAAATATCCGTACCTGTTTTTCAGGGAGAGGGAATACGCGGAATTTGGATATATGTTGGTTACATTGCTTTTACCTTACCTTGTGCAGGTAATGATTATTTTTGTAATGTTGAGTTTTTTTGAGCATAAGAAGGCGGTGGCCCGGGTACAGGATTTCCTGAATACTCAAGCATAATATCATATTTCTGACTGAATTAAAAAAATTATTTTAAATGGCCTTAATTTTTATGACAATATTTCAAAAGAAGCCTCTCAATAAAATCGAGAGGCTTCTGTAATGATTTAAATAGGATTAAAAAGAAACCGTGTTTACGGTATTGGTCGATGAAGTGATGAACGTGCTTTTCAGGGTTCCTCCGGTATTGGAATAGGTTCCTCCGGTATACAATCCCCATCCGGAAGTTCCTCCTACATAGCTGCCGCCCGTATAGCTTCCTCCGAAATATACTTTATAAACAACATTCTTATTCAGGTTTGGGCTTGAAAAATGGAAATAATAGACTCCGTTTTTAGGCTTGAAAGTTACCATTTCAGTTCCTGCTGCATTTTCGATATGCAAGAGGGAAGTAGTAGCCAGCTGCGTGCTGGATTTTAAATACATTCCGACCTGCGTGGAAGCGGCACCCATTGCTTTTGTCATATTTGAATTCGAGCCTCCGGAAATGACCAGTCCGCCGTTTATCAAAAATGTTCCGTTATGATCGATTCCTTCTTCCGGCTGGCTCGTCGGGCCGTTGACGATGGTTGTGCCACCCGTTACAGTAATATTCCCATTGCTGTCGATTGCATCGCTTCCGGTCACCACATGGATTCCTCCTGTGATGTAGAGATGGCTGTTGTCATTAGCTTCCGTTCCGCCGGCAACGGTTCCGTACGTTGCATTGATGCCGTCATTGGAGGCGGTAATATTATTTACTCCGCCTGCCAGAGTAATAATCGGTGCTTCTATACCTTCGCCGACTCCTGAGGTCGCAGAAATTGCAGAAACGGTATTGGTTCCTCCGTTGATGGTAATGGAGGCATCGGAATGAATTCCGTCATCTGTGGAATTAAACGTATTGTTTCCATTGTTGATCGTAATGGCTCCGACAGCTACCAGCGTTTTCGGATGGCTGTAATCGGTTCCGGAAACCAGGAATCTCGTTCCCGTTGTTTTGATCATCAGCACAGGATTGGCTGTTGTGCTCCCAATGGTTACCGTTCCGTCAGCTTTTAAGCCTTTTCCTCCTGTTCCCGAGCTGGTGGTTGTCAAGTTCCCTGCATTGATCAGCAGATTTCCGTCAGCTGTAATTGCAGATGCCGAATAAGAGTCCGGTGTTCCTGCCGTATTGGTATATGTTGCGCCGTTTCCAGCAGTGGTAATGGTAATATTTCCATTATTGATGGTGATATTCTGTCCTGCCGAAATCCCTTTTCCGCCATTAGCCGTCGAAGCCAGAGAAAGATTAAATATTCCTCCGTTGATGATTACTCCGGCATCTGTTTTTACAGCAGTGGAATAAGATGGGTCGTAGCCGCTGCCTGAAGCCGTAAGAACGGCAGCCCCGGAAAGACTGGCTGTGATATTTCCACCGTCAAAAGTAATATTGCCTTTGGCACTGATTGCCTTGGACTGTGCCCCTGTTAATGTTAAATTAAAAGTTCCTCCGGAAATCCCGATGGTCGAAGTTCCTGTTTTAATTGCTTTTACATCGGCCGAAGCTAAAAGAGCTGTTACATTTCCTCCTGAAATGGAAATGGCCGTATCGCCTGCATCAATAGCATCTCCCGTTGCCGTAATGTTTACCGTTCCGTTGCTCATGGTATAGCCTTCTGAATGGAATCCGTCCGATGCTGCTGAAATCACTTTGATGGTTCCGTTCTGAACTTCAATCCCGGAAGAAGTAGAGATACCGTGTTTTTTAATTCCTTTGATGTTTAATGTTCCGGCACCGGTAAAAGTTATTTTTCCATCCGTCTGTAACGTTCCGTTTTTTGTATTTGCAGAACCGTCTGTTAATGAACTTACCGTACCTGCCTGAAGGGTAAAGATGTGGGACTGCCCGCCTGTAATATTGACTGCAGGGCCGGAAGCATTTGTGATGTTGAGATTATTCATGACAAAATTTGCCGGAAGTGTTGAACTCATCGTCAGGCTCCCGGTTGTGCTGGTGCCCAGTAAATTGTATTCAAGATTATTGATTGTTGCTGTTGAAACGACAGTTACCGTTCCGCCAGCCGCGGTAATATTCACTCCCTGTGCGGAGTAAGGATTGATAATGGTGGCATTATCCGAACCCTTGTAGATAATATAAATCTTAGTTAAATTTACAGCGGTCTGGGAAAAAGTCAGACTGTCAACGGTACTTTTGGGCAGATTCAGACTTGCTGTGTTTCCGCTGATGTGGAATCTCGCATCATTCGTATCAAACTTTATGCTGTCTACCACAGGCGTTGGAGAGGCATACATGATATTTCCGGAATTATTGACGATGATGTTGTTCTGCGCTTTTATACCTAAAGATAGCAGCATCGCGATTAAAATATAGAATTGCGTTCTCATTTTTTGATCAGTTTTAAAGTGGAGGTGTTGATCTGAACTAAATAAAATCCTGCTCTGAAGCTGCTGATATCGATGTCTTCACCAGGTTGAAATGTTCCGTTTAGGACAAGCCTTCCTTCAGCAGAGAATATTTTTACTTTTAATGCTTCTTTTTTATCAGATGTCATCCTGATGAAGTCTGCAGAAGGGTTCGGATAAAGTCTGACCTGATCCTTTTGAGCTCCAATCTCCTGAGTAGCAAGAAGAGTTGAAGCAAAAGTAATTTTTCTGATAATCCCTGTCGGAATGGAAACGTCCGGGGCAGAGCCTGAAGTTTTTACCAGCAGGTTATTTCCGGAGAAGTAAAGTTTTCCGCCTGGGGTAACCGTGTAATCCTGCGATGATCCTGTGTAATAGGTAATTTTTATGGTGGTCTGTGCAAAAGAATAAGCAGCAGATAAAAATAAGAGCAGGAAAAATGCCTTGCTTAAAAGTTGAATTATTCTCATTGTCAAATTAATTTTATTAATTCAAAATTAAATTTTAACTGACTATAATGAAATAATTTGAGGTAAACGGTGAGAATGTGCCGGTAAAAACAAGCTTGTTTTTATTTAATCAATAAATAGATTATTTAATGAAAGCAATAAATATGTCCTGGATTTTTTCATTATTGGTAAATGCCCGGGTGTAAGGTTTCGGAATATAATAAACTTCATAGCGGTCATGAAAAAGCAAATAGCTTTTGTTGAAGATTTTATAGTCTACTTTTTTACCTTCCAAAACTACTATCGAGTTCTGGTAAGGCCATACCTCACTCACTTCGCCATATTCTGCGTAAATTGTATTTTCTGAAAGAAGGGTGATATTCTTTTTTAAAATTTCTTCTTTTTTAAAAGTTACCAGTTCGGTACTTAACGTTTCAGCAAAAGGTTTAAATTCAATCAGATTCTCTTCTCTAATAGCCGTATTGGGAATTTCAAGAGAGTAAAAGCCATCCTTGTCTGTTATACCTTTATAAACTTTTTGAAGGGTAATTAATTTCACCGTTACGTCAGGCACTGGTTTTCCCGTGTTTTTATTGATGACTTGCCCTCTGATAATCGTATTTCCGTCATCTTTGTTGGGTTCTTTTACTTTTTGTTTCTTTACCGTATTTGTCGTGATGGAAACTTCGGGTGTGTGAGGTTTTGCAGACTGTGCAGGGTATAGATTGATGATGCTTGCGGTGAGGGCCAGCCCTGCTGTAATTTTAGTAAAAGATCTTATACGTTTTAATGGAATCTCCGGACTAGAAATATTCTCTGGAATAGCTTTATGAAGATGATTTTTGGATAAAATCCCACAAATTCTCTCTCCTTTGTTTTCATGAAAGATTTTCTTAATTTCCGAACCTTGCAATTGAGAAAAATCCAATACTTTTTTAGAACAGGTGCTGCAGAATTTTCCTCCATCAATATCATTCATTCGGTCTAAAGATTCCTTACAAGGCTTTTCAATTTTTAAAATCAGATTCATAGTAACAGTTTATAATCTGAACGTCATTTATATTTAATTATTTGCTATCAGATCACAAAACCAGAAAACATAGTCGCCATTTTCTTCATTGTCGGCAGGCTTAGGCTTCGGATAGGTCTTCTTCACAATTTCACCAATATCAAAACCGATCGGATGTTTAAAGATGGGACCGTCAAAAGTAAAGGTATGAAATTCTCCGTTTTCCCCGCAGGGATCTACATTTTCAGGTAAATCTTCAATAAACCTTTGGTCAATAATCCTGCCGGCAAAACTTTTATCCAGGTAGCTTTCATTCACGCAGGTGACAATGGTTTTAAAACCAAGGTCCAGAAATTCTTCGATGAGGTTTTTTGTATCGTTCTTCCATAAAGGAAAGATGCCCTGCATGCCTACTGCTGCCAACTGATCTTCCCTGTATTTCCTCAGATCTTCCAGGAAAATATCCCCGAAAACGGAATGGGTAACGCCCTGCTGTTTAAAATGATTCATGGTGCTTTCCATTATGTCACGGTATTCCTCCATCGAAGGCTCTTTAGGCAGTTCCAGCTTTACCAGAGGAAACCCTAAACTTTCCGCCTGTTTTTCCAGCAATGAAACGTGGACGCCGTGCATGGAGATTCTCTGAAACTCTTTATTAATGCTGGTGAGTAAAGTAGTAATTTCAAATTTTTCGTCCTGTAAAGTTTTGTACAAAGCAAGAGCAGAATCTTTTCCGCTGCTCCAGTTGAAGATGGCTTTGGGTTTCATTTAAGCAAATATGAACTTAATAATTTGAAAATTTAAATTTTTCAATAATGTTTTATTTATTATCCGGTTTTCCGAAATTATTAAATTCGTTAGGTTCTATTTTTTTTCTTTCGGCTTCCTGCCTTTTTTGTAATTCCTCAGTATTCCTGTTCATATCACTTTTATGCGTGGTAGCCATCGGATATGAATTGCAGCTTTTTAAGAATGTTACAGCGAAAAGCATTACCGTTAAGAAAAAGAAATTTTTCATTATTTTTTTAAAGATTGAGTTAAAATAAATATTATACCTAGTTCAAAAGTACAAAAAACTTCAAAGAATTTCCTTGAGGTGGTATGATTCTCAATTATAGCAGATTAAATTTATTGATTGGTATTTTCTCGCCCTTATCTTTGGCTATTTCCAGAAGAAGCAGGGCATTCTCTTTATCCCCCAATTCCGACAACAATTCAGAATAATGAAATTCCAGGAAATCGACAGGGATATCCTGGTTTTCAAATGCCAGGTCGTACAATTTTTTTCTTCAGCTAAATTTCCTTTCTTGTGATAATATAAAGCCAAATTTCTATAGGAATAGCCTTGGTTGTTATTGTTGGTTCTGATAGCCTGTTGAAGAAAATGAAATCCCTCTTCTAATTCTCCTTGCAAAATTAATGTGTAGCCTAAATTATCATTGGCATAACCAAAATTACTCCTGTCTTGTATTGCTTCGCGAAAATACCTGGCGCTTTCTTCAAGTAACCCTTCTTTTAATTTTCTGTATCCAATGTTGTTTTTTTCTGTAGCAGTTAAGTTTCTATTTTCTCGTCTTTCCACAATACTTTTTACTACATCTGTATTAATAATAAAGTCTTCCTTGATCGCTTCCATTTCAAAATCCGAATCAAATAGATGAATTGATGCATCAATATTTTTAAGGATTTCTGAAGGCAGTGTTTGCTTCCAATTAAAATTTGAAACGGGGAATAATTTTTGATAAAATGTAAATGAATAAATGATGCTTTCAGGAAGTACAGGAGAAAGAAATCGCCAGGTCTTTTTCCAAAATCCAGTTCTCACAGTCCCAACCTCTGATCTATTCTCAAAAAGGATAACGCCGAATCCAAAATAGACTCCGGCCAGGAATAAAAAATCTTCAGAGAGATTATTACTTTTTTCAAATATGCGGGATTCCAACAATTTTATTCTTATAAACTCAATTATTATTGTATAAATAAACTGCTTTTGTCTGTCTTTAATAGAATTTGAAATAGTAATGCAATAGCTGGCTTCATCATTTTTAGTGATTTCTATTTCATTAATATTCCCCTGAGAAACATAAGGTGTGCTTTGACTGTCTCTTAGATCTTTACTTATTTCATATGATATTTTGTTAGAATTTAAATCTAAAATATTGCTAAGATCCTGAATAAGATTTTGTATTTCTAATTTTTTCGAACTGAATAAATTTGGGAAAAATTGTGAATTCAATAAATATTGATCTCCGGAGTTTTTAGGAATGCCATAAGCCTTTAACAGAATAAAGAAACTTGTTTCAATCCAGCCTTGTTTATTTTCTTCTGTTTTAAAATTCATAGCATAGCATATTTTTATCCCAAAAATACAAAAACCTCAAAGAAAATTCTCTGAGGTTTTTTAACTATTGTATTTCATCAGGTTTGAGCCATTTTATCTGGCAATCCTTAAAATATTCATTGATCGCAGGAACGGCTGTTTCAGCTTTGGGATGCACATCATGAAACAGGATGATCCCTCTTCTCCACAACAACATAAGCGTGATAACCCTTGAAGAAACTTCCTGTGAAGAAATCTTTTCACTCCAATCCTGAGAATCAATATTCCATAAAAGGATCGGCTGTTTAATTTTCAATAAATAATTAATAATCTCTAAGTTTCTTTGTCCGTAGGGCGGACGAAAATAAAATGTTTTGTTATCGAAATTAAATACATCTTTTATAATGGCATCGCTCTCATCGATCTGTGATTTCCAGTCGGGGAGGTATTGATGGGATTTGTGAACCATGCTGTGTGAACCTATCCAATTTTCTCCATACATAGAAGCCACATTATTTTTACCATTTGCAGCAATTCTTTGTTGTAATTTATCCCCTGATAAGAAAAAAATACCATTTAAATGTTGTTCTTTCAAAATGTTGATTAGCTTATCGGTATGTCCGTTTTTCGAAGTAGGCCCATCATCAAAAGTTAATAAATAGCTTTTATCTTTTAATTCAAAACCATTCTTTTCGGTAGAATCCAATGTACTGATCTCGCTGCTCCTTTTATTGGATTTTGCAGCCAGACGGAGACACTCTAAAATATAGGTCTTATAAAAATTTTTGGAATTTTGATACCAGCCTGTCAACTCTTCAGGTAATTTGGATGGAAGATTTTTTGTAGCTACAAGCAGTTCCTGATAAGTCGGAGTTGCCTTTACAGGAATTATTTCAGAGCGCGCATTTGGTGCCAGATCTTTAAAATTAATAACCAATCGATCCTCAGTCTGCTTCTTCCATTTTTGTATGCCTTCGGAAGTTCCATCCTTAACTGCTAAGGTTTTGAAAAGTTCCGTTTCGCTGTAAGCATTAATCTCATTAAAAGTCTTTAAAAATACCAACATCTCCATTTTTGAAGCAATATCAAAATCCTTATTGCTTTTCATCGGTAGTTTCCATAAATCACGATTTGCGGTCGCAATATTAGAAGGGCCTTGTGAAAAGAAAAAATTTGAGATTAGGATGAAGAATAAAAAAAGGTTTCTCATTATCTCATTTTTGCTTTTACCCTTAACAGAGCTTTATCGTACACCGGATTTTCTTTATTTTCTTTAGCTAAACCATAATAATAAAGTGCATCAGAATATTGTCCGCTGTTTTCATAAATTTTAGCAATATTATAATATGAACTTGCTTTAATCGTATTATCGACTGCAAATTTAATCGCTTCCCGGTTTGCCCAGATTGCTTCTGCATTTCTGCCTATTTTACTGAATGCAAGACCTAGATTGCTGTAGATTTGTCCATCAAAAGGATTATATTCCAGTGCTTGCTGATAATAATTAACAGCCAACTCTATTCTGCCGGAATGATAATAATTTTCTCCTTGTTTGTTAATGTCAAATGCTCTCTGTTTGTCGCTTTCTGTAATAGAGGTACTCGGGGTTGATGAATATCGGTAATTACTTAATAAGCTCTTTACTCCTTCCCACGAAGTAGAATTTTCAAAATTATTAATATCAATAATATTTCCTGACTCATCGATCATAAAAACAACCCAGACTGTACCCTTTTTCTGTTTAGGAACTTCATAGCTTTTAATTAGAGTATTTCCAATATAAACATATACTTTGGCATTACTTCTGTTTGAAAGCGTCTGATTATCGATTTCTGCTCTATCGGAAAAATCATGTACAGCGTAAATATATTTTTGGTTTTGAGCTCTTTTTTCAATCGTAATGGTTTCCGGACCAAAGCTGTCCGTATCGTCTACATCAAGATTGGCATTTATACCTTCTTTATGATAATAACAAATATGATTGTTCGGATAAGAGAGATGTGAATCCAGATCGGAAGGATGCTTTCCCCAACTTAGAACGATTCTCATTCCGTCCAGATCTTCCATAACGGGACTCAAGGCATAAGTCAAGCCACCGAAAGGTCCTTTTGAAACCAACGTAGAGTAGCCTTCTTTTTTAATAATTAAAGTAATCTCATTATTGGCATCGATAAATTGTGATGGGATAATTGCTTTTCCGGAAGCATCTGTGCTGGTCGTCTCTGAAGTTTCACCATTTTTCTGGAAAATGATCTGTGCATTTGGAATGACTTTATCTTTAACGACTGCACTTAAAACCAACAACTCATTATTTTTTTGAGCAAAAACAACAGATTGCCAAAAAATAAAAAGCAAAAGAATTTTTTTCATGGAATGTTTTTATTTAATCGGGTCCAAATATAAAAAATCCTTCAATATTTTGAAGGATTAATTTTATTTGAATAAAAATATTTTTTCTATTATTTTAAAACTTATAGACGAAGGATTAAAATGTCCAACTCGACATGGCCTACATATTTCTCCTGTACTTCCCGCCCACTTCAAACAAAGCATTGGTAATCTGACCGAGAGAACAGTATTTCACGGCATCCATCATTACTTCAAATAAGTTTTGCTGATTAATAGCGGCGTGTTGTAGCGTTTTGAGGGCCTCTTCGGATTTGTCTCCATTCGATTTCTGGAAATTATGAAGCATTTGGATCTGGAACTGCTTTTCTTCCTCAGTCGAACGGATGACTTCTCCCGGGCGAACGGTTGGCGAACCGTCTTTTCCTAAAAACGTATTCACCCCGATGATCGGATATTCGCCGGTATGTTTCAGCCATTCGTAATGCATGGATTCTTCCTGGATTTTTGAACGCTGGTACATGGTTTCCATAGCACCTAAAACACCGCCTCTTTCCGTAATTCTGTCGAATTCGGCGTACACGGCTTCTTCCACCAAATCTGTTAATTCTTCAATTATAAATGAACCCTGAAGCGGGTTTTCGTTTTTCGCTAAGCCCAGTTCTTTATTGATAATCAACTGAATCGCCATTGCTCTTCTCACCGATTGCTCAGTCGGAGTCGTAATAGCCTCGTCATAAGCATTGGTGTGCAACGAATTACAGTTGTCATAAATTGCGTAAAGCGCCTGAAGTGTTGTTCTGATGTCATTAAAATCAATTTCCTGAGCGTGAAGCGAACGCCCTGAAGTCTGGATGTGGTATTTCAGCATCTGGCTTCTTTCGTCAGCTCCGTATTTCAGTTTCATCGCTTTTGCCCATATTCTTCTTGCTACACGTCCGATGACGGAATATTCAGGGTCGATACCGTTGGAGAAAAAGAAAGATAAATTCGGTGCAAAATCATTGATATCCATTCCTCTGGAAAGGTAATATTCCACATACGTGAAACCGTTCGCTAAGGTAAAGGCAAGCTGGGAAACCGGATTGGCTCCCGCTTCGGCAATATGATACCCGGAAATAGAAACAGAGTAGAAGTTTCTTACTTTTTCTTTGATGAAATATTCCTGAACGTCACCCATTAATCTTAAGGCAAATTCCGTAGAGAAAATACAGGTATTCTGTGCCTGGTCTTCTTTTAGAATATCAGCCTGAACCGTTCCACGGACGGTTGCGATTGTTTTAGCTTTAATTTCAGCATAAGCTTCTGCAGGAATTACTTCATCTCCTGTTATTCCTAATAGTTTTAAGCCCAAACCATTATTGGAAGGCGGCAATTCGCCGTTGTATGTGGGTCTTGCCAAACCTTTGTCATCGAATTTTGCTTTTAAAACTTCCTCAACCTTAGCCTCAAGCTTATTCTCAACAATATATTTTTCAACATTCTGGTCGATTGCAGCGTTCATAAAGAAAGCCAACAGCATCGGAGCTGGTCCGTTAATCGTCATCGAAACGGATGTTAATGCATTTACCAGATCAAATCCTGAGTACAATTTTTTAGCATCATCCAACGTCGCAATGGATACCCCTGCATTTCCGATCTTACCGTAAATATCCGGTGGTAAAGCAGGATCCTGACCGTAAAGTGTCACCGAGTCGAAAGCGGTAGACAAACGTTTGGCCGGCATTTCCGCAGACACATAATGAAATCTCCGGTTGGTTCTTTCCGGGCCGCCTTCTCCGGCGAACATTCTTGTCGGATCTTCTCCGGTCCTTTTGAAGGGGTAAATTCCTGCAGTATAAGGGAAACTTCCCGGAAGATTTTCCTGGCCTTTCCATTTGATCAGATCACCCCAGTCATTGTATTTAGGTAAAGCGATTTTCGGAATTCTTAGGTGGGATAAGGATTCGGTGGAGGTTTCCACTTTAATTTCTTTTCCTCTTACAAAATACGAGTAAAATTCTTCGTGGAAGGCCTTTTTCGTATCATCCCAGGTTTTTAGGAAGTCGATGTTTTCCTGTTGCAGTTCTTTTTCCGCCTTTTGATATTCAGCATCCAAAGTTTCATTGGAAAGGATTTTTTTAACGCCCTCAATATGGTACATGGTCCTTGCCAGTTCAGCCTGTTTCTCAACATTGGCATCATACTGTCTGTTGTTTTCAACAATTTCGGAAAGGTAACGTACCCTTTTCGGAGGAATGATGGTTACCTCGTCTGTAATTTCCTGTTCAACAAAACTTTGAAATTGTGGAGCATTGTCACCCTGAGCTTGTCGAAGGATATCATTTACTTTAGAAACCAATCTGTTGTACAGCTCAGTTGTTCCGTGATCGTTGAACTGAGATGCTTTTGTGGCATAAACGGGCATCTCATCCAGTGGCTGTTCCCATAATAAATGGTTTCTCTGGAACTGTTTTCTTACCGCCTGAAGCGCGTCAAGAGCCCCTCTTTTGTCGGATTTGTTTAAAGCTACCAAATCAGCATAATCCAGCATGTCGATTTTTTCCAACTGTGTAGAAGCTCCGTATTCAGGGGTCATCACGTACATGGACACATCTGCAAAATCAGAAACTTCCGATCCGGACTGTCCGATCCCTGAGGTTTCCAGGATAATAACGTCAGGATGAGCTAATTTCAATACATTTAAAGCCGATTGGATAAATGGCGAAACGGAAACATTATTTTCCCTGGTTGCCATTGATCGCATATACACTCTGGGATCATTGATCGCGTTCATACGGATCCTGTCGCCCAACAGTGCTCCTCCCGTTTTCTTTTTGGAAGGATCGATGGAAATGATGGCAATTTTTTTATTGGTATTGGAACGTAAGAAACGTCGTACCAGTTCGTCTGTCAGAGAAGATTTTCCTGCACCACCGGTTCCGGTAATCCCGATAATCGGAATATTCAGGTCTTTTGATTTTTCGTTGATCGCCTGTATAAGTTCGGGTTTTTCTTCCGAGAAGTTTTCAACAGCAGAAATGATCTTGGCAATGCTGGTCGGGTTTTCAAAGCTGATGGCATCCAGATCCCGGGCCGTTACCTCTTTTCCTGTGGCAAAATCCGATTTCTTCACCAGATCGTCGATCATTCCCTGAAGGCCAAGCTCGCGGCCGTCGTCCGGAGAATAAATTCGGTCGATTCCGTAAGCCATAATATCTTCGATTTCTTCAGGCAGGATTACGCCGCCGCCGCCGCCGAAAATTTTGATCTGCGGAGCGTTTTTTTCCCGTAAAAGATCATAAATATATTTGAAATATTCGTTGTGACCACCCTGATAAGAGGTGAGCGCAATAGCATTGGCGTCTTCCTGGATCGCTGTATTCACCACTTCCTCAGCCGATTTGTCGTGCCCGAGGTGGATCACTTCGCATCCTGTTCCCTGGATCACACGACGCATAATATTAATGGCAGCATCGTGACCGTCGAATAATGACGCAGCCGTCACGATTCTTACTTTATTGTTTGGAGTATATTTTTGGGTTTCCATAAAAAATCTAGAAAATTTCTGAATTTCCAAATATAACAATAAAATAGAAACCCAATGTCTAATGTTAATTTATTGTATTCTAGTGAGTTGATTTGCTTTGATTAATTAATTTGATGTCAATTAAACTAACATTTGTTAGAAATCGAAGGTTCTGGATTTTAATTGCTCTTGATTTGCATGTTCAGGATGTTTCAAATTCTCAAATTAATTTCTCTACTTTTGCATCATATTATATTAAGGTATGAAAAAAGCATTGCTGTATTTCGCGTTGGGAGCGATTTTAAGTTTTTTAATCAATTATTTCTTTTACAGCTCAGAAAATATAGGTCTTGATATTTATTATGCTATAGCTTTCGGTTTTGCATGGGGAATTGCTTATTATCTGGATACCCCAAATTTTACCTTACCCCAAAAATTAGGATTATCTTTTGTTGCGATGGCAATTTTAGTTTTAATCGGTACATTAATCTTTAATATACAATTGGCAATTCCTTCTATTCTGAAATTTTCTACGGTTTTTGTGGCGTATTATTTAATTGCCAGCTTTAGGGCGAATAAAACACTTCGTGATTAATGCACCATAAAGAAACTTGCATACATTAATAATAAGAGCATACACATTATTCCGATAAAATTGATCATGAATAAAAGTATTCCTTTGAAAACACTCATCGTTCTTGAACTTTCGTAGACTCTGTGATGGGCTACAAAAAAGTAGACCGACATAAAAATGACAGCTGCAAAATAGACCAGCACATATGATAATGTTAAGATACTATAGTCAGGAAGTAAATCTGTTATTTTATCAAAACATATCAAAATAAGTGTTCCTAATAATAAGAAAGAAAAATAATGGAGGGTGAAAATTCCGTGATCGAAGTACCACCATTTCTTTTTATTATGAAAGATCCAGAGAAAAAATGCAAAAACAGGAAGGTAAACAAATAAAGCTTTTGGGATAGTATGTATAAAAGTCTCCCTGAATTTTTCTATAATCTGCTCTTTTTTTAAACCTTGTTCCTGCATGTGAAAAATTTTCTTCGCACATGGTCTCAGAAAATCAAAAACAGATCGTTTGTCGCTTTTTGCATACAGCGAATCAAACTGTTTCATGTTTTTAGCTCCGATAATGCTTAGTTTTCCATCTTTTGTTTCTTCTATGGCATCTGTTTCAATGTCATTTCCGTTAACTTGTGTAACTTTTACATCTTTATTGGGCTTGGTAAGACTTTCTTTTTCCAATTGGTTTTTTGTCAGTCCCTGTTTTAAACTGTCCGTAAATTTCGCGATCTTTTCATCTGCAGCTTTTTCTTTTTTTATTTTTTGAATTGCATGTGTGCTCTTTTCATGTTCTGCAACTTTTTCTTCGGAAGTTGAGAATAGGGATGGAAGAAAGAACGTAATAAAACTTATGAAAATATATAATTTCACGGGAGCAACATACAATTGTCTTTTTCCTGCAAGATATTCTTTGGTTAATTTTCCTGGACGGATCAATAAATATTTGATGGTTTTCAAGAATTCGCCATCGTAATGAGTAAAATCCTCAATAAAGTGAGTGAAAAGATAATGAAACGGTTGTTTCGGCTCTATATTTTCCTGTCCGCACTGTGGGCAGAATCTTTCTTCAACAGTGTGTCCGCAATTAAGACAGGTTTTATCTTCCCTAATTTTTCCGTGGCTCATAGCTTATTAGTGTTTAGGGCAAATATAATTATTTAACTGGATAAAATAATTATATGGATAATTTTTTGAATTAATGTTTAAATAAAATTAATAAATAGGGTTGAATTTGTATTAAATGTTTAAGTAAAAATTTGTTTTTGAAGTTTAAGAATTATTTATTTCACTGAAAGATTCCATGTGTTTAAAAAGTATAATTTTGTTGGATAATTGTTTTGAACAGTTGAAGTTGGACACATAATCAACAGATTAAATAAAATATGTTTTTGCATTCAGAAAATAATTTGTACCTTTGCACACCCTTTTAGGGGGAAATTATGTTTAATCTTTAACTAAAACGTGTGAATACATTAAGTTACAAAACTGTTTCAGCGAACAAAGCTACTGCTAATAAAGAATGGGTTGTGGTAGACGCTGAAGGACAGCCGTTAGGAAGACTAGCTTCTACGGTTGCAAAGATTTTGAGAGGTAAGCACAAAACGAATTATACACCTCACGTAGATTGTGGTGATAACGTAATCGTTTTGAACGCTGGGAAAGTTACCCTTTCCGGAAACAAGTGGAACGATAAGACGTACATCTGGCATACAGGTTACCCTGGTGGACAGAAGTCTATGACAGCTCTTGAACTTCAGAAGAAAGATTCTTTGAAAGTATTGGAAAAATCCGTAAAAGGGATGCTTCCGAAAAACAGATTAGGATCTGCATTGCTTAAAAACCTTTATTTATATGAAGGAACTGAGCATAAGCACGAAGCTCAACAGCCGAAAACAATTAATGTTAACGAATTTAAATAATTAAATTATGTCTATAGTTCACAAAATCGGAAGAAGAAAAACTTCTGTAGCCAGAGTTTATGTAAAGCCAGGAACTGGTAACATTACAGTAAACGGTAAAGACGCTGCAACTTATTTCTCTACAGACGTGATGGTTTACAAATTGAACCAGCCGTTCATCCTTTCTGAAACTGTTGGTCAGTATGACGTTACCGTAAATGTTTTCGGTGGTGGGAATACAGGTCAGGCAGAAGCTATCAGATTAGGTATTTCAAGAGCTTTATGCGAAATCAATGCTGAGTTCAGATTGGCTTTGAAACCTGCAGGTTTACTTACGAGAGACGCAAGAATGGTGGAAAGAAAGAAGCCAGGTCAGAAAAAAGCAAGAAAGAGATTCCAATTCTCAAAACGTTAAAAAAGCGTATGGCTATTGGCTTATGGCGAATAGCTTTAGAAAAATTTTTAAAAAATTATTTTTTAACCCAAAGCTGGAAAGCCAGTTGCCAACAGCAATCAGCCAACAGCAACTTTGCCCGTTACGTTTAGCATCCAAACGCTTCTCCCATCTAAAGAAGTTGTTGATTGTTTAAAAAACGGAAAGTAAACTAACAAAAACAGAAAACATGGCAAAAGCAAATGTAAAAGACCTTTTAGAGGCTGGCGTACACTTCGGTCACATGACCAGAAAGTGGAACCCAAATATGGCTCCATACATTTTCATGGAGAAAAACGGTATTCACATTGTAGACTTACATAAAACAGCTGTTAAATTGGATGAAGCTTGTAGCGCTTTAGAAAAATTAACTTCTGCAGGTAAAAAAGTTCTTTTCGTAGCGACTAAAAAGCAGGCGAAAGAAGTAGTGGCTAAGCACGCTGCTGAACTGAATATGCCTTATATTACAGAAAGATGGCCTGGAGGAATGTTAACGAATTTCGTTACCATCAGAAAGGCTGTTAAAAAAATGAACTCTATCGACAAAATGAAAAAAGACGGTACGTTCGAAACTTTATCTAAAAAAGAAAGATTACAGGTAGACAGACAAAGAGCTAACCTTGAGAAAAACTTAGGTTCTATCTCAGACATGGTTCGTCTTCCTTCTGCGATCTTCGTTGTAGATATCATGAGAGAACATATCGCTGTAACGGAAGCTAAGAAATTAGGTATTCCAGTTTTCGGTATTGTTGATACCAACTCTGATCCAAGAAAAGTAGACTTCGTTATCCCAGGAAACGATGATGCTTCTAAATCTATCGATATGATCCTGAGCATTGTTTCAGAATCTATCAAAGAAGGTCAGTCTCAGAGAAAAGCTGATAAAGAAAAATCTAAAGAAGAAGGAGAAGTAGTATCTGCTGATAAAGATGCTGATTTCGATGCTGAATAATTAAAGATTTTCTTTAAAATACAAAGACCGCTAAATTTTAGCGGTCTTTTGTTTTATCATCGAAATTTTAGGTGTCTTAATTCGTAAGCGTAATATTATAAGATGAGCGGATGAATTTTGTTTTCTGATATACCGAATTACAAACCATCCCCGAAATATTATAATTTTGGTTCTTCGGAACTATTGCAGCGCCTATTTTGTCTGCGCCGATTGGGATTTTCTTGAAGTAATTATTTCCGCTGATGGTTAAGACCATATTGCAGCGGGATTTATTTTCAACGGTGATCGACGTACTCGGGCTGTCTTCGGAGCCGTTTAAAAGATCCGTCAACACTGCTGCAGTTTCAGATTTGTAGGTTTTTATTAAAGCCTGATATTCTGTTTCCGTCTGTGTTGCGGAAGAAGTAGGAGTGCCTGTATTCGATGCCGGTTGAGACTTTTTTAAAGGAATGTTGGTTGTTCTGTATTGCCTGATTTCACAACTGTTCAGGACTGTTATGATTGCAATAATTTGGAAAAAACTTCTCATAAAAGTATTTGGCAGTGAAATATAGAATATAAATAAAAAGAGACCGAATGTTTCAGTCTCTAGTTGTATGCAATAATTATGCACAACCTGATGGTAAAGGCAAGCTAACAGGTGTCCAGCCACATACGTGAGCATTATGTGCGTCTTGTGGAGGTTGATCTGTACCAACATGCCATACGATAGGAGCGGTGTCACCTGCGGATGTCGAATAACAATAAAGAAGATTGTAGCAAATAGTAATTTGATCTTGCATTTCGTATGGGTTTCTTTTTCCTCCAACGATACTTTTTAACCCTTCTCTCGAAATTTTTTTAAAGTTTTTCATAGTATTTCATTTGTTCCATTCCTACTCTGTAAGCTTTTCGGATTCCGCTTTTTGTTTTACTTTGTACTAAAGAACGTACCACGTTATATATTTATTGTAAATATTTGTAAAATAAAATATTTGTATAAATATATGGTTGTGATTAATTTTCATTTCTTTTGAGAAAAGTCTTTTTTTCCATTCTGTACAGGATTGCTTATCGTTAATAAAATACTCTTTTTAATCTCTTTTTGTGAAGAATACAAAACATCACAAACATTGCTTGTCAGTATATAATTTCCCTTGTTAATCACTACGAAATTCTCTCCGTTTGCCGGAACTGCCATATTATAGAAATTCTTCCCCTGAATTCTTACAACGAGATTACAGTCAGAATTATTTTTAAATAAAAGAATAACTTCTTTGCTGCTAATGTCCTCATTAAACATCGTATTCAGAAGCTTTACTGTTTTATCCTTATGCTCTTTTGGTGTGGAAGCTATCAATTGCTTAAATTCTTCCGTTTCTGCAGCGTTGGAATTTCTCATCAGATTACTTGGAATCTCTGAAATAATGGGTCTTGCTACCATTGGCTTAGCATCTTTTTTGCCTTTCGTCCATTCTGCATTTTTCAAAGCAATCAATTTGGATTTTAAGACGCTTCTTCGCGGGTCATCAGGATGAGCGGTTTTTAGAAAGTCTTGAATTTCAGTAATGTTTTTACTTTCGAGAATGTTTTGGGAACTGTTTTTAACTTGAGAAGAATTGCAACATACGAGTATTGCTGCCGAAATAATCAACATTATTTTTTTCATGCCTTATCATTGTTTTGTGTTTATATGTGAGAACATAAGGTTGTAAAATATTACAGCCTTTAAGTTTTTAAACGAATTTTATTACTTAAAAATTATAGATAAGTTGAATTTTTAAAGTGTTTCGAAATAATCAGAGTGTTTTTCATTATAAGTTTTATGTTTTAATTGATTTTGAATTTTATATAGGTAATCGTTTTGCCTTTTGCAGAGAACAGTTCTTCATAATAAGTTCTGATGTCTCTTAAATGCGGTGTATTCGGATCGTATTCCAAAGCTCCGTAAATATCGTGGTGCGCACTGATGATTTCGTAACCTGCACCTTGTAAATAGCCTAAAGTATAGCCGTGAAGAAACTCAGAGTCTGTTTTCAGATGAACAATTCCGCCTGGTTTTAAGAATTTTTTATATCTTTCTAAAAAGTCCGGGTGCGTTAATCTGTGTTTTGTGCGTTTATATTTGATTTGCGGATCCGGAAACGTAATCCAAATTTCATCCACTTCATTTTCACCGAAGAAATAGTCCACAAGCTCAATCTGTGTTCTCAGAAAAGCAGCATTGTGCATTCCATTTTCGACAGCCTCTTTTGCCCCGAACCAGAATCTTGCCCCCTTAACGTCGATTCCGATAAAGTTTTTTTCAGGAAACGCTTTAGCAAGGCCTACCGTATATTCTCCCTTTCCACAGCCCAGTTCCAAAACGATGGGATTTTCATTTTTAAAGAAGTCCTGTCTCCATTTTCCTTTAAGATCAAAGCCGTTTAGAGCCTCTTCCCTGGTTGGTTGAATAACGTTCGGTAATATTTTGTTTTCTGCGAATCTTGCTAATTTGTTTTTACCCATGAGAAATTTATAAAATCCCGCAAAAATAACGAATTTTACACAAATGCCTCTTTTTTAAGAGTTAAAATAACAGGATAGGATCTATTTTTTAGCGGAACTTCCCAAGGCAACCATTAAAGGTTTCTGGATGGTTTTTTGGGAGGCATACTGCGCACCACAGACAATGCTGGTGAAAAGGTAATCTCCTTTTTCAACAACAATGGAGTTGTCGCCGTGGGAAGGTACGGGAAGTCTGTATTTGGTGGTTCCGATTCCTTCTATTCTTACGATGATATTACAGTCCGATTTGTTTTCGATCATGACGATGCATTCTTTCGCATTCGGATCATTATCGAAAAGGGAGTTTAAGATTTTTACAGTCTTATTTTTATGCTCCGAGGGATTTTCCGCCATCAGCATATTGAATTCCGCCGCTTCAGCATCCGGGATGGCTGCAACGGTGGTTGTGGTAACGGCAGCGGCGGCAACATATACATTCTTCGGATTACTGGGAGTATATACTACTGCGGCCTGGCCTACCTGCAGTTCTTTCTGGTATTTGGCAATCTGCTTCTGCTTGATGATGGCATTCATTTCATCAAAGGATATTTTTGTGGAAGGACGTCTTTTCAACATCGCCAGCCAATCCTGCATCTGCTTTACTTTGGTGTCTCCAGGCTTGGCATTTTTAATGTATTCTTTCATCATTTCCATTACCCGTGGCTTCAATACGGATCTTCGTGGATCATCCGGGTGGGCATCCCTTAAAAAGGCATTGATCTCATAGATGCTTTTGCTCCTTAAGATGTTACTGTAATCTTTATCTCTCGATTGTGCTGAAAGATTAATAAAAAGAATGGCACTGAAGAATAAAAGTAACTTTTTCATTTACTAATATTTGGATTAAAAAAAGATAATTGTGATTTCTCTCTTTTAGTTTACTTATTCTGGTTATTGGCGGATAAAACTACAGGGTTAATCAAGCTGTAGGATTCATACACTTAATTTTTGCTAAAATTAAACATTATTTAAACAAAACAAAAAATGTATACTGCGAATTTGCAATATACATTTTTAATTTTTATCGAAAGTAATCCGGATTATTTTACAACATCCTGAAGGTGAGAGTTTCTAAGTCTTCGTTGGTAAATCGGCAGATATTTTTCTATAGGAATTTTTATCGCTTCAAAATTGCCTGCCAGCACATAAGGCTCGATGTTTTCGGAGGTGTATACGAACTGAAGGAAATTGTCGATCAGGTTCTCAGGAATTTTAAATTTTGTAAAATAATCTTTTCCCAAATAATTCTTGATCTGGGTAATGGAACTGTTCATTCTTTCATAAGCTACATAACGCTGTTTTTTCTTTCTTTCCCCGGAAAGGATATCATAAATGCTTTCGAGACTGAAGGTAAGCCCGCCGTCACGTAATCCGGCTACCGGTAGCTGAGGAGGGGTTCCGTCGCCTTTCGGTTCCGGAAGACCAATTACTTTTTTTATGGCCAGTGCCTTATCTTCTTTTCGTATGGAATTGATATCATATCTCAAATTTCCGGTAGGCCTGAAGCGGCTGATCACGACTTCCTGAATATCGTGATAAGCAATTTTCAGTTCCACTAAATTTTTCTGATCGATCATTTGAGGCGTCAGCTTAATATCTTTCCGTTCCGTTACAATGGACGTGAACCGGATCACATCACCCGGATTTGCCGGAATGGAAAAATCACCGTTATAATCGCTGAGAACCGTCTTCAGTGTGGAAAGATTGGTAACGTAAATCTGGTTGAGATACAATACGGAATTATCTTTCAGGAATACTTCGCCGGAATATGACTGCGCGTTAATTTTTGCCAGAAAAACCAACAGCAAGAGGGTAAATAGCTTCTTCATATAATATGGCAAAATTACACAGAAATTGTACCAACTCCTACCTATTTCAGAAGTGAAAACAGGTTAAAGTTATATTAAACTTTAAACCAAAACTGTTAAGGAATGTTATAGGTTATCTTTAATTAAAATTCACCGTTAAATTTTTTAAACTAAATCTTATGAATTAGTAATTTTTTACCAAAAGCCAGCTTGAATATTTCACCGTTGTAGTACCCCCGAATTCTGTCCAGCTGATGAAATACCAGTAGGTGGCCGTATTCACAGGACGTCCTGTTATTTTTCCGTCCCAGATGAACCTGTTGGTAGATGATCCTCTGAAAACTTCAGCACCGTACCTGTCGAAAATCCTGAAAATAATATTATCATTATTCATTAAAGAAGAATAATCTATCGCATCATTATATCCGTCCAGATTCGGAGTAATGGTATTGATAAGATTGATAATTACAAAATCCCTTATGGCCTCTTCACATCTGTTGGAATCGCGTACGTGGAGCACATGGTTTCCGCGGGGTACATTATTGAAAACATTGGAACTTTGCCATGCCGTACCGTCTAAGGAGTATTCATATGGAGGGGTACCGCCGCTGGCACTCACGGTGACCGTATTTCCGCTGATGTCGATCATTGTGATTACGGGAAGGGTAGATTCCGTAACGTCTACCGTCTGCCGGTACGTACATCCGTCGAAAGTAAGATCTACAAAATAAGCTCCGGAAGATACATTGGAAATCGACTGGGTCGTGGCTCCGGTACTCCATTGGTAACTGTCAAAGCCGGGGCCTGCATCCAGGGTAGTCAAAGCTTTAGGACAGATAATTTTATTGGCAAGGACAGTAGAGTGTTTAGGAATTTTGACAGTTACGGTGATCGATGCAATATTCGGGCATACGCCTGATTTCTGAAATCTAATGTAAACGGTAGTTGTACCGGTTAAATTCATAGGGCTTGTAAGGACTGCTGTATTATTCTGTGCATCCGATAAAGTAGGATGAAAGGTTGCAGTTACCTGCGGATCCGTTGTAAACTGGTTGATGAAAGATAACAGGTCAATTGATTTGGTTCCGTCCAGATCATCGTCACACATCGTTACGGTATGGCTGGTTTTAAGCAGTGCCACTTTGGCCCCGACCGTAAAAGTGAGCGGCTTGATTACCGGCGGACATCCGTCGGGAGATTCCACCCTGATATAGATGGTTGTCGTCGTCGTGTAAGACCAGTTGTTAGGAAGTGTATTCGTACTTCCCAGGTTGGCCTCAGTAATATTTGCATAATATTTTACATTGGTAAAATATGAAGGATTACTTAAAACAATAGGGGTAATGTTCGATAATGTTACATTCACGATACCATCCAGATTATCGTCGCAGAAGGTTCCCGTATAATTACTCAGCACATTTGCAAAAGGGTATAGATTAAGGGTAATCTGTGCAATCGCTTTACAGCCGATATTGTTTTTCACCACTGCATAAATGATCGTTCCGTTCGTAGCAGAATAAGATCCCGGATTCGTGATGGCTGTTCCGGCAGTTTCATTTTGGGCGTTTATTAAAGAGGTATAATATGTAGTCGTTACCGGAGAATTACTGGTAACATTTGCTGTGGTTAAATTGAATATTCCCTGTCCTGATCCATTGTCACAAGCTGTGAGAGCAGCATTGTTTACTGTAAGCACCTGAATGTTGATGGTTACCGTTACCGTTTCACAATCCGGAAAATTGGGATCGTTTCCGCAGAATGTATAACTGAACGTATCCGTTCCGGTCGTTCCGGGATTAGTAACCGTATAGGTAATTGCTCCGGTCGTGGTATTTACGGTGGCTGTTCCCAAAGTCGGTGGGGTAAGAATAGCTACCGTCGAAGGTACCGGTGTCTGGGTAGAGTTCGTAAACGTCGGAGTAATAGTTCTGGTGTTGCAGACTCCATAAGTGGTATTGGTAAGCCTGGTACAGTTCAGTACCTTAAACTGTTCAGTGATCAGTGGGGCACAGCTTCCCATGGTTACGGAACACGTATAATAGCCGGGCTGTGTAGGAGTGATTGATGAACCGGTAGCTCCCGGAATCAGCACACCGCCGATATACCATTGGTAAGTGTCATAAATAATAGGATCGACCGTAAGCACGATTCCCGGAATACAGTCGCCCCCGGATTTCAGGATAACAGGCTGCGTGGGGAATCCGGCAAAAAAACCACCGTAACCTACGGCGTCGCTTCCTGCATTTATGCCCGCTGTTATGGCCTTTGAAGAATTGACTGTAATGGTTCCTGTAGTATTCGGGATGCCATAGGTTACCCAGTTGTTTGTTCCTGTCATATCAAAAGGGCCTGTAGAAGCAGGGGGAGCAACTCCGTTTACGGTAACAACAGCGCCTCTTTCGGTAATCAGGTTCAGTTTGGTAGGAATATTTAAAATTCCACTCGGGTTCCCGTTGGAATAAACAAAGTTCTCATCGATAAGACCAAGTTCATTAATCTGCTTCGGAAGATAGCAGTTCAGGGCAGGAATAAAGTTAAAACCTCCCGTAGCTACTTCAGCTCCAGCCGTGTTTGCCCCGGCAAGTACCTGGTATATATAAGCATTTTTAGATGTCCTGATATATAGATTGTAATGCCCATTCCCCTGAAGCTGGTATTTTGTATCCGGAATCATGAAATACTGCCCGATATTTAAAGTGGCAATAGGAGCAGTTTCATTATTTACACGAACTTCCGTATTGTTTTCAGTGGCAATTACAAGTGCGCCTTCCATATTGGCTCCGATGCTTCCGTTGCCCTTTACCAAAGCAAATTCATTTCCCAATCTTTCCACCGGAACAGCCTGGTCCATCAAAATATCGGAACTTGTTGGAAAATTCCCTGCATATTGTCCGTTAAAGTTTCCGTTGGTAACATTTACATTTTTATTCGCTACAATTTTAGCTCCGATAAAGCCATCGAAATTTCCCGTATTGGTTCCGATCCCGTCGATGATGTAAGACTGTCCTTTGTTCAAAGTAAACGTCATCGTCGGGGTCGTGGTTCCTGTGGTTCCGTTTGAGAACTGTACGGTTGGTTTATATCCTGATATGGTAACAGTAGTATTGTCATCCGTTGCAAGAATACTTGTCATAAAATTCAGGATTGAATTATTGACTGTAATGGGAGCATTAGCCGCATAGAACGTTTTTCCCGTGGAGGGAATTCCTTTTGAGGTAATAATTTCCGCATGATTGAAAACGGAGAACCGTAAGTTGGCATAGAAAGGAAATTCAGCTTTTACATAAAGTCCTTTTGTGGTCGGCGTAAAAAGATCAGCCTGTTGGGAGGTAATGATGTAATCCCGTAAAATATCTACTTTCTGAGGACTGCCTTTGCTGATGGTAGCCGTAGCAATTAAGATATTGTTATTATAAATGCTTACGGGAAAAGGGGTTGTACGATTAGTGGAAAGATATAATCGCTGATAAGGATTGGTATTTCCCGTTCTGTCTACCATTGGGGCAAACCAATGTTCCCTATCCAGCTGTGCAAATGTAAAGGTGAAAAAATAAAATACAAATAAAAGGGATAGAGTTTTCTTCATTTAGGTTGCCTTTTAACACAAATTTAATAATAAAAAGTATTACCCTGTTAAAAAAATAACAAAAAACCATGATTTCAAAATCATGGTTTTCAGTATTTTAATCAGAAGTTTTAATCGATGTTTTTTAAGAGTATCCAGCCTGAATATTTGATCTGTGTCTGTGCCTTATTCGGTTCGGTCCAGGTAATCTCATACCAGTAAGTGGCTGTAGGAAGCTTTTTACCATATATGCTTCCGTCCCATTTGTAATCGTTGAATTTGTTGGCCTGATGCACCCTGTTTCCGTATCTGTCGTAGATAGTAAATATCAGATCTTTTTTATAAGACAGTTCCGAATAATCGATATAATCGTTTTTGTTGTCTCCATTAGGAGTAATGGCATTCAGAAGGTTAGGAACCGTTACGGTAACATCGATCGGCTCACAGTTGTAGAAATCTTTTACATAAATACTGTTTTCACCCCTGGGAAGGTTTTCAAAGAAATTTGAATCCTGCCATTTGATGCCGTCCAGCGAATATTGGTAAGAAGGTGTTCCCCCGCTTACCTTTACCGTAATGGTGTTGTTCTTAATATCAAGCCCTGTAATAACGGGCTGTACCGCAGGGCTTACCTGTACGGGCTGCAGTGTGTAGCATTCCCCTGACTTCAGATTTACCCAATAAGTTCCGACTCCTGCACTTATGGTCTGGGTAGTTTCCCCGGTGCTCCATTCGTAGCCGTCAAATCCCGGGCCTGCATCCAATACGGCTTTATTTTCAATGCATATGATTTTATCTTTCAGAACATTTGATTTCACCGGCGGAATAACAACCAGCATAATTTCCGCAATACTGTAGCATCCGTTCCCATTTGTTACCTTCACATACACTTTGGTATCGGATGAAATAAAAGTTGAGGCCGGCACAATCACGTTTGTTCCGTTGGTAAGATCTTGAAGGGTAGGATAAAAGGTTTTTACCACACCGGTTGCGGCAGTCACCGGTGCCGTTTCGAGATTAAATAATGCAGTAGTAGGTTTCGCAGGAATATAGCAGGATCTTATGGATACATTTTTTACGGTAGGATTAGGGTTTACGATCATCGTCATGGTTACCTGCTCGCAGCCCACTCCCGTAGAAGGGTTGGCGCAGAAATGATAAATCAGGACATCATTACCTACAAATCCCGCTGTTGGGGAATAAATGATATTTCCTGTTGCGGCATCAATGGTTGCCGTTCCGTGAGCAGGAGGCGTATCGATCTGGAGGGTGCCTGCGGCAATGGCAACCGTATGATTTGTAAATTTCGGAATGACTGTTTTTTGAGCGTCACAAACCACCAGGCTTTTGGTAGTCTGTTCGTAACACGATTCTACCGTAAAAACGGGAGTTGTGGCAAAGCATCCTCCCATTCCCACTTTTACCGTATAAATTCCGGGAAGCATAGGAGTATAGGTGTAAGTGTTGGCTCCGGCAATAGGATTGGGGCCTAGAAACCATTGGTACGATTCAAAGCCGTCTCCCACTTCTAAAGTTATTCCGGGGGTACAGTCTCCGGTTTTGCTGATGACAGGAATGGAAGTGAAACCTGCAAAATATCCGCCATATCCTACAACACCGCTTCCGCCTGCAATGCCTGCAGTAACGGCCTTAGTGGAAAGAATCGATACATTTCCCGTAACGCCTGTTATAGAATAGGAAACCCAGTCCGCAGTACCACTGACGTCATATGGGCCCTGGGTGGCAGTAGGGGTGATGGGTGCTCCGCCGTTGAGGCTGTACGTAACTGCTGCACCCTTTTCCGTTAAAATATTTAATTTAATAGTATTGGTAACATTCGGCGGAAGCTTTTCAATCATTCCAATCTCATCAATTTTTCTGGGCAGCAAACAGTTGAGCGGAGGTATGTAATTAAAACCGATTGTTGCACTCGAATTGGCAGTGCCGGCAAGAAGCTGATATACATACGCATTTTTCGAGGTCTTTACATAAAGATTGTAATGATCATTTCCCTGATTGATATAGTTGGTATTGCTGATTTCATTCACCCTGTAATATTGGCCTTCATTGATAGTAGTGACAGCGATAGGGTTGTTATTTACAAAAATCTGGGTATTGTTCTCCGTCGCAACGATCAGGGCATCTTCTGTAGCAGCTGAGATATTCCCATATCCTTTTACAAGAACGAATTCTTTTCCAAGCCTGTCTGTAGGAACGGACTGATCCATTACGATATCTCCGTTGGTGAGGGGGGTTCCGATATTATATTCCCCGAGAAAATTTCCGTTCGTAACGGATACCGGTTTGTCTGAAACGATTTTGGCACCGATAAAACCTTTTAAATTTCCGGGCTGATTGCCTCTTCCCTCGACAATATAAGATTGTCCTTTGTTAAGGGTGATCGTCATGGTGGGCATTGCAGCGGCCGTCGTACCGTTTGTGAAGACTACGTTATTGGCATATCCGGAGATGGTAACCGTCGTGTTGTCCTGAGTAGCGAGAATACCTGTGGTAAAGTTCATGAATGATCCTGTATTGGTAAGCGGTGCAACAACGGCATAAAACTTAGTCCCGATTCCGGCTTTTCCTTTAGAGGTTAAAATTTCCCCATGGGCAGGAACGATAAACCTGAACGTTGCAAAAAAAGGTTTGCTCCCTTTCAGGTAAAGTCCTTTTGTACCGACGCTGAAAAGATCTGCCGCAGTTGATCCGATCATGTTGGCCGCAGTAATATCAAAAAGCTGTGGATTACCTTTGCTGATGGTAACTGTACCGATTACAACATTGTTGTTATAGATATCTACGGCAAAAGGAACCAGAGAGTCTGTAGAAAGATAAAGAGCCTGCTTTGCTGTGCTGGAAGAAAAATTGGCAGAAGAAAAAGGTGCGAACCAGTGTTCCGTATCTCTTTGTGCCGAAAGATTAATAAATGATAAAATAAACAGAAGTAAGAAGTAGAGCTGTTTTTTCATGGCTTTAAATTTAGCTTTTAACAAAAATAGGCTTTTATTTCATATTGAATGGGAAAATAATAAAAAAAAGCACAGTTAAACACTGTGCTTGTAATTATTTAGTCTAAATTTTGTTAATCTCTATTTTTAACAACAATCCACCCTGAATATTTTATTGGAGTCTGTTTGCTGTTCGGTTCATTCCAGCTGAGATCAAACCAGTAGTTTCCGGTAGGTACTTTCTTTCCTCCTACGCCACCGTCCCATTTGTAGCCGTTGGTTTTATTTCCCTGATGCATTTTTGCTCCGTAACGGTCATAAATGTTGAATACGAAATTCGGTTTATGAGCCAGTGCCGAATAATCCAGCACATCATTTACGCCGTCTCCGTTTGGTGTAATGATATTGATCAGATTCGGTACCGTAACCTCCACATCAATAGGATCACAATCGTAAGAATCTTTCAGGTAGAATGTATGGTTTCCTCTCGGAACATTGGTAAAAATATTGGAATCCTGCCATTTAATGTTATCCATAGAATATTGGTAAGGAGCAGTACCGCCTAGGGCATTTACCGTAACGGTATTATTTGAAATATCGATATTGGAAATAACCGGTTGCTCGGAAGCATATACTTTTACCGTTTGTCTTGTTACACATTCTCCTGTTTTAAGATCAATCCAATATGTTCCTACGGCTACATTGGTAATGCTCTGGGTTGTCGCGCCTGTACTCCATTTATACGAATTAAAGCCAGGACCTGCGTCCAGTGTGGTGGTATCTTCCATACAGATAATCTTATCTTCAAGTTTACTGGAATATACAGGAGGAAGAACCACCAGTGTAATCTTTGCCACCCTGAAACATCCGTTTGCATTGCTCACTCTTACAAAAACAACCCCATTCGGAGCGATATAATTTGAAAAATTTGAAATTTGGTTTGTTCCGTTTTGGGCATCTGTAAGAGAAGGATAATATTTTTTAGTAGTACCCGCCGTACTGGTTACCAGAGCGGTAGTAAGATCAAACAGGGCCATAGCCGGAGTCGCCGTGATGAAACATGATCTCAAAGTAGCATCACTTACTTCCGGGCTTGCCGAAACAGTGAACGTTAAAGTTACCTGTTCGCAGTCTGTAAATTCAGGATCATTCCCGCAGAATTTATAAACGATCGTATCCGTTCCTGCAAATCCGAAGGTCGGAGTATAGATGATTACTCCGTTCGGATCAATAACCGCAGTACCGTTTGTCGGAGGTGTAACGATTGTTACAGTACTTGGAACATACGTCTGGGTAGAGTTGGTAAATGAAGGAACTACGCTCTGGAAGCCTTCACAGACCGTTAATGCTTTTGTTGTCTGATTAAGACAGGTAAATACTTTAAATACCGGTGTAACTACAGGAGTACAGGTTCCCACAACAACTCTTACAGTGTAATTTCCTGCTTGTGTCGGGGTAAAGGTATTGGATGTTGCTCCGGGAATGGCCGTATTTCCCCGGAACCACTGGTAAGAATCAAACCCGTCATCTACCTCAAGGATCAGACCCGGAATACATTCGCCGGTTTGTTTTGCAATTACAGGGATAGAGGAGAATCCTGCAAAATAACCGCCATATCCCACAACCCCGCTGCCTCCGGAAATTCCGGCAGTTACAGCTTTTGTAGAAGTAATTGTCATATTTCCCGTCACATTGGGTACGGAATAAGAAACCCAGTTGTTGGTTCCCGTAACATTATAAGGTCCCTGAGCAGCTGTAGGAGCAGCCCCGTTTACGGTAACTGCAGCCCCTTTTTCTGTCAGGATATTTAATTTTACATTATTTGTAGTAGGCGGAAGGATGCTGATCATCCCGATTTCATCAATTTTTCTTGGGAGGTAGCAATTCAACGGCGGGATATAATTAAAGCCGATGGTGGCATTGCTGTTCGCCACTCCTGCCAATAACTGATACACATATACATTCTTTGTGGTTCTGATATACATGTTGTAGTGATTATTACCCTGGTTGATGTAATTTGTGTTGCTTACTTCATTTACCCTGTAGCTTTGCCCTTCGTTAAGAACAGCGGCAGGTGCGGTTCCGTCATTGATGTATACTTCCGTATTATTTTCGGTAGCCACAATCAGTGCGTCTTCCATTCTCTTGCTGATGTCTCCGTTTCCTTTTACTACGACGAATTCATTTCCGAGTCTGTCCGTTGGCACAGATTGGTCCATTACGGTATCCGATCCGTCAAAAGAACCGGTGAGTGCAAACTGCCCGTTAAAGTTTCCATTGGTTACCGAGATAGGTTTATTGGCAATTATTTTGGAACCGATGAATGCTTTTTTATTGGCTGCCGTATTTCCGACCCCTTCTATAATATAGGACTGTCCTTTATTTAGGGTAAAGGTTATTGTCGGGTTTGTCACCCCTGTCCATCCGTTGGTAAATACGGTGTTTGGGGAATATCCGGAAACGGTAACGGTGGTGTTGTCTTCCGTAGCCATAATCCCTGCCATAAAATTAAGAATCGTAGAAGATGCTGATCCAGTGGTAATATTTTCTATTGGTGATACTACGGCATAGAATTTTGTTCCTATTCCTGCTTTCCCTTTTGAAGTAAGGATTTCACCGTGACTTGTTACGGAAAAACGCAGGGTTGCGTAATAGGGTCTGGTACCTTTTGTATATAATCCTTTACTGATAGGTGTAAAAAGGTCTGATTCAGCAGAAGTGATAATGGCTGCAAGCGGCACTGCAAATGTCTGTGGACTTCCCTTACTGATTGTTACTGTACCGATCAACACATTATTGCTGAATATCTGCACAGGAAAGGGGGTAGTGGAGTCTGTAGAAAAATACAAGGCCTGCTGCGGACTCGAGAGAACGGAGCTTCTGGCAGCCATAGGTGCAAACCAATGATCCGTGTCTCTTTGTGCAAAGACTGTATTGATTCCGAAAAGAATCAACATAAACGAAAATAAAATTTTATTCATAGTATGGAATATGGATTTTTGCAAAAATAATAGAAAATTCTTTTAAGTATTAAATTATTATTAAAAAATGCAATTTTATTTATAAAAAGAATCCGTCTCACAACCACCAAGTGAGGCGGATTTTTATATTCATTAAATTCCGGCATTCTTTGGAAAAGAAAAAGTTGTCATCATCATGCAACCTTCTTTCTTAAATTATGGGCTAAAG
>CAJYXJ010000010.1 GCA_913778085.1 uncultured Chryseobacterium sp.
CTTTTGTACGGGCTTTGGCTCATAGGAGTTCGTTTTGTTATATTTTGCTTTTTAACAAGGTACGAACTCCTTTTTCATTACACAACACAAACTGAATAAGCAAGAAAATTTTGTGTACGGCTGGAAAAATTAATTACAAATAATAACCAACGACTAAATTTTATATTTAATAACGAGAATCAATTATTCTTCATAATTATCAAAAGCTCTTTTAAAATCATCAATAAAAAGTTTAAAACTTTCATTTGTTTTATAACATCTATCAATCATCTTTCTCTCAAAATAATGTTTAGAGATAGTTCTGTATTTTGCTTCATCCTTTTCATCAATATAAAACCCTTCTTTTTTTACGAGCTCAGTATTCAATGTATTTAAGCACCCAGTAGTTTTGTTTTGTTTCGATTTTTGATTATAATAAATTGGTAAAAACCAACATTCAATAGAATCGATAGCTATTGCAAAAACAATTTTATCTTCAACGGTTTTAAAAATTTCAGGAGTAATAAATTCAATAAATTTTTGTCTTACCATTTCAAAAGTTTCTTCGTTCGAAAGATTATTAAACTGCATTACACAATCATTTGGAAGACCATCTCCTTTCAAGACATCACAATCAATATGGATAATTATAAGACCCTCATTATATGGCAAAGCCTCTTTAAAATCTTTAGATTTACAATATTTAATTACCAATGGCCAGCCACCAGATTCACCTTCTTTAGGCTGTAATGGATCAAGTATAATATCCTTATTATTTAAATAACTTTGAACAATTGCTTCTATTGCAATTTGATCGCTTTGTCCCTCTGCAATAATTCCAATTTGCATATTAAAAATTTTTAGGAAGTCCTCCAATATACCCTCTTATAAATGCTTCTGAAAGCCTAGCAATATTAATATCGTTTATTTCTTTAGGAGCTTTTATTCTTCTAGCTTTAGTGTGTCCGTCAGCATTTCTATATATAACAAATAACCTTTGATCATCATCTTTGAGATTAAGCCCATCTAAAATAGATGGATTGTGGGTTGTTAAGATAATTTGTTTTTGTTTCTCTTTTGACAACACAACTATTCGTTCTATCAATTCCTTACAAAGTTTTGGATTGAGAGCATTGTCAACATTATCGATCGCAAAACATTCAGGTGTCTCATTACTCAAAAATAAGGTAAAATAGAAAAGAAGATATAAAAACCCTTCATTTGCACTTCTCTGATCAAAATATTCAATACTTTCTTTAAGAAAACGGTCTCTTATATTCAATCTCATTTCTGTAAAGCTCAGATCTGGAGGAATTTCCATTCCATCAAACCAGTTTATAAGTTTTAAGTTCTCAGAAAGTTCTTTATAAAATTCAGGATTTTCTTTAAATAATTCTACTAAATGACTAAAAAGACCTTCTCCTCTAACTCCAATAGGCTTTATTTGTACTTCTTCTTCAAAACGTCGTAGAAAATAGTTTTCTGGTGTGTAAATTAAAAAGTTAGAAATATTTAATTTTTTTGCAAGCTGCGGACTACTTTTATCTACAAAATCAGTAGTTATATTTTTTTCTTCATCATTTGATGAATTTTCAGCAAATTGCTGTAACCAGCTTGGAATCGCTTTACTATTTTTATTTTCAGTAATCTTTTCTGATTCAGTGTTATTTTCTGCACTTAATTTTTCATAAGATAAAATTTTATTAAAGACTTCTAATATTTCTTTAATAGAAAACTGAGGCTTAATGTTAGTATTAAAATCCTCAATTACTAAACTTTTATTTTTATAATTAATTTTGTAATTTACAAAATCTGATTCAGTATTTGAAATATCAATATCAATATTATCGTCTTTTTCAGAAATATTAAACGCTGACTTCATTAATCTAGGCTCTGTAATCCTAACTCCTCTAGATGATAAAAATTCCTGATCGAGTTTATTTGAAAGTGCTGCGCTGGCAACACTGATAGCCTCTAATATAGATGTTTTTCCACAACCATTTTCTCCAATAAAAACATTGACTCTACCAAGATCAAGTTTCAAATCCCAAACCGATTTAAAGTTTTTAATATTTACTGTCTTAAGCATCTAATTTTTTTTCAAATTTAAGATAAATAAAAATGTTACAAAACTTAAAAATTGCTGTTATTTATATTTAATGTAAAGCTCATTAGATAAAAGCTTATTTATAGTAGGTATAAAAATTTCACTTTAAATCACATCATCATCGGCACTTCCATCAAAAGAATTTCCGTTTCTTCTGCCGTCGCTTTGATCTTTACCTCTGACAGATCCCAGACGCCGAAACCGTCTCTTTCTTCCACTCTCTGGCCTCCGATTTCTGCGCTGCCTCTGATGATGAAAAGATAGACGCCGTTCCCTTTTTTCTTAATCTGATACTGCGCTTCGATCTTGTTTTCAAAATTCCCCAAGTGAAACCAGGCATCCTGATGGATCCATACGCCTTCGTCTTCCGCATTCGGGGAAAGAATCTGCCGGAACCTGTTTTTTCTTTGGCTTTTATCCAAAGTGATCTGGTCGTATCTTGGCATGACGTTTCTTTTGTTCGGATAGACCCAGATCTGCAGGAATTTTACCGGCTGATCCCGGTTTTTATTGAATTCGCTGTGCATGATTCCCGTTCCGGCACTCATGACCTGGATATCGCCGTTTCTGATCACTGCCGTGTTTCCCATGCTGTCCTGGTGCTCCAGGTCGCCTTCCAGCGGAATGCTGATGATTTCCATATTGTCGTGCGGATGGGTTCCGAATCCTCTACCTTCTGCTACGATGTCATCGTTTAACACCCTTAGTACGCCGAAGTGCATTCTTTCCGGATTGTGATAATTGGCAAAGCTAAAAGTATGATGGCTCACCAGCCAGCCATGATCAGCCTTACCGCGGGAATCCGCTTTGTGTAGTACGGAGTTGTCTTTTATTTTTGAATCGGTATTCGGCAGATGGTTGTAGCCGATGGGCTCCAGCGGCTCGATCTCGTCGATTTCATTTTTCATCGTATTTCCTAACGATGAAGATGCCACGAACATTCCTGTTCCCATTAATCCTTTTTTTAAAAAATCTTTTCTGTCCATATCGGTGTGTTGTTTATTCGTTTTAATAAGACAAAGGTAGGAAGTTGAAAACGGTGGTTTGTTTAACTGGTTTAATAAATCTGATTTTTTTATTTTAACATACAATATATTAACAAGCTGGAAGAGAGGTGCAGGATGCCGGAAGTTTCTTCTGTCAATATTATGACTAAAAGTCTTTAATATCAAATGATATTTTAGTTTAAAATCCTGATTATCTTTTTATTTTTTTCATTTACATTCATGAAACAAATTAAATATAATCGAATTCACGAGAGGCCGGTAATTTATTCCGTATGACTTATCGTTCTGTAAAGAATTGATTAGAAATCATTGCACCTCATAACAACCCCGTCAAAAATTCAGAGAATCTCCCACCTTTCCAGTGGGTGGAATTTTGCATACATCCTATTTATTTTTATTTGGTGGCCAGACGTTTCCGGATGGTGCTTACGAATTCTTTGGAAACCCCGAGGTAAGAAGCAATATAATACTGCGCAACCCTTTGCGGAATGGACGGATATACTTTGATGAATTCCAGGTAGCGGTCGGTGGCGGCTTTGGAAATGGTATTGACCAGACGATTCTGCAGGGTGGAAAGATTCCGTTGAACAAGTAATCTGAAGACCCTTTCAAACTTTGGAATTTCGCTCAACAGCTTTTCTTTGGTTGTGGGATTCAGCATATAAATTTCCGAATCTTCCAAGGTTTCAATATACAGCCGCGAGGGTTTCTGATCCTGAAACGAAGCGATGTCACTGATCCACCAGTCTTCGATGGCAAAGAGAACGGTAACTTCAAATCCGTTGTCATCCAGGTAATATACCCTTACGCAGCCTTTCTGGATGTACCCTTCAAACTGGCAGATTTCCCCTTCCTGCAACAGGACGGTTTTCTTAGGAAAGGTCTGTAGAGTCAGGGAGTCGGTAAAAAATTGTTCTTCCTTTTCGGTAAGATCAATAAAGCGAGTAACGTTTTTTATAATATTTTCGGGCATGCTTGCAGTTTAAGGCTGCAAATTAGGAAAAAGTGTGTAAACTTCGTTCTTCAGCAGGCCGCTTCCGCCTCCGTAATGATCAATTACTTTCACGTCCTTATCCAGATTTTCACAGAAAACTTTAATTTCCTGTTCAAATTCTTCCTCCAGACCGGAACTCAGCAGAACAATATCCACCCGGTTTTCTTCAATATACCGGTAACAGGTATTTTCGTCACTCCGGATCTCAGCTTTCCAGCCTTCGTTGTTTTCGATGATTCTTTTTAAAACGTCGAGGATTTCCTGATTCTTGCCGATGACGAGGAAGTGTAATATTGCCATATGGATGAGTTATGAGTTATAAATGATGAGTAATGAGTTATTGATTATGGGTATTGGTTTCTGCTGACTAAATTTCTTTTAATAAAAGTAATTTAATTTATTTAAATATCAGGGTATTGGCAAGTTCTATTTCTTCCTGGTTTATGGAATGTCCGAAATTGGGATAGACTTTTTCCGTGACGTCCGCATTCATTTCCCTTAGAATATTGGCAGTAGCATAAACTCTTTCCACCGGAACATGGAAATCGGGATTGCTGGTTCCCAGGAGTATCGGTGTCCCGGCAAAATCGCCTTTGTAATTTTCCCGATTGATTTTTTCCCCGATCACCCCACCGATAATGGCGGCCGCTCCACCGAACCGCCGGGCATTTCTCGCCAGAAACTCCAGCGTAAGGCAGGCTCCCTGTGAAAAACCGAAAAAGTATATATTTTCAGTTTTTATTCCTGTATCCAACACGGTCTGTACCGTTTTTCCGATGGTTTCAACAGCGGAAGACAGCCAGGGTTCGTTCTGTTCAGCCGGTGCAATGAATGAAAAGGGATACCAGGTTCCGTTGGCAGCCTGCGGAGCCAGCAAAGCATAATCTTCAACGTTTAAATGTTGTGCAAGTGCCAGGATATCCTTTGCGCCTGCTCCTCTTCCATGAATCATAATTAAAGCTTTTCCAGCTTCTGCCAGTGGTTTTCCGCCTGTTTTTATGTCTAAAATATGGCTCATTTTATCTGTATTTTTCGGTAGGATAATTAAATTTCGTTAATACTTCAGCCAGCTGTTCCCGCTGGCTTTCAAACTGCTGCGGCAGGCTCAGATGCTCCCCCAGGGAGGCCAGTTCTTCATCGGCATCGAATCCCGGTCCCGCGGTAGCTATTTCAAACAGCACACCTCCCGGTTCCTTAAAATAAACGGAAGTGAAGTATTTCCGGTCTTTTACCTCGGTATGTCCCAAGCCGTGCGTATTCAGCCTGTCGATCATCTGAAGCTGGGTTTCAGCATTGGGTGTGGCAAATGCCACGTGGTGAACCGTTCCTCTTCCGGCCAATCCTTTCAGGGCGGAAGGGGTGCAAAGGAGATCCACATATTTTCCCGGAACGTCTTCAACACCTAATCTCAAACGGTCCGTGCTTTCGGAAATCAACCGGTGATCCATCCGGGTCGTCAGCAAAGCAGCCGTTCTTTCGTAAGCATCCAGCCAGATTTCTACATGGTGAATTCCTTTAAGGGTAAAATCTTTCGGAATGAAACCGTTGTTATACCCTTTCCTTTCGTCTTTATCCGTAAAGACCAGTTCCAGCCCTAATCCGTCGAAATCTTCGAGATAGATGAACACTTCGCCCGAAAACCTCTGCTGAGGATGTTTGAAAGGAATATTAAACTGATTCAGGCGGTTCATCCAGTAATCCAGTCCTTCGATGGAAACCGAAAAAGCCGTGGTATTCAGCATGCCTTTGCCGTGTCTCCCATTAACCAGTCCTTTTCCATAAGGGAAAGTGGTCATAATGGTTCCCGGCGTGCCCGATTCGTCCCCGAAATAAAAATGGTATACTTCGGAATAATCGAAATTCACGGTGGTCTTTACGAGCCGAAGCCCTAAAACGCCGGTATAAAAATCTATATTTTCCTGGGCATCGCCGGTAATGGCAGTGACGTGGTGAAGGCCTGTGATGAGTGACATGAGGATATTTAGGTTTAAGGTTTAAAATTCAAGGTTTAAAGTTTAGGATTTAAGGTTTTATTCTTTGAACCAGACGTCCTGATAGGTTTCCGGGTTGCGTTTGAACTGGGCGTGTACATACGGGCATAACGGAACGATTTTCAGGTCGTTCTCCCGTGCATACGAAACCAGTTTGTCCAGCAGGATTTTGGCAAAGCCTTTTCCTGCATATTGTTCATCCACTTCGGTGTGATACACCGTTAATTTATTCTTGATCACGGAAATGTCCATTTTTCCGGCTTTGTTTTCATCTGAAAAAAGCTGAATCTCGCCTCTTGCGTTTCCTAATACGACTTTTGTTGTTTCCATACTATTTTGTTTAATGTTTTAAAATTACGATGTTTAAAATGGCTGGGTAATAACCTATGATAATTTCGGCAGCACGGCTTCGATTTTTTCACGCAGTGCTTCGTGCTGTTTCGGAAGCTTTAGATTTCTTCCTAATTCATTCAGCGGCTAATCTATGGTAAATCCCGGATTATCGGTTGCAATTTCAAAGAGGACGCCGCCCGGTTCACGGAAATACAGGGAATAGAAATAATCCCTGTCGATTTTAGGAGTGATGTTGAATCCTGCCGACAATACCTTTTCACGAAATTCCATCAGTACCTTATCGTCTTTTACCCGGAAAGCCGCGTGATGGTTGGTTCCTGCTGCATTTCTTCCCAATGGGATTTTATCATTTTCTATAATATCCACCAGATTTGCCGTTTCAATGGCATCAGTTGAGAACCTGTATCTTTCTCCCTTCTGTTTTTGTAAATTGTATCCGAAAATATCGGTCAGTACTTGAATCGTCCGATCAGCTTTTTTCAAGGTTAAGGTGATATTGTGGAATCCTTTCAAGGCATTTTCATGTTTAATATCACCGGTCGTCCAGACTTTTCTGTCATCCGGCGTTGAGGATTCAATGAACTGAAGTTGCAAACCATCCGGATCCTGAAAGGAAATTAATTTTTCACCGAAGATCTCCTCTTCTTCAACATTTATATTGAACTGCTGTAATCTGTTTTTCCAGAATCCCAGACTTCCTTTTGGAACGGAATAGCCGATATGCGTGGCCAGTCCGGAACCGTTGGTCCCTTTCCCAATGCCTTCCCAGGGAAAGAAGGTTAAAATTGTTCCCGGCGTTCCTTCTTCGTTACCGAAATAAAAATGATACGTTCCCGGATCGTCGAAGTTTACGGTTTTCTTCACCAGCCTTACGCCCAGAATTTTGGTATAAAAGTCTAAATTTCTTTGTGCGTTGTCAGCAATCGCTGTAATATGATGAAGGCCTAAAATTCTATTGTCCATTTTGCTTGATTTTGATATGACAAATTTAGAACGGTGAAAACTGATATGCATTTAACTAGTTTAATAAATGAGGTTCAGTGCAGATTAACGTAGGCCAAAAGCAGAAACCAGGTTAATAGGCTGTAAGAAGGAAGCCGGAAGCTTCTTTCCATCGATATATTAACCACTAGCCCTCAGAATTTTATAAAAGATAGATTTCATTCTATTTCACAGCTATTCAAAGCAGTTTATTTATCTTATCATGAAAAACCATATCCCTCAAAAGAATGAATTCAATTATAATTCATAATGCATACTTCATAATTCAATTAAAAAAAAAAAAAAATAAACACCTGAAATACAAAAACTTAAATACCGGCATTAAAATATTTTACAAAAAGTCTACTTTTTTAGTGGACTAATAAAAATTAATGCCTTATATTTGCAACCGTAATCAGGACATAAAAATAAAATGAAGTCATTATTCAGAACCCATTCCATAAAAAAGCAGACCATCAATACCATGATGATGTATTGCTGTATGCCGGACATACGATTTTGCTGTGGTTGACCTTACTTTTATATGACATATTTTTTAAAGGCTTTACCACGTTGTAAAGCCTTTTTTATTTAACAAGAACAGGATCAAAAAATGATAGAGATCAAAAACATTTCAAAAACCTTTCATCAGAAAAATCAGTCTTTTAAAGCCTTGGACGGTATTAGCCTGAATATTGAAAAAGGCGATATCGTAGGCATCATCGGATTTTCAGGAGCCGGAAAAAGTACCTTGATACGGACTGTAAACCTTCTGGAAAAGCCCGATGAAGGTGAAGTTGTGATCAACGGAAAGGACTTTATGAAATTAAAATCCCGGCAGCTGGCAAACGAAAGAAAAAAGATCGGGATGATTTTCCAGCATTTCAACCTGCTGTTTTCCAGAACGGTTTTTGAAAATATTGCGCTTCCTTTAGAATTGGACAATGCCAATAAAACTGAAATCAATAAAAAAGTTAATGATTTACTGAAAATCGTTGGTTTGGAAGAAAAAGCCCATGATTATCCCAAGAGCCTTTCGGGTGGACAAAAACAGAGGGTAGCCATTGCGAGGGCCCTGGCCAACGACCCTTATCTCCTGCTCTGCGATGAGGCGACCAGTGCGCTGGATCCAGCTACCACACAATCGATCCTGCAGCTGTTGAAGGACATCAATCAGAGGCTTGGCATTACCATCCTTCTGATTACCCATGAAATGGAAGTTGTTAAATCGGTCTGCAACCACGTTGCCGTAATCGATCAAGGAAAGCTTATTACCAAAGGAACTTTAAGGGAGATTATTTCCGATAAGGAAAACCCGATTATCAAACAATTTTTAAACTCAGGTGTTATGACCATACCCCAGGAACTGAATAAAAAACTACAGAAAGAACCGCAGGAGGGACTTTTCCCGCTGGTTGAAGTAGAACTTAACGAAAAGATTTCTGTTGAAGAATTGCTTTTCATCATCTATGAAAAATATAAAATCCCTTATAAACTGCTGAAGGCAGACGTCGAATATCTTGGAGATTCAAATTTCGGGAAACTGCTGCTTCAACTACAGGGTGAAGAAGAGAAAAACCAGCAGGCGATCTATTATTTCAATCAGCATAAAATTCAAAATACGGTAAGAGGATATGCTTAGTGAGACGGTAATTTCCCTTTTATCAAAGGGTATCTGGGAAACGGTTTTTATGACATTCGTATCGGGATTTTTCGGTTTTGTCTTAGGCCTGCCTGTGGGAATTCTGCTTTTTTTGACAAGAAAAGGACAACTGCTGGAAAACAGGCTATATAACAAAATCCTTTCCATTCTGGTCAATATCTTCCGTTCGATTCCTTTTATTATCCTGATTGTGTGGATGATTCCCTTTACGAGAAGCCTGGTCGGGACGTCTATCGGGGTAAATGCGGCACTGGTCCCGCTAAGTATCGGCGCAGCACCCTTCATTGCCCGTTTGGTGGAAAACAGCCTGCTGGAAGTCCCTCACGGCTTGGTAGAAACTGCAAGGGCCTTAGGCGCCACTCCCCTTCAGATTATCCGGAAGATTTTACTGCCGGAAGCTTTACCTTCTCTCATCAACAATGCGACAATTACTTTAATTACGCTGGTGGGCTATTCGGCTATGGGTGGTGCGGTAGGAGCCGGCGGATTGGGACAGATCGGCTACCAATACGGCTATATAGGCTATGACGCGGTGATTATGAATCTTGTACTGGCTTTGCTGGTTGCCATTGTTTTTATTATCCAGTTTTCAGGAGACCGGCTGGCGAAAAGGTTTGATCATCGGTAATGGTGTGTGAGAGTATGCGGGTTAGAGAGGATGTGAGTGAGGATATGATGAGTGATGATTTTTTTAATATAGTGTGAATGTGAACTCGTGTGGTGGTTTGGAGATCCGGCCATCGATCGGCGGAAAGGAAGCCTGCAGGTAAAAGCCATATTTTATTAGTCTATTAAAGATACCTATTCCTTTTCGCCGTTTTTTAAATGAAAATAATTAACAATGAAAAAAATAAAGATTTTAAGTTTTGTAACGGTTGTTCTTTTTCTGTTAACTTCCTGTAATTCTTCAAAGAAGGATGATCCTAATTTTATCCGTGTCGGGATTACTTCGGGCCCGGAACAGGAAATTGCCGAAGCGGCTAAGAAAGTAGCTAAAGAAAAGTATAACCTTGATGTGGAGCTGGTGTCTTTTAACGACTATGTTGTTCCCAACGAAGCCCTGAACAACGGCGATATCGATGCCAATGCCTTTCAGCACGTACCATATTTAACGGAGCAGTCCAGGCAGCGGGGCTATAAGCTTGCGGTAGTGGGGAATACTTTTGTTTACCCTATCGTAGCCTATTCAAAGAAGATCAGAAACATCGGCGAACTGCAAAACGGAAGTACTGTTGTGATCCCCAATGATCCTACCAATGGCGGACGTTCTCTGCTTTTGCTGCAGAAAAACGGTTTGCTGAAATTAAAAGAAAGTATCGGACTGCTTCCGAAGGTTACGGATATTGTGGCTAATCCCAAGCAGCTGAAAATCCTTGAAATCGAGGCTCCACAATTGCCAAGGGTATTAGATGATAAGGAAATTGTTATTGCCATCATCAACAATAATTTCGCTGCCCAGGCCGGGCTGGATGCCAACAAACAGGGGATTTTCAAGGAAGATCAGGATTCTCCTTATATGAACGTCATCGTTTCAAGAGAGGATAATAAAAATTCAGAAAAGGTAAAGAATTTCGTAAAAGCATATGAATCGGATGAAGTGGCGAAAAAAGCGGAGGAGATTTTTAAAGGCGGTGCGATTAAAGGATGGAATTAGTAGTGATGAGTGAATCGTCAATGATCAATCCGCTTCGCATGTTAATTTTATGAATTAAATTTTATAGAAATTGACCATTGCCTGGTATTATATTTTTTATTTTTATTGAAACTATTGATCTGGGAAAACATTGATGTTTATCCTGTACAGACAGGCGAAACCCTGTCTGCTTTTTTTATAGGATTTCATCCGGTCATTTGGTATGGTGTTCTATCGACCTTAGTGCTTCATTTACGAGATGTTTCCACCATTCATTTAATTTTTTTCGGAGCTTTGAATTATCCCCGATACTGATGTACAAGAATCTTTGTCAGGTGTTACCATATTGTCAAATGTAATTTCCGAATTCTATATCTGCTTTTCGGCATATTCAATTCATCAATCTTATCCATCTTAATTCAGACAATTATTATCCGGGGATCCAATCCCATTTACTGCAAAGACTGTTATGAGAACCTCAAATATTCTTTTTTTGGGCAAGCATCATTGTAAGTTTGCACCGTAACACTAAAGAACGAATTATGATAAAACAAAGCACCCGAATTTTTAAATGAGAAAGTAAAAATTGCGCACTTCAGAAAAAATTGTTGTTATTAAAAAAATTATGACCTAACGACATTCCAAATTACCAAATAAATTTCAGATAATAAAAAATATGAATACCCCTTTAAACACCATATTAAACTGGTTCCAGACCGGTGATTTTCCGACCGAAGCACAATTTACAGCTTCATGGTCTTCTTTTCGTCATAAGGACGATGCAATTCCGGCGGATCAGATATCCGGGCTTTCAAACCTATTCCAGCAAACTGCCAGTATAGAAGCATTTAATACACATCTCGCCGATTCCAATGCCCATGCAGGCTATCTGGCAAAGTTGGATGCGACCAATTTAAACACGGTACACCGAACTGCCTGGCGTGCTAAATTAGGTGTCGGTGATATTCCGGCAAATGTCGCCTTGGTTGATCAGAATCAGGATTCGGCAGTTTACAATAAATCTCAGATCAACGCTTTGTTCATGATGGTTTCTGATTTTGTTCAGAATGGTAAAATCCGAGCGGATAAGATTGAAAGCTTAGGACTGACAGAACTGATCACAGCAACGGAAACAAGCTTATCATCTTTTATTACAAATTCAGGAAACTATACTTTTGAAAAGAATGATTTTATAGCGGTACCTATAAACGGCAACTACTCTTTGTTTATATTTAAAGGCGGCGATAAAACCGTTTCAGGAAATTATCTGCCTACCGGATTAACAAATATAACTATGGCGATGGTACAGGGCTTACAATCTGCTTTAGACAGTAAACTGAATACACCGACTACCACTTCTTATTATGCTGTTTTTTGGAATGGTTCATCTTTTCAGTCCAGTGATATTTATACAAACCCTCTTAATGGCAGGGTTGGCATTGGAACAGGGGCCGGTAATTTAGAATATAAATTTGAAGTATCCGGACCAACCAAACTATCATCTTTAAATCTGGCAAATCCGGCAAATGCACAAGGGGATGCTGCATTTACAAAAATGCTTGTAATAAATTCAGCCGGAGTTGTAGGGGTTCAGGACAAGATCACCCAATCCGTCATGAAGTTTACAACGGGATCAAATACGGGAATATCGAGCTTTTTCAGGACAGAAAATCCCGCTTATTTCTCTTCCACTATAGGGAGGGGTTCGGTTGAGCTTGTATCACACGATTTTTATAATGATCCTAATATTTACAATAGCGATTTGGGTGCTTCAGGCGAGGCTTCTGTGGCTATCGGAAATATGGCAAATGCGAGCGGTCAATTTTCAGTTGCTATCGGTCAATATGCGAGATCACAAGGAATGTACTCACTTGCTTTAGGAAGAACCGGTAAAGTAGGTCATTACGGTGTACAGGTAGCAGCTTTCGATGCAATTGATAACGGCGCATATAATACAATTATTTCTTCAAATAGTGTTACGATTGGAAATTCAGCAAGTAGAGTTCTTGTCTTAAACAGTTTGCGTTCCAGTACTAACGATACATGGATGCAAAATGTAGCTATTGTAGGCGGGGCTAATCATATAGCCAAAGCTAATGGAGTCAGTCTTCTAGGAGGAACATCCAATCAGGCGACATCACACATGGAAACTATTATGGGATGCTCTGCGACCATTGGAACAGGACAAGAAACAACCTACTGGCAGCCTACCGACCGACTTTTCGTCATTGGAAATGGAAGTGAAAATGGTAGTACAAGATCAGATGCATTTCACATTTTGAAAAATGGAACGGTAACACTGCCAACATTTACGAAAGCTCTCCTTAAAGCGGCAAACGGAAGAGCAGCCGTTACTAAAGAATCTATCGAACTTGTTGTAACTACGACGGACTATTCTTCAAAAGCTGATCTTAACACGGCTTATCCGAATGTTTTGGCGGGTTTTGAAGTGGTCAATAAATTAACTAATACATTATGGAAAAAACTTGATAACACCGACTGGTGTAAAATTCCTATCACATTAATACCTTAAAATATATAAGCTATGGTAACAATAAGATCCTAATAAGACTTAATGTTTCCAACTTCTTACAGAGAAAAGCAACCACGAAAATTGATCTGATTCAGAATGAAGCCGAACAGAAATTTATGAATTAAGAATTATCGGCATCCGTAATAAAGAGGTTGATGAAGAGTAACAAATCCCGCTTGAAAATAATGATGGAAATATTATGTTTGAAACACAATTAGTCAAATAAGATTACTACGTAAAACATTTTCAGATACTTAAGATCCGTATTTTTCGCTGTATCGGAGGTCAAAAGCTTAAACAAATTGAATGGCTTTCCAATAAAGTTAGTTAAACGAAATTTAAAAAGCATCCATTTGGGTGCTTTTGGCCTTAAAAACTAATAATCTTGAAATACTCAATTAATCTATTTAATTATTGGGCTTTTACATTTATCCATGTGACATTATTTGGTTTGACATACAGTTTCGTCTGATTACTAAAAGTTCCGCGAGGATTATCTAAAAAATTTTCTCAAGTTTTATGAAATATGGAATATTTTGTGTTAGAGTATGTTTAAAAAAGATTTGTATTATTTATCTGATTTTATTGAGGATAATTTGACAATTCTGCCATAATATCCAATATTGCTGACTTTCAGGTGTCTTTTCATGGTCTTTATCCAGCCGTCT